>NZ_JBXANG010000004.1:0-445694 GCF_058801445.1 Brevundimonas sp. GW822-FHT03E11 | reverse complement strand
GCGCTTTGCGCCGCGCCACCTCCCCCAGAGGGGGAGGATTTCGGTCATCGCATTCCTCCCCCTCTGGGGGAGGGGGACCGCGCGAAGCTTGGTAGAGGGGGAACCGGCCGGCCGCCGTTGCCCGTAACCGCGCGGGCGGGTAGAGCGTTCGGCTTCTCCCGCCCAACCGAAGTTTCAGACCATGCACGACATCAGAGCCATTCGCGAAAACCCCCAGGTTTATGTCGCGGGCTGGTCGTCGCGCGGGGTCGATCAGGCCGACGGGCTGGTGGCGGACATCCTGCGGCTGGACGCCGAACTGCGCCACGCCCAGACCACGGGCCAGGACGCCCTGGCCAAGCGCAACGCCGCCTCCAAGCTGATCGGCGCCGCCATGGGCAAGAAGGACATGGCCGAGGCCGACCGGCTGAAGGCCGAGGTCGAGGCGCTGAAGGGCGATATCGCGGCGGCGGCCGAGGTCGAGGCCCGCGTCGGCAAGGAACTGCGCGACCTGCTGGCGGGGTTGAAGAACCTGGCGGCCGAGGATGTGCCGGACGGCGAGGACGAGGCGGGCAATGTCGAGGTCTCGCGCTGGGGCACGCCGCGCGAAGGCGGCCCGGCCAAGGATCACGCCGACCTGGGCGAGGCCCTGGGGATGCTGGACTTCGAGGCGGCGGCCAAGATGTCGGGCGCCCGGTTCGCGGTGCTGAAGGGCCAGCTGGCGCGGCTGGAACGGGCCGTGGGCCAGTTCATGCTCGATATGCAGACGGACCAACACGGCTATCTGGAAGTGAACCCGCCGCTGTTGGTGCGGGACGAGGCGATGTTCGGCACGGGGCAGTTGCCGAAGTTCAAGGACGACCTGTTTCAGACGTCCCTAATGGACGAAGAGCGTCGTATTCGCGCACTCATTCCCATGTGGAACGCACGTCTGGCGCGACCGATTGGAAGTAGGACAACCTCTCTGACGACCGGGGAGGTGGGGCGGCAAGGCATTCCCCTGATGGAGCCATCGGAATGGACTGAGACGCTCAATGAGCTAGCAATCAGTAATCGCTACCTCATCCCCACCGCCGAAGTCTCCCTGACCAACCTCGTGCGCGATCAAATCCTGTCCGAGGACGACCTCGCCACGCCAATGCGGATGACGGCGCTGACGCCCTGCTTCCGGGCTGAGGCCGGGTCGGCGGGGCGGGATACGCGCGGGCTGATCCGTCAGCACCAGTTCTCCAAGGTCGAGATGGTGTCGATCACGCGGCCGGAGGACTCCGAGGCCGAGCACGAGCGGATGACGGCCTGCGCCGAGGCGGTGCTGAAGGCGCTGGAACTGCCGTTCCGGCGGATGCTGCTGTGCAAGGGCGACATGGGCTTCTCGGCCCAGAAGACCTTCGACCTGGAGGTCTGGCTGCCCAGCCAGAACACCTATCGCGAGATCAGCTCCTGCTCCAACTGCGGCGATTTCCAGGCGCGGCGCATGGACGCCCGGTTCAAGCGAGCCGGCGAGAAGAAGACCGAGTTCGTCCATACGCTGAACGGGTCGGGGCTGGCGGTCGGCCGGACCCTCGTGGCGATTATGGAGAACTATCAGCAGGACGACGGGCGGATTGCGGTGCCGCAGGTGCTGCAGCCGTATATGGGAGGTTTGACCCATGTGGGCGCTTAATCCTCCCCCGTTGGGGGAGGGGGACCGCGACGCGGTGGAGGGGGCCTTCCGCCCCCGTGCCGGTTCCGCCTTGCCCCCCTCTGGCGCGCTATGCGCGCCTGTCTCCCCCCAAGGGGGGGAGATCGCATGAGAATCCTCCTGACAAACGACGACGGGATCGAGGCGGAAGGTCTTGAATCCCTTGAGCGGATCGCGCGGACCCTGAGCGACGACATCTGGGTGTGCGCCCCCGCCGTCGAACAGTCGGCCAAGGGCCGGGGCATCACCCTGACCGAGCCGCTGCGGGTGCACAAACTGGGCGAGCGGCGGTTCTCGGTGACCGGGACGCCGACCGACTGCGTCATCCTGGCGGTCAACGATCTGATGCCGCAGAAGCCCGATCTGGTGCTGTCCGGCGTCAACCGGGGGCACAATATCGGCGAGGACGTCAGCTATTCCGGCACGGTGGCGGGGGCGCTGCAAGGCATGGCCTTCGGCATCCGCTCCATCGCCCTGAGCCAGAGCCTGGAAAGGTTCCATGACGAGGTGGTCGCCCACTGGGAGACGGCCGAAGCCTTCGCCCCGGCCATCATTTCGCGTCTGCTGGACCAGAAATGGGCGCCGGGCGTGGTGATGAACCTGAACTTTCCCAATCTGCCGCCCGAACGGGTCGAGCAGATCGAGGTGACGACGCAAGGCTTCCGCGACGTGGGCGAGATGCATGCGGTGCGCCGCACTGACCTGCGGGGGCGCGACTATTACTGGATGAGCTTCCGCGGCGAGAAGCAGGAGCATGCCGAGGGCACGGACCTGAGGGCCATCGAGGCGGGGCGGATTTCGGTCACGCCTCTGCACATCGACCTGACCCACATGCCGAGCGTCCATGACCTGAAAAAGGTGCTGGGCGGGGCGCCGCCGAAGACGGTGAAGGCGGCATGAACCTGCACGACGACCGCGCCGGACGGCTGATCCTGTCGCTGCGCCAGCAGGGGGTGACGGACCCCCGGGTGCTGGGCGCGATGGAGAGCATCGACCGCGCGGTCTTCGTGCACGAAAAATTCCTGGATCAGGCCTGGGAAGACCAGGCCCTGCCGATCGACTGCGCCCAGACCATCAGCCAGCCCTATATCGTCGGCCTGATGACCCAGGCCCTGGACGTCCAGCCCCGTCACCGGGTGCTGGAGATCGGCACCGGCAGCGGCTACCAGTGCGCGGTGCTGAGCCGGCTGGCGCGCTATGTCTATTCGGTGGAGCGGTATCGCAGTCTGCTGGTCGAGGCCGAGGCGCGTCTGCGCGCCCTGGAGATCGAGAACGTCATCACCCGTCACGGAGACGGCGGCCTGGGCTGGATCGAACAGGCGCCCTTCGACCGGATCATGGTGACGGCCGCATCGCCGGGCGAGCCGACCGAACTGTTGAAACAGCTGAAGCCAAACGGGGTTCTGGTGGCGCCGGTGGGCCGCACCTCGGTGCAGATCCTGCACCGCTATGTGGGGCAAGGTGACGGCTCGTTCCGGCGCGAAAGCCTGACGGAAGTGCGGTTCGTGCCCCTGGTCGAGGGGACGGCGAAGGAGGGGTGAGACCTTCCCCCGCTTGCGGGGGAAGTGTCAGGTCGTGGCGCGAAGCGACACGCCTGACGATGGGGGAAGTCATGCTTCTTGAAAGAAAACTTCCCTCTCCGACCCTGGTCCGCTGCGCGGACGCCAGGCCACCTCTCCCGCAAGCGGGAGAGGGTCTGGACGGCCGTTAACCTTCCCGCCCCACTTTGGCGATGATTGCGGGCTTGGCTTGGGCGGCGCGAGCGGGCAAACCGGGCGGGCGGATTTAACCACGTAAGGAGCGGCCGGTGCAGGTGATGTCGGGCGGAATGAGAGCGGTTGTGATCTTGGCGGCGTCGCTGAGCGCAGCGGCCTGTATGACCTATCCGTCCGAGCCGCAGTATTCGACGCGCCCTGTTCCTGCCGGAGGCGCCCAGCCGCAGGCTCAGCAGGGCCCCTATGGTCAGCCGGCCCAGCCGCAGACCCCCGCCCAACCGTATCAGCAGCCGCCGGCGACGGCGCCGGTCGGCTCGATCGACGGCGGGGCCCTGCCGCCGCCGGTTTCGGTCACGCCGGCCCAGCCGACCTATCCGGCGACGCCCGCCCCATCTTCGCCGCCCGCCGTGGTGACGCCGGGCGCGGCCTATGTGATCCAGCCGGGCGACACCATCTCGGGCGTCGGCCGGCGGTTCCAGACGCCGGTTCAAACCCTGATCGACCTGAACGGGCTGGGGCCGCGCGGCGCGATCACCAGCGGTCAAAGAATCATTCTGCCCGATTCCGCCGTGGACACGGGACGCGATCCCTACGCCACGGGGCCGTCGCCGGCCGGTGTGCTGGTGCCGAACTCGGGGGTGGTTCCGCCGCCCCCGCCGCCGCCCTCGGGCAATCCGGCCCTGCCGGCCCAGACGCGGCCGGTCCAGACGCGGCCGGTCGAGAGCGCGCCCGGTCCGGCGACGACGCCCGTCGCAGGCGGAACCATCGCCCTGCAATGGCCGGTGCGGGGCGACATCCTGAGACGGTTCGGTCCGGTCGGCATGGGCGAGCGCAACAATGGGATCAATATCGGCGCCTCGGCCGGCGCCTCGGTCGTGGCGGCGGCCGGTGGGCGCGTGGCCTATGTGGGCGACGATCTGGTGGGCCAGGGCCTGACGGTGCTGATCGTGCACAACGGCGGCTGGCGCACGGTTTACGGCCATCTGGGCTCGGCCACGGTCAAGGACGGCGACGACGTGCGCGCGGGTCAGCAGATCGGCACCGTGGGTTTGACCGCCGGGGACGGCCGCCCGTCGATCCATTTCGAGACCCGCCAGATGCGCGGCGACGACCCCGTGGCGGTCGATCCCCTGAGCGTATTGCCGCGCTGATCGTTCGTTACGTTGCAATCCGCGAAGCGCGGCCCTAGGTTCCGCGCCTCGTTTTAATGGGGGCGCCGACGAGGGCCGCCCCGCCTTGTGTTCGGAGAGACCCCATGGGCGCCCCAGCTGACGGCGGCATGATGGCCGTGATCATGCAGTTCCTGCCGATCGTCGCCATCTTCATCCTGTTCTACTTCCTGCTGATCCGTCCGCAGCAGAAGCGCGCCAAGGAACATGCGGCCGCCATCGCCGCCGTGAAGCGCGGCGACACGGTGGTCCTGTCCAGCGGCGCCATCGGCAAGGTGACCCGCGTCGAAGAGGCCGAGGTCAATGTCGAGATCGCGCCCAGCGTCAATATCCGCGTCGTCAAGGCGATGATCGCCGAGGTGCGCAACCGCACCGCCGTCGCCGCCAACGACTCCAAGGCCTGAGACCCGAAGCGTATCGCTGAACCTGGACTGTCCTCATGATTCAGCTGTCGCGCTGGAAAATCATTCTCGTCGTCGCCTCGGCGATCATCGGCTGCCTGCTGGCCTATCCCAACCTGCTGAGCCCGGCTCAGCGGGAGGCGCTGCCCGGCTGGCTGCCGAAGAACGCCCTGAACCTGGGGCTGGACCTGCAGGGCGGCTCCTATCTGCTGCTCGAGGTGGACGTGCCGGCGATGCGCGAGAAGCGCGTCACCAATCTGATCGAGGACGTGCGGGTGACCCTGAACGGCGAGGGCATCGCCACCAACGGCCTCCAGCGCGAGGCGGGCGGCGTCGTGGTCGCTTTGGCGGACCCGGCGAAACAGACCGCCGCCTTTGAAGCCCTGCGCCGCCTCGCCGGCGCGCCGGGACCGTCCGGCCAGGTCGAACGGACGGCCAGCCGCGTCGGTTCGGACCGGGTCCGATTCGCCTATACGGACGCGGCCCTGGCCGGCATGGGATCGACGGCGGTCGATCAGTCCATCGAAGTCGTCCGTCGCCGCATCGACAGCCTGGGTACGCGCGAACCCTCGATCACCCGCCAGGGCGCCGACCGGATCGTGGTCCAGGCGCCGGGCGAGAGCGATCCGCGCAAGCTGGAGGAGGTCATCGGCCAGACGGCCCAGCTGACCTTTCAGATGGTGGATACCGAAAACTCGGTGACCGAGGCCCAGGCGGGGCGTGTGCCGCCGGACGCCGAACTGCTGACCGATGAACAGGGCACGCCCTATCTGGTCAAGAAGCGGGTTCTGGTTTCGGGTGAGAACCTGACACGGGCCTCGGTCGACGCCGATCAGAGCGGCCGCCCCGCCATCGGCTTCCGCTTCGACGGCGCCGGCGCCCGCCGCTTCGGCGAGGCGACCTCGGCCAATATCGGCAAACCCTTCGCCATCATCCTGGACGGCAAGGTCATTTCCGCGCCGCGCATCAACAGCGCCATCACCAACGGTTCGGGCATCATCGAAGGCCAGTTTACGATCCAGGAAGCCGCGACGATGGTGAACCTGCTGAACGGGGGCGCCCTGCCGGCGCCGCTGAACGTCGAGGAACGCCGGACCGTCACCGCCGAACTGGGCGCCGACGCGGTGGCCGCAGGCGCCCTGTCGACCGCCGTCGGCTTCGCCATCATCGTGGTCTTCATGATCCTGGCCTACGGCTTCCTGTTCGGGGGCGTTTCGGTGGTCGGCCTGATCCTGAACGGCGTGCTGATCGTGGCGGCCATGTCGCTGACCCAGGCGACCCTGACCCTGCCGGGCATCGCCGGTCTGATCTTGACCTTCGCCGTGGCCGTGGACGCCAATGTGCTGATCTATGAGCGGATGCGCGACGAGGCCCGGACGGGCCGCAGCGTGATCGCCAGCATGGACGCCGGCTTCTCCAAGGCCTGGGGCACGATCCTGGACGCAAACGTCACCACCCTGGTGGCGGCGGCGATCATGTTCGTCTTCGGCGCCGGGCCCGTGCGCGGCTTCGCCTGGACGCTGAGCATCGGCGTCTTCACCTCGGTGTTCTCGTCGGTTCTGGTGGCCCAGGTGCTGCTGGCCTACTGGCTCAAGACCGCCAAGCCCAAAAAACTGCCGATCGCGGAGTAATGGCGATGCGTGGATGGCCTCTCATCAAACTGCTGCCGCAGAAGACGAATTTCCATTTCGTCAAATACGCCCGGTACGCCGCCGTCCTGTCGGTGGTGCTGTGCATCGCCTCGATCGTGGGCTGTTTCGTGCCCGGCCTGAACATGGGCATCGACTTCCGGGGCGGCGCCTCGATGGAGGTGTCCAAGCCCGCCGGCCAGACCATCGAGCTGGACCGGGTGCGCGAGGCGGTGAACGGTCTGAACCTGGGCGACGTCCAGGTGCAGGGCATCGCCCGGCGCGACACCAATGTCGATGACGGCTCGACCGCCATCCTGCGCTTCCAGGTGCCGGAAGGCCGCGATCAGACCCAGGTGGTGAACCAGGTCGAGCGCGCCATCAGCGGCACGGTCGGCGAGGTGCAGTATTCGGGCGTCAGCGTGGTCGGGTCCAAGGTGTCCGGCGAACTATTCACCTCGGGCCTGTTGGCCCTGGCCGTCGCCATCGGCCTGATGTTCCTCTACATCTGGTTCCGGTTCGAGCCGCAATTCGGCTTCGGCGCCGTGATCGGCCTGCTGCACGACGTGGTCCTGACCTTCGGCCTGATCGTGGTCTTCCGGCTGGAGTTCAGCCTGAACATGGTCGCCGCCATCCTGACCGTCATCGGCTATTCGATGAACGACACCGTGGTGGTGTTCGACCGGCTTCGCGAGAACCTGCGCAAGTACAAGACCATGCCGTTGGGCGAGGTGATCGACCTGTCGCTGAACGAGACCCTGTCGCGGACCATCATCACCGGCGTGACCGCCGTCATGGTGCTGGCGGCTCTTGCGATCTTCGGGGGTGAGGCCCTGTTCGGCTTCTCCATCGCCCTGATGTTCGGCATCATCGTGGGCACCTATTCGTCCATCTATGTCGGCGCGCCGATCATCCTGCTCTGGGGCGTCAAGCGCGGCGCCCTGGCCGAGGAGGCCAAGCCGGTTAAGCTGGGCATGGCCAGCCGGCCCTGATCAATACGGTCTCGGTCTGCGGGGGGCCTTGAATAGGCGACGAGGGCGTTTAGGGTGAGCGACCTGTGATCGTTCTCAAGAGCGGCGCGCCCTGGGGAGGGATCATCGCATGACCAACGCGGAGCTGAGCGTCGCCTTTTTTCTGCAGATGGCGGTGATCATCGCCGCCTGCCGAGTGGTGGGATGGGCGGCCAAGCGCTGGTTGGGCCAGCCGCAGGTCGTCGGCGAAATGATCGCAGGCGTGATCCTGGGGCCGTCCCTGTTCGGACTTCTGGCTCCCGACTTGCAGGCCGCCCTGTTTCCGAAGGAGTCGCGGTCCATCCTGTTCGTCGGCGCCCAGCTGGGCGTCGGCCTCTACATGTTCCTGGTCGGGCTGGGGTTTCGCCGGGATCATTTCCGCGCCCATGCGACCAGCGCGGCGGCCGTGTCGCTGGCCGGCATGGCGGCGCCGTTTCTGGTCGCGGTCGCCATCGCGCCCTGGCTTCTGAGTCTTGGCCTGTTTGGCGAGGGAATCGTGACCTGGCAGGCCATGCTGTTTATGGGCGCGGCCATTTCGATCACCGCCTTTCCCATGTTGGCCCGCATCATTCACGAACGCGGCCTGAGCGGATCGCGGTTGGGGTCGCTGTCTCTGGCCGCGGGCGCCATCGATGACGCCGGGGCGTGGTGCGTACTGGCGATCGTCCTGGCCAGCTTCGGCGCCGGGCCGATGGTGGCGGTGGTGGCGATCGTCGGAGGCGGCGCCTTCGCCCTTTTCATGATGACCTTGGGGCCTCGGCTTCTGGCGCCCCTAGGCCGGATCGCAGAGCGCGAGGGCCGCGTCGGACCGAGCGTGTTGGGCGTCGTCCTGATCCTGTTCATGCTCAGCGCATGGGCGATGGACGCCGTCGGCATCCACGCGGTCTTCGGCGGCTTCATCCTGGGGGTCGCCATGCCGCGCGGCCTTTTGACGGCGGAGATCAAACGTCAGCTGGAGCCTTTCGCCGTTCTGGTCCTGCTGCCGATGTTCTTCACCTTTTCTGGGCTCAACACGCAGCTGACGATGGTGGACAATATCGGTCTGGCCGCCGTCACCCTGGTGATCCTGGCCGGCTCCGTCCTAGCCAAGGGGGGCGCCTGCTGGGCGGCCGCCCGGCTGACGGGCCAGGACAACGCCACGGCCCTGGGTATCGGCGCCCTGATGAACGCGCGCGGGCTGATGGAGCTGATCATCATCAATATCGGACTTCAGCGCGGCGTCATCGGCCCAGCCCTGTTCTCCATCCTGGTTCTGATGGCCATCATCACGACCCTTATGGCGTCGCCGCTGTTCGAATGGGTCTATGGCCGCAGGGCGCGAGAGCGAGGGGAGCTGGGCGATCCGAATGAACCGGACGGCGACGGAGCCCAACTGTCGCCTCGCGCCACGGCCTGAACTGCGGCCGTTGATCCGGACGGACACAGAGGCGTCCGTCCGGTGGAAAAATCAACGCAGCGAGGCGGCGAAGCGCTGGATGCGGGTGCAGGCCTCTTCCAGCACGGCGTCGGAGGTGGCGTAGCTGATGCGGAAATAGGGCGACAGGCCGAAGGCCTCGCCCTGGACCACGGCGACGCCCTCGGCGTTCAGCAGCTCGGCGGCGAAGGTCGAGTCGCCGTCGATGACCACGCCCGACTCCGTAGTCTTGCCGATCAGGGCGGCGATGGAGGGATAGACGTAGAAGGCGCCTTCCGGCACAGCACAGGTGATCCCCGTCGCCTGGTTCAGCATCGAGACGACCAGGTCGCGGCGCTTCTCGAAGGCGATCTTGCGCTCGGGGATGAAGTCCTGGGTTCCGTTCAGGGCCTCGACCGCGGCCCACTGGCTGATGCTGGTGGGGTTGGAGGTGGTCTGGCTGGCCACCTTGCGCATCAGGTCGATCAGCGGCTTGGGGCCGCCGGCGTAGCCGATGCGCCAGCCGGTCATGGCATAGGCCTTGGACACGCCGTTGACCGTCAGAGTACGGTCGATCAGGTCGGGGGCGACCTGGGCGACGGTGGTGTATTCGAAGTCGCCATAGACGAGGTGCTCGTACATGTCGTCGGTCAGCACCCAGACGTGGGGGTGACGACGCAGAACCTCGGCCAGGGCCAGCAACTCCGCCTGGGTGTAGGCGGCGCCGGTCGGGTTGGAGGGGCTGTTCAGGATCAGCCACTTGGTCTTGGGCGTGACGGCGGCCTCCAGCACCTCGGGGCGCAGCTTGAAGCCGTCCTTCTCCTCGCCGACCACGGTCACGGGCTCGCCCCCGGCGAGCAGGACCATGTCGGGATAGGAGACCCAGTAGGGAGCAGGCACGATGACCTCGTCGCCGGGGTTCAGGGTCGCGACCAGGGCGTTGAAGATGACCGGCTTGCCGCCCGGGGCGACGTGGATCTGCGACACGTCGTAGGTCAGGCCGTTCTCGCGGGCGAACTTGGCCACGATGGCCTTCTTCAGTTCGGGCATGCCGTCGGCGTCGGTATATTTGGTCTCGCCGCGGTTAATGGCGTCGATGGCGGCCTGTTTGATATTCTCCGGCGTGTCGAAGTCCGGCTCGCCGGCCCCTAGACCGATCACGTCGCGGCCTTCTGCTTTAAGCTTCCGGGCCTGGGCGGTCACGGCGATGGTGGCCGAAGGCTTGACACGGGCGAGGGCGGAAGATTGCAGGCTGGACATGGGAATCCCATCGGTCTTGGAAGGTTGTTGCCGGGGAGGCGAGGTTCCTTACGCGCGCAGGCCCGCCGGGACAATCCGCCCAGGCTCGCTAATGTACAGCCGGGGTGATAAGCGGCGCGTCTGATGCGTTGGATCCTCGATTTCCTGTCCAATATGGAGGCGCGGCGCTGGCGCGCCGTGCTGGCGACTATTGTCGTCCTGGGCGCGATGACGGCTCTGTTTGCTGTGGGTAAGAGCCAGCTGGGGCTGGACGCCGAGGCGCGGCTGGAGGCTTGGCTGGGCGGGTTCCGGCACGGACCGTGGGGCCTGCCTGCGGCCGTGATCGTGTTCACGGTCGCAGCCTTCTTCGGCGCGCCTCAGTTCATTCTGATCGCCGCCTGCGTGGTGGCCTTTGGCCCCTGGTTCGGGTTTCTGTACAGCTGGATCGCCACGGTCGCCTCGGCCGCCGTCACATATTGGATGGGGCGCGGGCCGACCGCGCGGGTGCTGGAGCGGCACGGCGGCAAGACGGTGGGGCGGCTGACCCGGTTCGTGGGTCAGAACGCCTTCTACGCCAGCTTCATGATCCGCAACGTGCCCTCGGCGCCCTTCATCGTGGTCAACATGGCCTTTGGCGCGGCGCGGGCGTCCTTTCCGGGCTTTCTAGCCGGGTGCGCGCTGGGGGTTTTGCCCAAGACGGCGCTTGTGGCGTTTTTCGGCGGCTCCTTCATGACGGCCGTCAGCGGCGACGGGGTCTGGACCTCGGCGATCCTCGCGGGCGTGGCCCTGGCATGGTTGGGTCTAATGCTGGGGGTCCGGGAGTGGGTGAGGCGTCGCGAAAAGGCGCGTGGGGACTGACGTCGCGGCAGGCGCTGGCAGGATGTTTCACAGGAAGTCCTTGCCGCTCATGACACTATCGTGAACGGCCCTGAGCGCCAAGCTTCCACAGGCCTGGGGGTGAACGCGTGTCCGGCACGCGAAGGGGGTTGTATTCCCTGTTTCATACGGGCACACGGGCCAGCGGTAGGCATGGCGAAGACGATCAGGAAGCCGTCCGGCAAGGGGATGTCAGGACGGCGGGGCGTCGCCAGGTCGACTGCGAAACTGACGCCCTCGGTCAAAGAACAACGGTATCGATTCCCATGAGCTTTTCCCTTTTCGGCGCGATCTCCAACGACATCGCGATGGACCTGGGCACCGCCAACACCCTGATCTACATGAAGGGCAAGGGCATCGTCCTGAACGAGCCGTCCGTGGTGGCCCTGCGCAACGTCGGCGGACGCAAGATCGTGCACGCCGTGGGCATTGAGGCCAAGCAGATGCTGGGCCGAACGCCCGGCCACATGGAAGCCATCCGCCCGATGCGCGACGGGGTCATCGCCGACTTCGAAGTCGCCGAAGAGATGATCAAACATTTCATCCGCAAGGTGCATAACCGCAAGGGATTCGTGAACCCGAAGATCATCGTCTGCGTGCCGTCCGGCGCCACGGCGGTCGAGCGTCGCGCGATCAATGATTCTTGCCTGAACGCCTCGGCGCGCCGCGTGGGCCTGATCGACGAGCCGATGGCAGCCGCGATCGGCGCCGGCCTGCCGATCCACGAGCCGACCGGCTCCATGGTCGTCGATATAGGCGGCGGCACCACCGAGGTGGCCGTGCTCTCGCTGTCGGGCATCGTCTATTCGCGTTCGGTCCGCGTCGGCGGCGACAAGATGGACGACAGCATCATCAGCTATATGCGTCGCAACCATAATCTGCTGATCGGCGAGACCACTGCCGAGCGCATCAAGAAGGACATCGGCACCGCCCGCATCCCGGCCGACGGGGAAGGCCTGTCGATCGAGGTCAAGGGCCGCGACCTGATGCAGGGCGTGCCGCGCGAGGTCCGTATCTCGGAACGCCAGGCCGCCGAAGCCCTGGCCGAGCCGGTGACCCAGATCATCGAGGCCGTGAAGGTCGCGCTGGAGGCCACCCCGCCCGAACTCGCCGCCGATATCGCCGACAAGGGCATCATGCTGACCGGCGGCGGCGCCCTGCTGCGCGGCCTGGACGTCGAAATCCGTGACCACACCGGCCTGCCGGTTTCGGTGGCGGACGACCCGCTGTCGTGCGTGGCGATCGGCTGCGGTCGCGTGCTGGAGCATCCGCGCTGGATGAAGGGCGTGCTCGACTCGGCGCTCTGATCTTTTTTGATTGCGGCCGGACGTAAGTCCGGCCGCAGATCCTTTTCAGCCCTGCGTGATCGACGGTTCCATTCCGGCCCTGATTTTGCGATAGGCAGGCAGAACGACAGGGATCGCCTGTCAATTCCAACCCCTTTTGTGGAAGGTCGCCCGTGGCGTTTCGCGACGGTCCCTTTGAAAACCTGAAGGTGCCGCTGGTCTGGACCGCCGCGGTTGTGGTCGTCGTGTCGATCGTGGCCGCCGGCCTCCTACTGGTGAGCGATCGCAAGGCCGTCGACGGCGGTTCCAGCTATGGCGCCGTGCGCGGAGCGGCTGATACGGTGACTGGACCTGTCAGCGGGATCTTGGCCGCGCCGGTGCGCTGGGTCGGCGCCGTCACCGACTATGTCGGGGGCTATTTCTTCGCGGTGTCGGAAAATCGGAAACTCAAGGCGGAATTGGCGGAACTCCAACCGTGGCGCGACCAGGCCATCGCCCTGAAGAACGTCAACGCGCGCTATGAAGCCTTGCTGGGGCTGCGGACTGAGCCGCCCGTTCCGATGATCACGGCGCGCGCCATCTCCGACGCGCGCGGACCCTTTAATCGGGCCAAGCTTCTGGACGTGGGCACGCGCCGCGGCGTGCGGATCGGCAATCCGGTGATCAATGAACACGGCCTCGTCGGTCGCGTGACGGGCGCGACCGGAGGCGTGAGCCGCATGGTGCTCCTGACCGATGTGGCGTCTCGGACGCCCGTCCTGGTGGATCGCACCGATGCGCGGGCGCTTCTCACCGGCGACGGCAGCGACAACCCGCGTCTGGAGTTTGTTCGCGGAGCCGGCTCGGTGCAGCCGGGTGATCGCATTCTGAGTTCTGGGGACGGTGGGGGACTGCCGCGCGGCATACCGATCGGCGTCGCCGCCAAGGGCATTGACGGCAGCTGGCGCGTCAAACTGTTCAGCGATCGTGGCGCTGTCGATTATGTGCGTGTGCTGTTGTTCCAGGACTTCGGCCAACTGGTCGATCCCAACGCCCTGAATGCGCCGCCCCTGGCGGGTCTGGGGACGGCGCCCGAGCCCAGCCTCGAACAGGCGGCTGCGATTGCGGACGTTGCCGCACGCCGGCAAGCGGCCGCACGCGCCCAGGCCGAACGCACGCGGCAGGCCCAGGCCTCGCAGGCCGCAACCGCCGGGCCGTCGGTTCAGCGCGGTCCGGCTCCGCGCGCCGCTCCGGATCAGTCCACGCCTGAGACTCCGCCGGGCGGACCCTCGCCTGCGCCGGGAGGCGCCGCGTGAGACGGCCGGTTGCGGTCCGCGTCGTCGGGCCTTTGCAATGGATCCTCTATCCGGCCCTCGTGGCGGCCGCGGCGACCATCGTCCTTGCCACCCCCGCCCAGCTTTTCGGCCTGACCTTGCCGGAGCCGGTCGTGCCCATGGTTCTGGCCTTCGCCTGGCCCTTGATCCGTCCGTCGATGACGGCGCCGGCTGTGCTGTTCGCCCTGGGCCTGTTCCTTGACCTGTTTTGGAACGGCCCGCTCGGCATGTGGGCCCTGTGTCTGATGGGGGTCTATGGCGTCCTGCTTCTGTCGCGCAATCTTTTGGCCGGACACGAAGGGCTGATCCGGTTCGCCTGGTATGTGGCCTGCACCCTGGGGGCGTTTCTGTTCGCCTATGTCATCGTGACGGTGCGGGCGGGCAATCCGCCGGCCATTCTGTCGCTGATCGGCCAGATCGTGCCGACCCTCCTGCTTTATCCGGTCGCTGACTGGATGCTTGAGCGGTTCGACGATGGAGACATTCGCTTCCGATGAGCGGCGAACCTTCCATTTTTTTCGCCGACGTCAATGAACGACAGGGCTCGTTCCTGCGGCGCACCTTCGTGTTCGGCGGCCTGGCGACCCTCGGCGTGGCGGCGCTTGTAGGACGGCTGGCCCAGCTCCAGGTCGTGCAGGCGCAGGAGTATGCGACGCTCTCGTCGCAGAACCAGTTCAACTTCCGCATGGTTCCGCCGCCTCGGGGCCTGATCAAGGATCGCAACGGCGTCGTCATCGCCGGCAACCGCCCCAGTTTCCGAGTGCTGGTGGTGCGCGACGAAACCAAGGACCTGGACCAGACCCTTGACCTGCTGGGTCGGCTGCTTCCCGACACCCTGGAACGCCGCCGCGCCATCATCCGCGACGTCAACGCCTCGTCCAAGTTCAACCCGGTTCCGGTCAAGAGCGACCTGACCTGGGAGGAGTTCGCCAAGGTCAATCTGTACGCCAACGAGCTGCCGGGCGTCATGGCCGATATGAACGACGCCCGCTACTATCCTTTCGGCGGCTCTTTCGCCCATGTGGTCGGCTATGTGGCCAAGGTGTCCGATCGGGACGTCAAGGCCATCCGCGACAGGGGGGAGGAGGTTCCGCCCCTGCTGTTCAACCCCAGTTTCCGCATCGGCCGGCAAGGGGTGGAGAAGGCGCTGGACGAGGCCCTGCGCGGCGAGCCCGGCGGTAATCGCGTCGAGGTGGACGCGCGGGGTCGGGTGGTGGCCGAGGATGTGGGCGGCTCCCGCCCGGCGGTTCCCGGGCAGGAAGTGGTTCTGACCCTCGACGCCGACATTCAGAACCGGGCGCTGGAGGTGTTCGGCGAGGAGTCCGGGGCCTGCGTCGTGATGGACGTCCGCAACGGCGACATCCTGGCGATGACCTCCGCCCCCTCGTTCGATCCCAACCTGTTTGTGGGGGGCGTGCCTTCCAGCATCTATCGCGCCTTGGCCGACTATGAACGTCGCCCGCTGCTGGACAAGGCTCTAACGGGGACGTTCGCGCCCGGCTCGACCTTCAAGCCGGTCGTCGGGCTGACGGCGTTGAAACGGGGCGGCGACCCGAACCGACGGATCGTCTGCAACGGGGCCTACTATCTGGGGCGGCGGTTCGCCTGCCTGGGGCGACACGGTTCGCAGGACATGCGTTCGGCGATCAAGAACTCCTGCAACGTCTATTTCATGACCCTGGCGGTCGAGGTCGGGCCGGACGCCATCGCCGAGACGGCGCGCGAAATGGGATTCGGCCAGACCTACGACATCGGCATCTCCGGCCAGAAGCCGGGCCTGGTGCCTGACCGAGAATGGCGGCGGAAGAATCCCGTGCGGGGCGACGGCAAATGGTATCCGGGCGAAACGCCGAGCTACGGCATCGGTCAAGGCGCCTTGACGGTCAACGCCCTGCAATTGGCCGTCTATGCTTCGCGACTGGCCAATGGCCGAAAGGCCGTGACACCGCGGCTGATCAAGTCGATCGGGGGAGTGGAGCAGGGGGGCGACCGCAGCTTCGCCGACCTGCCCTATGATCCGGCCTTCGTGCAGGTGATGCGGGAAGGGATGGAGGCGGTGACCGACGTCGGCGGGACCGGCTTCAGGAACAGCCAACTGGGCCTCGGCGACATCCGCATGGCGGGCAAGACCGGGACGGCGCAGGCGCAGAACTACGGCGCCGGGTCGCGCAAGGGCGCGGGCCGGCCCTGGGCCCAGAAGGACCACAACCTGTTCATCGCCTTCGCGCCGGCGGACAATCCCCGCTACGCCGTGTCGGTGATTGTGCAACACGGCGGCATGGGCGGCGGTACAGCCGGCGCGCCGCGCGCGCGGGAGGTGATGAAGGTCGCCTTGCTGAAGGATCCGGAGATGCGCGCGCGAATGGAGCGCCCCCCGGCGCCCGAGCCGACAGAGACGACGGACCTGACCCAGCCTTCGACCCTCGAGCCGACGACCCCGACGCAGGAGGCGGTTGATCCGCTTCCCCCATCGACGGAGCCGCGCTTATGACCGCTTCCGCCCTGTCTCGTCCCGGCGAGCGCGAGCGCGTTTCGACCAAGATCAGCCAGCTCGACTGGCGGCTTCTGCTGCTCATCTGCGCCGTAGGCGGCGCGGGCGCAATGATGCTCTATTCGGTGGGGGGCGGCTCATGGTCACCCTGGGCGGCTAAACACCTGATCCGGTTCGGCGTCTGCCTGGTGCTGATGCTGGGGCTGTCGATGATCAACATTCGCTACTGGTTCGCCCTGGCCTATCCCATCTATGGCATGGCCCTGTTCCTACTGGCTCTCGTCGAGACGCCGTTGGGCTACACCGCGCTCGGCGCCACGCGCTGGCTTGACCTGGGCGTGACCCGCATACAGCCCTCGGAAATCATGAAGATCGGCGTGGTTCTGGCCCTGGCGCGTTGGTACCACGGGGCCTCGGCCAAGGAGGCGAGCTTTCACTGGAAGCTGATCATTCCCGTCGCCATCATCGGCATGCCCTTCCTGCTGGTGGCGCACCAGCCGGATCTGGGCTCGGCCATGCTGATCGGCCTAACCGGCGCGGCCATCATGTTCATGGCCGGTCTGAACTGGAAGATCATCGCCGCCGTCGCCGCCGTCGCCACGGTCGCCGTCCCGCCCTATGTGATGTTCGGCATGCACGACTATCAGCGCCACCGGGTGCTGACCTTCCTGAACCCTGAGGCGGACATGGCCGACAAGGGGTATCAGATCGTCCAATCCAAGATCGCGATGGGCTCGGGCGGGCTTCTTGGCAAGGGCTACGGCCTGGGCAGCCAGAGCCAGCTGGAGTTTCTGCCCGAGCGGCACACCGACTTCATCTTCGCCGCCTTCGCCGAGGAGTTCGGCTTCGTCGGCGCCTTCTTCCTGCTCGGCGCCTATGCGGCCATCATATTGATCTCTTTGCGAATAGCGTCCCTGTCCCACAGTCATTTCGGCCGTTTGGCGGCGTCCGGCGTGATCGCCACCT
The DNA here is from genome assembly GCF_058801445.1 of Brevundimonas sp. GW822-FHT03E11. Taxonomy (NCBI): domain Bacteria; kingdom Pseudomonadati; phylum Pseudomonadota; class Alphaproteobacteria; order Caulobacterales; family Caulobacteraceae; genus Brevundimonas; species Brevundimonas sp. GW822-FHT03E11. The sequence goes on along the minus strand of NZ_JBXANG010000004.1, from coordinate 428,547 downwards.
TCGCCATGTATGTGCTGATCAACGGCGCCATGGTTATGGGGCTTGCGCCGGTCGTGGGCGTGCCCATGCCGCTGTTGTCCAACGGCGGCACCGTGATGCTGACCGTCATGATCGGCTTCGGCCTCGTCATGGCGACGCGGGTGCATCGATACGCCGAACTGCCGAAGGGCCATGGGCTGATCTGAGGCCGATTGAAAAGCGCGCCTCGGCAGGCCGTCCGCCTAGACCTCGCACGTTTGATTACAGCGCCGCAGATTCAGCGTGCGCCGTAGGCAGACTAGACTACTAAGGTAACCGGTGTCTTTTTTGTCCTCAGCCCTGTAACAGGAGGAACAGAAACGACTCGTCGCGTCCGACCGGCGGGAACTGAGGGAAGGATTTCATGACCCAGCCGCTCCGACTACATCCCGACCGCCTGTTTCCGGCCGATGCGGGAACCCGCGCAGTCGCGCGGCGGCTGTACGACGCTGTCAAAGATCTGCCGATCATCAGTCCGCACGGGCATACAGACCCCAGCTGGTTCGCCCTGAACCAAGCCTTCGCCAACCCGGCTGAGCTGCTGATTACGCCCGACCATTACGTCTTTCGAATGCTGTATTCGCAGGGGATGGCGATGGAGTATCTGGGCGTGCCGCGCGTCGACGGCGGGCCTGTGGAGACGGATCGCAGGAAAATCTGGCGCCGGTTCGCCGAGAACTATCACCTGTTTCGCGGCACGCCTTCGCGCCTCTGGCATGACTGGGTCTATGCCGAGGTGTTCGGCCTAGATGTGCGTCTGTCGGGCGAGACGGCGGACCACTATTACGATGTCATCGACGCCGCCCTCAAAACCGACGGTTTCCGGCCACGCGCGCTGTTCGAACGCTACAATATCGAGGTTCTGACCACCACCGAGAGCCCGCTCGACACCCTGGATCACCACAAGACCATCGCGTCGTCAGGCTGGAAAGGCAGGGTGCTGACCGCGTTTCGACCCGACCCGGTCCTGGATCCGGACTATGAGGGTTTCCGCGACAATCTGCACAGCCTGGCCGATCTTACCGGTCGCGACGTCATGAGCTGGGACGGCTATCTTCAAGCCCTCCGCGACCGTCGCGCCTTCTTCATCGAAAGGGGCGCGACCTCGACCGACCACGGCCATCCGACCGCCTTTACGGCGGATCTGCCGAGAGGAGAGGCCGAGGCTCTGTTCCGTCGCGTATCCACGGCGTCTGCGACAGCTGCGGACGCCGAGCTGTTTCGCGGCCAGATGCTGACCGAAATGGCCGCCATGTCGGTCGAGGACGGCCTGGTGATGCAACTGCATCCCGGCAGTTTCCGCAATCATTCGGCGACGGTGTTTGATCGCTTTGGACGCGACAAGGGATGCGACATTCCCACCCCGACCGATTACGTCAGGGCGTTGAAGCCGCTGCTGGATCGCTTTGGAGCGGACAGGCGCCTGTCCTTGATCGTCTTCACCCTCGACGAGACCAGCTACAGCCGCGAACTGGCTCCGCTGGCCGGTCATTATCCGGCGTTGAAACTGGGCCCCAGTTGGTGGTTCCACGACAGCCCAGAGGGCATGCGCCGCTTCCGCGAACAGGTCACCGAGACCGCCGGCTTTTACAACACGGTCGGGTTCAATGACGACACCCGCGCCTTCCTGTCGATCCCGGCCCGTCACGATGTGGCGCGGCGCATGGACTGCAGCTTCCTGGCCCGGCTTGTGGTGGAGCATAGGATCGAGGAGGACGAGGCGCACGAGGTCGCCCACGCCCTGACCTATGGCCTGGTCAAGGCGGCTTACAAGCTGTGAGCGGTCAAACGTCCCGGCTGAACTCAGGGGCTTTGTCGCAACTGCCTTTGGACGTCGCTCAGCCCAAATATGACCGAGCGGAGGTGAGGACCGGCGTAGTGCATCTGGGGTTGGGAGCCTTCCACCGCGCCCATCAGGCGGTTGTTTTCGACGACGCCCTGGCCGGCGGCGACCTGCGTTGGGGGGTTCTCGGGGCCTCGCTGCGGTCGCCGGGCGTCAGAGACCAACTAAATCCCCAAGACGGACTGTACACCCTGGTGCTGCGTGACGGGGCGCGCGAGGATCTTCGCGTCATTGGCTCGGGCTGCGGCGTCCTGGTCGGCCCAGAAGACCCCGCCGCCCTGGTGGCCGCCATGGCGAGGGCTGAGGTTCACATCGTCACCTTGACCGTCACCGAAAAGGGTTACCGTATCGACCCCGCAAGCGGCGATCTGATTTTCAATGATCCGGACGTGGCCGCGGATTTGACCGATCTGGAGGCGCCGCGCACGGCCCCTGGATTCCTTGTTGCGGCGTTGAAGGCGCGCAAGGCTGCGGGCCTCAAACCCTTCACCGTCATCAGCTGCGACAATCTTCCGCAGAACGGGCAAAGAATCAGGGCGGCCGTGCTGGCGATGGCGGGCCGTATCGACCCTGACTTGGCCGATTGGATCAGGCGTCATGGCGCCTTCCCGCAGACCATGATCGACCGGATCGTTCCTGCGACCACCCCCGACGACGTGGCGCGACTGACCGGCCGGCTCGGCGTCGAGGATCAAGGCATGGTCAAGACGGAGCCCTTCACCCAGTGGGTGATCGAAAACCATTTCGCCGGCGAGCGACCGGACTTTCCAGGCCTGGGCGTTCAGTTGGCGGAGTCCGTCGAGCCTTGGGAGAACGCCAAGCTGAGACTTCTGAACGGCGCTCACTCCGCCTTGTCCTACCTGGGGGCCCTGGCCGGCTTCGAACATGTGCATGAGGTGGTGGGCGTGCCGTCTTTCCGCACCTATGTCCAAGCCCTGTGGGACGAGGTCGAGACGACGTTGGAGCCGCCGCCCGGTTTGGTGATCGCCGACTATCGGAACGCCCTGATGGCGCGCTTCTGCAACGCCGCCCTGATGCATCGCACACGCCAGATCGCCATCGACGGTTCTCAGAAGCTGCCGCAGCGACTGTTGGCGACGGCCGCAGATCGTTTGGCGGCAGGGCTCGGGATCAAGGCGACGGCGCTGGGCGTAGCGGCCTGGATGAGGTGGCAATCGGGTTTGACGGAAGGGGGAGAGCGCTTCGAGGTCGATGATCCGCTGGCCGCCGAAACGGCCCGGCGTCTGGCTGAGGCTGACAATGAAGCCGACCAGGTGCTGAGTCTTCTGAGGCTTGCGGCCGTTTTTCCGCAGCGCCTGGCGGCGGACGACCGCTTCGCCCTGGCGGTTACGGACGCCTATCTGTCGCTGTGTCGCAAAGGAGCGGTCGAGGCGGCGCGGGAGGCGGCGGTCTAGATCATGTCTCGCATTCTGGTCTTAAATTCACTCGACGACGTCGCCATCGCCCTGGATGACATTTCCGAAGGCCAGACTCCCGAAGGCTTGGACGTCCCCGCGCGCACCCACATCCCCACGGGTCATAAGATCGCGCGTCATGCTGTGGAAGCGGGAGGAGTGGTTCGTCGCTATGGTCAGGTCATCGGCCGCGCCGGCATGGCGATCGCGCCGGGAGACCACGTTCACATCCATAATCTGATGATGACCGACGATGGACGAGAGGCCGAGGTGGGGGCGGATCTGCGTTCGCCGCCGCTGCGGTCTGACGCGACCTTTCAGGGGATCGTTCGCCCGGACGGGCGAGTGGGGACGCGAAACTATATCGGCGTGCTCACCAGCGTGAACTGTTCCGCCACAGTGGCGCGCCGCATCGCCGACGCCTTTCCTGATGACGGCCTGCCGGACGGTGTCGACGGAGTGGTCGCCTTCACCCACCAGGGGGGATGCGGCGGCTCATCCCTGTCTTCCGATGTGGCCCTCTTGCAGCGCACCCTGGGAGGCTATGCCCGCCACCCCAACTTTCACGCCCTGCTGATCGTGGGGCTGGGGTGCGAGGCCAATCAAATCCCCGCCTGGCTCGCCAATGAGGGGCTGAACGCCGGTCCCACCCTTCACGCCCTGACCATACAGGAGGCCGGAGGAACGGCGCGCGCGATCGAGGCCGGCGTCGCGATCGTTCGCGATCTGATCACGGAGGCCGCCAAGACACGACGCACGACCGTGTCGGCCGAGCATCTAACGGTCGGCCTTCAGTGCGGCGGTTCGGACGGCTGGTCCGGCGTCACGGCCAACCCGGCCTTGGGCGAGGCGGTTGATCGGCTGGTCAGCCACGGCGGGTCGGCCCTGTTGTCGGAGACACCCGAAATCTGGGGCGCCGAACACCTGCTGCTGCGCCGCGCAGCGTCACAGGCCGTCGCCGACAAGCTGCAGGCGCGCCTGGCCTGGTGGCGCGACTATGCGGCGCGGCATCAGATGGAGCTGAACAACAACCCCTCTCCGGGCAATCTGAAGGGCGGATTGACAACCATCCTGGAGAAGTCTCTGGGGGCCGTCGCCAAGTCGGGCTCGACGCCGCTCAACGATGTGATCGGCTATGCCGAACCGCGGGCGGCCAGGGGGCTCAGCTTCATGGACAGCCCAGGCTACGATCCCTGTTCGGCGACGGGCCAGATCGCCTCGGGCGCCAATCTGATCGTCTTCACCACCGGCCGTGGCTCAGTCTTCGGGGCCAAGCCGGCGCCCTCGATCAAGATCGCGTCCAACGCCAAATTGGCGCGCTGGATGGACGAGGACATGGATATCGACGCTTCGCCGGTGCTTACGGGCGCCAGCCTGGCCGACGTCGGCGAACGGATCTTCCAAAAGATGCTGGCCGTGGCCTCTGGCGAGCCTTCAAAGTCGGAGGCGCTGGGCATCGGCGACAATGAGTTCGTCCCTTGGCAGGTGGGCGCCTATCTCTAAGGGCCGGACGCCGGACGGCCCGATCATTCGGGCCGCCCGCTCCGGTCAGGCGACCAGCGCCTGGATCAGATCGCCCATGTTTCGAATGAAGACCGAGGTGGAAACGCCCTCGACCGGGTAGTCGGTCCGATAGGGCGACGTGTCCCAGACGTCGCCGACGCGTGTCATCTGATATTCGCCGCCGGTCACGGCCGTCGGGGAGTCGCCCCTGTAGGGGTTCGACGTCGTCGTCAGCGGCGTCGGCCAATAGCCCCGCGTATTCAGTCCCGCCAGAACCTCGGCTACGCGACTTTCGCTGACCGGCGACGGCCGTTTGGCGTCGCTGGACATGTCCCAGACATCGACGTCCTGAAGGGTGAAATAGGTCGGAAGCCGTAGAGAGCCCGGTCGCGCCTTCAGCGGCGACCCTTGCGTCGCAGCCTCGACGGGCAGGGCGGAGAGGCGGGCGTACTCCGCGCGAAGAGCGGGCGTGTCCACGTTCCGGAACGAACCGTAGTGGACGATCAGATTCTCGGGATTGTCGTCGGCGTAGTACTGGCCGTTGGCGACGTTGGACCCCCGACGATGGATGTAGATCGGGGTGTTGGCGCCTTCGAGAATGAAGGTGGGATGGGTTCGCCCCGGTGTATTGAGCGGCGGCTTGGTCGCGACCTGATCCAGCCAGTCCAGGGCCTCAGGCAGGCGGTCAAGGAATTTCCGGTCCCCGGTCAATCGGTAGAAGCCGAGCATCGACTTGATGTTGGTGCCCGTCGCATGGGTGACGAAGGCCTGAGGTTCGATCGTCCGCGCGCCGGCCGGCTTTAGGGTGTCGGGGAAATGCTGCAGGCCCCAGGCGGGCTGTGGCTGAGGCTGTTGGGTTCTGACGAAGATATCCATGCCGCGGTTGATCGCATCCAGGATGCGCGAGTCGCCGCGTCCGTTCCGCGCCAGTCCGTGCCAGGCGTAGATCAGAAACTCCAGATTCTCGCCTGCGACATCGTCATTGAAGGTGATGTAGGGCGTGTAATCAGCGTGCCCGTGGACGCCGCCATTCTGCACGAAGGGGTAACGTTGAGGCCAGCCGCCGTTCGGATACTGGCTATCGAGGACAAAATCGATCGCCTTGTTCAGAGGCGCCAGATATTTGCGGTCTCGCTTTTCGAGGTACAGGCGAAGAAGCAGTTGCGAGGCCTCAGCCGTACCCGCGTCATCGAAGGTGGCGTTGCCGTAGTAGCGATGAAATTCTTCCAACCGCCAGGCGTTCTTGCCGACCGTGTCGTACCACCGCCTCAGCGAAGCCTCGCCGGCCGTGTCGATGACATAGTTCCAGCCGCCGGCCGGGTGTTGGCCCCGGACTAGAGCGTCGGCGGCGGACTTGGCGGCCTCATAATAGAATTCGTCGCCGGTCGCATGGTAGGCGTCCAGGAACAGGTGCCCCATGGTCGCGGTTCCAGGCGGCTGCACCCAGATCATGGTCGGGCCGGCTTCCAGCTCGCCCCAACGCCGAGAAAAGTCGGGCAGATACTGCCAGACATAACCGCCTTCGACTGCAGCCTCATCGGTCATAAAGCGTGCGGCCCGCTTCATCCCCGCCAGGATGGCGTCCCGCTGAGGCGCCGAGGCGGCGACAGCGAGGGCGGGTGCTGAGGCGGCGACGAATGTGGCGGCGGCGCCGGCGGCCAAGACGGCGCGACGGCTCATGGAAGGGGCATGCATGCTGAAACTCCTGGACCTCTGAAACGGCTCTTCGCGGCCGGTTGGAGACTCAATCAAGCACGACTGACACCGGTTTCCTAGGGGAGTCTTGACGGGATCCGGCTTGGGATCTAACGGCGAATGTCGAACCCGTTGTCACCCATGGCCGCCCGCACCTGATCGGCCGAAAACAGGTTGAAATCGCCCGGAACCGAGTGTTTCAGGCCGGCGGCCGCCAAGCCGAAATCCAGCGCCTGCTGATCCGACCAGCCGCTCCAGAGCCCGAACAGCACGCCGGAAGCGAAGGCGTCGCCACCGCCTACCCGGTCCACGACACCGGCCATGTGCAGGGCGTCCGCCTGCGTTTCGACGATCCGTCCACCGTCTCGCGTCAGCATCACCGCTGAAAGCGCCTGGTCGGCGACGCTGTCTTGCACCCGCAGGGTGCAGGCGATGCGTTGAAGACGAGGAAAGGCGTCGAAGGCGGCCTTTGCGGCCTCGCGACGCCGGACGGCCGGGTCGGCGTCGTCGAACCGCGTCCTCAGCACCAGGCCGAAGTCACGATCGTCAGCAAAGGCCAGGGTCGCGCCGCTCAGCATGCCGCCCAAGACCCTCGGGGGATCGCCGTCCCATTGCTCCCACAGCTTTCCGCGGAAGTTGCCGTCATAACTGACCTTAACCCCCAGGCGCGCCGCAGCGTCTATCAGGGCGACGGCGGCGGACGAGCCGTTAGGGCCCGTAGCCGGCGTGACGCCGGACGCGTGCAGCCATTCCACCCCGTCCAGCAAGGCGTCCCAATCGAACGCCGTATGGACATGTTCGACGAAGGCGGAGCCGGCGCGGTCGTACAGGACTTCCGATGGGCGCCTTACGGCCCCAGGGGTGAGGAAGTACAGGCCCATTCGACCGGCCTTGAACACGACCGTCGAGGTATCGACGCCGTGTCGGCGCACTTCGTCACGCGCGGCGCGACCCAGGACGTTGTCGGGCAAGACTGTCGCCAAACCCGTGGGGGCGCCGAATTGGGCCAGGGAGACCGCGACATTCGCCTCCGCGCCCCCTGGACGGACCGTCAGGGCGGGAGACTGCAGAAGCAACTCGTGCTGATTGGGCGAAAACCGCAGCAGCATCTCGCCGAAGCAGAGGATGCGGCGGGGAGATGCGCTGTGGGTCATGCTTCAGACTAGCCGTCGCTCAGCGCGCCTGCCAACCGCCGTCGACCGGCAGGATGGCGCCTTGGACATAGTCGGACGCTCGGCTCGCCAGGAAGACGGCGGCCCCGCCGAGGTCCGAAGGCTCGCCCCAGCGGCCGGCCGGGATGCGGCCCAGGATTTCAGCCGAGCGGACGGGGTCCTCGCGCAGCGCCTGAGTGTTGGCAGTGGCGAAATACCCAGGCGCAATGGCGTTGGCGGTGATGCCGTGCGGCGCCCATTCGTTGGCCATCAGCTTGGTCAGGCCGGCCACGCCCGACTTGGAGGCGGTGTAGGAGGGCACCCGGATGCCCCCCTGGAAGGAAAGCATGGAGGCGATGTTGATGATCTTGCCGCCTTCGCCCTGTTTGATGAAGTGACGGGCCACGGCCTGGCTGAGGAAGAAGACGGTCTTCAGATTGATGTTCATCACCAGGTCCCAGTCGGCCTCGGTGAAGTCCACGGCGTCGGCGCGGCGGATCAGGCCCGCATTGTTGACCAGGATGTCGATCCGGCCCATCGCCTCAAGGGTTTCCTGAACCACGCGCTCGACCGGTTCGATCGAGGTCAGATCGGCGCTGACCGCATGAGCGCGGCGTCCCATGGCCTTCAGCTTGGCGACCGTGTCGTCGGAATCCGACAGGGCGACCGAAACGATGTCGGCGCCGGCTTCCGCCAGAGCCAGAGCGATTCCCTGGCCCAAGCCCACATTGCCGCCGGTGACCAGGGCGACTTTTCCGGTGAGGTCGAATGGAGTGGTCATATTGTGTTTCCTCTGGTCTGCGCCTTTTGCGACGCCGTTTAGCGGGTGTGATGCGGCAAGGGCGAATGTTCCGCTCTGTCAGCCTCGCCGCGAAATCGATCCGGGTGACCTTGCATCTCTCCCCATGTGGACTAGGTAACCGGTGTCATATTATGATGCAATCCATTAGCCCATAATCGCGCGACATGGTTCGATGTCGCCTGAACTCGCCTTGAGGAGTCCCCATGAAGATCGCGCTCATTATCGAAAACAGCCAGGCCGCAAAAAGCGAGACGGTGCATGCGGCTCTGTCCGCCGTCGCGGAGCCGCTGGGGCATCAGGTGTTCCACTATGGAATGTACGCCGCCGAGGATAAGGCGTCGCTGACCTATGTGATGAACGGCGTGCTGACCGCCATCCTGCTCAACTCCGGCGCCGCCGACTTCGTGGTGACCGGTTGCGGCACCGGCATGGGATCGATGCTGGCCTGCAACAGCATGCCGGGCGTCTTCTGCGGCCTGGTCATTGATCCGACCGACGCCTTCCTGTTCGGCCAGATCAATGACGGAAACGCCATCTCCATGCCCTATGCCAAGGGGTTCGGTTGGGCGGCGGAGCTGAACCTTCAGGACGTGTATCGCAAACTGTTCGAGGGCGAGCGCGGCCTGGGCTATCCCAAGGAACGTGCGGAGATCATGCGCAAGAACCGAGGCGTGCTGCGCGATCTGAAGGCCGCATCCTGCAAGGACATGCTGACCGTGCTGAAGGAGATGGATCAGGACTTGCTGAAAGCCGCGATCGCGGGCGAGCGGTTTTCCGAATACTTCTTCGCCAACGCTACGGACGAAGGTATTCGTGATTATCTGAAGGGCGTTCTAAGCGGCGCGAAGGCTTTGGAGCCCGCATAAGGCCAAGGCTCGGCCGGCGCGTGAACTGCGCCGGCCGCCTCTGGGAAAGGCTTTTTCAAGCCGCAGGAATAGCGGATTTCCGCACCACGAGAGCAGGTCGGACTTCCGGCTGCTTCAACTGGGCCGCATCCACGCCGCGCATGGGCGCCAGAAGCTTCTCGGCCGCCATGCGGCCCATGTCGCGAATCGGCAGGCGGACGGAGGTCAAGTTCGGCCAGACCCGCGCGGCCATGGGCAGGTCGTCGAACCCGACGATCGACAGGTCGCGCGGCAGCTCCAGCCCCCGCTCGCGGGCGGCCTGCATGATCCCGATCGCCATGTCATCGTTGAGGGTGAAGATGGCGCTGGGCGGGTGGGCCAAGGAAAGCAGGGCGTGGCCGGCTTCAACGCCTGATTCAAACGTATAGGCGCCCTTGAAGTCGTATTCGGACGCCAGTGGAATCCCGCGCGCCGACAGGGCGTCGAGAAAGCCCTTGCTTCGCACCGCCGATGATCGGAACAGGTCCGGCCCGCGAACCAGACCGATCCGCAGGTGGCCAAGGTCGGCAAGGTGATTCGCCGCCTCAGCCGCCCCTATTCCGTCGTTCGTCACCACCATCGACGCCGGCTCATCCAGGGCCACCGAGGCGATCCGGACATAGGGGCAATCCAGTTCGCGCAGCAGCGCGATGACCGCCTCGTCCTCAGACACCGACGGGGGCATGATGACGCCATAGAGCCTTTGCCGCTCCACGAAGCCTCGGATGTCCTCAAGCAGAGTAGGGGAGTTGCGGTTGCAAGGGTGGACGACAAGTTCCAGCCCCGAACCCTTCAGGGCGTCCAGCACGCCTTGCTGCATATTGACGACATAGGTCGGACTGGGGTTGTCGTAGATCAGGCCGATCAGGAAAGAGCGGCGGAACGCCAGCCCGCGCGCCTGGGGATCGGGCGTAAAGCCCAACGCCTTGATGACCGCATTGACTCGTTCCCGCGTGTCCTGGCGCACGAACGGCGACTGGTTGATCACGCGCGAGACGGTCTTTTTGGACACTTCCGCCACGCGGGCGACGTCGTTGATGGTGGCCCGCTTAGCCGTCTTGCCGGGGCGCGGATCGTCTTGAGCCAAGGTGCGGCTCCTTCCTTCTTGTCGAGCTTCAGCCATAACGCCGACTCGCGTCGGACGCTACAAACCTCTTCAAAGCGCATTGACACCGGTTTCCTCCCTCGCTCTTATCGCGGCCTGTTTGCGAGGCCTTACCTTGATCCGCACCTATTCATTCGTGAGCGTCGCGTCATGAGCGCGACGCCGATCGCCGAAATCGGGACGGCCTCTGTCGCCGTGGAGCCGGATAAGATCGCAGCGCGGTTCGTGGCGGCGCGACTGGCCTGCCGCGCCACGCCGGACTATCCAGGTCGGATTCCCGAAAACATGGCCCAGGCCTATGCGATCCAGTCCGCCGCCATAGAGCGGTTTCCCGACAAGGTCGTCGGATGGAAGGTCGGCGGAGTGCCGCCTTCACAGCAGCCGGAGTTGGGGGTTCACCGACTGGCCGGCGCCATCTTTGCACGCAATGTTTGGGCGAGCGCTGAAGGCGCCGCGACGGCGTTGCCGGAGATCGAGGGCGGCTTTGCAGCCGTCGAGTCCGAGTTCATCGCCCGCATCGGTCATGATCTGGACCCCGACAAAACGGATTGGAGCTTGGCGGACGCCGTCGCGGCGATCGACAAGATCTTCGTGGGCGTCGAGCTGGCGGGCAGCCCCTTGTCGGCGATCAATGACCTGGGCTCCGCAGTCGTCGCCTCAGACTTCGGCAACAACGGCGGCCTGATCATCGGGCCTGAATTGGCGGATTGGCGCGAGCGGCTGGAAGCGATCGAGGTCGAAACCTTCGTCAACGGCGAGAGCGTCGGTGTCGGAGGTTCTGCGTCGCTTCAGGGCGGCGCAATGGAGTCCGTCCGTTTCTTGGCCGAGCATTGCGCCCGATGGGGCCGACCGCTGAAGGCCGGCATGTTGATCTCCACCGGCGCCGTTACCGGCGTACACCGGGTCCATGCAGGGGATCAGGCCGTATGCGTATTCAGGGGCGTTGCCGAACTCCATTGCTCGGTCGTGAGGGCTGAAGCGCAGTAATCTTCTTAAACACGTCAACCTGGCCGCCGTTGAGGGACGAGAGAGCCGGGACGCGTGAGGAACCATCAGGAACGGGAATAATCATGACCGACGCGTCAAGCGCAGGACCGATTGAGATCAAGGCGCCGTCGCCGGGCAAGTATCGGTGGATCATCATGTGGCTGCTGTTTGCAGCCATGGTCATCAACTATGTCGATCGCCAGATGATCGGCTTCTTGAAGCCCATGCTGTCAACCGAGTTCGGTTGGTCGGAGACCGACTACGCCGACATCGTCTTCTGGTTCCAGGCCTCCTACGCCGTGGCCTATCTGCTCTGGGGCCGGATCATGGACCGCGTCGGCGCGCGCTGGGGCTTGGGCGTGGCATTCGGCATCTGGCAGATCGGCCACATCCTGCACGGCGCGGCGCGGGATCTGTCGCACTTCATGATGGCGCGCATGCTCCTGGGCGTCGGCGAGGCCGGCGGATTCCCTGGAGGCATCAAGGCCGTCGCCGAGTGGTTCCCAAAGAAGGAACGCGCCCTGGCGACGGGCCTGTTCAACGCGGGCACCAATATCGGCGCCATTGTCACGCCCCTGATCGTTCCGGGTCTGGTTCTGGCCTTCGGCTGGCAACTGGCCTTCGTCATCACCGGCCTGCTGGGCCTAATCTGGCTGCCGATCTGGCTCCTGGTCTATCGCCGGCCGCGCGAACAGAAGCGGCTGTCGGCTGCCGAGCTGGCCTATATCGAGCAGGATCCTGCCGATGTCGTTGAAAAGGTCAAATGGACCAAGCTGTTGGGCGTCAAGGAAACTTGGGCCTACGCCCTGGGCAAGTTCCTGATCGACCCCATCTGGTGGATGTTCCTGTTCTGGCTGCCGGACTTCCTCGGCAAAACCTACGGACTTGATCTGAAATCCTTCGGCCCCCCGCTGGTCGCCATCTACCTGTTGTCGGACGTGGGATCGGTCGGCGGCGGCTGGCTGTCGTCTCGCTTCATGCACCGCGGCATGAGCGTCAATAGGGCCCGCAAGATCACCATGCTGATCTGCGCCCTGTGCGCCGTCCCGGTCGCTTTCGCCGCCATGGCGTCCAACCTCTGGGTGGCGGTCGGCATCATCGGTTTGGCCACTGCGGCCCACCAGGGCTTTTCGGCCAATCTCTACGCCCTGCCGGGCGACGTCTTCCCGCGCTCGGCGGTCGGTTCGGTCGTCGGGATCGGGGGCATGTTGGGGGCCATCGGCGGCATGGCGATGGCGAAGTACGCCGGCTATGTGCTGGAGCAGATCGGCACCTATACGCCGATCTTCATCGTGGCGGCTTCAGCCTATCTGATCGCCCTGTTGGTGGTGCATCTGCTTTCGCCGAAGTACGCTCCGGCCAAGGTCTGATCAAAGCGCGGCCGGACGATCACTCGTCCGGCCGCTTCTTTTTGGATGAAGAGATGAAGCTGCTTCGAAGACATCTGCTCGGCCTGGTCTTGGCCGCAGGCGGCCTGGCCTTCGGACGACCGGCGGCGGCCGAGGCTTTCTCTGCTGGAGAGCGGCAGGCGGCCGCGCCGCCCGACCCCGACGAAACGATCCGGTTGTGGCCCCGCGGCGCGCCGGGCGGGGAGGGGGTGCGGCTCACGCCGATCGTGCCGGAGCGTTCGACCGATCCGGCTTTTCACGACCGCTACGCCCAGTACACCGATGATCCTATGCTGACGGTCTTTCGGCCGGCACGACCCAACGGCTCGGCCCTGCTGTTGATTCCGGGCGGCGGCTACCGTTGGGCGGTTCTCGACAAAGAGGGCTACGACGTCGCCCGCGTCTTCGCGGCGACCGGTACGACCTGTTTCGTGCTTCGCTACCGACTTCCGGCGGATGGTTGGGCCGCCGGGCCGGACGCCCCGCTACAGGATGCGCAACGGGCGATGCGGCTGATCCGCTCCCGCGCGGACGTCTATGGAGTGGACCCGGCGCGGATTGGCGTCCTCGGGGCCTCTGCGGGCGGGCATCTCGCAGGATTGCTCAGCGCCAGGCGCGATGAGACCTATCCCGCCATCGACGCCGAAGACGCCGTTTCGCTAAGGCCCGACCTGACGGTCTTGATGTACCCGGTGGCCACCATGGCTGACCCCCACGCCCACCAGGGTTCGCGAACCCATCTGCTGGGCCAGGCTCCTGCAGCGGACCAGATCAGGGCCTATTCTCTGGAGGCGATGGATTGGCGGGACGCCGCGCCGGTTTTCATGCTTCACGCCATGGACGACCTGGCGGTCCCGGTCGAGAACAGCCTTCAACTGTTGAGGACGCTGAAGGCTGCGGCCGTGCCGACGGAGGCACACCTCTTTCAAGAAGGCGGCCACGGCTTCGGCGTACGTCTGATCCAGGGCCGGCCCGCCCAGGTCTGGCCTGACTTGGTCCGGGCCTGGGCCGGTCGGCTGAACGTGCCGCTCTAGGCGGGTCAGGTTCCGGGCTGGATATAGGGAATGGCGGCGAAGAAGGCGCGCTCGTCGCCCCTGGGATCGTTCGCCATGCGTGGCTCGACATCAAACAGCAGAGTCTGGCGCTGTGGCAGTTCGTAACGGTCCCAGCGCGGCAGGCCCGGGTGGTTCGGATCACCGTCCCGCGCCAAGGCGGCGAATGCCTTTCGCATGGCCGCTGAGACGGTCTCGGCGCCAGGACCGTTCACGCGGGATTCGGGCGAGGCGACAGTTCCGAAGACCAGGGGGATGTCCGCCGTGTGGAAGGCGCCCTTGCGGCCAGAGGCCATGACGCCGGGAAAGTCGAGCTGATAGACCCAGGCGGGCGCGCCGGCCTTGGCGCGTTCCTCGGCCTCGATCACCGAGCCACGCCAGGAGCGGCCGGCCGTGGTCGCGGCGATCAACACCTGGTCGGGCGACCAGTCGGGATGCATGCGACGATAGGCGTCGACGACGACCTCGGGCGCGACGTCGATCCGCATGACGGACGGCGTCAATCGGCCCGGCAGCGTGTCCCAGGTCAGGTCTTGGTTTTTGGGATCGTCGCCCATGAAGCCCAGCGTCTCCTCGCGCGTATTGCCGATGATCATGGGCGTCTTGAGACCCGAGGACGCGGCGTCCGGATAGAAGGGATGTCGGGGCAGGGCGCGGAAATCCAGGACCGGGCCGAAATACAGCCCGCCGAATCCGAGAATCGGGTCCTGCACCGCCTGGGCTTCGAGCAGGCGCTCCACCGGCAGGGTCGCCGCTTCGGCCGCGCGATCGGGTGTCAGCCCCAGGGCCTTCAACCACGTCACAGCGCGAGTGGTGGCGTTGATCGGTCCGGACGCCGTGACCTGCTGACCGCTCATGGTGGCGGCGCAGTGGAACAGGCCTTCCGCCGCCGGCATGGCCATCAGGGTGGCGATCTTCGCGCCGCCGCCGGACTGGCCGAACAGCATGATCCGATCGGGATCGCCGCCGAAAGCCGCGATATTGTCGCGAACCCATCGCAGCGCGAGGATCAGGTCAAGCTGACCGACGTTTCCAGAGTCTTCAAAGCCCGGAACGAGCCGCCCCAGATAGGCGTAGCCGAAGGCGTTGAGGCGATGATTGAGCGTGACCACGACCACGTCCTCCTCTGCGGCCAGTCGCGAGCCGTCATAGAGGGGATGCGAGCCCGAGCCGGTGGCGTAGGCGCCGCCGTGGATATAGACCATCACCGGCCGCCGAGCGGCGTCGGCGCCGGGGGTCCAGACGTTCAAGAAGAGGCAGTCTTCGCTTTGGTTGGGTTCATCCCCGCGTTGGGGAGCGGCGGCGCCGAACTGGACGGCGAGGACCGGCGTCCGCCAAGGCACGGGCGGTTCGGGCGGCCGAAATCGCCGTGTTGGGGCTCCGTAGCGAATCCCCTTGAAGACGCTGAGCTCCCTTTCCCGCAGACCGAGGACGGGCCCAGCCGTCGTCGTCACGCGCGGCGCCGAGGCGCGCGGCCCTGCCGTCGCCGTTTGCGCTATAACGGCGGCGGACAAACCCGCCGCTAAGGCCGTTCGCCGCGTCATGGGCGTCTGTCCTGCGGAACTGCTGGAGAGGGGCTGCTTCAACCTGATGTCCTTCCCTGTCGCCGGTGTTCTGTCGCCCGGTCGGTAATGGTCGGCAAGGCCGCCTTGCCTATGATGCGCGGGCCTCGAAAACCCGTCAGACGTCCGTCTTGCAATAGAAAGGCGACTGTGCGTACAACAACTATGACACCGGTAGCAGTACTTTGGCAAACCAAAGCTGACACCGGTGTCGTCCGCCAGCAGCGGGCGGCTGAACGGAGGCGGTTGATCTCCGAGGGCCATGAACGGGAGGAGAAAACCAAATGACCCCACGCCAGAAATTCGCCCAACGCGCCCTGACCGCGACCGCATCGCTCGGCGCCTTGACCCTCGCGCTGATGGCGCACGACGCCGCCGCTCAGGCGACCGAGACGGCGCCCCAGCCGCAGAACGCCACTGAGGTTGATGAGATCGTGGTCACCGGTTTTCGGGCCAGCCTTCAGAACGCCCTGAATATCAAGCGACGCGAGGCTGGCGTGGTGGACGCCATCTCGGCCGAAGACATCGCTGATTTCCCTGACACCAACCTCGCCGAGTCGATCCAGCGTATTCCCGGCGTGTCCATTGACCGCGACGCCGGCGAAGGCCGCACCTTGACCGTCCGGGGTCTAAGTTCGGAGTTCACCCGGACGCGGATCAACGGCATCGAAGCCCAGGCTTCCACCGGGGCGACCGATTCTTCCGGCGGCGTCAACCGAGGGCGGGGCTTCGATTTCAACGTCTTCGCCTCGGAGCTCTTCAACAATATCACGGTGCGCAAGACCTCCTCGGCCGAGGTGGAGGAGGGCTCATTGGGGGCCACGGTGGACCTTCGGACCAGCCGACCCTTCGACAAGATGGGCTTCCAAGGCGCGCTGTCTGGCCAGTACGGCTACAATGACCTGTCGGAAGACTGGAGCCCCCGCTTCGCGGGCCTGATCTCCAACACCTGGGCCGACGATCAGCTGGGCGCCCTGTTTTCCATCGCCTACAGCGAACGTGAGAGCCTCGAAGAAGGCTTCAGCTCCGTCCGTTGGGGCCCGGCCAGCGCCGACGGGGGTTTCCAGAACGGCAGCGTCCTGCCCAGCCCGGCGAACACCTATCATCCGCGTATTCCGCGCTACGGCAGCCTTGAACATGGTCAAGAGCGGCTCGGCGCGACCCTTTCGCTTCAGGCGCGGCCCGGCAACGGGCCGACCCTGTTCACCCTGGATATGCTCTACTCTAAGTTGGATTCGACCCGCAGCGAGAACTTCCTGCAAGCCTGGTCCCTCAGTCGAGGGGCGGATCAAGGCGGCAAGCCCCAGGTGGATATCGTCGATTTTGCAATCGATCCCGACACCGGCGAGATGACCTATGCCCGGCTCGACGACATGGACATCCGCAGCGAGCAGCGGTTCGACGTCCTGGAGACTGAGTTCAAACAGATGACCTTTGCGGTCGAACACGAGTTCTCGGACCGACTGAGGTTCAACGGCCTGATTGGGCGCGCGGAATCGAGCTTCGGCAATCCGGTGCAGGTCAGCGCCATCATCGACCGACAGAATGTCGACGGCTACTCCTATGATTTCCGGGAAAATCGCAATCTTCCGGCCATCAACTGGGGCTTTGACGTCACCGATCCGACGCAATGGTCCATCGTCGGCCCGACCGGCGCCCAGCCCCGGTCCGAGCTGCGCTCCAGCGCCAACTTTCAGGACAATGTCTACACCACCGGCGAAGCCAATTTCGCGTTCGAGCTGAGCGAGCGCCTGACGCTGAAGGCGGGCGTCAGCCGCAAGGAATATGAATCAAGCAGCCGGGCCTTTGCGCGTGTGGCGAATGGCGCGCCGGCGCTTCCGGCTGGGGTGACCATGGCGGATGTGACGGATCTGCGGACCGGGTTCGGCAAGAATCTGGACCTGCCCGCCGGGGCGGCGACATCCTGGATCCGTCCGGACCTGGAGGCGCTGCAGACCGTCTGGGATTATCGTTGCAACTGCGACACCGGGGTGGCCGGCGGCGACTTCCGTCTGGTCGGGTTGAACGGCAACCCTTCTACCTACGGCAACTGGCGCGAGGTGACGGAGACCGACACGGGCGGCTTTGTTCAGGCGGACTGGAATCTGGAGATCATGGGCCTGCCGGTCCGCGGCAATGTCGGCGTGCGTCAGGTCAAGACCGAGGTCGAAGCCCTGGGCTATTCGAACGTCGGCGGGGTGGCGACGCCGGTGACGGGCGAGAACGAGTACGACGACACCCTGCCGTCGCTGAACGTCGCGGTTGAGCCGATGGAGGACCTGATCGTCCGCTTCGGCGCCGCCAAGGTGATGTCGCGTCCGCCGGTCACCAGCCTTGTTCCGGTGTTTGCGCTGAGCGCGGTCAACGCGTCGAGCAACACCGCCTCGCTTGGAAACGTCGAACTGGAGCCCTATCGCGCCAAGACCTATGATCTGTCGGTCGAATATTATTTCGCGCCCGAAGCCCTGCTGTCCTTCGCCTATTTCTACAAGGACATCTCCACCTTCGTGCAGACGACCCAGCAGACCCTGACCTACGGCGAACTGACGGCGCTCAATCCTGTGGCCTTCCCGGCGGTCTCCACCCGGCCGCCCGGTTCGCCCTATGTGTTCAGCACCCCCACCAATACGAAGGGTGGACCGCTGAAGGGGTTTGAAATCAGCTACCAGCAGACCTTCAGCTTCCTGCCGGGGCCGCTGTCCAATATCGGCGCACTGCTGAACTATACCCACGTCGAGTCTGAGATCGACTACTGCACCACGGCGAGCTGCGCCGTCATCGTGACCGAGGACCTGGTGAACCTGTCGCCCGAGGCTTGGAACGCCACCCTCTACTACGACGACGGCAAGCTGAACGCGCGGATATCCGCCGCCTACCGCGACGCCTATTACCAGAATGTCCCGGGTTCAAACGGCGCGGCGGGTCTGATTCCGTTCCAGGGCAAGTCTGAGACGACGACGATCGACGCCTCCGCCTCTTACAATCTGACGGACAGCCTCAGCTTGTCGGTTGAGGGGCTGAATCTGACGGACGAGGAAAACCGTCAGAACCACGGCGACTTGGGCGGATCCCGCGACAGCACCTATGTCTACCACCACACCGGCCGCCAGATTTACATCGGGGCGCGCTACCGCTTCTGATCGACGGGCCTTCCCGTCCATCGTGCGGCCGAACGGGCGATGCTTAGGCATCGCCCGTTTTGCATGAAAGGCTCTGGGTTTGGCCTTTACGCAGTAAGAACCCCGGTCCGCAGGGCGGACCGGGGTTGGAAGGTCAGGCCGGTTTATGATCAGGCCTTTGCGGCCCGTTGCTTATCCGAGGCGCTGCGGGCCAGCTCGCGGTTCAGCCACAGGGCGACCAGGGTGCAGATTGCGCCGGACAGCAGATAGGCGCCGGCGGCGATCAGGCCGAACTGGCTGGAGATCCACAGGGCGGCGAGGGGAGCGAACCCGGCCCCGAACAGCCAAGCCAGATCTGACGTCAGGGCCGAGGCCGTATAGCGGTTCGCCAGGGAGAAGCTGGAGGCCACCGGACCCGAGGCCTGGCCGAATGACAGGCCCAGCAGGATGAAGCCGGAGATCATGAAGGTCAGCTCGCCGATCGCGCCGCCGTTCAACAGTTGAGGCGCAAAGCCCGAGAAGGCGGCGATGCCGGCGGCTGTGATCGCCAGCAGGGTCCGGCGGCCGTAACGGTCAGCCAGAAGACCCGAGGCCAGGATGGACAGAAGACCGAAGGCGGCGCCGACCATTTCGATCAGCAGGAAGCGCACCGGCGTCTCCTGCGTGAACAGGAAGACCCAGGACAGGGGGAAGACGGTGACCATGTGGAACATGGCGAAGCTGGCCAGGGGCGCGAAGGCGCCGATGGCGATGCGCGGACCCTCGGCCTTAACAGCGGTGTGGACCGGCACCGGCTGAAGTTCGCGCGTCTCGAACAGCTTCTGGAAGCTGGGGGTGACGACGATCCGAAGCCGCGCGAACAGGGCCACGACGTTGATCGCGAAGGCGACGAAGAACGGATAGCGCCAACCCCAATCCAGGAAGTCGGCGGCCGACAGGGTGTTCAGGAAGAAGGCGAACAGGGCGGAGGCCACGATCAATCCGATCGGGGCGCCCAACTGCGGGATCATGGCGTACCAGCCGCGCCGGTTCTCCGGCGCGTTTAGGGCCAGAAGCGAAGCCAGCCCGTCCCAGGCGCCGCCCAGGGCGACGCCCTGGCCGATGCGGAAGACGGCGAGCAGGACCGCCGCAGCGATGCCGATCGTCTCATAGCCGGGCAGGAAGGCGACCGCGACGGTCGAAGTGCCCAGAAGGAACAGAGCGGTCGTCAGCTTGGCGCCGCGCCCGAACTTCTGGTCGATGGCGATGAAGAGCGCGGTGCCGAGAGGCCGCGCCAGGAAGGCCAGGGCGAAGACGGCGAAGGACAGCAGGGTGCCGCCGATCGGACCGGCAAAGGGAAAGATCAATTGCGGGAACACCACGACCGAGGCGATGGCGTAGACGAAGAAGTCGAAGAACTCCGACGTGCGGCCGATGATCACACCAATGGCGATCTCCCCGGCGTCCACCTTGCCATGGCTATGGTCATGACGGGCATGGAGGGCGGCGGCGTCGCGTTCCAGCGACTCTGACGAGGGGGTCGTCGAGGCGGACATGGGCTGGCATCGCTCCGTAAAACGGGTAAAATTGGAAGATCACGGCTCAGACGCCGTATTATGACCGCGCGCCCTTTGCGATGAAAGGCGGTCCGAGGGGATAGGACAGATTGTCCAATGTCGTTCCGCATCGAAGCTGACTATCGGGCCGAATTCGAACGCCAACCGTCGCGACTCCTCCCCCTTGTCCGACGTTTTCCGATTGGAGCCGTCTTGCGCCTTCTGCGCCTACTTCTGCTCGCGCCCCTGGCAGCCGCGCTGTCGGCCTGCGACCTGGTCGTCCTGAAACCTGCAGGCGACGTCGCCCAGCAGCAGGGCGACCTGTTGATGGTGTCGACCCTGCTGATGCTGCTGATCATCGTGCCGGTGATGGCTCTGATCGTCTTCTTCGCCTGGAAGTACCGGGCGTCGAACAAGGAGGCCGAATATCAGCCCGACTGGGACCACTCGACCCATCTCGAAGTCGTGATCTGGGCGGCGCCGCTGCTGATCATCATCTGCCTGGGCGCCCTGACCTGGGCGGGCACGCACCTCCTGGACCCCTATCGCCCGATCGACCGGATCAAGCCGGGGCAGGCCGTGGCCGAAAACGTCGAGCCCCTGCAGGTCAATGTGGTGGCCCTGGATTGGAAGTGGCTGTTCATCTATCCGCAGTACGGCGTGGCGACGGTCAATGAACTGGCTGCGCCGGTGGATCGCCCGATCCGGTTTCACATCACCTCCTCCTCGGTGATGAACTCCTTCTATATTCCGGCCCTGGCGGGTCAGATCTACGCCATGCCCGGCATGGAGACCAAGCTGCACGCCGTGATCAATCGACCCGGCGACTACGAGGGCTTTTCGGCCAACTATTCGGGCGACGGCTTCTCGCACATGCGCTTCGTCTTCCACGGGGTCGATCAGGCCGGTTTCGACGGTTGGATCGCCGGCGTGCGGCGCGGCGGCCAGGTTCTAGACCGTGAACGTTATCTGGATCTGGAAAAGCCCAGCGAAAAGGTCCCTGCCCTCTATTTCGCCAATGTCGAAGGCGGCCTGTGGGACGCCATCCTCAATATGTGCGTCGAGCCCGGCAAGATGTGCATGGGCGAGATGATGGAGATCGACCGCAAGGGCGGCCTCACCATGGCTTCGGTGCGCAACACCATGCCGCTGGTCTACGACAAGTACGCCGGCCGCGGGAAGAACGCCGCCATCTTCGGCTCTGACGACAGCTATGTGATGACCATCTGCACCCCCTTGCAGGCCGAGGCGGCCGCCGCAGAGCGTATTCGCCGCGCTGAATTGGATTCGGTCAGCGCCCCGGTCAGCCTGGCTCCTTTGATGAGGCAGGGCCTGTCGCTTCAGGGACAGCCGATGGCGGCGCTGTCCCGATCACAACAATCGACGGGGGCGGTTTCGACCGACGTCCGTTCCGCCCCCAACGCTTGAGCGAACACAGTCGATGAACGCTGACACCCTCATTCCCCTTATCTTCGGGCGGCTGACGCTCGAGGCCCTGCCGCATGAGCCGATCGTGCTCGCGACCATGGTCGTCGTCGTGCTCGGCGGGGCCGCCCTGGTGGGCGCCCTGACCTATTTCAAACTGTGGGGCTATCTCTGGAAGGAGTGGTTCACCACCGTGGACCACAAGAAGATCGGGATCATGTACATGATCCTGGGTCTGATCATGTTCGTGCGCGGCTTCGCCGACGCGATCATGATGCGCCTGCAACAGGCCATGGCCTTCGGCGGATCCGAGGGCTATCTGAACGCCCACCACTATGACCAGATCTTCACCGCCCACGGCGTGATCATGATCTTCTTCGTGGCCATGCCGCTGGTGACGGGCATCATGAACTATGTCGTGCCCCTGCAGATCGGCGCGCGCGACGTGTCCTTCCCCTTCCTGAACAACTTCAGCTTCTGGATGACGACGGCCGGCGCCGTCATCGTCATGGCCTCTTTGTTCGTCGGCGAGTTCGCCCGGACGGGCTGGCTGGCCTATCCGCCGCTCTCGGGCATCGGCTACAGCCCCGGCGTCGGCGTCGACTACTATATCTGGGCGCTTCAGATCGCGGGGGTGGGGACCACCCTGTCCGGCATCAACCTGATCGCCACCATCGTGAAGATGCGCGCGCCCGGCATGGGCATGATGAAGATGCCGGTCTTCACCTGGACTTCGCTGTGCACCAACGTGCTGATCGTGGCGTCCTTCCCGGTCCTGACCGCCGTCCTGGCCCTGCTGACGCTGGACCGTTACGTCGGCACCAACTTCTTCACGAACGACTTCGGCGGCAATCCGATGATGTACGTGAACCTGATCTGGATCTGGGGTCACCCGGAGGTCTACATCCTGATCCTGCCGCTGTTCGGGGTCTTCTCGGAGATCGCCTCGACCTTCTCGGGCAAGAAGCTGTTCGGCTACACCTCCATGGTCTACGCCACGGTCGTCATCACCATCCTGTCTTACCTGGTGTGGCTGCACCACTTCTTCACCATGGGCTCAGGCGCCTCGGTGAACTCCTTCTTCGGCATCACCACGATGATCATCTCGATCCCGACGGGCGCGAAGATCTTCAACTGGCTGTTCACCATGTATCGTGGCCGCATTCGTTTCGAACTGCCGATGATGTGGCTGGTCGCCTTCATGCTGACCTTCGTCATCGGCGGTATGACGGGCGTGCTGCTGGCGGTGCCGCCGGCCGACTTCGTGCTGCACAACTCGCTGTTCCTGATCGCCCACTTCCACAACGTCATCATTGGCGGCGTGTTGTTCGGCCTGTTCGCCGCCATCAACTTCTGGTGGCCCAAGGCCTTCGGCTTCAAGCTGGACAAGTTCTGGGGGATGGTCAGCTTCTGTTGCTGGGTGCCCGGCTTCTGGCTGGCCTTCGCGCCCCTGTACGTTCTGGGTCTGATGGGCGTGACGCGCCGGATGCGCGTGTTCGACGATCCGTCGCTGCAGATCTGGTTCGTGATCGCGGCCATCGGCGCGGGCGTCATCGCCCTGGGCATCGCCGCCATGTTCATCCAGTTCGCGGTCTCGATCATCAATCGCGACAAGCTGCGCGACACGACCGGCGACCCTTGGGGCGGCCGGACGCTGGAATGGGCGACCTCTTCGCCGCCGCCGGCCTATAACTTCGCCTCCACCCCCGTCGTCCATGACGCCGACGCCTGGTGGGACATGAAAAAGAAGAAGTATCAGCGCCCGCTGAGCGGCTACAAGGCCATCCACATGCCCTCGAACACGGGCGCCGGCGTCATCATCTCCGGCCTGTGCCTGGTGATGGGTCTGGCCCTGGTCTGGTACATCTGGTGGCTGGCGGCGCTAAGCTTCCTGGGCGTGCTGGCGGTCTCGATCGCCCATACTTTCAACTACAAGCGCGACTACTACATCCCTGCGGATGAGGTCCGCGCGACCGAAGAGGCGCGCACCCGCCTCCTGGCCGGAACGGAGGCCTGATCCATGAGCGCGACGGCGATCAAGATCGACGACCCGAACGTCTTCCACCTGGAAGAGGAGCCGCATCACGAGGAAGGCTCCAGCACCATGCTGGGCTTCTGGCTCTATCTGATGAGCGACTGCCTCATCTTCGCGATGCTGTTCGCCGTGTTCGGCGTCGTGGGGGGCAACTATGCCGCAGGTCCCGGACCGAAGGAGCTGTTCGACCTGGAGCTGGTAGCGGTCAACACCGCCATGCTGCTGTTCTCGTCGATCACCTACGGCTTCGCCATGCTGGCGATGGACAAGAACAAGACGCGCCAGACGCTGATCTGGCTCGCCGTCACTGGCCTGTTTGGTCTGGCCTTCCTGGGGATCGAGCTCTACGAGTTCGCCCACCTGATCCATGAAGGCGCGACGCCGCAACGCAGCGCCTTCCTGTCGGCCTTCTTCACCCTGGTCGGCACCCACGGCCTGCACGTGACCTTCGGCATCATCTGGCTGGTGACGCTGATGGTCCAGGTCAGCGGGAAGGGGCTGATCCCCGCCAACAAGCGCCGCCTGATGTGCCTGTCGATGTTCTGGCACTTCCTCGACGTCATCTGGATCGGCGTCTTCACCTTCGTCTATCTGCTGGGCATGGTTCGATGAGCGCCGACAAGAACGACCACTCGCCGGAGTCCCACGACACCGACCACCTGGGCCACGAGGGGCATAATCACGGCTCCTTCAAGAGCTATCTCATCGGGTTTGTGTTGTCGGTGATCCTGACGGCCATCCCCTTCTGGCTGGTCATGACCGGGGTCCTGCCGACCCAGGCCACCGCCCTGATCGTCATGGCCTTCGCCGTGGTGCAGATCGTGGTCCACATGATCTACTTCCTGCACATGAATTCGAAGTCCGAAGGGGGCTGGACCATGCTGGCCCTGATCTTCACGATCATCGTCGTGGTCATCGCCCTGTCGGGCTCGCTGTGGGTCATGTATCATTTGAACACCAATATGATGCCCTCCACCCATGACATGAGCCAGATGTCCTCCTGAGAGGACGGCTAGGAGACCACCATCCAGGCCCGGCAGTCCATCGTGCGGCGTACTTCCCCGGTTCTCCTCTGGGCCGGGCTAGGGGCGGCCCTGCTGTTCGCCGGCTTCGTCGCCCTTGGCGTCTGGCAGCTCGAGCGGCTGAGGTGGAAGACCGAGCTGATCGCACAGGTGGACGCCCGTGTTCACGCCGCCCCTCAACCGGCGCCGGGCCCCGCCGCCTGGGCGACGCTGTCTCAGGCCAATGATCAGTACCGACGGGTCATGGTCCGCGGCGTGTTCGATCATGGCCGCGAGACCCTGGTTCAGGCGGTGACCGACTATGGCGCCGGCTTCTGGGTTCTGACGCCGCTGCGAACGACGCAAGGCTTCACCGTTCTGGTCAACCGGGGCTTCGTTACCCCCGAGAGGCGCGCGCCCGAGACTCGAAGCGGCGCGCAGGTGGGCGGTCCGCAGACCGTCGTGGGTCTTTTGCGCGTCACCGAGCCCGGAGGCGGCTTTCTTCGCGCCAATGATCCCGGCGCGGGGCGCTGGTATTCGCGCGACGTCGCGGCCATTGCGGCGGCGCGCGGCCTGTCGAACGCCGCACCCTATTTCATCGACGCCGACGCCCGACCGAACCCGGACGGATGGCCGCGCGGCGGATTGACAGTTATCGCCTTTCCGAACTCTCATCTCGTCTACGCCCTCACCTGGTTCGGCATGGCCTTGCTGACCCTGGTCGGATACGGCGTGTTGGCGCGCGAAACGCGACGCCGACGGGCGGCGCCATGAATTCGGTCTTGCAGCGCCTGTTCGGAATGGGCGACTGGCGCGAGACGGCGGTGTCTCAGGAAGCCGTAAACCGCCGCAATCTTCGCCTTCTGGTGCAGTTGCGATGGCTGGCCGTGGCGGGACAGATCGCCACCATCCTGATCGTCCACTTCGTCATGGATATTCGGGTTCCGATCGGCTGGCTGCTGATCGCCCCGGCCGGTCTGGTGGTGGTGAACCTGATCAGCATTCCATTGACCCAGAGGCGCGACGCCATATCCGATCAGGAACTGATGCTGGCGCTTCTCGCCGACGTCGCCGCCCTGACGTGGCAACTGTTCCTGACCGGCGGCTCGACCAATCCGTTCGTCGCCCTTTATATTTTGCAGGTGGTCCTGGGCGCCGTGCTTCTGGCGCCGGCCTATGCCTGGTCGCTGATCGTCGTGACCAGCCTGTGTTTCGCAGGCTTGGGTCTGTTCAACCGGCCGCTCGACCTCCCTGGGGAGCATGGCGGGGGCTTAAGCCTCTATTTGGCGGGCGGTCTGATCTGTTTTCTGCTGATCGCGGTGTTGTTGGTGCTCTTCATCACCCGGATCACCGAGAATCTGAGAGCCAGGGACGCCTATCTTGCGGACATTCGGCAGCAGGCGACCGAGCGGGACCACATCGTCCGCATGGGGTTGCTCGCGTCCGGGGCGGCCCATGAGCTGGGGACGCCCCTGGCCTCCCTCTCGGTCATCCTCAGCGACTGGCGTCGCATGCCTCTGCTGAAGGCCAACGCCGATCTGACCCAGGACATGGAGGTGATGCAGGCCGAGGTGGAGCGCTGCAAATCCATCGTGACCGGTATTCTGATGTCGGCGGGAGAGGCGAGGGGACAGGCGCCGACCCAAACCACCCTGGTGCGATTTCTGCGCGAGGTCGCCGACGGCTGGGGCGCGCGGGACAGCCGCGTGAAGGTGGAGCTGACGCCGTGGAACGGACTCGATCCACGGATCATCGCCGACCCGGCCCTGCGACAGGTTCTGAGCGTCCTGTTCGACAATTCGGTCGAGGCGGGCGCGCGGCGGGTCATCGTCACGCCCACGGTGACCGAAGGCTGTTTGCAGGTCACGCTGCGGGATAATGGGCCGGGCTTTCCCGCCACGGTTCTTGAGCGGCTGGGCAAGCCCTATAATACGACGAAGGATCGCCCTGGCGCGGGCCTGGGCCTGTTTCTGCTGGTCAATGTGATCCGCTCCCTCGGCGGCGTGGTCGAAGCGTCCAATCCCGCCGCAGGCGGGGGAGAGGTGCGGCTGACCGTCCCGATCGACGTACTGGCGCCGGAGGATAATTCTGCTGGAGAACTTCCATGAGCGATGAAGCCCCCGTGCTGTTGATCGTCGAGGACGACGAGTCCTTTTCGCGCACCCTGCGGAAATCCTTCGAGCGTCGCGGCTACACTGTCGTCAGCGCCGACGGCCCCGACCAGATGGGCGAGGTTTTGAAGACGCATCGGCCCGGCTTCGCCGTAGTGGATCTGAAACTGGGGGGCGCCTCGGGCCTGGCCTGCGTCTCCACCCTGCATGCACTGGACCCCGAGATGAACATCGTCGTTCTGACCGGCTTCGCCAGTATCGCGACGGCGGTGGAGGCCATCAAACTGGGCGCCCGCCACTATCTGGCCAAGCCGGCCAGCACCGACGACATCGAGGCCGCCTTCGGCAAGGCTGCAGGCGACGCCGATACGCCGCTGACTACTCGCCCCACCTCCATCAAGACTCTGGAATGGGAACGCATTCACGAGACCCTGGCTGAGACCGATTTCAACATCTCAGAGGCCGCCCGCCGCCTGGGCATGCACCGCCGCACCCTGGCGCGAAAGCTGGAGAAACGCCGCGTCACCTGATCGACAGGCCGAGGTCGTCGCCGCATGCGAAAGGCGGCGGTGAGCGATCGGATGTGAAGGGAAGGGGGCGCCGCCGATCTCGTTGGCGACTAATCCCGAGTGGCTCCGCGGGTAGGATTCGAACCTACGACCAGCCGATTAACAGTCGGCTGCTCTACCACTGAGCTACCGCGGAACTGCTCGGGAGGCGGGCCTATAGCAGCGGCCGTTCGATTCGTGCAATGGGGAAAATGACGAATGCGCACGATCTCCATCCATGACCCTGACGATCCGAGGATCGCCGGCTTTCGCCACATCCGCGAACGGGACCTGACCGGCCGAGAGGGACTGTTCGTGGCCGAGGGCGAGGTGGTCTTGCGCGTTCTGGCCTCCGCCGCTTCACGCTGCCGTCCACGCGCGATCCTGCTGGCGCAGAAGCGCGTCGAGGCGCTGGCGGACGTGATCGCGATCCTTCCGGCCGACGTTCCCGTCTATGCGGCTTCCCAGGCGGTGCTCGACGGGATCGCGGGCTTCGCCCTGCACCGCGGCATCCTGGCCCTGGGGGAGAAGCCGGCGACGGCTTCCGTCGAGGCCCTGCTGTGCGACGTGCGAGCGGATGATGTGTTCGTCGTGGCCTGCGGCGTCGGCAATCACGACAATATGGGCGGCCTGTTCCGCAATGCGGCCGCCTTTGGCGCGCGGGCGGTTCTTCTGGACGACCTCTGTTGCGACCCCTTCTATCGCAAGGCCATTCGAGTTTCCGTCGGGGCCGTGCTGCGAACCCCATTCGCCGTGGGAACCAGGGCGTCAGCCTTGGTCGAGGCGCTTCGAGCGGCCGGCGTCGAGGTGCTGGCGCTGACGCCCTCGGCGACCGAGCGATTGGCCGACTATCGTCGCAGCGGACCGGTGGCCGTCGTGTTGGGATCGGAAGGGCCGGGCCTGCCCCCAGAGGTGATCGGTCGATGCCGGGCGGTCGGCGTTCCCATGGCGGGCGGCTTTGATTCGCTGAACGTCGCGGCGACCAGCGCCCTGGCTCTGTATCAGATGACATCGAACGGAGATCACCCAGAGTTTAAGCGTTAACCTTCTATTTACCTTGCGTGTCGAACGAAGTTGTGGCGACCATCGGCCTGCTGGGGGGGCTGATCATGAATCTTCTGTACTTTCTGAACAGGAACGCCAGGGTCGCTCTGGCTATCGCCTTGGGTGTCGCCGCCTTGGGCGCGGCCGGTGCGATCGGGTGGATCACCGCACCGGTCTGATTCGGATCGGCGGCTGAGACAGAAGGGGCGCGAACCGTGCGGTTCGCGCCCCTTTTCAGTGCAGCGTCTCTTCGCGATGGAGGCCTGACCGGGAATCGAACCCGGGTGCAAGGATTTGCAGTCCTCTGCGTCACCACTCCGCCATCAGGCCGCTCTGATCCCCGATCACTCGGGGGCGGTCATCGCGAGGGGCGTTCGCTATCAGATCGGATTGTCCGCTGCAACGCACGGAACTATAAGCACGCGATAATTCCTCTCCCCCTCCCGTTTGAAGGCTGACCACAGATGGATTTCACTGCCGAGCGCAAGGCCATGGTCGATTCCCAGGTTCGCGTGAACGATGTCACCAGCCATGAGATCCACAAGGCGATGATGGCGGTGCCGCGCGAGAACTATTGCGCGCCAGACCGGATCTTCGCCGCCTATTCGGATGCTGAGGTCGAGATCGCGGCCGACCGTCGATTGATGCCGGCGCGGGATTTGTCGAAACTGCTTCAGGCCGCCGACGCCCGCGAGGGCGAAAAGGCCCTGGCCATAGCGGCGCCCTATGCTGCGGCGGTGCTGGCCCGCATGGGCTTGACGGTGACGGCTCAGGAAGCCGAACAGGCGGTGTTCGACGTTGTCGGGGCGGCTTTGGAGGCGGAAGGCGTCGCGACGGCCCTGGCCCCGCTGAGCCGACCGGTCGGCGAGGGCTGGGATCTGATCGTCTGCGAAGGCGGCGTCGCCGCCGTGCCGGACGCCTGGGGCGCCGCCCTGCGGATCGGCGGTCGGATGGTTCTGGTCGAGCGTCGTGGCGCTATCGGCAAGGCGGCCCTCTACACCAAGGGCCGAGAAGGGCTGTCTCGCCGCGAACTGTTCGATTCGTCGCCGGCCCTCCTGGCGGAACTGACGCCGGCGCCCAGTTTCGCCCTGTGAAACCGACGGTAAGCCCGGGTGCAGCCTGGACTTGGCGGTGAGCGTGAAAAAAACTTAACTGGCGTGGAACGGGCGGAAGCCGCAGTTACGCTGAAGAACATCGGACGCTCGCGGGGGCGTCAGGCAAGGACGGACAATGTTGAAACGCTCGCGTACCCTGGCTTCGGCCGCTGTGGTTGCTCTCGTGACCGGACTGGGCGCGCCCGCCTGGGCTGAAACCCTCCAGGATGCGATCGCCCTGGCCTATCGCACCAATCCGAACCTGCTGGCGCAACGCGCCAACCAGCGGGCTTTGGACGAGACGGTCGTTCAGGCGCGGTCGGGCCTGCGGCCGACGCTCAGCGGTTCGGTGGGGGCCAGCTACACCCGCAACGACTTCCCGACCGTGACCCAGTTCGTCGACACCAACAATGACGGCGTGCCCGACACCCAGGTCTCCAGCTCCTCGAGCGAGAGCGACGGCGCCACGGCTGGGGTCAGCCTGTCCCAGAACATCTGGACGGCGGGACGCAGCGCCCTGGCGATCGACCAGGCCCGCGCCGGGGTGTTGGCGGGCCGGGAGACCCTGCGCGGTACCGAACAGTCGGTCATGCTGGCGGTGATCCAGGCCTATGTGAACGTCACCCGCGACATGGAGATCCTGCGTATTCGCGAGGAGAATCTGTCGGTTCTTCAGCGCCAGCTGGAAGAGACCAGCGCACGGTTCGAGGTGGGGGAGATCACCCGCACCGACGTGGCCCAGGCCGAAGCCTCCCTGGCTCAGTCGCAGGCCGACCTGGCCAGCGCGCGGGCGCAACTGTCGACCTCGCGCGCCGCTTATGCCGCCGTGGTGGGCCAGTCGCCGACCGACCTGGAGGCCGCCCCCGTCCTGCCGACGATTCCGGCCGATTTCGACGCCGCCATGGAGGTGGCCCTGGCGCGCAACCCCGGTCTTCTGGCGGCGCAATACCGGCTTCAGCAGGCCGAGGCGGCGGTGGCGGCGGCGCGCGCCGAATATCTGCCTTCCATTCGCGCGACAGCCTCCTACGGCGGTACGGCGACCGACCTCAGCAATCTGGATGAGCTGGCGGATCGCCGCAGCTTTACGGCCGGCGCTACCCTGTCGGTGCCGCTGTTCACCGGCGGCCTGAACCGTTCGCGGGTCGCCCAGTCTCTGGAACAGGCCAACGCCGCCCAGATCGCCATCGAGGCCGAACGGCGCACCATCCTGCAGAACGTCAGTTCCGCCTACGCCCAGGTTCTGTCCACACGGGCGAACGTCACCGCGGGGAACGAGGCGGTTCGCGCCGCCTCCGTCGCCGCCGAGGGCGTGCGGCAGGAGGCCCAGGTGGGCCTTCGCACCACTCTGGACGTGCTGAACCAGGAAGTGGCTCTGCGCTCGGCCCAGACCGCCCTGGCCAGTGCCCGCGCCGCCGAATATGTCGCCCGCGCCTCGCTGCTGTCGGCCATGGGACAGTTGGAAGGGCCTGCCTTGAACCCGACGCTGGAAGCCTATGACGCCAAGGCCAACTACGACCGCGTGCGCAATCGCGGGGCCTTGCCCTGGGACGGCGTGATCGAGGCGCTGGACCGGGTGGCCTCGCCGCCCGTCGTGGACGCTGACGATGCGCCCGACGCCCCGATCGACGCCCAGCTGAAAAGCGAAGTTGTCGAGACGGCGCCGCAGAATTGAGCCTCTGATCAGCCTTCAAGCCTAAAACGCCCGTTGATTCCGGCGGGCGTTGGTGCGACGACAAACGGGCGGCCGGGGGGATCAGCAGTCTTTTCGGGGCGTGTCGCGACGTCTGGCGTCGTGTCTCAGTTTGTTCCAGGTCTCTCCAAGGTTTAGCCATGACCGATCAGCCCGCGCAGGAACCGACCATGGAGGAGATCCTGGCGTCTATTCGCCGGATCATCTCCGAAGACGAGGCGCCGGCGGAAACCCCCGCTGCTGCGGCGGCGGAGCCGCAAGCCGCCCCCGAACCGGAACCCCAGCCGGAGCCTGAGCCGGAACCGGCCGAGACCATCTTCGCCGCCCAGCCGGAGCCGGTCGCCGAGGCCGAGCCCCAGCCAGCGGCTGCGGAAGAAGACGTTCTCGAGCTGACCGAGCTTTATGAAGCGCCGCCTGCCGCAGAGAGCATCGGCGATCTGGATGTGGTCGAAGCCGTTGAAGAGGCCCCTGCCGCGACGGAGCCGGCGCCTGCGGCGTCCAGCGGCTATGACGCCCTGGTCGGCGAAAGCGCCGCCGCCAGCGCCGCCTCGGCCTTTGCGGGCTTGGCGGCCAGCTTCAAGAAGCCGGAGGCCGCGCCTGCGCCGGCGGGAGGCGACATGAGCTTCGTCAGCGGCAATACGGTCGAGGCCATAGTGGCGGAAATGCTGCGTCCGCTGCTCAAGAACTGGCTGGACAACAATCTGCCGGGGATCGTCCAGGCGGCGGTACAGAGGGAAGTCGAACGCATCGCGCGCAGCGCCTAGCCCTTCGCTTCACCTCAGACTATCGAGGGGCGGCTCCTGAAGGGGCCGCCCTTTGTCATTCAAGGCCGCGCCCTGGCCGCACGACAACGATCAAAGAAGACCCATGCTCGAGAAGACCTTCGAACCCCAGGCCGCCGAACCCCGCCTGTACGCCCAGTGGGAAGAGAGCGGCCTGTTCGCGCCCCGCACGGAAGGGGCCGAGGGCGCCTATTCGATCGTCATTCCGCCGCCGAATGTGACGGGCAGCCTGCACATCGGCCATGCGCTGAACAATACGCTCCAGGACATCCTGGCCCGCTATCACCGGATGAAGGGCAAGGCGGTGCTGTGGCTGCCGGGTACGGACCACGCCGGTATCGCGACCCAGATGGTGGTCGAGCGTCAGCTGGCCGCCGCCGGAAACGTCGGGCGGCGCGACATGGGCCGCGACGCCTTCATCGACAAGGTCTGGGAATGGAAGGCTGAGAGCGGCGGGACCATCGTGCGCCAGCTGCGCCGCCTGGGCGCGTCCTGCGACTGGTCGCGCGAGCGGTTTACCCTGGACGAGGGGCTGAACGCGGCCGTGCGCAAGGTCTTCGTGCAACTGCACAAGGAGGGCCTGATCTATCGCGACAAGCGGCTGGTGAACTGGGATCCGCATTTCCAGACCGCCATCTCGGACCTGGAGGTCGAGCAGCGCGAGGTGGACGGCGCCTATTGGCATTTCGCCTATCCGCTGGCGGACGGCATGACCTATGAACACCCCGTCGCCTTTGACGAGGACGGCAAGGCGACGGAATGGGAGACGCGCGACTTCATCGTCGTGGCGACGACCCGGCCCGAGACGATGCTGGGCGACACTGGCGTGGCCGTTCATCCGGAGGATGAGCGGTACAAGGGGCTGGTCGGCAAGTTCGTGACCCTGCCGATCACCGGACGCCGTATTCCGATTGTGGCCGATGAGTATGCTGACCCGACCAAGGGCTCGGGCGCGGTCAAGATCACCCCGGCGCATGATTTCAACGACTTCGGCGTCGGCAAGCGCGCCGGCCTGCCGGCCCTGAACGTCATGGACGCCTTCGCCCGGATCGTCGCCGACGACGTGCCGGAAATCCCGGCCGAATACGTCGGCATGGACCGCTTCGCCGCGCGCAAGGCCATCGTGGCTCGCGCCGAGGAAGAGGGCTGGCTGCGCGAGATCGAGAAGACCAAGCATGTGGTGCCGCACGGCGACCGTTCCGGCGTGGTCATCGAGCCCTGGCTGACGGACCAGTGGTACGTCGACGCCAAGGTCCTGGCCCAGCCCGCGCTGAAGGCGGTGGAGCAGGGCGAGACGGTGTTCGAGCCGAAGTCGTACGAGAAGATTTATTTCGAATGGCTGAGGAACATCGAGCCCTGGTGCATCAGCCGCCAGCTATGGTGGGGCCACCGGATCCCGGCCTGGTACGGTCCGAACGGCGAGATCTATGTCGCCGAGACGGAAGAAGACGCCCGCGAACTGGCGATGGCGGACTATGATTCCGAGGTCGCCCTGACCCAGGACGAGGACGTGCTGGACACCTGGTTCTCCTCGGCCCTGTGGCCGTTCTCGACCATGGGCTGGCCCGAGAAGACCGAGGATCTGGAGCGGTTCTATCCGACCAGCGATCTGGTCACGGCGGCGGACATCATCTTCTTCTGGGTCGCCCGGATGATGATGATGGGCCTGCACTTCATGGACGAGGTCCCGTTCAAGCGGGTCATCATCAACGGCCTGGTCCGCGACGAGAAGGGCCAGAAGATGTCAAAGTCCAAGGGGAACGTCATCGACCCCCTGGGCATCATCGATGAGCTGGGCGCCGATCCCTTGCGCTTCACCATGGCCATCCTGTCTGGCACGCGCGACATCAAGCTGTCGAAGCAGCGGATCGAGGGATACCGCAACTTCGGCACCAAGCTGTGGAACGCGGCCCGGTTCAGCCAGATGAACGGCTGCGCCCGCGTCGAGGGCTTCGATCCCGCGACCGTCGAACAGACGATCAACCGCTGGATCCGGGGCGAACTGACCAAGGCCGAGCGGGCCGTGTCGGAGGCCATCGAGGGCGGGCGGTTCGACGATGCGGCCGGGGCGTTGTACCGGTTCGTCTGGAACGTCTTCTGCGACTGGTATCTGGAACTGGCCAAGCCGGTCTTCCAAGGCGCGGATGAGGCCGCCAAGGCTGAGACGCGAGCCATGACGGCCTGGACCCTGGACCAGACGCTGAAACTGCTGCACCCGGTCATGCCCTTCATCACCGAGGAGCTGTGGGCCGAGCTGGGCAAGGAGGGGCCGGCGCGCGAGACCCTGCTGATCGGCGCCGAATGGCCGGTGCTGCCGGACGGCTTCATCGAAGCCTCGGCCGAGGCCGAGATCGGCTGGCTGGTCGATCTGGTCGGCGAAATCCGGGGGCTGCGGGCCGAGATGAATGTGCCGCCGTCGGCCAAGCCGCCGCTAGCCTTCGTCGCGCCGGACGCCGCCACGGCCGAGCGGATCGCACGCCATCGCGACCTGATCCTGACTCTCGGCCGAGTGTCCGAGGTCGGTTCGGCGGACGCCGCGCCGACGGGGGCCGTGACCTTCGTCTCGGGTGGATCGACGGCGGCCCTGTCGCTGGCGGGGATCATCGACCTGACCGCCGAACGGGCGCGGTTGGAAAAGGAGATCGCCGTCTTTGACGCCGATATCGGCCATGTGAACAAGAAGCTGGGCAATCCCAACTTCGTGTCGCGCGCCGCGCCCGAAGTGGTCGAGGAGCAGCGCATGAAGCTGGCTGAGGCGGAAGCCGGCAAGGTCAAGCTGCAGGCGGCGCTGGCACGGCTCAGCGAGATCGGATGACCCAATCCTCCCCCACGGGGGAGGGGGACCGCAAAGCGGTGGAGGGGGCTCGATCCAAGGCTGGTGTCCGGGGCAGGGCCCCTCCACCACGCTGCGCGCGGTCCCCCTCCCCCGATGGGGGAGGATTTAGATGCGCATCGACCAACTGCTCGTCGCACGGGGACTGTTTGACACCCGTTCCCGCGCCCGCGCCGCCATTGAGGCGGGGCGGGTGAAGGCGGATGGGCGCGTCGTGGCCAAGCCCTCGGAGCAGATCGCCGAGGAGGCCGAAATCGAGGCGGAACCGGCCCACCGCTGGGTCGGGCGCGGGGCGCTGAAGCTGGATCACGCCTTGACTGTCTGGCCTGTGGCGATCGAGGGGCGGGTGGTGCTGGACGTCGGCGCCTCGACCGGCGGCTTCACCGAGGTCTGCCTGGAGCGCGGGGCGGCCAAGGTGTTCGCGGTCGATGTCGGGTTTGGGCAGATGCACGACCGGGTGGCGGCCGATCCGCGCGTGGTCAATCTGGAGCGGACGGACGCGCGCGATCTGACGCGCGACCTGATTCCGGAGGCGCCGTCTGTGATCGTGTGCGACGCCAGCTTCATCAGCCTGAGCAAGGTGCTGCCCGCTGCCCTGGATCTTGCGGCGCCCGGCGCGGATCTGGTCACCCTGGTCAAGCCGCAGTTCGAGGCGGACGGTCCCGGCGCCGGCAAGAAGGGCGTGGTCAAGGACCCCGCCGCCCACGCCGCCGCCGTCGAGCGCGTGCGGGAGTGGCTGGAGGCGAAGGGCTGGGCCGTGCAGGCGACGACCGAAAGCCCCATCACCGGCGGAGACGGCAATGTCGAGTTCCTGCTGTGGGCCAAGCAGCCAGGCTAAACAGCCCTAAGCCGCGCGAAGCGCGGCAGCCCTCCCAGCGCCGGGCTCAAACAGGCCGAAGGCCGGTAGCCCACCCAAAAAGGGCTCAAGTAGGCCGAAGGCCGGTAGCCCCTCACAAATGAGAAACCGCCGGAGGACTGATCCTCCGGCGGCTCCCGTCACGTCGTCGATTTGACAGGGGGGCTGAAATTAATCGACGACGCGATAGCGGCCGTACTGGTCGGGGCAGGTGCGGACATAGCGGGTGTCCGTGCGACCGTCCGGCAGACGGATGCGGCTTTCCGCCAAGCGGCATCGGTCGGAGTTCTGATAGGAATCGATCGGGCGCGAGCGGTAATCATCGTACCGGTCGTCGGCGTAGTCGTCGCGGCGGTCGTCGTAGCGATAGCCGTTATCGCCCGTATAGCGATCGTCGTAATAGCCGTAACTCGGCTGGCTGTAGCCGCCGCCGTAGTAGCCGTTGGAGGCGTAGCCGGCTTGATAGCTGCGGCAGGCGTCCGAGCTGGAGCGGCCGACTTGCGAGCCGATGACGGCGCCCACGACCCCGCCCAGAATACTGCCTTCGGTGCGGCGTCCGCGCGCGGCCAGCTGAGAGCCGATGACGGCGCCCGCGCCGCCGCCGATCACGGCGCCGGCGCCGGTGCGTCCTTCTCGCTCGCGGGCGCAGGGATCGTAGGTCTGCCGACCATAGCGGCCGTAGTCATAGGCGGGGGCGTAGGCGCCGGTTCCGTAGTTGCGGCTGTAGCTGTAGGCTTGAGCCGAGGCGGAGACCGGGGCGGCCAAGGCGCCGATCGTAAGGGCCGCAACTGCGGCGAGTGACGTGTTGGAAAGGCGCATCTTCAACCCCTTATGGTCGGACGTTCAGTGACGGGCGCTGAACGGCTGGACCGGCTGTCTGTTGCATGCAGGTTTAGGACCGCGAAGCTGAACGGCTTTTGAGCGGGCTGTTCATCTTCGTTCATGTTTCGTGGGCCTATCGCGCTCAGCGCTGCTTGAGGCGGTGGCTTGGCGCGGGGGAGCGTCGGGGCTAGAAAGCCCGGCGATGCAGACCTTTACCATCAGCCGCGTCGGCGGGCAGGGCGACGGCGTCGCCGAGACGCCGCAGGGGCCGGTCTTCGCGGGCCTGACCCTGCCTGGGGAGACGGTGCGGGGGGAAGTCGTCGACGGGCGGCTGGAGCAGGTCGAGATCGTGACCCCCAGCCCAGACCGGATCGCGCCGGTGTCGCCCCAGTACGGCGACTGCGGCGGTTGCTCGCTGCAACACTGGGCGGACAGACCCTATCTGGAGTGGAAGCGCGAACAGGTGCGGCTGGCCCTGGCGCGCGAGAAGATCGAGACCGAGGTCGAGGCGACGGTGGCGAGTCCCACCGGAACGCGCCGACGGGTGGCTCTACACGCGCGCCGAACCCAGGACGGCCGGGTGGTGCTGGGCTTCAAGGCGCGGCGGTCGTGGCGGCTGGTCGAGGTGCGGGAATGCCCGGTGGCCGATTCCCGGATCATCCGCGCCATCCCGGCCCTGACCGAGGTGGCGGCGGCCTTTCTGGAGCATCCCAAGTCGGCGCCGACCCTGCACGTGACCTGGACCCTGTCGGGGCTGGACGTGGATGTGACGGGGGTGGAGCGACGCTCGGGCGGGGGGCTGTCGGCCGACGCCCAGATGCGGGCCATAGAGGCGGCGCGGCGGGCCGATCTGGCGCGGCTGAGCCTCGCGGGCGAGACCCTGATGATGGCGCGTCAACCCTTGATCGGCTTCGGCCCCGCCACCGTGCCCCTGCCGGCGGGGGGCTTTCTGCAGGCCGTGCCCCAGGCCGAGGCGGCCATGGTTGAGCGGGCCGTGGCGGCGGTGAAGGGCGCCAAAAAGATCGCCGATCTGTTCTGCGGGGCCGGGACCTTCACCTTCCCGCTGGCGACGGTGGCGCCGGTGATCGCGGCCGATGCGTCCAAGGCGGGGATCGCGGCCCTGAAGGCGGGCGCAGGCTCGGCCAAGGGGATGAAGGCGATCACGGCGGAGGCGCGCGACCTGTTCCGGCGGCCCCTGACCCCCTATGATCTGAAAGGGTGCGAGGCCATCGTGTTCGACCCGCCGCGCGCGGGCGCCATCGACCAGACGGCCCAGATCGCCGGGACCAAGGCCGCCGTCGTGGTCGGGGTGTCGTGCAATCCCCAAACCTTTGCGCGGGACGCGCGGGTGCTGATTGACGCCGGGTTCCGGCTGGAGCGGGTCACGCCGGTGGACCAGTTCCTGTGGTCGGCCCATGTCGAACTTGTCAGTGTTTTCAAGCGGTAGCCCCATGGATGACGAGCTGGAAGATGGCGGCGGGTTTGACGCCGACGACTGGAGCCGGTTAACGCCCTTCGTCGGGGTAGTGGCGACCCTGGACGACGTCCAAGCGCGCCGGGCCGTCTTCGCTTTGGGCGAGACCGACGACCCGCGCCCCATCGCCATGGACCTGCCCCAGCCGGTGATCTGGTGGGAGGAGGACGGCGAACAGGCGGCCGTCGCCGTCCAGGCCGAGAGCCATCTGGGGCCGGACGGCGAGGCGATGGAGATCCTGGGCCTCATCCTGCCGGACGGGGAGGGGGCGGTGGCCCTGATGGAGGATGTCGATCTGGTCGACGAGACGGACCCGACTTGGCGCGATCTGGTGACACGGGCCGTCGATCCGTCGGCGGCGGACTAGGCCTGATCGTTCAAGAAAAATGAGTGCACTTTAGTGCACATTTTGGCGGGAGCTCCCCGAGGCGCTGAATTGTCGAAGACCTGTTCACGACCTTACCACGCCAGTGGAAAGCGCCGGGTTCAGGGTGGTTTGACGCTCTCAACAGGCTGAAAAGGCGGGCGTCTTCCGTCAAGATTACGAGCGTCGGCCAAGCGTCGCATGATTCAGCCGAACAGCTCCAACTGTGGCCGGGCGTCGGCGGGGATGCGGAACTGGGTTTCGTCGAGCGGTCGCAGCGGCGCATCCAGGCCGTAGCGTTTGACGGCGGCTTTGAAGCGGGCGCCGATCAGTTCGGCGACGGGGCCGGTTCCCTTCATCCGCTGGGACCAGTCGGCGTCATAATCCCTGCCCCCGCGCGTCTGGCGGATCAGGGACATGACGCGGGCGGCGCGGTCCGGGCGGGCGTCGGCCAGCCATTCGCGAAACAGATCCTTGATCTCCAGCGGCAGGCGCAGGGTGACATACATGGCCCGGGTCGCTCCGGCCTTGGCCGCCGCCTCGAGCACCGACTCCAACTCGTGGTCGTTCAGGCCGGGAATGACCGGGGCGAAGCCGACCCCGACGGGACAGCCGGCGTCGGCGAGACGACGGATCGCCTCCAGCCGTTTGGCGGGGGTCGAGGCGCGGGGCTCCATGGCGCGGGCCAGACCCCGATCCAGGGTGGTGATGGAGACGAAGGCCGAGGCCAGGCCGGCCTGACCCATGGGCCCCAGGATGTCGGCGTCGCGCGCGATCAGTACCGACTTGGTGATGATGCAGAAGGGGTGGTTGAAACGCCGCATGACCTCCAGGATCGAGCGGGTCGATTTCAGCTCGCGCTCGACCGGCTGATAGGGGTCGGTATTGCCGCCTATGTGGATGCGTTTGCACCGGTATCGGGGGGCGAGGAAGGCCTGTTCCAGCAGACGTGCGCCCTCGGGCTTGAAGAAGATCCGGCTCTCGAAATCCAGGCCCGGGGATAGGCCCATCCAGGCATGGGACGGACGGGCGTAGCAGTAGATACAGCCATGTTCGCAACCTTTGTACGGGTTGATGGAGCGGTCGAAACCGATGTCGGGACTGTCGTTCCGGGCGATGATGGTGCGGGCGTGTTCGGGCGTGAGGGTGGTGCGCAGCGGCGCGGCCTGGGCGTCGTCGGTCGTCCAGCCGTCGTCGAACGACTCATGCTGCTCGGGCTCGTAACGGCCTGTCGCATTCGAACGCGCGCCTCTTCCCTTGGCGGTTTGCATGAAAGGGAAGGTGGATCAAAAAAGAGAACATAGCAAGAACATTTGTTCTCCATCTTCGAGGCTCCGCTCACGATGAGATCTAAACGATACAGTGTCTGTTGCGAAAGCCGCCGTTGCGGGTGTAGACGGCTGTTTTGCTTCATCGCACGGCGATGACCGAGGCGGCGGGGGCTGCTTGCGTCCTAATCCGGAGAGCCCGATGGCCGCCCGCCGCTATTCAGCCGTCGCCGTCGCCCTACACTGGGCGATCGCGCTCTGCATCCTGTCCATGATCCCGATGGGTTGGTGGATGACCGCCGCTATCGAACAGCCGGGGAGCCAGGCCGCAGCCTACCGCGTGTTCCAGCTCCACAAGTCGATCGGCTTTCTGATTCTGGCCCTGACCCTGGTGCGGATCGTCTGGCGACTGACGCATCGGCCGCCGGCCCAGCCTGCGGCGATGAAGCGATGGGAGGTCTTCGCCGCCCATGCGACCCATGCGGCCTTCTACGCCCTGATGCTGGGGCTGCC
Source organism: Brevundimonas sp. GW822-FHT03E11 (assembly GCF_058801445.1). Lineage (NCBI taxonomy): Bacteria > Pseudomonadati > Pseudomonadota > Alphaproteobacteria > Caulobacterales > Caulobacteraceae > Brevundimonas > Brevundimonas sp. GW822-FHT03E11. Next base: position 388,628 of record NZ_JBXANG010000004.1, on the reverse strand, counting down.
GCTGACGGGGTGGCTGTATGTTTCGGTCGGTTGGGCCGTGTCGCAGGACCGGGCGCTGGAGGTGGCGACCCGCTGGTTCGGCCTGTTTCCCGTCCCGCACCTGCCGGGGGTGGCCGGACTGGCGACGGAGGCGCGGCGGGCAATGGCCTTTTCGGCCATGGGCGCGCACGCCGCCATGGCCTGGGGCGCGGTCGTCCTGATGATCCTGCACGTCGGGGCGGCGCTGAAACACCAGTTTCTCGACCGCGACAGCGTCCTGGCGCGCATGGTTCCAGGTCTGAGGCCGGGCGGGGAGGATTCCGAGGAAGGCGTGGAGCCGGACGCGCGCGCGGCCTGGGCGGAACGCGGTCTCGGCCTGGCCCTGATCCTCGTCGTGGCGACGGCCGGGGCGATAGCCGCGCAGCCTGCCCCCAGGACTGAACCGACGCCTCGACCTGAAATCGCGCCCGTTCCGGCGCCCGAGCCCGATATCCCGGCCGAACCGACGGACGTCCAGGCGGCGGAGGTCGAAGTCGCCGAACCGGCTGCGGCGGCGGAGGCGTCGCAAAAGGCCGTCGACTGGACCATAGACCGCGAGGCCTCCGAGATCGCCTTCGCCGGGAGCCAGTCGGGCGCCGCCTTAAACGGCCGGTTCGAACGCTGGAGCGGCCAGATCCGGTTCGACCCTGCCGATCTGGCGGGGTCGAAGGCGGTGATCACCGTCCAGACCGGCTCGGCGCGGACAGTGGACTCGACGCAGGAGGCTTCGATCCAGGGGGCTGAATGGTTCGACGTCGGCCAATATCCGACCGCCCGGTTCGAGACGACGGGCTTCCGGTCGCTCGGCGGGGATCGATACCAGGCGACGGGCCGCTTGCGGATCAAGACGACCAGTCTGCGAGTTGTCCTGCCCTTCACCTATCGTGAGGCCGGCGGCGTCGCGACGGTGGAGGGTCGGCTGCAACTGGACCGGACCGCGTTGAACCTGGGCCTGGAATCCGACGCGACCGGCGACTGGGTCTCTAAGATGGTCGATGTCCGGATCAAGGTCAGAGCGCGGCGGGCCGAATAGGCGCCGACTTGCCCTGACGGAAGTCTGGCCTTAGGGGTCCGCGCTCTTGATCAATGATTCAGGGAGCGGTCGATGACCCTCGCACTTCTGTTTCCGGGACAGGGCAGCCAGGCCGTCGGCATGGGCGCGCAACTGGCCGACGCCTTCGCCTCCGCCCGCGACGTCTTCGCCGAGGTGGACGAGGCCCTGGGCCAGAAGCTGTCGGTGCTGATGCGCGAAGGCCCCGAGGATCAGCTGACCCTGACCGAGAACGCCCAGCCGGCCCTGATGGCGGTGTCGGTCGCGGTCATCCGGGCGCTGAAGGTCGAGTTTGATTTCGACGTGGCCAAGGCGGCCTATGTGGCCGGTCACTCTCTGGGCGAATATTCGGCCCTGGCGGCGGCCGGGGCGATCTCGCTGTCGGATACGGCGCGGCTGCTGAAACTGCGCGGCCAGGCCATGCAGCGGGCGGTTCCGGTCGGGCAGGGGGCGATGGCTTCGCTGATCGGGCCCAAGACCGATCTGGCCCTGGCCGAGGCCGCAGCGGCGGCCGGCGCTGAAGTCGGCGTCTGCGTGGTCGCCAATGACAACAACGCCGGCAACATCGTCATCTCGGGCGAGAAGGCGGCTGTGGACCGGGCCATCGAAAAGGCCAAGGAACTGGGGGCGCGGGCGATTCCGCTGAACGTCTCGGCGCCCTTCCACTGCCCGCTGATGCAGCCGGCGGCGGACGAGATGGCGGCGGCCCTGGCCTCGGCGACCATTCTGGCGCCGGCGGTTCCCGTGGTGGCCAATGTGCTGGCGCGGCCGGAGAACGATCCTGAAGTCATCCGGCGCCTGCTGGTCGAGCAGGTGACCGGCCGGGTGCGCTGGCGCGAGAGCATGGAGTGGATGGCGAGCGAAGGGCGGGTGACCCGCTTCGTCGAGGTCGGTTCCGGCAAGGTGCTGACCGGCATGGCCAAGCGGATCGCGCCTGACGCCGAGAGTCTGCCTCTGAACACGCCGGAAGAGCTGGAAGCCTTTGCGAGGGGAGTGACGAGTGGCGAGTGACGAGTGGCGAGACTATCGCCGCCCCACTTTGCTTTTCCTCGTCACTCGCCACTAATCACTCGCCACTTCGGAGAGACATAAATGTTCAATCTTGCAGGCAAGACCGCGCTGGTGACCGGCGCGACGGGCGGGATCGGCGGCGCGGTGGCGCGGGCGCTGCACGCCCAGGGCGCGACCGTGGTGCTGTCGGGCACACGCGAGGCGGTGCTGGCGGATCTGGCCAAAGAACTGGGCGAGCGGGCGCATTTCGCGACGGCGAACCTGTCGGACCCCGAGTCGGTCGATAATCTGGTGAACGCGGCCGAGACGGCGGCGGGCTCAGCCCTGGACATCCTGGTGGCCAACGCCGGCATCACCAAGGACGGCCTCCTGATGCGGATGAAGGACGAGGATTTCCAGTCGGTCATCCAGATCAATCTGGAGAGCTATTTCCGCCTGACCCGCGCGGCGGTGAAGGGGATGATGAAGCGCCGGTCGGGCCGGATCATCGGCGTGACCTCGGTCGTCGGCGTCACCGGCAATCCGGGCCAGACCAATTATTCGGCGTCCAAGGCCGGGATGATCGGCTTTTCCAAGTCGCTGGCGCAGGAGGTCGGATCGCGCGGGATCACAGTCAATTGCATCGCGCCGGGCTTCATCGCCTCGCCCATGACCGACGTGCTGAACGACCAGCAACGCGAGACCATTCTGGGCCGGATTCCGGCGGGCCGGCTGGGCACGGGCGACGAGATCGCGGCCGCCGCCGTCTATCTGTCGTCGGACGAGGCGGCCTATGTCACGGGCCAGACGCTGCACGTGAACGGCGGCATGGCGATGATCTGATCACGATCACGACACGCTACACCCTATTTCCTGCCCGAAAGCCTGTGCTAAAGGGCAGGAACGCATCGGCGGTTCAGGCTTTCGGGCTTGCATCGCCTTCGCTGCCGTGAGACGGCGATTTCTGAAGCTACCCCCGCCTCTACGGCGATTTTAAACAGGCAGAGAGACACTCATGTCCGACACCCTCGAGCGCGTTCGCAAGATCGTCATCGACCACCTGGACGCCGATCCGGACAAGGTCACGGAAAAGGCCAGCTTCATCGACGACCTGGGCGCCGACTCGCTCGACAACGTCGAGCTGGTGATGGCCTTCGAAGAAGAATTCGACATCGAGATCCCGGATGACGCCGCCGAGCACATCCAGACGGTCGGCGATGCGGTCAAGTTCATCGACGAAAAGTCGGCGGGCTGATCCAGCCCCGACTGGCGGCCGACAGGCTGACAGATCACAGGGCCGCCCGGCGCTCCTAGCGGAGACGCCCGGCGGCCTTTACTGTTTCTGACCCACGCGAATCCGCAGTGATTCCCCGGGACAGGATTGGAGTTGAAGGAGCACGCACCATGCGCCGCGTCGTCGTTACGGGCATCGGTCTGCTGACCCCCCTGGGCTGGGGCGTCGACAAGAGCTGGAAGGGCATCGTCGAGGGACGGTCGGGCATCGGTCCGATCACGGCCTTCGACACCGAGGGCTATGGCTGCACCATCGCCGGCGAGGTGCCGAGCGTCGATGGGCGCGGCGGCGGCGGCGAAGGCGACTTCGACCCCGAGAAAATCATGTCCGCCAAGGATCGCAAGCGCGTCGACGACTTCATCCTGTACGCCATAGCGGCGGCGGACGAGGCCCTGCACGACGCCGGTTGGAAGCCCGAGACGGACGAGGACAAGGAGCGGACCGGGGTCATGGTCGGCTCCGGCATCGGCGGCCTGGGTCCCATCGCCGAGACGGCCCTGGTGCTGAAGGAACAGGGGCCGCGCCGCGTCAGCCCCTTCTTCATCCCCAGCGCCCTGATCAATTTGGCCGGCGGGCAGATTTCGATCCGCCACGGACTGAAGGGGCCGAACCATGCGGCGGTGACCGCCTGCGCTACCGGCGCCCACGCCATCGGCGATGCGGCCCGGATGATCGCCCTGGATGACGCCGACGTCATGGTGGCGGGCGGGGCCGAAAGCTCGATCGTGCCGATCGGCATCGCCGGCTTTTTGGCCTGCAAGGCGCTTTGCACCGCCTATAACGATACGCCGGAGAAGGCTTCGCGTCCCTATGACCGCGGCCACGCCGGCTTCGTCATGGGCGAGGGCGCAGGGATCCTGGTGCTGGAGGAGTACGAACACGCCAAGGCGCGCGGCGCCAAGATCTACGCCGAGATCGTCGGCTACGGCATGAGCGGCGACGCCTATCACATCACCGCCCCGTCCGAGGACGGCGAGGGCGGGGCGCGCGCCATGAAGGCGGCGCTGAAGCGGGCGGGCCTGCAACCGTCCGACCTGGACTACGTCAACGCCCACGGCACCTCGACCATGGCTGACTGGATCGAGCTGAAGGCCATCGAAGGCCTGGTCGGAGACCATGCGAAGAACCTGGCCGTCAGTTCGACAAAGTCGATGACGGGCCACCTGCTGGGCGCTGCAGGCGCCATCGAAGCGGCCTTCTGCGTCCTGGCCATCCGGGATCAGGTCGCGCCGCCGACGATCAATCTGGACGATCCGGAGATGGAGACCCCGATCGACCTGGTGCCGAACAAGGCCAAGCCGATGAAGATCGACGTCGCCATGTCCAACAGTTTCGGCTTCGGGGGCACCAACGCCTCGGTGATCTTCAAGAAGGTCGACTGACATGTTCGGACGGGGGCGGGGTGACAGGCGTGTGGAGAAGCAGTCGGGGCTGACGGTCAGTCTGCTGACCGCCTCAGCGACCTTCAGCCTGTTCCTGATCGCCGCCCTCGCCATCGTCTGGGGCGTCTATTATGGGCCGGGCCCGGGCGCACGGCAGGGGGACCGGACGGTCGTGACCCTGGCCAGCGGCTCGGGCGTCTCCGCCATCGCCGCCCAGTTGAAGGCGGCGGGGGTGATCCGTTCGACCGACCTGTTCAAGGCGGCGGCCACCTTCACCGGGGCGGACCGCAAGCTGCGGGCCGGCGAATATGAGGTGCCGTCGGGGACCTCGCTGGCCGGAGTGCTGAACCTGCTGGTCGAGGGGCGGGTGGTGCGCCATTTCGTGACCTTGCCGGAAGGCTGGTCCTCGGCCCAGGCGCTGGACATCCTGGCCAAGGAGCCGGTGCTGACCGGAACCGTCGAGGCGACGCCTGAGGAAGGCAGTCTGTGGCCCGACACCTATGAGGTGTCACGCGGCGACACCCGCCAGTCGGTCATCGACCGGATGCAGCGCGCCGCCAAGGAGAACCTGCGGCTGCTGTGGGCCCGGCGCGGACCGGGAACCGTGGTGCGCAACCCCGAAGAGGCGGTGATCCTGGCCTCCATCGTCGAGAAGGAGACCGGGCTGGCGGCTGAGCGGCCGCGCGTGGCGGCGGTCTTCTCCAATCGACTGCGTCAGGGGATGCGGCTGGAGAGCGATCCGACCATCGTCTACGGCCTGACCCAGGGGCGGCCGCTGGGGCGCGGCATCCGTCGATCCGAGCTGCAGCGCCAGACGCCCTGGAACACCTATCAGATCGACGGCCTGCCGCCGACGCCCATCGCCAATCCGGGCAAGGAGGCGCTGAAGGCCGTGCTGAACCCGCCGGCGGATCCGGCCCTGTTCTTCGTCGCCGACGGATCAGGCGGCCACGTCTTCGCCGTCACCTATGAAGAGCATCTGCGCAATGTGGCGCGCTGGCGTCAGATCGAGCGACAGAAGGCCGGCCTGCCGCCCGAGACGCAGGCGCCGGTCGCGCCTGAGGCCAGCCCTGCGCCCATGACCGATCCGAACGCGGAGGGCGGACAGGCCACCCTCACCCTGCCTGCCGGCGCGACCCAGGGTCTGAGATGAGCCTGATTTCTGGAATGACGGGCTTTGGCCGGGCCGAGGGCGCCGGTGAGGGCTGGACCTGGGCGGTCGAGGTGCGGTCGGTCAATGGGCGCAATCTGGAGGTTCGGTATCGAGGGCCGAACGGATTCGACACCTTGGAGAGGGCTGCGAAGACAGCCGCCCAGGCGCGATTCGTCCGCGGACAGATCTCCGTCGGCGTACAGGCCAAACGAACGGTGGGGGCGGAGGCGGCCGTTACGATCAATGCGCCCTTGCTGGCCCGCTATTTGACCCTGGCCAATGAGTTGGCCGAGGACGGGGCGACGCCGCCGTCCGCCGACGGCCTCCTGGCCCTGCGCGGCGTCATAGAGGCGCCGGAGGAGGTGGAGGATCCGCAGGCGCGCGCCGCGCTGGAGGTCGAGATGGCGCGAACAGTCGAGGCCGCCCTGGACGCCTTGAAGGGCGCGCGAAACGCCGAAGGCGCCCAGCTGGCGCCGCTACTGGCGGACTTCATCGCCCGGATCGAAGGGCTGGTCGCTTCGGCCGAAGGCGAGGCTCAAGCCCAGGTCGCGGCCATCCGCGACCGGTTCAGCCGCCGTATGGCCGAACTGGCGCCGGATGCGCCGGGCCTGGAAGAGCGAATCTTTCTGGAAGCTGCGTCGCTGGCGGCCAAGGCCGACGTGCGCGAGGAACTGGACCGGCTGTCGGCCCATGTCGCTGCGGCGCGCCAGCTGATGACCGCGCCGCCGGCCGGACGGAAACTGGACTTCCTGCTGCAGGAATTCATGCGCGAGGCCAACACCCTCTGCTCGAAATCGGCTACGACGGCGCTCACTGGAATCGGCCTCGAGCTGAAGGCCGTCATCGAACAGTTGCGTGAACAGGTTCAGAATGTCGAATGAACGCTCGCCCCGCCGGGGCGTCCTCCTCATCGTCGCCAGCCCGTCGGGCGCCGGCAAGACGTCGCTGTGCCGCCGGCTGATGGCGGACCACGGGGGGCTGGAACTGTCGGTGTCGATGACGACGCGGGGCATCCGTCCCGGCGAGGTCGACGGTCGCGACTATAATTTCGTGGATCGCGAGCGGTTCCAGAAGCTGATCGACGCCGACGCCTTCCTAGAATGGGCCGATGTCCACGGCAATCTGTACGGCAGCCCACGCGGGCCGGTCGATCGGGCCCTCGCTGAGGGACGTGACGTCCTGTTCGACATCGACTGGCAGGGCGCGCGCGACGTAGCCGAGAAATGCCCGGAGGACGCGGTGCGGGTCTTCATCCTGCCGCCCAGCCTGGAAGAGCTGCGCCGACGACTGGTCACCCGGTCGCAGGACTCGGACGATGTCATTGAGCGCCGCGTCGCCAACGCCAAGGGTGAGATCGAACACTGCGACGCCTTCGACTATGTGATCGTCAACGAGGATTTTGACCGGTCCTACGCCGAGCTGGCGCACATCTATCACGCCGAGCGATCGCGCCGGTTCCGCAATCTGTGGGTGGGGGATTACAAGGCCGCCCTGCTACGCGAGCCTGTCTGAACGAACAACGACACCGCGGCTGGCGGGAGGGGGGAGAGGCCGCCGCAGTGTCGTCTTCGGCTGTGAAGCGGCGACGACATCGCGCCGGCGGGGGCGTCCTACGCGATGTCGTCCTATGCGCTACGCAACTGCACTCCTTTTCCCACAAGGCAGGTTCCAGAGGGTAAATATCGGCCTAGGGGCGATTGCTTAGGTACGACCCACCATGGGCCTGCCGCCTTTTTGCGGATCGGCTCAGCCTGGATTTCGAGCGGCGAACCAGGGCGTGATTCGTTCCAACGCGGCCTTGATCTCTCCTGTCGAGACCGCGAAGCTGAAGCGGATGTAGCGTCTACCATCGACGGGGTCGAAATCCACGCCCGGCGCGGTGGCCACGCCGGTATCGCGCAGCAGTTGTTCGCAGAAGGCCACGCTGTCGCCCGTCAGGTGGCCGATGTCGGCCCAGATGTAGAAGGCGCCGTCAGGCGGCGCGATCTTCCTCAATCCAAGCGCCGGCAGGGCCGCCAGCATCAGCTCGCGATTGCGGGCGTAGGTCTGGATATGGCCCTCAAGCTCTTCGATCGCGTCCATGGCGACCAGGCCCGCGTGCTGGCTGAGGCTGGGCGGGGTCAGGAACATGTTCCCGATATAGGCGCGAGCGGCGTCGATCAGGGCCTCGGGGACCAGCAACCAGCCCAGCCGCCAGCCGGCCATGCTCCAGTATTTGGAGAAGCTGTTGATCACCAGGGCGTCGGGGGCGAACTGCAGCATCGACGGGGTCGGGCCCACGTAGGACAGGCCGTGATAGATTTCGTCCGAAAGGATGGCGATGTTTCGCGCGCGGCAGACCTCGGCGATGGCGGCGAGTTCGGCCTCTGGGATGATGGTCCCGGTCGGATTGGCCGGGCTGGCGATGATGACGCCGGCCGGAGCGGGATCGAGCGCCTCCAGCTGAGCGGCGGTCAGCTGGAAACGGGTCTCGGGACCGCAGGCGATCTCCACCGGCTCCAGATGCAGGGCGCGCAGGCTGTTGCGATAGGCGACATAGCCGGGACGGGCCAGGGCGATGCGCTCGCCCGGCTTGAACCGGACGCTGAGCGCCAGGACCAGGGCGGGCGAGGCCCCGCAGGTCAGCAGGATGTTGGCGGGATCGACCGTTACGCCGTACCGATCCTGGTACAGGCGAGCGATGCGGGCGCGCAGGTCGGGGCTTTCCCAATAGCCCATGGCGTCGGCGTCCAGCACCTGATGCGCGCGGGCGACGGCGGCGGCGGGGGCGCCGGTGGAGGGCTGGCCGAACTCCATATGGATGATCGACCGGCCTTCGGCTTTCAGCTGGTGCGCCAGACGGCTGACGGTGATGGCGCGGAAGGGTTCGACGGTCATAGGAAATCTTTATCCATGCGCTCATCCCGGCGAAAGCCGGGACCCAGCGCTTTCGCATCACCAGCGCGTTGGATGAGCACCTGTGCGCGCCTTACCTAGCTTGCGCCCAAAGATCTGGGTCCCGGCTTTCGCCGGGATGAGCGGATCCTATTAGGCCAGGGCGTCCGCAAGGCGTAGAAAACCCTCAACATCCACCGTCTCAGCCCGCACGTCGGGTTCGATGCCGGCGGCCTCGCACAGGGCGGCGCCGCCCAGCTGTTTCAGGCTGGAGCGGAGCATCTTGCGGCGCTGGCCGAAGGCGGCGGCGGTGATGCGTTCCAGCTTCTTCAGGCGTTCAGGCGACGGGCGCTCGTCCAGCGGGACCAGATGGACCACGGCGGAGGCCACTTTAGGCGGCGGAGTGAAGGCGGCGGCGGGGAGGTGCATGACGATGCGGGCGGTGCAGACGGCCTGGGCGATGACGGCGAGGCGGCCGTAGGCGTCCTCGCCGGGCCCTGCGGCCACCCGCTCGGCGACTTCCTTCTGGAACATCAGGGTCAGGCTGTGGGGCAACCAGGGGCCGGTCAGCCATTTGATCAGCAGGGCGGTGCCGACGTTGTAGGGCAGGTTGGAGACCAGGTGGGCGGGGCCGGAGACCAAGTCCGCCTCCTTCACCTTCAGGGCGTCGGCCTCAACGATGGTCAGCCGGCCCGAGCCGTCGTCCAGTTCTGACAGCAGGGGAATGAAGCGCGGGTCCTTCTCGACGAGGACCACGGGGCCGGCGTCGGAGTCCACCAGGGCGCGGGTCAGGCCGCCGGGGCCGGGGCCGACCTCGATCACGGCGCGGCCCTCGAACGGGCCGGCCAGGCGGACGATCTTGCGCGTCACATTGAGATCCAGCAGGAAATGCTGGCCGAAGCTCTTCTTCGCCGACAGGCCGTGGGCGTCGAGGGTTTCGCGGAGGGAGGGAAGGTCGGTCACACGCCCTGTTAGCGCGCGGCGCGGGCCGCCGCCATCTCCGATGCCAGACGAACGGCGGCGATCAGACTGTCGGGGCGCGCGATCCCCTTGCCGGCGATGTCGAAACCCGTGCCGTGATCGGGCGAGGTGCGGATGACGGGCAGGCCCAGGGAGACATTGACCCCGCCCCAGAAGTACAGGGTCTTGACCGGGATCAGGGCCTGGTCGTGGTACATGCAGATCACCGCATCATAGGTTGCGCGGGCGTCGTCGTGGAACAGGGTGTCGGCGGGTTTGGGGTCGGTGATGTCGATCCCTTCGCCGCGCAGCTGTTCTGCGACGGGGATCAGGGTCTCGATCTCCTGCAGCCCCAGGGCGCCGCCTTCGCCCGCGTGGGGGTTCAGGGCGGCCATGGCCAGGCGCGGGCGGGCGATGGCGAAGTCGCGCTTCAGGCTTTCGTGGACGACGCGGGCGGTGCGGGCGACCCGCTCGGCCGTGATCAGCTCGGGAACCTGATCCAGGGCGACGTGGATGGTGACCAGACAGGCGCGCAGGTCGCGGGCGGCCAGCATCATCACGGGCCCCCGCGTGCCGGCGTAGGGGGCGTCGGCGGTCAGTTCGGCGATGAACTCGGTGTGACCCGGAAAGCGGAAACCCGAGGCGTACATGGGCGCCTTGGCGATGGGGGCGGTGACCAGACCCGAGGCTTCGCCCGACAGAGCGAAACTGACGGCTTCTTCGATGCCGTCGGCGACCGAGGGCGCATTGACCGGGTCGGGAAGGCCGACTGTCACCGGCGCAGGCAGGGCGCGGTGAATGACCGGGAGGGCCCGCTCGAAATGCTGGGCGGCCTCGCCGGGCGTGAAGACGTCGGCGACGGCTATGCCTTGCGCCTCAAGCAGGGCGGCGTCGCCGATTACGGCGAACGGCAGCATGTCGGCCGAGCGCGCCCGCCAGGCGGCGGCTACGATCTCCGGCCCGACGCCGGCGGGTTCGCCCAGCGTCAGGACCAGAGGCCGGGTCATTTGAACTCGATCAGGGCGTCGTTGCGCAGATCGCGGATATAGCGACGCTCCAGCACCGCCAGGTTCTGGCCGCGCAGGCGGTTCTCGACCTGCTGACGATTGGGGGCCTCAGGACCGCCGACGCGACGGCCGCAGACGGCGACCAGATGCAGGCCGAGCGGCGTACGAATCGGGGTCGAGACCGAGCCGATCTCTCCGGTGCGGGCGAACTGCTGGAACTGGGGCGCCAGATTGGCCACGTCCGATTCGCCCAGGTCGGCGCCGATTACGCCCTGGGTCGCTCGCGCCTGGGACAGGATGTTGTCGCAGTTCAGTCCCTGGCGCAGGCCTTCCAAAGTCCGGGTGGCCGCTGCGAGCTCGGCCTCGGACGCCGATTCCGGCAGTTCGACCATCATCTGTTTCAACGAAACCAGGCTGGTCGCCGCGCCGTCACGCTTGTCTCGCATATAGATGATGTACACGCCGCCATCGACCGGGACGGGGTTCGACAGCTGGCCGGGCTGGAGCTGGTCGAAGATGGTCTGAAGGGCCGGCTGCACCGTGCCCTTGACCACCCAGCCTGCGTCGCCGGGGACGCGGGCCGAGGCGGACGGGGCGGAGGAGAACTGTTGGGCGACCGCCTGGAAGGGCGCGCCCTGAATGATCTGCTGCACCAGCTGGCGGGCGCCGTTCATCGCAGCCTCTTGGCCGCCGACCCGTGCCGCTTCGATGTAGATCTCACCGATCAGATACTGGGGCTGGGCCGCCGCCTCGTTCAGGCGGCGCAGTTCCTGCTCGACTTGAAGCGTGCTGGGCCGGGCGCGGCTGTTGAAGCGGCCGGGCACCAGCTGGCTCCAGCCGATTTCCGTGCGCAGGTTTTCGCGGAAGGCGCTGGGCTGAATGCCGCCTTGCTGGAGAAACTCCATATAGGCGGCGGGCGTGACGCCGGCCTGGCGCGCCATCTGGGCGATTTCCTCGTCGATCTCCTGGTCGGTGACCTTCAAGGTCTCGAACTTGGTGATTTCCTGGGCCTTCAGCCGTTCTTCGATCAGACGGTTCAGCGCCGCCTGCTGAATCGCCGGCAGATTCTGTTCGGTCGGCTGAACCTGGGACGAGGCGATCAGCATCAGCATCTGCTGGCGCAGGTCATAGCCGGTGATGATCTTGTCATTGACCGTAGCGACAATGCCGTCGGCCAGTTCGAACTGAGGCGCGGCGCGGGCCGCAACCGGTCCGTCTCCGGCCGCCGGGTTAGGCGCGCCTGCGGCCGTCGGCTGCTGGGCGGCCGGAGCGGGCGCCGTCTGACCATAGGCCGAACCGGCGAGGAGGAGCGCCGCGAGCGCAGCCCCCGTCGAATAACGCATCAAACCCATTGGTCGTCCTGATTCCTCACAGCGGTCCACCGGCCGGGCCGGCAGGCGGTCGCGCCCCGTACAGCGTCATGCTCAACGCAATCCGCCCTGTCCATAACCTGAACCTCCGAAAGTGGCGAGGTTTAGGCGTAGATACACCCCGTCCGACGGACCACTGGCCCGAACCCGCGTATTGTCGCGGCGATAACCGATCTCGACCCTAAAACAATCGTCGTCGAACAGGAGGCCGACCTCCTGGCGGGTGATGACGTTGCGCTCCAGATCGGCGATGCCGGCTACGGCCACGCCCCAGTGGCCGTAGACGAACTGCTGACCCGCCAGCTGGACGAATTCATAGTTCCGATTGAGCGGCCCTGACAGCGGATTGGACCGATCGACGATGTAGCTGAAGCTGGCGAGGTTGCGCCGGCCCCAGCGTCCGTCCAGCGCGGCCTCGGCGCGCCGGATGTCGCCGGATCCGTCAAAGGTGGCGTGGCCCCAGCTGCGGATACGGTCCGACGGTGAGAAGCTGCCTTGAACCACCCAGTCTGAGGCGGAGGACGCCAGGCCGGTGGGGTCGTAAAGGGCGCCGGTCGTGCTGTCCGGTATGGTGGTGCGGAAGGCGTCTTCGTCGTCGGCGCGGTAGCTGCGGCCCACGAAAAGGCTGGCGCTGCGGCCTTCGGACCAGCGGATCGTAGCCCGGGCGCCGGCGGTGAAACGGGCGCCGCCTTCCACCAGGTCATAGCCCGAGAAGCGGTCTGTGCGGAACAGGGAGGATTCATCCAATTCGATGACCTGTGAATCCTCATTGGGAATGCGGGGGTCGATGTCGGACTTGTTGGAGACCGACAGCTGGGCGACCGGCTCCAGAATGATGTCGCCGCGCGGCGTGCGACGCACCAGGGGGTAACTGAGGTCCACCCCGGCGCTCGCGCGCGTGCGGCTCAGCGTCTCGTCGCTTTCGACGCCCATCATCGGCGGCAGGTCGAACAAGGCGTAGAAGTCCACGCGGCCGTCGACGAAAGGCTCGATACGCAGGCCGTTGGACGTGATGAAGACGCGACGCCACTCCACCTGACCTGTGATCCGTCGGCTGTCCACGCCCGAAAGCCCCGCTGGGTCCCCCGGCACGATGTCCGGATTGAGCACCGGCGCGCCGACGAAAACGTCGCGATACAGGGATACGGCGGACCCCTTCAGCCGCAGCCGGCCGCCGCCGATCAGGCCCGACGGCTCCCAGCGGGCGTCGATCAGGGGGGCGACGATCGGCAGGGCGCCGTCGTTTTCAAAGACCTTGAACCCTTCCGCGTCGCGGAAATCGGTGTCGGCGAAGCGGTTGTCCAGTCTCAGGCTCTGGATCGAAAAGGCTGCGATCGAAACATAGGAGCGGTCGGTCTGCCGCTCGGCGTAGACCTGACTGATCAGACGGCGACGGTCGCCGTAATAGAGGCCGTTGTCCTGATAGGGGTTCTGAACGTCGTAGCGGTCGAACAGGGTCTTGTCGGACGTCCGCTCGGCCGTGAAGCCGAGGCGCCAGGGGCCCGACAGATCGAACGCGCCATGGGACAGCAGATAGCTGCGGTGCTCCTTGTCCCCAAAGCGGACATTGCTTTCGTAATCCCCGTCGCCGTTCCTGTCGAAGTCGCCGAAGGTGCGCTCATAGGTGTAGCCGCCGCGGGCGACGATCGCTCCGTTGACGAAGCGGCGGCGCCACTGAAGGTTCAGCAGGGGCGACACCCGCGTGTTGAACTGCGGGCTGATCAGCCAGTCTTCCGACGGCGAAACGACATGCAGATAGGGGGTTTCGATCGAGACGCCGCGGCCTTCGTCATAGTTGACGATCGGCACCAGGAAGCCGGACGCGCGTTCGACGGTGGGATCCGGGTGGGCGAAAAAGGGGGTGTAGAAGACGGGCACCCCGCCGATGCGGAACATCGCATTGCGGTAGATGACGGCGCGCAGGGCCTCATCCTGAACCACCTTCTCGGCCTGGATCGAGAGGCTTGGGGTCTTGGGGCCCTTGTCGTCGCAGATGGGGCAGGGGGTGAAGACGGCGTAGTTCAGCTCATTGACCCGTTCGCTGCGGCGAACCGCCGTCGCGGCCATCAGGCTGGCGCCGTTGCTGAAACGGGTGGCGAAATCGACGGCCACCGCCGCCTTCAACTCGCCGTCGGCCTCCAGATGGCTGGCGTAGACGACCGTGCCGTCCGGCGCGACGGCCTCGACGCGGCCGTCGGCCGTGGCCGCGCCGGTGGACAGATCATAGGTCAGGTTCTCGCCCCGAAGCACATGACCGTCAGCACGCAGATAGACCCGGCGCGCGCCGTCGCTCTGGGCGACGATCGTGTCGCCGACACGGCCGGCGCTGTCGGCGTCCACATAGACGGCGCCCTGGGGCAGGACGTCGGGAACCGCCGATTGATCCGGCACTGGCTGTGCCTGGGCAAGCGCCTCGTCCGCGAAGGGCAGACACGCCAGGAGCGCCGCGCCAGCCAGAAGCCTGGCCCGCAAGGCCCTTGAACCCCGATCGCGATCACCTTGCATGAAGCATCCGTCTGTCTTGAGCGAGGCGCTCGCTTAGCCGTCTTCGGTATAGAACAGCAAGGTGAAGGCGGCGAGGGCCGTCAACAAGGGCGGCAGCCATGCCGCCACCAGGGGCGGCACCACCTCGGCCGAACCCATGGCCGAGCTGAATTGGTTCAGGAAGAAGAAGGCGAAGCCCAGCACGACCGCTGCCACGCTCATCCTCGCCAGGTCCCCAAGACGCATCAGACGTAGAGAGAAAGCCGCCGCCAGTATGGACATGGCCGCAAAGACCAGGGGCGTCGCCAGCAGCTGCTGAAGCCGAAGGCGATAGGCGGTTGAGGCGAAGCCGGCGTCCTCGATCCGCTGGATCTGATTCGGCAGGGACCAGAAGGGCGTCGATTGGGGACGGGCGAATCGCTCGAACGCCTCTTCGTCCGCCAGGCTGGAGAGCAGATCGAGGCTTGAATAGGCGACAGCCCTCTGGCCGATGCTGGCGCCGACGGCGTTGGTCAGACGCCAGCGGCCGGCGCTGAGCGCGGCCGACTGGGCGTCGATCCGTTCGGAAAAGTCGCGATTTCCTTCCGCATCCGTGACGTAGATGAAGAAGGTGACGTCCAGAAGCCGGGCGTTGGCGCGGTCCTGACGTCCCGCTCGGATGATCATCTGACGCTGATCGTCGCCTTCGCGCAGCCAAATGGGGGCGTCCGTCCGGTCATCGTTGGCGGCGCCGGAAATGCGGGCGCGTTCGCGCTGCCACAGACCGTCGCCGGCTGAGGCCAAGGGCCCCAGAACGGTCACGGTAAGAACGCCCAGGGCGAAGGCCATCCCGGCCGCCGGAAGGACGAAACGCCAGGCCGACACCCCCGCCGCCCGCATGGCGACCAGTTCGCTACGTCGGTTCAGGCCGATATAGGCGCCCAAGGTGCCGAACAGGAAGACGAAGGGCAGCAGCTGGACGATCACCGCCGGCGACTTCAGCGCCACCAGACCCAGGATGCGCAGGGCCGAGAGATCCTGATCCGATCCTACGCCGCGCGACACCTCGACGAAGTCGATCAGCATGACCAGGGCGGAGATCACCGCCAGGGCCACGCCCAAGGCGCGCAACTGTTGAATCAGTACATAGATTTCGATGCGGCCCAGACGGGGAAGGCGCGAACGCAAGGACCGGGCGGGAAGGGACAGAGACCTCATGGTCACCCCGTCCTAGCCGGAGACAGGGGCCGCAGCCGCTCAACGATCGCCCAGGACCGGCGCTTTCGCGGCTTAAGTGCGCGAAACAGAAGCCGGAGCGCCAAGGCGGTCGCGGCGAGGGGCGCGATATATTGGAGCAGGTTCATCCAGGGGTTCCAGGCGCTGGCCGCGACCAGGCCATAGCCGATCACCCGCACGAGCAGAAACAGACCGGCCGCCTTAGCGATGCGAAGCGAATAGCCGGTGCGGCTGAAGGCGCCGCCCAGGATCGCCGCCAGGGCCATGGCCATGGCGGTCAAGGCGTAAAGCGGCGCTGATATCCGCGCATGGGCCTCCGCCAGAAGTTCTCCCCGCGAGCCCGCCGTTTCGAGCACGCGCGGGGTCGGGTTGAGCAGTTGACGCAGATAGAGGTCGGCCGGCTTGTAGCGAATCTGCTCGGTCACGGCCGAGAACTGTCCCAGCGGAAAGTCGTAGCGGTCGAAAGACAGGGTTTCGAGTACGCCGCGCGAGGAATATTTCTGCCAGGAGCCGTCGATCATGGTCAGGACTGGCTCATTGGCGGCGTCACGCCCGAAGCGGGCCTCGGCCGCGCTCCAGTTCTGGCTGGACTTGCCGTCGTCCAGATAGACGAAAAGGTTCTTCAGAAGACCGTTCTGCTCAATCTGCTGGACATAGACGGTCAGCCCGTCCGGCCCCTGAACGAACTGGCCTTCCTCGACAAGCAGGGCCGCCAGATCGGTGCGGATGGCGAAGGCCTGGTTGCGGGCCTCCCGCTGGGCCCAGGGCTGGGCGAACAGAGTCATGATCAGGTTCAGGATCAGCACGAGGACCGCGAGCCGAGCCGCCGGCGATATGACCTGCCAACGGGTCATGCCTCCGGCGAAGGCGGCGGTCAGTTCCTGCTCGCGCTGCATCCGGGTCAGGGCGATCAGGGCGCCGACGAACAGGCCTATGGGCAGGATGACGGCCAGCAACTGAGGCAGGGCCAGAAGCGTCAGCTTGACCATCACCCATACGCTCTGACCCCGTTCCACGATGACCTCGAGCTGGTCGAGGCTCTGACTCAAAATTCCGATTCCAGCCAGGGACGCGCACGCCGCGACCACGGGTAGGGAGAGCTGGCGAAAAAGGTATCTTTGGATCAGGGTCATGGGCGGATGGACTTCGCCCGGTTGCAGGCGGCGGCGATGAGGCGCATCTAGTAGCACAGGAGGGCGCGTCCGCGACATGCAGACGCGCCGTTTGTCTTTTTCTTCTGTTGTGAGCGCCGGGTGGGGCCCGGCTGGAGTCGTTGAATGAAGATCGAGTTCGTCGCTGCCGTTGACGCCGCTGAAATCCTGGCCGTGCCTGTTCATGAAGATCGCGTCCTCGCCGGCTCCGGGTCGGAGCTGGACGAACAGTCCGGCGGCGCCCTGACCCGCGCGATGAGCAAGGGGCGGTTCGTCGGCAAGGCTGGCCAGACCCTGATGGTTGCGGCCGTCTCGGGCGCAAAGGCGGAGTCCATCCTGCTGGTCGGCGCTGGGTCGGCGGACAAAATCGACGACCTGGCGGTCGAGGCGTTCGGCGGCAACGCCTATGCGGCGGTGAAACTGTCGGGCGCCGAGGTTCTGACCATCGACGCCTCCAACCTGAGCCCTGAACAGGCCGCGCGCGTCGGCTTCGCGGTGCGACTGGCCGCCTACCGGTTCGACAAATACCGGACGACCCAGAAGCCGGACAAGATTCCGTCGATCAACACGGTGCGCGTCGTGACGTCCGACCTGCGCGCCGCCGAGGCCGCCCTGGAGCCGCTGACCGCTGTGGCTGACGGCGTGATCTTCGCCCGCGATCTGGTGTCCGAGCCCGCCAACGTCCTCTATCCCGCCGAGTTCGCGCGCCGCGTCAAGGCGCTCGAGAGCCTGGGCCTGGAGGTCGAAATCCTCGGCGAGGCCGAGATGGAGAAGCTGGGCATGCGCACCCTGCTGGGCGTCGGCCAGGGCAGCCGTCGCGAAAGCCAGCTGGCGATCATGAAGTGGAACGGCGGCGAGGCGGGCGCCCAACCCCTGGCCTTCGTCGGCAAGGGCGTCTGCTTCGACACCGGCGGCATCTCGATCAAGCCGGCCGAAGGCATGGAGGACATGAAGTGGGACATGGGCGGCGCCGCCGCCGTGACCGGAACCATGATCGCCCTGGCCGGCCGCAAGGCCAAGGTCAACGCCGTGGGCGTGCTGGGCCTGGTCGAGAACATGCCGGACGGCAACGCCCAGCGTCCGGGCGACGTGGTCGTGTCCATGTCGGGCCAGACGGTCGAGGTGATCAACACCGACGCCGAGGGCCGCCTCGTCCTGGCTGACGCCCTTTGGTACACGCAGGAGCGGTTCAAGCCGAAGTTCATGATCGACCTGGCCACCCTCACCGGCGCCATGATCGTGGCGCTGGGCCTGGACTACGCCGGCGTCTTCTCGAACTCGGACGAGGTCGCCGAGCCGATCCTGGCCGCCTCAAAGAAGGTCGGCGAGAACTTCTGGCGCATGCCGATCCCGGCCATCTACGAGCAGCACATCGATTCGAAGATCGCCGATGTGAAGAACACCGGCAACGGCCGCGCCGGCGGCTCGATCACCGCCGCCCTGTTCCTGCAGCGCTTCACCAACGGCGTGCCGTGGGCGCACCTGGACATCGCCCCGACCGCCTGGGCCAATAAGAGCCCCAGCCCCACCGTGCCGGAAGGCGGCGTCGGCTTCGCCGTGCGCACCCTGGACCGGATGGTGGCCGACACCTACGAAGCCTGAGCCCTGGACGGTAGAGCCGGATGAGCGGCAAGCCCGAAATCTGGTTCTACCACCTGGAACGGTCCTCCCTGGACCAGGTGCTGCCGACCCTGCTCGAGAAGACCCTCGAGCGGGGCTGGCGCGCCCTGATCAAATCGTCTCATGCCCATCGGCTGGATGATCTGGACGAGCGGCTGTGGACCTTCCACGAAGAGAGTTTTCTGCCGCACGGTCGGGCGGATCAGCCCCATGCCGATCGCCAGCCGGTGCTTCTCAGCGAATCGGGAGAGAACCTGAACGGCGCTCAGGCGCTGTTCATCGTCGATGACGCAGAACTGGGCGCCACGGAAGGGATCGAAAGATGCTTCATCATTTTCGACGGTCGGGACGCAACGGCGCTTCAGCAGGCGCGCGGCCGCTGGAAGGCGCTGAAGGCCCAGGGCGCGGAGCTGGCCTATTGGCGGCAGACGGACGCAGGGCGCTGGGAAAAGGCGGCCTGATCGTCTTGGCGGCCTTAGCCGGCTGTTCCACGCCCGTCGCAGAAAAGCCGGCCCCGCGAACCGTGGAACAGGCGCAGGTCACGCCGCCCGTAGGCAGCCGCATGCCGACCGCCCAGACGACCGATGTCTGCAAGGCGGGGGAACTTCAGTATCTGGTGGGGCGGCCCAAGACCGAAATCCCGGTGCCTGTGGATGTCGTCAACCGGCGCGTGACCTGCACCACCTGCCCGGTCACCCATGATTTTTCGGCCTACCGGCTGAACATATTCTACGACGCCCAGACAGGGATCATCGAACAGGTCCGCTGCGGCTGACGCTGGCTTTTGGAGAGACGACCATGAAGACCGCCTTCATCCTGACGACCCTGATGTCGGCGGGCCTGGCCCTGTCGGCCTGCGCCCCGACCGAGACGCCCGCCGCCGGCGCCGCCCCGGGGGGCGACACCGCGTTCAAAGCCTGCAAGGTCGAGGACTATCAGGCCTATGTTGGCCGGAACCGTTCGACGGTGCCCAGCGCGCCGGAAGGTCAGACCTTCCGCGTCCTGTGCACGACCTGCGCGGCGACCATGGACTATCGCGAGAACCGGGTGAACTTCGTCTATGACGAGGCGACCGGCGTGATCCAGCAGGTCAAGTGCGGCTGAGGCTCAGCGACCGACCGTGTCGCCGGGCCAGAGCGGGGCGCTGAAGGTCTTCGCCAGATAATCCATCAGAGCCGACACGCGCGCCGGGCGCGGTCCGCCGCTGGGCGCAACCAGATGCAGGGCGATGGGGGGCAGGCGCCAGTCGGTCATGACCGTTTCCAGCCGCCCTTCGGCGACGTCCCTCCAATAGATGAAGTCCGGCTGGGGGAAGAGGCCCAGGCCCGCGCAGAGGGAGGCGGTCAGGGCGTCGGAATTGTTGGCTCGCAACGGCCCGCGCGGCCGCACCACGACCTCTTCGCCGGCGTCATTGATGAAGCGCCAGGCGTCCGGGGTCGGCATATAGGCGTAGCCGAGGCAGGAATGCCGCTCCAGATCGTTCGGATGGATCGGCCGCCCGCGCTGGGCCAGATAGTCAGGCGAGGCCACGAGGAACCGCTCAACCGGCCGCAGACGACGCGCCGTGAGCGATGAGTCGGGCAGGGCGGCGATGCGCAGGGCGCAGTCGAAGCCGCCGCCCACCAGATCGACCACCTCGTCCGACAGATGCAGATCGACGGAAACATCCGGATGGGTCGCCAGGAACTGCGGCAGGGCCGGGGCGACATAGGCCATGCCGAACGACATGGGCGCGGCCAGCCGCACGAGGCCGCGCGGCGTCACGGACATGTCCAGGGCCTCGGACACCGCCCCTTCCGCCTCAGCCAACATCTGGCCCGCGCGCGCCGCCAGATTGCGCCCCGCGTCGGTCAGGGCGAAACGGCGCGAGGTCCGATGGAGCAGGGTGGTCTTCAGTTGTTGTTCCAGCCGCGTCACCGCCTTGGACACCGTCGCCTTGGACAGGCCCAGGGCGTCAGCCGCGCCGGAGAAAGACTGGGCCTCCGCCACCTTGGCGAAGATGGCCATGGCCTCGAGGTCAGGCAGGCGGGACATGGCGACCTCCAAGTCGGAAACGATGAGTTTCAGGGGTTTCTATTTCTGTTCGGTCGTCGATCTCTATCTTGGCGTCAAGTCAATGACGCCGGGACGGCCCGGCCTGAGGACAGACCGATGATTGAACGCAGACCCTTTGAATCTCTCGGCGGCGCCAACCATGGTTGGCTGAACGCCAAACATCACTTCTCCTTCGCCAACTACTATGATCCCAAGCGGATGAGCTGGGGCAATCTTCGGGTCTGGAACGACGACGAGATCGCCGCCGGAACGGGCTTCCCGCCTCACCCGCACGCCGACATGGAGATCATCACCTATGTCCGCGACGGGGCCATCACCCATGAGGACAGTCTGGGCAACAAGGGCCGCACTGTCGCCGGCGATGTTCAGGTCATGAGCGCCGGCACGGGCATTCGTCACGCCGAATATAACGCCGAGCCGGAACTGACCCGGATCTTCCAGATCTGGATCGAGCCGACCCGGCGGGGCGAGGCGCCCAGCTGGGGCTCCAAACCCTTCCCCAAGGGCGAGCGCGCGGGGCAATTCGTCGTCCTCGCTTCCGGCTTCGACGGCGATAAGGACGCCCTGC
Source organism: Brevundimonas sp. GW822-FHT03E11 (assembly GCF_058801445.1). Lineage (NCBI taxonomy): Bacteria > Pseudomonadati > Pseudomonadota > Alphaproteobacteria > Caulobacterales > Caulobacteraceae > Brevundimonas > Brevundimonas sp. GW822-FHT03E11. The sequence goes on along the minus strand of NZ_JBXANG010000004.1, from coordinate 367,436 downwards.
CGATCCGCACCGATGCACGGATCGTCGCTGCGACCCTGAAGGCCGGCGACAGCGCCGACTATGCTCTGGGCGCCGCGCGACGCGGGTATTTGGTCCCCGCCAAGGGGGAGATTGAGGTCAATGGAGTGCGGTTGAACGCCCGTGACGGCGCCGCCATTGCCCAGGAGGACATCGTGACGGTGAAGGCCCTTTCGGACGCCGAGGTGGTCTTGGTGGACGCGGCCTGACGGCCAAAAGGCGCCGGGCGGGACCGATCCCGCCCGGCGTCGCTTCAGAGATTCGCCGCCCAGTCCGTTGCGCGGATCAGGCTGTCGACGACGCCAGGTTCGGACGAGGCGTGGCCGGCGTCACCGACGATGTCCAGCTTCGCCTCGGGCCAGGCGCGGTGCAGGGCCCAGGCGCCGGCGATCGGCGTCACGACGTCAAACCGGCCTTGGGCGATCCAGCAGGGAATGTGGCGCATCCGGTCCACATTCTTCAGAATCCAGCCGTCTTCAGGAAAGAAGCCGGCGTTGGTGAAGAACCAGTTTTCAATCCGCGCGAAGGCGACCGCGAAGGTCGGGTCGGCGAACTTGTCCGGCTTGGCGCTGGGCCCTTCCACGCTGACGGTCTCGCCTTCCCAGCAGGACCAGGCGACGGCGCAGCGCTCCCGCTCGCCCTGATCCTCGCCGATCAGCCGCTTGTGATAGGCCCCCATCAGATCGTCGCGCTCAGCGACGGGAATCGGCTCGACAAAGCGTTCCCAGGCGTCGGGGAAGATCATCGAGGCGCCGTCCTGATAGAACCAGTGCAACTCCTTCTTGGTCAGAAGGAAGATGCCGCGCAGCACCAGGGCCATGACCCGTTCAGGATGGGTGATGGCGTAGGCCATCGAGAGGGTGGAGCCCCACGATCCCCCGAACACCACCCATTTGTCGACGCCGCAGCGCTCGCGCAGCCGTTCGATGTCCTCGATCAGGGTCCATGTGGTGTTGTTCTCTAGGGACGCATGCGGTCGGGACTGGCCGCACCCCCTCTGGTCGAACAGGATGATCCGGTACCGCGCCGGGTCGAAATAGCGCCGCATGCCCGGATTGACCGCCCCGCCGGGGCCGCCGTGCAGGACCAGGACCGGCCGGCCCTGGGGATTGCCGCATTCCTCATAATAGATCTCATGGACCCCGTCGGTCTGCATCCAGCCGGAGGCGAAGGGCTCGATCTCGGGATAAAGGTCTCGACGCGGCTCAGAAGGCGCAGGGAAGGCCATGGGGAGGTCTTTCGGAGAGGCTGCAAGCGCGGCCGTACTGGAAACTAGGGTCGCAATGCCGCAACAGCGAGGCAAAACCAAGCCGAGATCATCAGCAGACCGCCGATTGGAGCCACCATTCCCATGGTCGACAGGCTGAGCACGCCAAGAAGGGCCAGGGCGAGCCCGAACACCAGCCCGCCCGCCGCGCCCAGCCATCCGGCGAGCCGCGCCAGCCGCCCCCCTCCGGTCCAGACAGCGCAAGCCAGGGCGAAGACGGCATGGGTCAGTTGATAGGCCGCACCGGTCGACAGCAGCGTCCGGACCTGCGGCGCCGCACCATGAGCGGCGAAGGCGCCGAGCGCCACGGCCATGGCGCCGTTGAACGCGGCGAAGACGATCAGATTGCGGTTCACCATCATGGATCGACCCTAGGGCATGATCGTTTCGGGCGGAACCGGGGAGTTATTCCTCTTCAGCCGATCCGGCTCTGCCGGTTGATCCGCCGAGCGCAAACGTCAGAAGCGCGGCAGAAGCGCCATCTGCCCCGCCATTACAGAGGCGGCGGTCTTCACCGCCTTCTTCACCGCCGCCTCGTCAGCGCCCGGCGGCGCGCGCAGCAGGCCCACGGCCGGGGTATGCGCTTCGTCGGGCAGATCGGCCAAAACCCGATAAAGGAGATAGGAGCCCACATCATCGACAGAGTCCGATGAAGCATCGGCCGCCAAACCGATTTCGTTCAGGGCGCGGACGATATCCGCCACAGGAGCCGTCGTCCGGGCGACGGCGGGGCCGGTGTCTGAGAGGCGGGATTTGCGATCGAGCGCCCGATTTTCGGCGCGCATCTGCATGCGGAAGCCGCTCCCCTTTGGATTACGTCCGACAAGAAGAACGGCGCGGCAGTCGCCGCTGTCCAGGACGCCCCCGATCATCCGAGCCAGATGATCCGGGTCCTCGGCCGGAATGCGCAGGGTGCGGGCGCCGGCCGGGCTCCAGACCTCGCCCGAAAGATCCTCGACCAGATCCCAGCCGGGCGCGTCCGCCTCATAGGCGCATATGGCGATGCCGGGTCGACGGTCGGATCGCCCCGGCGTTTCGGTCTCAATGATCATGCCGGCCCCGATCCCCACGAATTCCATGAAGTTTCCGTGACGAAGACACGTGAAGGAAACAGGGGGCCGACGTCAAGCCTCATCCCAGATCGCCGACCGCTGCGTCCAACAACATAAAGGCGCGGCCGCCGTCGGACGCCAGGCGGGTCTGGATGGCCTGAAGATCCCGCATGCGCGCCGCGCTCGCCAATTCCTGGGCGAAGACCCGGACATAGCGTTCCGCGTCTGCGCGGAGTTCGGGGTCGCTCAGCACGCGCCGAGACACGCTGCGGACGGCGGCCGGGGCGACGCGCCGGACGATGTGACGGGCGCCGTCAGGGTCGCCTTCGCCCAGCAGGCGCGCCGCCTCTTCCACGCGCGAGCGCGGCAACAGGGCGTTGGGATCGACACCCATGCGGCGGATGGCGGCCGAGACGCGGTCCGACAGGGCCGCCGTGTCCGGCGCGGCGGCGGTCGGGGTGTCCAGGTCCAGCGGCGGCGCTTCCGGGCCGCCCGCGACCAGTTCGGCCCAGCCCAGGCCGGCGCCGGGCGACTTGGCCTTGTCCGGCTCGGTCGGCGCCAGACGCAGGCGGCCCCGCAGGCCGAAGCCCTTGTCCTCTTCGCGCTCCGGCGGCGAGGCGGGCAGGCGAGACGAAGGCCGGGGCTCCGGCTCAAAATCAGGGTCTCGGCGGCGGCCGGTCGGGGCGTCGCCTGAGACCACGCCCATCAGGCGCACCGCCTCCGTCAACATGTCGTAGTTTCGGCGAACCCTTTCCTGGAAGCCGACATCCAGCGCCTCGGTGTCCTCGGCCGCCTTGCGTGAGGCGGCGGCCAGGGCGTGCAGCCCTTCTTCCACACTGGCGCGAACGGCGTCGACGCGCGCGCGCGCCTGTTCGGGCAGGCGGGCGGCCCTTTCATCGACATCCGCTACGGCCGTGTCGATCTCGGAGAGGGCGGCGTTGAGGCGATCGATCAGGCTTTCCAGCCGCTGGACCATCCGTTCGCCGGCCTGTTCCAGCAGGCCGGAGGTTTCACCGACGATGCGTCGGGCGTCTTCGATCCGGGCGTCAGCGGCTTGGTCGGCCTTCTGAGCGGCCTCGAACAGGGCTTCGCCGAGGCGGTCGGCGCGCAGCCGGGCCTGTTCGGAGGCGTCGGCGGCGGCGGCGCGGGAATCCTCGGCCGTGGCGCGCATCTGCTCCAGGGCGCGGCGGGTCTCCTCCATCAGGGTGTCGCGCGCATCGGCGGCCAAGGCTTCGAACCGATCGAGCGAGACCTTTGTGGCGGCGTCGAAGCCGTCCGCCTCGCGCTGAGACATGTCGATGAGAGCGCGGAACTGATCGCCGGCGGCTTCCAGAATTTCCCGCAAGGCCTGGATCGAGGCCTCGGAGGTCTGTCCCATTTCGTTATGGGCGGCGCGTGTCGCCGACAGATGTTCGACGAACTGGGCCCGTTGGCTCTCGACCTGGGCGGAGAAGTCCTCCTGATCGGTGCGCAGGGCGTAGGCGGCGGTAACCAGGGCTGCGCGCTGCTGGCTGAGCCCTTCCTCGACCGACTGAATCTGTTCGGCGACCCCCGAGCCCGCATTCTCCAGGCGGATCGTCTGGCGCGCCAAATCATCGGCGGCGACGCGAGCGGCGTCCTGAGCCTCTCCCGCAGCCGCCGCCATGTCGGCGGCTCGGGCGGCCAAGGCGGCTTCCGCCTCGCGAAGCTGGGCTTGAGCCAGGTCGGAGGCGTCGGCGACCATGCGCGACTGGCGCTCGACCGCGTCGAGGACCCCTGCGGCCTGGCTGTCCAGATGAAGGCCCAGGGCCTGCATCTGATCCCGCTCCCGCCCGAGGTTCTCGACCAGGCGTCGGGCCGTGCGGCCGGCGGCTTCCGCCGCCTCGTTCAGACGCTCGGTCTCCTCGGCCAGGGCCTGCCGAAGCAGGGCCATGTCGCTGCGGGCGCGCTCGGCCGCAAGGGCGGCGTGGTCGATGTCGGTCCGAAGCGAGGTCAGGACCTGCCCCGCCTGATCTGCGGCGAAAGCCGTGGGAGCCACCAGCGATTCAGCCATTCTGCGCGCGCGCCGCGTCTCGGCCGCCAGTCCGGCGCCCTGGAGAATGGCGTTGGCCAGGACCAGCGTCAGGCTGGCGGGCGCCAGGGCGAGCAGGACGTAGACGGCGATCCTGAGCGGATCCAGGTCCGTCCCGCCTGCGCCGACCTCATAGGCCGCCCATGAGGCGACCCCTCCGATCCACACGGCCGAGGCCAGGCCGGCGAACAGATAGGCGTTGCGGCCGCTTGGGGCCGGCGTCGAGCTCCCGGGCGAGGCTGGGACGGGCGGGGAGCGTTCGAAGGGCGCCGGCGGCTGGCCCTGGGCGACCGCCATTTCCAGCGGAGCCGCTGCGGCGTCGGCGATCGTCGGTTCGTCGATGGGAGCCGACGCGGCCTCCGACGCCTGTTGCGAAACCGGCTGGTCTTGATCCGGCGTTCTGATCCGGAAACGGGAGGGGGGGCGACGCTGGGGGGCGGGCTCCGGCTCAGGCTCGGCAGGCGCGTGATCCGCGATCTGGGCTTCGGCGTTCAGGCGCTCCGCCTCTTCTTGGGCGCGCCGCGCCTCTTCCGCCAGTCGACGGCGGCGACGCTCAGAGATCGGACGTTCCGGCGGCGGCGGCGGAAGGGGCGCGAGCTCGGCCTGCGGCAGACTTTCGCCGCGGGGTTCGTCCGCGACGTGGCCGGGCTCGCCGTCAAATCGCTCGGTGGCGGGCAGGGCGATGTCCGGCGTCTCCTCAGGCAGGACGGCGTCTTCGTTCGTCAGGGTCAGCGGCGGCCGGTTACGGGATTTCATCAGGCGTCGAGCTCGATTCATGCGCGGGCGCGCGAGCACGCGCCGATTCGACCCTAGCGAGTTGAAACCCAAGGTCCAAGTCGAACCGGTTCAACAGGAGTGGACGGTTCGAAATCAGCAGTCCGGCCGGGCGTCTGTCTTGAGCGCGCCGGCGTCGTCCGTGCGGCAGTCCTGGACGCGGTGAACTTCGCGCTTGCCAGTCGCCGGGGCGTGGATGTCCACCCCGAATTGCGAGAGGACGAGGGCGGCCAGCAGGGCGACAAGGCCGGCGATCAGTTCGACCAGCACCTGCATTGAAAACTCCTCCCCGCCCGCTCGGCTGCGCACTTATGCGCCTTTTTGGCGAACGTCACAATCCTGCCGCCAAAGATTGACCGCGCCGAGGGTCCATGGAACGGAGACGGCAAGGGTCCCATCGCGGTGTCACGCGAATCGGGCAGGCAGGCGGAATGACCCAAGTCGCTGACGGCTATGAAGGAAGTCTGTTGGGCCCCGGCGCCGGGGTGTGGCGCAGCGCGCCCGCCGGCCGCTTCTCGATTCTGATGGAGAATGAGGCCTATTTCGACGCCCTCTCGTCCGCCCTGCAAAAGGCGGAGCGGTCGATCGTCATCCTGGGTTGGCAGTTCGACCCCCGCACCCACCTGGACCCCGAAACCCGGCCCGGTGAGAAACAGCATGAGATCGGCCATCAGCTGCGGATGCTGGTGAAGCGCAAGCCCGAACTCGACGTTCGGCTTCTGATCTGGAAATCACCGCTGCTGATCGCCGCATCCCAAGGCTTTTATCCGCACCGGGCCCAGCGCTGGTTCCGCAAACGTATGGTCGAGTTCCGCATGGACGCGCCGGGCCCGATCGGCGCCTGCCATCATCAGAAGGTGATCGTGATCGATGACCGGGTCGCCTTCTGCGGCGGGGGCGACATCTCGACCGACCGCTGGGACTCAGACGAGCATCTGGACGGGGATCCGCGGCGAGCCCTGCCCAGCGGGCTCATCTGCAAGGCGCGTCACGAGGTGATGTGCGTCATGGACGGCGAAGCGGCGCGCGCCCTAGGCGACCTGGCGCGCGAGCGCTGGTTCCGTGCGACCTGGGAAAGGACTGCGCCGGACGAGGTGGACAACGACCCCTGGCCGGACGGCGTGCCGGTTCAGATGACCAATGTCCCGATCGGCATCGCCCGGACCGAGCCGAAATGGTCAGGCCGTCACGAGGTGCGGGAAAACGAGACCCTGCATCTGGAGTCGATCCGACGCGCCAAACGGCTGATCTATTTGGAGAACCAATATTTCACCTCGCCCGTGATCGCCGCCGCCTTGGCCGAACGGCTGGCGGAGGTGGACGGGCCGGAAGTGGTGGTGGTGTCCACCGGCAAGAGCCCCAGCTGGTTCGACAGCATCACCATGGACACCGCCCGCGCCGAGGTCCTGTACCGGCTGGAGCAGGCGGACCGTTACAACCGCTTCTTCGCCTTTTCCCCCCTGACCAGAAGAGGCGACCGGATCATCGTCCACGCCAAGGTGTCCATCATTGACGATCAGCTGCTGCGGATCGGCTCCACCAATCTGAACAATCGGTCGATGGGGCTGGACACGGAATGCGACGTGGCCGCCGAACCCCGGGACGACGCCGGGCGCGCAGTAATTCGCGCCCACCGCCATCGCACGATCGCGCACTGGATCGGCGTCGCCGCCGAAGAGTTCGCCGCCGTGGAGGGGCTAATGGGGTCCACCGGGGCGGCCATCTGCAGCTTCGAAAGCGAGCGGCTGCGACCCCTGGGCGCCGAACCCCCGACGCCTATCGAGCGCCTTATCGCCGAATGGCAGTTGGGCGACCCCACCTCCACGGGCGACGCCTGGCGGCCGTGGAAACGGCTGAATCGATCCCATCGAACGCGGCCCGCCTCCGAAGGCGGCCTGGCGCCGGGCTGAGGCTCCGCGCAGCGGTTCCGTCCGGAAGGCCCCGGCTCTAAGCCGGATCAGCGTCCGGAACGATGTCGAAGTCGATGATCAGAGGCAGGTGATCCGACGCCACCCTCGCCAAGGGAGAAAAGTCGGATCTTACGCCCGTGACGCGGATCTCGGAGCTGACGAAGCAATGGTCGATTCGGATGGCCGGAAAGCTGGACGGGAAGGTTTTCACCGAGGGCTTCAGATCGAGGCGACGCTGACAGTCGTCGAGACGCCGCGCCAAGGTCTGATAGGGGCGGGTGATCGATGTGGCGTTGAAGTCCCCGGCCAACAGGGCCGGACCCTGACATCCGCCCAGCCAGCCTGACCCCACCAGGGCGGCGGCCTGCAGTCTTTGCTCTCGAGGCACCAGGCCCAGATGGGTGTTCAGAACATTGACGGCCGCGCCGTCGATCATGATCTCGGACCAGAGGGCGCCGCGCGGCTCCAATCCCGGAATGCCGCGGACGGTAGGCAGGGCGTCGGCTCGGATCAACCGCTCGGGGTGGGGGGTCAGGATGGCGTCGCCGTAAAGCTCGGCCTCCACTCGCATGGCGGGGTGAAAGCGCGAGGTCATGGCCAGGCCCTCGGCGATCGCCTCGGCCTGATCCACCTTGCCCGTCCGCAGCCGGCCGACGTCCAGCTCCTGAAGGCAGACGACGTCCGGCTCATGCTGGCCTATGACGGCGACGATGCGATCGACGTCCAGTCGCTTGTCCGTGCCGACACAGCGGTGAACATTATAGGTCAGTAGGCGAGGCATGATTTCCCGGTAAGCGGGGCAGGGACGCAGGATTAGGCATTCTGGGCGCGGATTACGACCGCGGTGCGACGATCACAGCACGATCAGCCGGTCAGAAAGCTCATTGGGGTTGTCTGGGCGGGGTGGAAAATGCGCAGCCAGCACATCGCCGCACTGTCGAACTGCAGCCTCGAAACCGGCCGCAGGCGACCCGGCTTTTAGCCCCCGCACCAGGGCGGCCACGGCGTCGGCCCAAACGCCCGCATCCACCTTCTGAAGGATCAGCTCGTCCGTGATCAGCTCGACCTGATGTTCGGCCAGGGCGGCGAAGATCAAAACGCCGGTCCGTTCGCGCGTGACATGGACGCCGTGGGCGAGGAACTGCTGCAAGGCGGCGGCCCGAACCCGCGTACGCCGGATCGAGCGCGGCGTGACCCAACGCAGCACCGGCGGAATGCGCGTCAGCACGAAGACGAGGGCGAAGAGAAGGACCTGGATCAGGGCATAGACGGCCAAGGTCTGGCCCGCGACCGCTGATGTCGATGCATGCGCAGCCTGCCAGCCGCTCGTCGGCCAACCTTCGGGCCAACTCAGACCGACGCCGAAGGGAATGAACAGGGCCGGGACCGCCAGAGCCGCCAATGCAGCCCAGACCAGGCTGACATCGACATAGGACGAAACGCGCCCCGCCAGGACGCAGAAGATCTCGCCTGAGGTGGCTTGTTCGGCCTTGGCCACCGCATCGGCGATACGGTTCCGATCGTCTTCGGTCAGTCGCATCACCACCCTCCCGAGGCGCCGCCGCCGCCGAACCCGCCGCCGCCGCCCCTGAATCCGCCGAAGCCCCCTCCACCAAAACCCCCGCCGCCGCGTCCGGCGTTCTTCAAGGCCTCGGACGCGGCCCAGATCAGAATGGGCGACACGCCGTCGCGTCGATGGCGACGACCGCCGTTCGCCAGGCTGACGCCGACGATGAAGAGGCCGAAACCGATCAGGGCGATGACAATCAAGGGCACGGCGGGTCCAGCCTCGGCCTCTTCCGTCTGGGCCGCCGCCGCCCGCGCCTCCGCCTCGGCCGGGTCAAGCCGAAGCTGTTCGATCAGGCCGTCCACGCCGTTGACGATCCCGCCCGAATAGTCGCCCTCGCGGAACGCCGGCAGGATTCGGTTGCGAATGAGCTGGGACGAGAAGGCGTCGGTCAAGATCGGCTCCAACCCATAGCCGACCTCGATCCGGACCTTGCGTTCCGTTGGGGCCACGATCAGCAGGGCGCCGTTGTCCTGATCCTTTTGCCCGATCCCCCAGGCGCGCCCCAGTTGATAGCCGTAGTCCTCGATCTCCAGCCCATCCAGACTCGGCACCGTAACCACGACCAGCTGATCGCTGGACTGAGCCTCCAGCGCCGCCAGCTTTTCCGTAAGGGCCTGCTCCGTCGCCGCGTCCAGAAGATCCGCCTGATCGACGACACGGCCGGAAAGGGGCGGAAAAGCCGGCTCCGCCAAGGCCGCCGACGCAACTGCCAGGGCGATGATCAAGGTCGTGAGAAGGCCCGCCAGACCGGCCGCGACCGTGCGATGTTTCACCAGGGCGAGAAAACCGCTCACGAGGACGTCACTGCGCGGGCGGGGCGGATCCCGGCGTCACCGGCGCCGCTCCGCCGCCCGGGGCAGCGGCCGGCGCTCCGAGGTTGAACTCCACCTTGGGCGCCGACTGGGCTTCGGCCGTCGCGGTGAACAGCTGCATCGGCTGCGAGCCGGAATGGACCGTCTTGGCCCAGATCACATTGGGGAAGGTCCGCAGGGTGGTGTTGTAGTCCCGCACGGCCTCATTGTAGTCGCGGCGGGCGATGGTGATCCGGTTTTCCGTCCCCTCCAGCTGAGACTGCAGGGTCAGGAAGTTCTGATTGGCCTGGAGCTGGGGATAGGCTTCGACAGAGACCAGAAGGCGCGACAGAGCGCCGGAAAGCTGCCCCTGGGCCTGCTGGTACTGCTGGAAGGCCTGGGGATTGCTGAGGTCGGCGGCCGAGACATTGACCGATGTCGCGCGAGCGCGGGCGTTGATCACCTCCGTCAGGGTGGTGCGTTCCTGGATCGCCGCGCCCTGAACGGTGGCGACCAGATTGGGCACCAGATCCGCCCGGCGCTGATACTGGGCCTGGACGTCGGCCCAGGCGGCTTCAGCCCGTTCCTGTTTGGTCGGGATCGTATTGTAGCCGCAGGCGGACACCGCCGGAACGGCGACGAGCGTTGCGGCCAAGGCCAGAGCGCGAGCATTGGAACGAGCCATGGTTTCTCCCCTCTCGGCGATCAGCGCCGTGGCGGCGACTATCGCCCCACGGCTGCAACGCTTCAAGCGTCCAATGGCTCCGGTTCGACGCCGATGGAGCGACAGGCGGCCGAATAGGTGTTGGCCAGCAGACAGGCGATGGTCATGGGGCCGACGCCGCCGGGAACCGGGGTGATGCGACCCGCGATCTCCACCGCTTCCTTGAAGGCGACATCGCCGACCACGCGGGTCTTGCCCTCGGCCGCCTTGACCGGATCGGCGGACGGCACGCGATTGATGCCGACGTCGATCACGGTCGCGCCCGGCTTGATCCAGTCGCCCTTGATCATCTCGGGCCGGCCGACGGCGGCCACCAGTATATCGGCCGTGCGGCAAAGGGCGGCCAGGTCGCGGGTCTTGGAATGGGCTACGGTGACGGTGCAGTTTTCGGCCAGCAGCAGCTGCGCCATCGGCTTGCCCACGATGTTCGACCGGCCCACGATGACGGCGTTCAGACCCGTCAGGTCGCCCAGCTGATCCTTCAACAGCATCAGACTGCCCAGGGGGGTGCAGGGGACCATGCCGGGCAGTCCGACCGCCAACCGTCCCGCATTGACCACATGAAAGCCGTCGACGTCCTTGTCGGGATCAATGGCGTCCAGCACGACCGAGGAGTCGATGTGTTTCGGCAGCGGCAACTGCACCAGAATGCCGTGAATGTCGGCATCGGCGTTCAAGGTCGCGATAAGGGCGAGCAGATCTTCCTGGCTGATCGTGTCGGGCAGGCGGTGGGTGTCGGACCGCATGCCGGCGCGCAGCGTGGTCTCGCCCTTGTTGCGGACGTAGATCTGGCTGGCCGGATCTTCGCCGACGATGACGACGGCCAGGCCCGGCTTCACCCCCTCATTGGCCTCCAGGCGGGCGGCGGCGGCGGCGGCCCGGTCCACCAGGGCGGCCGCATAGGCCTTGCCGTCGATCAGTATGGCGTGCGCGGGCTCGGGCGACATGAGAGCTCCTGGGCGAGAAGGGACGGAAAGGGGATGGCGCGATTTACAGCCGTCCCCGTTCTGCGTCTATGATCGGGCGCAAACTCTTGGAGTGTTCTTCATGAAGCCCTCGCTTCTCGCCGCCGCCGGCGCCCTGGCCCTGATCTGGAGCGTCTCGCCCGCCCTGGCGCAGGAGGCTGCCAGCCTGAGGATCGGCGCGACCGTTGACGGCGCCCTGGGGGACGGCGACGCCCGGGACACCGACGGCGACTATGTCTATGACGACTATCGATTCGCCGCGCGCGCGGGCCAGCGGCTGGAGGCGGTGCTGAGATCCGACTCCTTTGACGCCTATTTGGCCCTTTACGCCGAAGGATCGGACGAGTCCTTGGCGGAAGACGACGACGGTCTGGGTGAGGGCACGGACGCGCGGCTGCGCTTTACGCCCGAAGAGGACGGAACCTATGTGCTGCGGGCGCGGACCCTGTCGGGAACGGACGGCGGGGGCTACAGCCTGTCGCTCCGCGAACGGCCCGCCCCGGCCCGAGCGCCCCGGCCCGCGCGGATCCGACTGGGCGCCGAGGAGGCCGGAGAACTGACCGATCGCGACCCCCAACAGGAGGACGGCGGCTCCTATGACGCCTACAGCTTCCGGGCGGAACAGGGCCAGAGAGTCATCATCACCCTGAACTCCGACGACTTCGATCCTCTGGTGCGGGTCGGGCGAATGGCGGGCGGCGACTTCGTCGAACTGGCTCACAATGACGACGGCCCCGATCAGGGGCTGAACTCCCGCCTCGTCTTCACGGCGCCGACGGCGGGCGACTATGTGATCCGCGCCACGGCCGTGCAGGACGGAACCGGCGCCTATACGATCGGACTGGCGCCCGCCCCTGACGCCCCGCCGGCGAAACCCCTCGCGATCGGCGATAAGGTCGAGGGCGAACTGAATGCCGACACGGGGGCCAATGACGACGGTCAACGCGCCCAGCTGTATCGCTTCAGCGCTGAGGCGGGTCAGCGGGTCGCCATTGAACTGTCGTCAAAGGATTTCGACACCTATCTGGTCCTGCGAAACGGTGTTGATGGCAGTGTGATCGCCCAGGACGACGACGGCGCAGGCGTGGGTACGAATTCGCGCCTGACGGCGACCCTCGATACGTCGGGAGACTATGTGGTCGAGGCGCGGGCCTTCAGCGGCGACGGGGAGGGACGATTCACCCTGACCGTCAGCGAGGTCGCGCCGCCGCCGCCGCCGACGCCGATCCAGTTCGGCGAAACGGTCGAAGGCGAGATCAAGACCGAAGATCCCCAGTCGGATGAGGGCAAACACTATCACGCCTACGCCTTCTCCGGCGCGGAGGGACAGCGTATCCAGGCGATCCTTCGATCCGGCGACTTCGACGCCTATCTGGAGGTCGGCGCCGCCGAAGGCGATTTCACCGCCTTGGCCAGCGACGACGACGGCCTGGCCCAGGGCACGGATTCGCGGCTGAACTTCACCCTGCCGGAGACCGGCGACTACGTCATCCGGGTCATGCCCCTGTCGACGGAAGAGGACGGGCTCTACGCCCTCGAACTGACCGAGCGCGGCCCGGAGCCGGAACCCGGCAGCATCCTGGTCGGCGCCACGGCGCGCGGAACCCTGAGTTCCACCGACGCCATGACCGAAGAGGGCGCCTATTACGACGCCTATCGCTTCCAGGCCAAGAAGGACGAGAAGCTGCGCATCACCCTGGTCTCGAACGCCTTTGACGCCTTCCTGGATCTGGGCGAAGGCGGCGAAGCCTTCACCAGTCTGGCGACGGACGATGACGGGCTGTCGGACACCCACGCCAAGCTGGAATGGACCGCGCCGGAAGACGGCTGGTACGTCGTGCGCGCCCGGGCCCTGGCCCCCAATGAGACCGGCGCCTATGCGCTGGCGGTGGAGCGCCAGCCCTGATCAGGGGCTGGCTCCGTCTCAGGCGGAGGGCAGCAGGTCGAGGGCGAAGGGGCGGTACCGCCCCGCCCGCACCCCGTCGGTCGCGCGGGCGATGTCGGGCGCGAAATAGTGGTCGCTGGCGTAGGGGGCGGCGGCTTCGCGGACGAGGGCGTAGACCCGTTCCAAGTCCTGGGAACTCGTCAGAGGACGGTGGAACTCCACCCCCTGGGCCGCCGCCAGCAGTTCGATTGCGACCACAGTGGCGGCGTTCTCCGCCATGTCCAGCAGGCGTCGCGCGCCATGGGTCGCCATGCTGACGTGGTCTTCCTGGTTGGCGCTGGTCGGCACGGTGTCGATGCTGCACGGGTGGGCCATCATCCGGTTCTCGGCCACAAGGGCCGCAGCCGTCACCTGGGCGATCATGAAGCCGGAGTTCAGCCCGCTTTCACGAACCAGGAAGGCCGGCAGTTCGCTCATCTTCGGATCGACCAGAATGGCCGTTCGCCGCTCGGAGACATTGCCGATTTCGCACAGGGCCATTGCGATCTGGTCCGCTGCAAAAGCAACGGGTTCAGCGTGGAAGTTGCCGCCTGAAATCACATCCCCGTCGTCAATGAAGACCAGGGGGTTGTCAGTCACTGCATTGGCCTCGCGTTCGAGGGCGTCGGCCGCCGTGGTCAGGACGTCAAGCACGGCGCCCATGACCTGGGGCTGGCAACGCAGGGAGTAGGGATCCTGAACCTTGGCGCAGTCGTCTCTATGGCTGTCGCGTATGGCCGAGCCCTGCATCAGCGCTCTCAGCCGGCCCGCGACGGCGATCTGGCCGGGCTGGCCGCGCAGGGCGTGGATGCGCGGATCGAACGGGGCGTCCGACCCTTTCAGGGCGTCCACGGACAGGGCGCCGGCCGCGATCCCTGCGGCGAACACCGCCTCTGCGGCGAACAAACCCGCCAAGGCCAGGGCGGTCGAGCATTGAGTGCCGTTCAGAAGCGCCAGGCCTTCCTTCGGCCCCAGAACCAGCGGCTCCAACCCGATCTTGGCCAGGGCCGCCTGGGCGTCCAGAACCGCGCCGCCCTGACGAGCCTCGCCGACGCCGATCAGTGCGCTGCTCATATGGGCGAGGGGCGCAAGGTCGCCCGAGGCGCCCACCGATCCCTTGGATGGGATACAGGGCAGGATGTCGGCCTCGACCAGGGCGATAAGGGCCTCCAGCGTCTGACGGCGAACGCCCGAGGCGCCGCGGGCCAGGCTGGCGATCTTCAGCACCATCATCAGCCGCGTCACTGGGTCGGGCAGGAGAGGGCCGACGCCGCAGGCATGGCTCAGCACCAGATTGCGTTGCAGGGTCTCAAGATCTTGAGGCGCGATGGAGGTGTTGGCCAGGAGACCGAAGCCGGTGTTGATCCCATAGACCGTTCGCCCTTCAGCGACGATGGCGGCCACCGTCTCGGCGCCGCGCTCGACGTCGGACCAAGCCTGGGGCGTCAGGGCTACCGTCACCGGCCCCTCCAGGACGGCGCGCAACTGGGGCAAGGTCAGGCGCGCAGCGCCGATGATCAGTTCTGTCATGATCAAGCCTCAAGGCTGGGAAGATTCAGACCGTGGGCCCGCGCCGCCGCACGGGCGATCTCGTAACCGGCGTCCGCATGGCGCATGACGCCTGTCGCGGGGTCGTTCCACAGGACCCGCTCAAGCCGACGGGCCGCCTCCGGCGTGCCGTCGGCGACGATGACCACGCCGGAATGCTGCGAATAGCCCATGCCGACCCCGCCGCCGTGATGCAGCGACACCCAGCTGGCGCCGGAGGCCGTGTTCAGAAGGGCGTTCAGCAGGGGCCAGTCCGATACGGCGTCGGACCCGTCCGCCATGGCCTCAGTCTCGCGGTTGGGACTGGCGACGGAGCCGGAATCCAGATGATCCCGCCCAATCACGATCGGCCCCGACAACTCGCCCGAGGCGACCATGTCGTTGAACATCAGCCCCGCGCGATGACGGTCGCCTAGTCCGATCCAGCAGATTCGGGCCGGAAGTCCCTGAAAAGCGATTCTTTCCTGCGCCATGTCCAGCCAGCGGTGCAAGCCCGCATTGTCAGGAAACAGCCGTTTCATGGCCGCATCGGTCTTGCGGATGTCCTCTGGATCTCCAGTCAGGGCCGCCCAGCGGAACGGCCCCACCCCCCGACAGAACAGGGGGCGGATATAGGCGGGCACAAAGCCGGGGAAGTCGAACGCGCGCGCCACACCCTGATCCAGGGCGACCTGGCGGATGTTGTTGCCGTAATCGACCACGGGCGCGCCGGACGCCTGGAAATCAAGCATGGCCTGGACATGGCGGGCGATGGAGGCGGCGGCGGCGGCAGAGACGGCGCCGGGATCGGACTGGCGACGGTCCTCCCATTCCGCCACAGACCAGCCGGAAGGCAGATAGCCGTTCACCAGATCGTGGGCGCTGGTCTGGTCCGTCACCAAATCCGGCTTCACCCCACGCTTGACAAGTTCAGGCAGAAGTTCGGCTGCATTGCCCAACAGGCCGACCGAGATAGGTTTTTTACCGATCTTGGCCTGCTCGATCAGGTCGAGAGCCTCGTCCAGGCTTTCCGACATGACGTCGAGATAGCGGGTCTTCAGCCGCATCTCGATACGGCTGCGCTGGCATTCGACGGCCAGACAGGAGGCCCCTGCCATGGTGGCCGCCAGCGGCTGGGCCCCGCCCATCCCGCCCAGGCCCGCCGTCAGGATCCATCGCCCGGACCAGTCGCCGCCGTAATGCTGACGACCGGCTTCCATGAAGGTCTCATAGGTGCCCTGAACAATGCCCTGGGTGCCGATGTAGATCCATGACCCGGCGGTCATTTGTCCATACATCATAAGCCCTTTACGGTCGAGTTCTGAGAAATGATCCCAGGTCGCCCACTTCGGCACGAGGTTGGAGTTGGCGATCAGCACGCGTGGCGCATCCGCATGGGTGCGAAACACGCCCACCGGCTTGCCTGACTGGACCAGAAGCGTCTCATCGGGGGCCAGATCGGTCAGGGTTTGGACGATCCGGTCGAAGGCCGGCCAATCCCGCGCCGCCTTGCCGATCCCGCCATAAACCACCAAATCCTGCGGTCGTTCAGCGACTTCCGGGTCGAGATTGTTCATCAACATCCGGATTGCGGCCTCGGCGGCCCAGGTCTTGGCGGTCCTTTCAGGACCGCGCGGGCTGCGGATCTCGCGCATATTGGTCTTCATGTCCGGCTCTCGGCGAAGGTGATGCAGGCGTTCAGGATGCGGCGCAGATGACGACGCATCGTCTCGGCCCGGTCCGGCTCATAGGGGCTGGGCCAGTTTTCGGGCGTCAGACCCTCGGCCGGTTCGCGCATATAGCCTCGGTCCGCCAACTCCATCTGGATGGCGTGCACGCCGACTTGGGGACGGCCGTAGCGGCGCGTGGTCCAACCGCCCTTGAACCGCCCATTGACGACCAGACCGTCGCCGCTGACGGCGCAGGCGGCCTCGACCGCCTGGGTCAGCTGCGGCGCACAGGTGGCGCCGTCATTGTCGCCGATGTTGAACTGGGGCAGTTCGCCGGCGAACAGCCGGGGCGCCACCGATCGGATCGAGTGGGCGTCATAGACGACCAGGGGGCCCTTCGCCTGCAACCGGTCGATCTGGGCCTGAAGCGCCGCATGATAGGGATCGAACCAGGCCGCCCGCCTTTCCTCGATCTCGGCAGCGTCGGGCGCCTGGCCGGGCCGGTAAAGAGGCTCGCCGTCGAAGGTTTCGAGCGGACAGAGGCCGGTCGTGATTTGGCCGGGAT
Source organism: Brevundimonas sp. GW822-FHT03E11 (assembly GCF_058801445.1). Taxonomy (NCBI): domain Bacteria; kingdom Pseudomonadati; phylum Pseudomonadota; class Alphaproteobacteria; order Caulobacterales; family Caulobacteraceae; genus Brevundimonas; species Brevundimonas sp. GW822-FHT03E11. The sequence goes on along the minus strand of NZ_JBXANG010000004.1, from coordinate 350,629 downwards.
AGAGGGATGCGCCGGACGGGTCGCGGTTCACGTCGATCACACTGCGCGACAGGGCGGTGCGAACCGTGGTGGCGCCCATGTCCCGGGCGAAGTCGTAAAGCCGATCCACCCACCAGTCGGCGTCCTTGCGCGCCAGCCAGGGCGAGGTCATTCGCGCCTCGATCGCTGCAGGAATGGTCGTTCCCGTGTGGGGCAGGCCGATGATCAGGGGGGCGGCGCCCTCGTGCACGGTCAGCCAGTCGGACGTCATCTCGGCCTCCCTCGCCAAATCGGATCGTCGTGGTATGTCTAGACATATTGATCGCAACCCGATGGACCTGTCCAGTGACGCCTGAGCCCACGCCCGTCGATCTGTCGCTCTGGTTCGAAGCGGCCCTGCTGCCGCAAGGCTGGGCGCGCGGGGTCAGGGTCCGGGTCCGCGAAGGCCGCATATCCCGTCTGGAGACGGAGGTCTTACGGTCGCCGCAAGACCAGGGCGGCGGCGTGGCCCTGCCGGGCGTCGCCAATCTGCACAGCCACGCCTTTCAGCGCGCCATGGCCGGTTTGACCGAGGCGCGGGGGCCGACCGATGACGACTTCTGGACGTGGCGGCGTCTGATGTACCGGTTTCTGGATCGGGGCGGCCCTGACGAGATCGAGGCCATCACGGCCCTGGCCTTCGCCGAAATGCTGGAGGGCGGCTTCACCCGGGTGGCGGAGTTCCACTACCTCCACAACGACCCGACCGGCGCGCCTTACGCCGACCGGGCGGAGATTGCGACCCGGATCGCGGCGGCGGCCGAGGCGACGGGCATCGGCCTGACCCTGCTGCCGGTCTTTTACGCCCATTCCGGCTTCGGCGGCCTGGCGCCGACCGAAGGTCAGAGACGGTTCATCACCGACCTCGACGGCTATGCGGCCCTTGTCGCCGATTGCCGCGCCCTGACCGCCGGACTGGCGGACGCCAGGGTGGGGGTGGCGCCTCACAGCCTGCGCGCCGTCACGCCGGAACAGTTGCAGGCGCTGCTTGCCATGGCCGGACAGGGGCCGATCCATATACATGTGGCGGAACAGACCAAGGAGGTTGAGGACTGTCTGGCCTGGTCCGGGGCGCGCCCCGTGGAATGGCTGTTGGCCAACGCTCCGGTCGATCCACGCTGGTGCCTGATCCACGCCACCCATGTGGCGGAGACCGAATGGCGGGGAGTCGCCGCGCGCGGGAGCGTGGTTGGCCTGTGTCCGATCACAGAGGCCAATCTGGGCGACGGAATCTTCCCGGCGGCAGCCTATCATCACGCCGACGGCCGCATCGGCGTAGGCACGGATTCCAATGTACAGATCGGCCTGGCCGACGAATTGCGGATGCTGGAATACAGCCAGCGGCTGGCCCTCAGAGGCCGGGCCGTCATGGCTGACCCGGGTCGTTCGACCGGACGGCTCCTCTTTGATCAGGCCCTGGCCGGGGGCGCTCAGGCGACCGGCGTGTCCTGCGGTTTGAGCGTGGGCGCTGCGGCGGACATCGTCGCCCTAGACGGCGGCCATATCAGTTTCGAGGGCCGGTTCGGAGACGCGGTGCTGGACAGCTGGATTTTCGGGGCGCCCAGAGGGGGCGTCGCCTCGGTCTGGCGCGCGGGACGGCTGGTGGTCCGGCAGGGGCGCCATGTCGCGCGCGACGCCATTGAGGCGCGCTATCGCCAGGCCTTGAAGGCGGTGCTAGCGTGAGCGCGGGGCCGCTGCATCGCCGCATCTATTCCGATCTTGAGGATCGCATCCTTTCGGGCGCCCTCGCGCCGGGGCGGCGGCTGCCGTTCGAACATGAGCTCATGCAGGACTACGGCTGTTCGCGGGCGACCGTGTCCAAAGCCCTGTCGGAACTGGCGGCCCGAGGCTTGGTGGTGCGCCGACGCCGCGCCGGCACCTTTGTGGCCCAGCCCAAGGCCCACGCCGCCTTCCTGGCCATCCCCGATCTCGGGGCCGAGGTGACGGAGCGGGGACAGGTCTACGGCTATCGGCTTCTGACGCAGATCGAGCGCGGGCCGACGGACGCCGCCGAAGCGGAACTTGCAGCCGGCGCGCGCCTTTTGGACCTGACCTGTCTTCACAGCGCCGATTCAATTCCCCTGGCCCTCGAGCGGCGACTGATCGGGCTGAAGGCTGCGCCCCAGGCGATCGCCGTCGATTTTAAACGGGTTTCGCCCGGAAGCTGGCTCCTGGAATCAGAACCCTGGACCGAGGCTGAAAATCGCATCGGCGCGATGGGGGCGGACGCCCAATCGGCGCGCCTCCTGCAGATCAAGAGGGGCGCCGCCTGCCTTTGCGTGGAACGACGGACCTGGCGCGACGGTTTGGGCGTGACCCAGGTGCGCCAGATCTTTCCGGGCGACCGCTATGATCTGGTCGCGCTTTTTTCCTCCGCCCGTTCCGGCGGCCGCGGCGGGGAGCCCAGACGATGAAGATCGACCTGCTTCTGACCGACTGCCACGCCGCAACCCTGTCCGAAGGCGAGGGGGGCTATGGGGTGATCGAGGACGCCGCTGTGGCGGCGGCGGACGGACGCATCGTCTGGATCGGACCTCGGGCGGACCTGCCGACTGTCTCGGCCCGCAGGACGGAGCGGCTCGACGGGCGCTGGATCACGCCCGGCCTGATCGACTGCCATACCCATCTGATCTTCGGCGGCGATCGAGCGGCCGAGTTCGAACAGAGGCTGGGCGGCGCGACCTATGAGGCGATCGCACGGGCCGGCGGAGGGATTCTGTCTTCGGTCCGGGCCACCCGCGCGGCGTCGGAAGCCGAACTGTTCGCCTCGGCCATGGAACGGCTGGAGGGGCTGAAGGCGACGGGGGTCACCACCGTCGAGATCAAGTCCGGCTATGGTCTGGACCGAGACAGCGAGTTGAAGATGCTGCGCGTCGCCCGCCGCATCGGTCGAGAGGGCGGGGTGCGGGTTCGCACCACCCATCTGGGTCTGCACGCCACGCCGCCGGAGCATCGCGCGAACCCCGAAGCCTATGTCGATGAGGCCGTCGAAAACATACTTCCCGCCGCCTGCGCCGAGGGACTGGTCGATGCGGTGGACGCCTATTGCGAGCCGATCGCCTTTTCCCCCGATCAGGTGTCGCGCCTGTTCGACAAGGCGAGAGGGCTGGGTCTGCCGGTCAAACTGCATGCGGACCAGTTGTCCGACAGCGGCGGGGCGGCCTTGGCGGCGCGTTACGGCGCCCTGTCCGCCGATCATATCGAATATGCGACCCAGGCCGGGGTGGCGGCCATGGCCCAGGCGGGGGTCGTCGCGGTGCTGCTGCCGGGCGCCTTTCTGATGCTGCGCGAGACCCGGATTCCGCCGATCGACGCCTTGCGGCGGCACGGCGTGCGAATGGCGGTGGCTACAGATTGCAATCCGGGAACCTCTCCGCTCGCCTCCATGACGGCGGCGATGAATCTGGCCTGCGTTCAGTTTCGACTGACTCCCCAGGAATCTTTGGCTGCGGCGACGCGAGAGGCGGCCCACGCCCTGGGTCTCGGCGCCGACCTGGGGCGGTTGGAGGTCGGTCTCAGGGCCGATCTGGCTGCCTGGGACATCCAAAATCCCGCAGAACTGGCCTATTGGCTAGGCAAGCCTGTGCTGCACGCCCGCTGGCTGGACGGCGTGCGCTCTTAGGTTGCAGGAGCGCGAAATTTAACTATAGGTTGCTTCCGTAGCCGGGGAGCAATCTGTGGATGTCGACGCCTTTATCGCGCATTGGGCCCATGCCCCGATCGGGGAACGGTCGCATTATCAGACCTTCATCATTCAGCTGTGCCGTCTGATCGGGGTCCCGGCGCCCGACGACGAGCGAACCGGCGACCTGGACTATTGTTTCGAGCGGCCGGTCCGCTTCCGGCATGACGACGGCCGCGCGACCCAGGGCTGGATCGACTGCGCCAAGCGCGGCTGTTTCGTGCTGGAGGCCAAACAGTCGTCGAAGCGGCGCGACGGCGGCCCCCTTGATCCGGCGGTCCAACTGTCGCTTTTCCTCAAACACAGCGCCAGACCCCGCGCGCCTTCGCCTGAGGCGGTGGATCGCCTGATGCGCGCGGCGAAGCGCCAGGCTGAGAACTACGCCAAGGCGCTGGATGAATGGCCGCCCTTCCTGATCATCGTCGACGTGGGCCGGTGCATCGAGGTCTGGTCGGATTTCGATCGTCAGGGGAAGGCCTATATCCCTTACCCGGATCGCGCCACCTACCGCATCGAGCTGGAGCATCTTCGCGCGCCCGAGGTCCGCGACAGGCTGCGCCGGATCTGGCTCGACCCCCTGTCCTTGGATCCCGCCGCTGCGGTCGCAGAGGCGACGACGGACATCGCCCGACGTCTGGCCTGGCTGGTGCGCTCGATCGGCCAGAGGCGATCGACGGCGGGCGAGGACCGGGTTCAGCGGGCGGCCCGCGCCAACCAGACCGCGCTCTTCGTGATGCAGTGCATCTTCGCCATGTTCGCCGACAGCGTCGGCCTGATCGAGGAGCGGGGATTTCTGCGGTTTCTCGAAGCCTATCGGGGCAAGGCGGATCGGTTCCACGAAGGGGCGCGGGTCTTCTTCGGCCTTATGGATCAGGGGGGGCATTGTCTGGCGATTCAGCAGCGTCTTCGCCGCTTCAACGGCGGCCTGTTCCGATCCGCCGTCCCCTTGCCGATCACGGAAGAGGAGCTTGAGGCCCTGATCGCGGCGGCGCGGTGCGACTGGGCCCTGGTCGAGCCGGCCATATTCGGCGCTCTTTTGGAACAGGCCCTGGACCCGCAAGAGCGCGCGGAACTGGGGGCGCACTACACCCCCAGGGCCTATGTCGAACGCCTGATCGAGCCGACCATCATGGAGCCCCTGAGAGCGGACTGGGAGGCGGTCGAGGCCCAGGCCCTGGGGCTCTATCTCGAAGGCGACGTCCAGGGCGCAAGGCGGATGATCCGCACCTTTCACGACCAGCTTTGCCGGGTGCGGGTGCTGGATCCGGCCTGTGGGACGGGGAACTTCCTCTATGTCGCCATGCATATGATGAAGGCGCTTGAGGGAGAGGTTCTGGGCGTTCTGGCGGAAATGGGGGAGGAGCAGGGCCGCCTGGGTCTGGACGGCCATGTCGTCAGTCCCGAACAATTCCATGGGTTGGAGAAGAACGCCTATGCCGCCTGGATCGCCGAGATGGTGATGTGGATCGGCCATCTGCAATGGCATTTTCGCCTGTTCGGCGACGCCGCCCCCTCTGAACCGATTTTGAAGGACTTTCGCCGGGTCGTGCATGCCGACGCCCTGGTCAGTTGTTCGCGGATCGCTGGGCGGCTGGGCGAAACGGGCGGGGATCGTGCGGTCGAACACTATGTCGATCCACGGCCGACGCCCTGGCCGGAGGCGCATTTCATCATCGGCAATCCGCCGTTCATGGGCGGCAAGGATCTGCGTGCGGCCTTCGGCGACGGCTATGTGGCCGCCCTGGACCAGGTGCGCGGCGGTCGGTTTCGCTCCGCCGATCTGGTGACCGTCTGGTGGGATCGTGCGGCCGAGATTCTGACCCGGCCGGGCTCGATCCTGCGCCGCTTCGGCTTCATCACCACCAATTCCGTCACCCAGACCTTTTCGCGCCGTGTCATCGCGCATCATCTCAACCGCCGCCCGGCGGTTCGATTGGTATTCGCCATCCCCGACCATCCGTGGGTCGTCGGCGTCGGCCGCGCCGACGTCCGCATCGCCATGTCGGTGGCGGAAAGGGGGGAGGCGGACGGCCAGGGCCGGTGGCTGGGCGTGACCGACGAGGCCGACCTCGACACCGATCTTCTCCGTCTGACCTTTCAGGAAAGGCGAGGGGTCATCGGCGCAGACCTCATGATCGACGAGGGTCTGGGCCGGGCGGTCGATCTAAGGGCCAATGCGCACCTGGCCTATCGCGGCGTCCAGCTGATGGGCGCCGGATTCCTGGTGACGCCGGAGCAGGGGCGCGCCCTGCTGGGCGGTTCAGAGGTCGGAGCGCCGTCGCCGATCCGCGCCTATCGGAATGGTCGTGATCTGGCTGATCGCAGCCGAAATCTTGAGGTGATCGACCTGTTCGGGTGGGACGAGGCCGACGTGCGGCGGCGCCATCCTCTGATTTATCAGCATCTGCTTGAGACGGTGAAGCCCGAACGGGAGCGCAACAACCGCGCCGCCTACAGGGACAGTTGGTGGCTCTTCGGCGAGCCGCGCCGCGAGCTTCGCGCGGCCCTGACGGGTCTTGATCGCTATATAGTTACGGTCGAAACCGCCAAACACCGCTGGTTCCGCTTTCTGGACAAGGACGTCCTGCCCGACAACAAGCTCGTCGTCATCGCCAGTGACGATCCGGCCGTGCTGGCGGTGCTGTCGTCCCGCGTCCATCGGGCCTGGTTCGCCGCGAACGGTGGAAGGATCGGCGAGTATCAGCGCGAGGCCGTCTATGTGAAAGGCGTCTGTTTCGACCGCTTTCCCTTTCCCGAACTGGACCCGGCCCAGGCGGCTGAACTGGCGGCCCTGGGGGAGGAGTTGGACCAGACGCGGGCGCGCGTCCTGGCTGAGAATCCCGACCTGACCATGACGGCGCTTTATAACGCGATGGCCCGCGCGGCCGAGGCCCGTCCCCTCGAGACGTCCGAACGGGACAGACATGACCGCGGCCGCATCGGCATCCTCGATCATCTTCATCGCCGGCTGGATGAGCGGGTGACCAAGGCCTACGGCTGGCCGGCCGAGGCGGATGAGGCGACGATCGTCTCGGGACTGACGCAGCTGAATCCAAGGAGGGCGGAGGAGGAGACCCAGGGAAGGGTGCGCTTCGTCCGTCCCGCCTATCAGAGCGGCAAGGTACGGATCATCGCGCCCCAGCCCGTCCAGACCGAGGCGGTCCTGGTATCGCCGCCCAGCCGGCCGCAGCTTCCGGAGGAGCCGGGCCCCTTGGCCTCAGCCCTGCTGTTCCGTCTGAGACGCGCCGGCGTCCCCATGCAGCCTGAGCATCTGGCGGCGGCGTTTGAAGGCGGCGGACGGCGTAAGACCCGCACGATCGAACATACGCTGGCGGTCTTGGCCGTTTCAGGGGCGGTTCAACATTCGGAGACAGGCTGGTTCGCCCCCCATCGAGCTTGAAACCCGAATCAGACCTCGGCCACGCCCATAGCCTTCAGCAAGGCGTCGCGCACCGCCGCCTCTGTGAAGGGCTTCTGGATGGTCGGCGACCCGCGCCATTCGTCCGGCAGACCGCCTTCGCCATAGCCGGTCGAGAAGACGAAGGGCACGCCGCGGGCTTTCAGGGCCTCCGCTACGGGAAAGACCTGCCGGCCGGCGACATTGACGTCCAACAGGGCTGCGTCCAGCTCGACCGTGTCGCGGGCCAGGGTCTCGCCCTCGTCGATATTGGACGCGGGACCGATGGGCACGCACTCCATGTCCTCCAGAATGGTCTCGAGCAACATGGCGACGAGGGACTCGTCCTCCACAACCAAGACACGGCGTCCACTCAGCGGCTGGTTCATAGGGGTGTCCTGTCGAGGGGAACCATGAGTTCCGCAATCAATCCGTCTTTGCCGTAAACCAGATCGATCTCACCCGCCAGATCGTGGCGAATGTTTCGTTCAATCAATCGGCTACCAAAGCCCCTTGTGTCCGGTGGCGCAACTTTTGGCCCGTCCAACTCTCGCCAGGTCAGCTTTAGTTTCGGCGCGGTATGATCCGCCAAGCCCCAATCGACCAGAACCCGTCCGTCGGGCGTGGACAGGGCGCCGTATTTGCCGGCGTTCGTCGCCAGCTCATGGAAGATCATGCCCAGAGACAGGGCTGTAGCCGGCGCCAGGGCGACGGCGGGACCGTTCAGGTGGAAGCGCGTCGGACCGAACGCTTCGGTCTCGTGTTCCAGAATGGCGCGCAGATCGGCGCCCTCCCAATGGGTCCGCGTCAGAAGATCATGGGTGTGGGAGAGTGCCAGGATTCGCGCCTGGAAGGCCTGGGCGAAGGTGGAGGGGTCGCGGTGGGACCGCGCCGTCTGGATCGCGATGGACTGGACCGTCGCCAGGGTGTTCTTCACCCTGTGGTTCAGTTCGTCGATCATCGACTTCTGACGGCGGGCGGCCAGGACGTTCTCGGTCACGTCGTGACCCTGTACGAAGATGCCGACCACCTGGCCGGCCTCGTCGCGAATGGGCTGATAGATGAAGTCGAGATAGTGGTTTTCCAGCGGCGCTCCCGGCCGCCGCTGAAGTTGCGCCAGGCTTTCGCGCCCCTCATAGGCTTCGCCTGTAGCGAAGACGGAATCGAGAAACTCGTAATAGCCTTGGCCGGCCAGCTCAGGCAGCGCCTCTCGGATCGGCTTGCCGGCGATGTCGCGGTGGCCGATCAACTGCCCATAGGCGGCGTTGTACATCTGAAAACAGTGGTCCGGGCCCGACAGAATGGCGACGAAGCCCGGCGCCTGCATGAACATCTCGACCAGGCGGTTGCGTTCCTTCTCCAGGCGACGGTTGTCCTCCTGCACCGACTGAGCGCGCCGCAGAACGGAACCGCCGACGATGGCATCGAGGGCCGTGGTCGGTTCGTCGCGCGGGGCGGCCGGGAACAGGTCCGTGATATCCATCGTGTGCTGAAGCAGAAGGACGACCTCGCCCTCGGCGTTGAGCAGCGGCGTATGGGTGGCGCTCCAGATCCGCTCCTCGAACACCTCCCGGCGATCATCCAGGCGTCGTGGGAGCGAATAGCGGACGAGGGCCAGATGGTCGCGCTGTCGGGTGTCGCGCGCCTTTTCAAGTGAGGCCCTGACCTGCCGGACGTTTTCGGGCGCCTCCTGCCCCGGCCCGGAATCGAAGGCCTGAAACAGCGGTCGACCCAGGAGATCGGGCCGATTCGAACGGGTGACGTCCAAATAGGCCTGATTGACGTCGAAGATCCGCAAATCCGGGGTGAGCAACAGATAGGGATTGGGCGAAGCCGCAAACGCGGTCGCCAAATCGGCGATCGACGCGCCCTGTGTCAGAAGTTCAGTCAAGCCACGCCCCAGTCGAACCGGGCATAAACGCCGACCTGACGAAAAGGTTCACGCCAGCACAAATCATTTTCGGATCGTCATTGGCCCGTCGAGGGAATTTGCTAAGGACAGGGCATGACAATCGCCGGCGCCTTGGCCACCCTCTCCCTGATGATCGCTCAACCCACAGACCGGCCCGCCAACGATCCGCCTCTGATCCGGATCGACCAAGGCGAGTTGACGGGCGTGGCGGACGGCGACATCGCCGCCTTCAAGAACATTCCCTACGCCGCCCCGCCGGTCGCAGAGATGCGGTGGCGGCCGCCGGGGACAGCCCCGCGATGGGAAGGCCGTCGCGACGCCTCGACCTATGGGCCGATCTGTATCCAGGCCACGCCGCAGGGCGATCCCGGCGTCGGCCCTCTGCCGATGAGCGAGGATTGCCTGAACCTGAACGTCTGGCGCCCTCTTGATACGGCTGAGCCGGCGCCGGTGATGGTGTGGATCCATGGCGGCGGACTGGTGAACGGCTCGGGCACGGCCGCGCTCTACGACGGGTCGCACCTGGCGCGTCAGGGCATGGTGGTGGTCACGCTCAACTATCGCCTGGGACGGCTGGGGTTCTTTGATCACCCCGCCCTGGCGGCCGAACGGCCGGCCGATGAGCCGGCGGGCAACTATGGCGTCATGGACGTCATCGCCGCCCTGAGGTGGGTAAAGGCCAATATCGCCGCCTTCGGCGGCGACCCCGACAACGTCACCATATTCGGGGAATCCGCCGGCGGCGCCATGGTGACCCGCCTGATGATCTCGCCTCCGGCGCGTGATCTGTTCGCCCGGGCCGTCGTTCAGTCCGGGCTGGGTCGTGAGTTGCAGACGCCCCTGGATCGACGCGGCGCCTTTGACCTGCCGTCCGCCCGCGAACGGGGCGAGGTTTGGGCGCACGGTCATAATCTGATGACGGCGGCTGATCTGCGGTCGGCGCCGGTCGAACTGCTGCTGACGCCTGCGCCCGTCTTCGCCAACGGCGACCTGACTCTGATCGACGGCAGGATCGTGCCTTCGACCGTCGAGGCGGCCTTCCGCGCCGGGCGGCAGTCGCCGGCGCCCTTGATCATCGGGACCAACAGCGCCGAATTCTGGTGGATGAAGCCCACCGACCGCAACGGCTACGGCATGATCGACGACGACATGACCTGGCTGGAACGTGCCCAGATCATCCAGGCCTATGGCGGAGAGGCCGGGTTTGACCGCGGTTTCATCACCGACGCCGTATTCTCCGAACCCGCACGGCTGCTGGCGCGGCTGCACGCCGCCGCAGGACGACCCGCCTATCTCTATCGGTTCGACATTTCCTCGCCGGACAATCCCGAACCGCACGGCGGCGCCACCCATGCGATCGAGCGGCCCTATGTCTTTGGAACGCTGTCGCTTCTGCCCTATCCGGTGCGGCCGGTGGATCAGGTCGCCTCCCAGGCCATGATGGGCTACTGGACCAGCTTCGCCCGCTCCGGCGATCCGAACGGAGTAGGCCGGCCCGACTGGCCGATGGCGGCCGGAAGAGGCAATCCGACGCTGCTGCTGATCCGGAACGACGGTCCCGTCGCCGTTTCGACCCCGGACGCGGGGCGTCTGGACCTGATCGAACAGTTCCGTGAGCGCCCGCGCGGGCGTCCCCTGGCGCATCGGCCAGATGAAGACATGGCTAGGCCCTATCAACACTGAGGACCCGGCCTGGGTTGCGGAAGGTTCAGCCCGCCGAGGTGCTGCTGGACTGCTTTTCTTTCAACGTCACCAACTCCTCCGCCATGGTCGGGTGGACGGCGCAGGTTGCATCCCATTGGGCCTTGGTGAGGCCGGCCTTAACGGCGATGGCGGCGAGCTGGATCATCTCCGGACTGTCCGGCCCGACGATGTGGACGCCGACCACCCTCTGGCTGTCGGCGTCGACGACCAGCTTCATCAGAACCCGCTCCTCAGAGCCGGTGAAGGCGTATTTCATCGGCCGAAAGCGGGTGACATAGACATCGACGCCGGCCGAACAGGACCGGCGCGCCTCGGCCTCCGACAGGCCGACCACGCCGACGGGCGGCTGGCTGAACACCGCCGTCGCCACGGCCTCATAGTCGAAATGCTGAGGATTGTTCCTGAAGACGGTCTGGTGAAACGCCACCGCTTCGCGAATGGCCACCGGAGTCAGGTTCATCCGGTCGGTGACGTCGCCGATGGCCCAGATGTTTTCGGCCGTCGTCTTTGACCAGCGGTCCACCTTGATCGCCCCGGCCTCGTTCAACTCGACCCCGGCGGCGTCCAGCCCCAAGCCCTTCACATGCGGAACCCGGCCGGTGGCGAACATGACCACGTCCGTTTCCAGCTTCATGCCGTTTTCGAGGTGGTTGATCAGTCCGGTCGGCGTCTTCTCGATCTTCTCATGCTGGCAGCCCAGGATCACCTTGACGCCGCGCTTTTCGATCTCGCCGGCCAGATGGGCGCGCACATCGTCATCGAAGCCGCGCAGGATGTTCGGCCCGCGATAGATCAGGGTCGTCTCGACGCCCAGGCCGGCGAAGATTCCCGCAAACTCCACCGCAATATAGCCGCCGCCCGCAATCAGGATGCGTTTGGGCAGTTCGGGCAGGTGGAAGGCCTCTTCCGAGGTGATGGCGTGCTCGATCCCGGTCAAGCCGTCCGGCTTCCACGGGCGGCCGCCGGTGGCGATCAGGATCTTTTCAGCGGTGAAAACCTGATCCTTTCCGACGATTTCGACCGTATGGGCGTCCTTCAACACCGCCCGACCATGGACCAGCTCCACGCCGGCCTTGCCCAGATTGGCGGCGTAGATGCCCGAAAGACGCGCGATTTCGACATCCTTGGCCTCGAGAAATGTCGGCCAGTCGAACCGGGCCTGGTCGAACGACCAGCCGTAGCCCTCGGCGATCTCCAAGGCGTGGCTGACTTCGGAGGCCATGACCATGAATTTCTTGGGCACGCATCCCCGGATGACGCAGGTGCCGCCGACCCGGTATTCCTCGGCCACAGCGACCCGCTTTCCGTCCAGGGCGGTCAGCCGCGCTGCACGCACGCCTCCTGAGCCGGCGCCGATGACGAAGAGGTCGTAGTCATATTCAGCCATCTGGCGCTCCGGCGTCCCGACGCTGCACAGAGCCGGACTCATTTAAATTCGGCGGCAGACGCCGCAGCCTGAGGTTCGAATTAGGAGGGGGCGCTCGGCACGGCAAGGCTTGCGCCTTCAGCCGGCGGGGCGCCCCTTTACGATTCGGGCGTTGGCTGCGCGTGTCTTCGGTCCCTGTTCGCTCATCACTTCCGTTCGATACGGGCGATTGGTCTTGTCGCCGCCTTGCTGGAAGGGCTCGTCCAGCGCTTCGCCGTCGTCCGCATAATCGGTGACTTCTCCAGCGGCCGGAGGGGCGAGCGCTGCGTCGCGATAGTCGTCGGCGGCATAGGATTTCGCCTCGGGATGAGTTGAGACGTGCTGCTCGCGCGCCTCATCGTTCGGGACTTGCGGCTCGTTGACGGCGTTCTGCGCCGTTGCGGTCGGAGACTCAGAGTTCTGGTGCGGCATGGTTCGCGTCCTTTTCGGGTGAAAAGGGATAGCGGCTAGGGCGCCGGGTCGTTCCGAGACTCCTAGGGCAGAAGCGTGTCCACGCCCTTGTCCGTGCCGATGATGGCGAGGTCGGCCAGGTCGAGGAACAGGCCGTGTTCGACCACGCCGGTGATCAGCTTCAGGTCGTCGGCCAGGCGCACCGGGTCGTGGATAGCCTTGCAAGCCGCGTCATAGATCAGATTGCCGCCGTCGGTGCGAACCAGACCGCGATCCGCCTGGCGCACGCGCGCCGGCGCATGGATCTCATGATCGACCAGGACGTCGGCGATGCGATTGGCCGTGGTCTTGTGCCCGAAGGCGACGACCTCGATCGGCAGGGGAAAGGCGCCGAGCACCGGAACCACCTTGGCGGCGTCGGCGATGACGATGCAGCGGCTGGACGCCTCCCACACCAGTTTCTCACGCAACAGGGCGGCGCCGCCCCCCTTGATCAGGGCCAGGCCGGGACCGACCTCGTCCGCGCCGTCGACGGTCAGGTCGATGCGCGGCGTGTCTTCCAGCGTCGATAGGGTCAGGCCCAGCTCGCGCGCCAGATCGGCTGTCTTTTCGGATGTGGGGACGCACCGCAGACCGGACAGATTGCGGGCGGCCAGAGCCTTGACGAACCAGGCGGCCGTCGAGCCGGTGCCCAGGCCCACCACCATGCCGGGCTCGACATGCTGGGCGGCGGCTTCGCCGGCGTTCTTCTTTTGCAGATCGCTCATTTCAGCTTAGCGGCCTTGGCCGCCTCCTTCTTGGCCTTGGCCTTTTCACGGAAGTCGGCGGCGGCTTGCGGCCTGTTCGTCTGGCGGGCCCGGCCGAAGGCGAGGGCGTCGGCCGGCACGTCCTCGGTGATGACGGAGCCGGAGGCGACCAGGGCGCCCGCGCCGACCGTCACGGGGGCGACGAGACTGGAATTGGAGCCGACGAAGGCGCCGGCACCGACCTCGGTCTGCGCCTTGTTGAAGCCGTCATAGTTGCAGAAGATTGTTCCCGCCCCGATGTTGGCGCCGGCGCCGACCGATCCGTCGCCCAGATAGGCCAGGTGATTGGCCTTGGCGCCCTCGGCCATACGGACGTTCTTGACCTCGACGAAGTTGCCGACCTTGGCGCCCCTGCCCAGGTCCGCGCCTGGCCGCAGCCGGGCGTAGGGGCCGACCTCCGACCCGGCCGCGACGCGCGCGCCCTCGATATGGCTGAAGCTGCGGATGCGCGCCCCGCCCTCGATCACCGCGCCCGGCCCGAAGACCACATAGGGTTCGATCACCGTTCCGCCTCCGACCTGGGTGTCCCAGGCGAAGTGGACGGTATCCGGCGCGCTCATGGTCACGCCGGCGGCTAAGAAGGTCTCGCGCTGAACCTTCTGGAACAGGGCCTCGGCCTGGGCCAGTTCCGCCTGGGCGTTGACGCCCATGACCGCGTCCTCGTCGGCGAAGACGGCGCGGGTGGGATGGCCGGCCTTGCGCGCCAGTTCGACGACGTCAGTCAGATAGTATTCGCCCTTGGCGTTGTCGTTGCGGACCTGGGCCAACAGGAAAAAAAGCAGGGCGGCCGGCGCGGCCATGACGCCCGAGTTGCAGGCCGTGACGGCCAGCACCTCGGGCGAGGCCTCCTTGGCCTCCGTGATGGCGGTCAGGATGTCGCCCTCGAGGATCAGACGGCCATAGGCGCCCGGGTCGCGGGCTTCGAAACCGATCACGGTGACCCCCGACGCGCCGAAGACAGGCGCGATGTCGGCGGCCTTCAGCAGGGGGACGTCGCCATAGGTGACGACCACGTCTCCTTCGAACCCGGCCAGAGCCTGTTCGGCGGCGCGCACGGCGTGACCGGTGCCCAGGGGCGGGTCCTGGACAGCGATCGCAGCCTCGCCCAGGCGGTTGACGACGTGGGCCCGGACCTCCGGCGAATGCTCGCCCACCACCACGACCACCCGCTCGCAGCCTAGGGCCTCGGCGGCGTCAATGGCGTGATCCAGCATGGCGCGCCCGCCGACCGGATGCAGCACCTTGGGCAGGGGCGATTTCATCCGCGTGCCCTGGCCGGCGGCGAGGATGATGGCGGCGCGGGGCGGCGTCTGGGTCATGGATCGATCCGGCTGTCGGTCTTGGTCTGTCGCCCTCTAGCGCGCCTGGGTCCAGGCGTCACGGGGGCGTGGCGGGCGGGATCAGACGTCCAGCTCTTCCTTCACGAACTGGGCGTTTTCCTGGATAAACTGGAAACGGGCCTCAGCCCGCTTGCCCATCAGCCGTTCGACCAAATCCTCGATGCTCGCCTCGGCGTCCGGCACTGTGATCCGGGCCAGGGTGCGCTTCTTCGGGTCCATGGTGGTCTCCTTCAGCTGGGAGGCCATCATTTCGCCCAGGCCCTTGAACCGGCCGATCTCGGTCTTCTTGCCCTTGAAGACGGTGGCCAGAAGCTCGTCGCGGTGGGCGTCGTCGCGGGCGTATTCGCTCAAGGGGCCGGCCGAGATCCGGTACAGCGGCGGCAGGGCCATGAAGACCCGGCCCTGACGGATGGTCTCAGGCATGACGCGATAGAAGAAGGTGATCAGCAGGGCCGCGATATGGGCGCCGTCCACGTCGGCGTCGGTCATGATGATGATCCGCTCGTAGCGGAGGTCGTCGATGTTGAAGCGATTGCCGGGCTGGACGCCGAGCGCCAGGGCCAGATCGGACAGTTCGACGTTCTGGCGCAGCTTGTCCGCCGTGGCCGACGCGACGTTCAGGATTTTGCCGCGCAGGGGCAGGATGGCCTGGGTGGTGCGGTCGCGCGCCTGTTTGGCCGAGCCGCCGGCTGAATCGCCTTCGACGATGAAGAGTTCGGTGCCCTCGGCGGCCTGACGCGAGCAGTCGGAGAGTTTACCGGGCAGGCGCAGCTTGCGGGTGGCGGCGGCGCGCTGGACCTCCTTGTCCTTGCGGCGGCGCAGCCGGTCTTCGGCCCGGTCGATGACGAAGCCGAGCAGGGCGTTGGCCTGTTTGGGGCTTTCGGTCAGCCAGTGGTCCAGCGGGTCGCGCAGCAGCTGTTCGACGATCCGCGCCCCCTCGGGCGAGGACAGACGGTCCTTGGTCTGGCCCTGGAACTCGGGATTGCGGATGAAGACGCTGATCAGGGCGCCGGCGTTGGCGATGACGTCCTCGGCCGTGATGATGGCGGCGCGTTTCTCATTGGTCAGTTCGCCATAGGCCTTGAGCCCCTTGACCAGGGCCGCGCGGAAGCCGGCTTCGTGCGTGCCGCCGTCGGGGGTGGAGACGGTGTTGCAGTAGGACTGGATGAAGCCGTCCGCCTCGCCGAAACCGGCGGGCGACCAGGTGACCGCCCATTCGAAGGCGCCCGCCTCGCCCTGACGCTCGGCGCGGCCGGCGAAGGTGGGGGTGACGGTTTCCAGCTCACCGATGCGGTCGGCCAGGGCGTCGGCCAGGCCGCCGGGGAAGTGGAGCAGGGCCTGTGCCGGGGTGGCGTCGGTGATCCGTTCGGGGGCGCAGGTCCATTTGATCTCGACGCCGCGGAACAGATAGGCCTTGGAGCGCGCCATACGGAACAGGCGGGCGGGCTTGAAGGCCGCGCCGACACCGAAGATCTGCTCGTCCGGCTTGAAGCGGATCAGGGTGCCGCGCTTCTTGGACGGGCCGACCTGCTGGATCGGGGCCAGGACATGGCCGCGCGAGAAGGCCTGCCTCCACTCGAAACCGTCGCGCCAGACCGTGACCTCGACGCTTTCGCTGAGGGCGTTGACGACCGAGACGCCGACGCCGTGCAGGCCGCCCGAGGTCTCATAGGCCTTTCCCGAGAATTTGCCGCCCGAGTGGAGGACGGTCATGACCACCTCCAGCGCCGACTTGCCGGGGTGTTTGGGGTGCGGGTCGACGGGGATGCCGCGGCCGTCGTCGCGGACGGACAGATAGCCTTCGGCGTCCAGATCGACGGTGATCAGCCGTGCGTGGCGGGCCACCGCCTCGTCCATGGCGTTGTCGAGGACTTCGGCGAACAGGTGGTGCAGGGCGCGTTCGTCGGTGCCGCCGATATACATGCCGGGGCGTTTGCGGACGGGCTCCAGGCCTTCCAGCACCTCGATCGAGGAGGCGGAATAGCCGCCGGGGACCGCAGCGGCCGGGGTCGGTGCGGGCGCAGGGGCGGGCGCCGCCGCAGCGCCCGGCGTCGGGACAGGCTTGGGCGCCTCCGGCTTGGGAGGCTGGGGCGTGTCATCAAAAGCGAAGAGGTCGGCGGCCATTCACATAGTCTGAGGCGATTCGGAGCCGGTTCTGGTAGGCCCGCTGGGCCGGTCGAGCAAGCGGCGGTCGTACCGGAACGGGATCGAAGGTCACGGCGCGGGCCAAAATCGCCAGCATCAACACCCAGGGCAGGTTGGCGTGGGTCAGAAGCACGCTCTCCGAAAGGCTCAGGACGAAGAAGCCCGTCATATAGCCCAGGCTCCAAAAACCCTCGCGCGCCCCCATTCCGTTCAGCCGGGCCAGAATCATCACCGCCGAAACGGCCATGACCAAACCCACCAGGACGGCGCCGGGCCAGCCCAGCTGGACCAGAAGGTCGATCCAGCCGTTGTGGGCCGAAGGAACCGGCCATTGGGTCTCTATTCGGATCTCGCGCGCGGGGATCGAGTCCACGCCCCAGAAGGCGCTGAAACCGTAGCCGGTCCAGGGACGGTCGGCCACCTTGCGCATCAACGCCTCCCAAATCAGGGTCCGGCCGGTCAGGGAGGGATCCTTGCCCAGGGCTTCCAGGATGACGGCGGACTGGGTATTCCAAAGCCAGGCGCCGCCGGCCGCCATGACGACCCCCAACCAGACCGCAACCACGGTGACGGCGGCTCCGCCTTGGCGAAGCACCCACCAGCCCCCGACCATGCCGACCCCCAGGATCAGGCACAGCAGGGAGGTCTTGGACTGGGTGGCGACCACCAAAAGCGTGGTGAGCGCCAGGGTCAGGAGGGCGATCCAGGGTTTGCGGCCATTGTCAGCCAGATGATCGGCGACAAGAACGGCGGCGGCCGAGACGGCGCCGACTACCATGACCAGGCCCATCTGGTTCTTTTCGTACCAGAGCCCGCGCCACAGGCCGGCGTTGTCCAGTTGGTGCACTCCGATCCGAGGAAACAGGAAGACCATGATCAGGCTGCCGATCGCCATCACCAGGCCCGCGCGCATCAACAGGCGGGGCAGGGCGGCGCCATTAAAGACGGCGCCCAGATAGACGGCGAAGGCGCTGTTGATCGCCAGGGCGATGACGCGCCGCTCCGTCACCTCCGCATCGATCGACCAGTACTGCGACACATAGGCCAGGCCGACGAGGGCGCCCACCGCCAGCCAGGCCGGCCAGGCGCGAATGACGCGCTCGAACCGGAAGACGATCAGCCCCGCCGTCACCGCATAGACCGGCAGCCACAGGAACCGCAGCATGGGGGTCTCGCTCTGGTCCGGCGCAAAGACGGGGGCGAAAAGGGCGCCGGTCAACATGAAGACGACGAAGCCCGCCGCCCACTGCTCCCAGGCGGGCGGATCGGTCGGCTGATCGAATCGGTCAGGCGAGGCGCGCACGCCCAAGGGTGACGCCGCCCGCTTAAGGAAGGGTGAGCGCGGCGCGGAAGGCCGCCAGTCCCCGCTCCAGGTCCGCAATCAGGTCCGACGGGTCTTCCAGCCCCACATGCAGTCGGATCAGCTCCCCCTCCAAGGCGGGTGGGTAGACGCGATAGGCCGTCTGATGGGTTTCGTGGGTGATCAGGCTTTCGAATCCGCCCCAGGAATAGCCCATGCCGAACAGGCTGAGGGCATCAAGCAGGGCCTGGCCGGCGGCCTCGGTCCCCCCCTTCAGAACGACCCCCATCAGGGAGGCGGCGCCGGTGAAGTCGCGTGTCCACAGCTCATGGCCGACAGAGCCGGGCAGGGGCGGATAAAGGACGCGGGACACCTCGGGCCGGGCCTGCAGCCATTCGGCGATGATCAGACCCGACCGACCCTGTTCGGCGTAGCGCAGCGGCAGGGTGCGCAGGCCACGCAGGGCCAGCCAGGCGTCGTCGGGCGAAACGTGCCAGCCCAGGTCTTCGATCGTATCTGCGATCGCCCGGCGACAGGCTGAATCCGTGACGGCGATCCCGCCCATCAGGACGTCGGAATGGCCGGAAACATATTTGGTCAGGGCCTGGACGCTGACGTCCACGCCGTGGGCCAGGGGTTTGAAGGCCAGGCCGGCGCCCCAGGTGTTGTCGATCATGCTGAGAACGCCGCGTTCTCGACAGGCCCGAGCCACCGCCTCGACGTCGATCATTTCAAACGTCAGGGAGGCGGGCGACTCCATCAGGACCAGGCGGGTGCGCGGCCCGATCGCGGCGATCACCGTTTCAGCATCCGCATCGGCCGGCAAAAATCGTGACGTGACGCCACGCGCGGCCTGGTAGCGGGACAGAAAGCGTCGCGACGGACCATAGAGGGCGTCGGTCGTGATCACCTCGTCGCCCGGCCGGGTCAGGGCCAGCAGAGGCACGGTGACGGCGGCGAGGCCGGAGGGGACGATAAAGGCGTCCTCGGCCGCTTCCAGATCGGCCAGGGCGGCGCGCAGCTGGCGCGCGGCCGCCCCGCCGTCCAGGCCGTAGGTGGGGCCATCGGCGTTATCCCGCATGACCGCCGCACGGTCGCTGAGCATGGTCGAGGCCCGCTCGACGGGCGGATTGACCGGACGGCGGCCCTGCCCCCGGCGTGTGGCGGACGAGATCAGGCGGGTGCGGTCCGAATGCGGCGACATGGCCTCTCCGATGGCTTGCGGATCAGGGTCTAAAGGCCTCTAAAGTCGGCCGGGCGCAAGCGGAGGAGACGAACGCGATGCGGATCATGGCGATCGGAGCGATGACGGTCCTGCTGTTGGCGGCGGCGGCTTGCGGCCGCGACGACGCCAGACGCGCCGCCGAAGACGACGCCCCCCCGGTCCCGGCGCCGACGGTGACGACCGATCGCCCCGAAAGTCCAACCCTGGCGGCGGTCAAGCGCCGCGGGCGGCTCAATTGCGGGGTGCATCAGGGGTTGGTGGGCTTCGCCCACACCGACAATCGCGGGCAATGGCGGGGTTTCGACGCCGACTTCTGCCGGGCCATGGCGGCGGCGATCCTGGGCGACGCCGAGGCGGTGCGCTTCGTGCCCCTGTCGGCCTCGGACCGGTTCGCCGCCTTGAATGAGGGCAGGATCGACGTCCTTTGGCGCAACTCGTCCTGGACCATGAGCCGCGACGCCGGCGAAGGCTTCGTCTTCGCCGGCGTCAACTATTACGACGGCCAGGGCTTTCTGGTGCGGCGGTCACTCAGCCTGAACAGCGCGACTGAGCTGAATGGGGCGCGGGTCTGCGTCCAGGCCGGCTCGACCGCCCAGGCCAACGCCGACGACTTCTTCAGGTCACGGGGGATCCCGTACCGGCCTGTCGTCTTGCCCACGGAGGAGGCGGCGCGCGACGCCTATGGCCGCGAGGACTGCGACGCCCTGAGCGCCGACATTTCGGCCCTGGCCGCTGCGCGCGCCGTCCTGGCCGATTCCCAGGCGCACACGATATTGTCAGACGTGGTGTCCAAGGAGCCCTTGGGGCCGGTTGTCCGCGCGGGCGACGACCGCTGGGCCGACGTGGTCCGCTGGACCCTCAACGCCGTCATTCTGGCCGAAGAACTGGGCGTGACTCAGGAGAACGTCGAGGCCCAGGCCAAAGACGCCCGAGACCCGCGAATCCGGCGTCTGCTGGGCGCAGAGGGGGATTTCGGAGCCATGCTGGGCCTGTCGAAGACCTGGGCGAAGGACGCTGTTTCCGCCGTCGGCAACTATGGCGAAATCTTTGATCGGAACCTGGGCTCTCAATCGCCGCTCGACCTGGCCCGCGGATTGAACGCACAGTGGAACGGTCGGCCGCCCGGCTTGATCTATGGATTGCCGATCCGTTAAGCGCGACGACTTGCATCGTTTTCTGGGGGACAGATGACTGAGACCAAACGCGGGGGCTTGGCGCTCCACTGGCTGATGCTGATCGGCTTCACCGTCGGCCTGGGCGCCGGCCTGTGGGTCAATTTGACCCTCGGCGCCGACACGCCCTGGGTCGTCTGGCTGACCGACAACGTCACCGGCCCGGCTGGGCAGATCTTCCTGCGCCTGCTGTTCATGATGGTCATCCCCTTGCTGTTCTCGGCCCTGGTGATCGGGGTGGCGGAGATGGGGGATCTGAACGCCCTTGGCCGGGCGGGGATCAAGACCCTGCTTCTGACCATACTGGTGTCCGGCATCGCCGTGGTCATAGGGCTGGTGATGGTCAATCTGTTGCAGCCCGGTCGCGGCGTCGATCCGGCCATGGCTCAACAGTTGCTGGAGCAAGGCCGCGACGGCGCGGCCGGAATCGTCCAGAATGCGCCGGAGACCATCCAGCTCGGCGACTTCTTCCTAGGCCTGGTTCCGTCCAACGCGGTCACGGCGGCGGCGGAGAACCAGATCCTGCCGCTCATGGTCTTCGCCCTATTCTTCGGCATCGGCCTGGTCATGGCCAAGAGCCCCGCCACCGACCGCCTCCAGCAGGTCATCGAAGGCATTCTCGAAGTCACGATGAAGTTGATCAACCTCTTCATCAAACTGGCGCCCATCGCCATCGCCTGCCTGATGTTCAATCTGGCGGCCCTGTTCGGCTGGGATCTGCTGGTGCGTCTAGCCGCCTTCGTCGGCGTCGCCGTCGGCGCCATGGCGATCCATATGTTCCTGGTCTATCCCCTGGTCATCTGGATTCTGGGCGGGCGCTCGCCGTTCGGCTTCTTCAAGGCGGTGCGCGAGCCCATGGTGGTGGCCTTCTCCACCGCCTCGTCCAACGCCTCCCTGCCGGTGTCGCTGAAGGCGGCCGAGCACGAGTTGAAACTGCCGCGCAAGATCGCCCGTTTCGTACTGACCGTCGGCGCCACCGCCAACCAGAACGGCACGGCCCTGTTCGAGGGGGTGACGGTGCTGTTCCTGGCCCAGTTTTTCAATATTGAGCTGAGCCTGACCCAGCAGGTGATCGTCATGCTGGTTTGCATCCTGGGCGGAATCGGCACGGCCGGAGTGCCGGCCGGGTCGCTGCCGGTCGTGGCCATGATCCTGGTCATGGTGAAGGTGCCGCCGGAAGGGATCGGCCTGATCCTGGGCGTCGACCGTTTCCTGGACATGTGCCGCACGACGCTGAACGTCACCGGCGACCTGGTGCTGGCCACCGTCGTCTCGCGCGGCGAGAAGGACGATCCGGTCGAGCCGATCACCGAAACCCAGGCCTCGCCGCCGATCCTGGCCTGAGCGGCGTCAGGCCCCGGTGGCGACGGGGGTGTCGGTTCGAGATCCCCATTCAGCCCATGATCCGTCATACAGGCGCGACGGCCGCCCCAGGGTTTCGAGCGCCAGGCTGATGATTGCGGCCGTGACGCCGGATCCGCAGGTCGTCACGACCGGCCGGGCCGGGTCCAGTCCGGCGTCGGCCAGGACGTCATTCAGGGACGCCCCCTGTTTCAGCCGACCGTCGCCGTCGATCAGGGCGGCGTAGGGCAGGTTGATCGCGCCGGGCATATGGCCCGCACGGACGCCGGGTCGGGGTTCCGCCGCCTGGCCGGCGAAGCGGGCGGGACCGCGGGCGTCGGCGACCTGAATCCCCTCTGCGAGTGCGGCGCGCACATCATTCAGGCCGGCGACTGCGTCCGCGTCGAAATCCGGGGTGAAACGGGCGGGCGAAGGCGGAGCCGGGGTCCCGGCTTCGACGGGGCGTCCCTCGGACTTCCACTTCGGCAGACCGCCGTCCAGCACCTGGACATGGGCGGCGCCCATGACCTTCAGCATCCAGCGGACGCGGGCCGCCGAAAACAGGCCGACGGAATCATAGACCACCACCCGGTCCGTCTCGCCGATCCCCAGGTCCGACAGGGCGGATGCAAAGGCTGCGGGCGAGGGCAGCATGTGGGGCAGGCCGCTGGAGCCGTCCGAGACGCTGTCCAGATCGAAGAAGCGGGCGCCGGGAATATGTTCGACCGCGAACTCGGCCCGGCCGTCCCGTCCGTCCAGATGCCAGCTGGCGTCCAGTATGCGCAGCGACGGATCGTCCGTCAGGGCGGCGAGATCCCCTGTGGAGATCAGGGGAAAGAGGGGCGAGGTCTGGGTCATGGCCCCAGCCTAATGTCAGGCGCGGTCCAGCACCAGTTGCACCACGTCGGTCCGGCGCGAGCGGAAGCCCGCCTCGCAATAGGCCAGATAGAAGCGCCACAGCCGGCGGAACCGCTCGTCGAAACCGGTGATGCGGCGGATGTCGGACCAGGCGGCCTGGAAGCGATCGTCCCAGAGTTTCAGGGTCTCGGCATAGTCAAGACCGAACCGCTCGATGGGGCCCCAGTTCAGGCCGGCGGCGGCCACGACCGGCTTCAGCCGCTCTTCCGACGGCAGCATGCCGCCGGGGAAGACGTATTTCTGAATGAAGTCGGTGCGGGCGTTGTATTCGTCGAACAGGAACTCCTGGATGGTGATGATCTGGAGGCCGGCGCGGCCGCCGGGCTTCAGCACCTCGTGGATCTTGCCGAAATAGGCGGGCCAGTATTCCTTGCCGACCGCCTCGAACATCTCGATGGAGGCGACGCGGTCGAACCGACCCTGGACGTCGCGATAGTCGGTCAGTTCGATCGTCGCCCGGTCCGAAAGGCCGGCGTTGAACAGGCGCCGGCGGGCGAAATCGTACTGTTCCTTCGAAATGGTCAGGCCGGTGACCTGGGCGCCGATCTCGCGGGCGGCGAACTCGGCGAAGCCGCCCCAGCCGCAGCCGATCTCCAGCACCGACATGCCGGGCTTGAGGTCCATCATCCGGGCCAGGGCGGCGTATTTGGCCTGCTGCGCGGCCTCCAGCGACCGGTCGGCGCCGTCGAACCGGGCCGAGGAATAGGTCATCGAACGGTCCAGCCAGGTCGAGTAGAAGGCGTTGCCTAGGTCGTAGTGGGCGTGGATGTTCTTTTTCGAGCCTGTCCGGCTGTTGCGGTTGCGCCGGTGGGCCAGCCAGTTGACCGCCTTCATCAGCCAGTTGCCGTCGAACAGGCGGCGGATGTGGTCATAGTTCTCGACCAGGGTCTCCAGCAGGGCGGCCAGATGGGGGCTGTCCCATTCACCGGCCATATAGGCCTCGGCGAAGCCGATGTCGCCGGCGGCCAGGACGCGGCGGGCGAAGCGATAGTCCTTGACTTCAAGCACGCCGCTGGGGCCGGGACGCGCGCCCTCCAACACATGGACCTCGCCGTTCGGCAGACGAACGGTGAGGCGGCCGAAGGTCCAGTTCGACGCCAGCAGACGCAGCAGCAGGCCGAAAACGCGTGGCGTGCGGGCGGCGGCGGCCTCTATGTCCAGAGCGGCGGCAGTCATGCAAGAACCTCTGTCTCAGTCGTCAGTCAGGATCAGCGGACGCATCGCGACCCGACACCGTCTTCAGGGCGTCGAGGGCGCGCGCACGCGCCTGGGCATGATCCAAGATAGGGTGCGGATAGTCCGTTCCAAGCCTCACTCCCGCGTCGCGCAGAACTTCGGCCGGGGCTGTCCACGGCGAATGGAGCCAACGATCCGGAAGGCGGCGCAGCTCGGGAACCCAGCGACGGACATAGGCGCCGTCGGGGTCGAACTTTTCGCCCTGACCTATGGGATTGAAGATGCGGAAATAGGGGGCGGCGTCGGCGCCCGAGCCCGCCACCCACTGCCAGTTCTGCACATTGCTGGCCAGGTCGGCGTCCACCAGAGTGTCCCAGAACCAGGCCTCGCCCTCGCGCCAGTCGATCAGCAGATGTTTGACCAAGAAGGAGGCCGCGACCATCCGCACCCGGTTATGCATCCAGCCGGTCGTCCACAGTTGACGCATGCCGCCGTCAACCAGGGGATAGCCGGTGCGCCCTCGCTTCCAGGCCGCCAGGCCCTCGGGATCGTTCCGCCAGGGCATGGCCTCGTATTCCGGGCGGAAGGCGCGGTCGACGATCGTCGGGAAATGGTGGAGCAGATGGGCAGAGAAGTCGCGCCAGCCCAGTTCGGAGACGAACTTGGCCGCCTCGGCCGCTGGCGCGGCCTCGCGGGCGCGCTGGGCCGCACGCCAGGGGCTGATCTCGCCCCAGTGCAAGTGGGGCGACAGGCGGCTGGTGGACGGCAGGCCGGGGCGGTCGCGGTCGGCCGCGTAGGTCTTCGCACCGCGCGCCAGGAAGTCGGACAGGGCCGCTGCGGCGCCGGCCTCGCCCGGCGTCCAGTCGAAGCCTTTCGACCAGTCGGGCCGGGTGGGGTGCAGACCCCAGTCGTCCACCGCCTCGCCCGCCACGTCCGCCGGGGTCTCGATTCGGCGCGGTCCGGTCGTGTGCGGCGGCGGTTCAGCGCTCGCCAGCAGGGCCTTCATAAAGGGGGTGAAGACCCTGTAGGGGGCGTCGGAGCCGTTCAGCACGGCGCCCGGCCGCGCCAGGAGCGACCCGTTGAAGCCTCGGCAGTCGACGCCGGCCGACTTCAGCTCATGGGTGATCTCGGCGTCGCGGGCGAAGGCGGCGGGCTCGAACAGCCGGTTCATGAAGACGGCGTCGGCGCCGGTCTCCTCGATCAGGCTGCGAAGCTGGATCAGGGAATCGCCGCGCCGCAGGATCAGTCGGGCGCCGCGCTCCTGTAGCGAAACGTCGAGGGCGCGCAGGGACTTGTCCAGCCACCACAGGGAGGCGGCGCCCGTCGGACGGTCCGGGTCGCGGTCAAGGATGAAGACCGGTAGGATCGGACGGCCCGTCGCGGCGGCCTGGTTCAGGGCGGGATTGTCGTTCAGGCGCAGGTCGCGGCGAAACCAAAGGACGACAGGCTTGACGGCCACGCAGGCGACTCCATGAAAACTTGCGTCGGCGGCGAATGCACGCCACCTGATGGCCTCATAGCTGCGGCAAACGCCGCTCCCATAACGCCTGAACTTCGAAAGAGCCGCCTCGTGAGCCGACCCAACGCCGTCATTACGTTGTCCGAAGGTCTTCGGACGCCTGTCGTCATCGGCGGCGGCGCCCGAATCGTCTTCATCGCCGGCCCGTGCCAGATGGAGAGCCGCCAGCACGCCCTGGAGACGGCCCATGCGCTGAAGGAAATCGGCGAGCGGCTGAAGGTCGGCATCATCTACAAGACCAGTTTCGACAAGGCGAACCGCACCAGCGCGACGGCGGCGCGGGGCATCGGTCTGAAGGATTCCCTGCCGATCTTCGCCGAGATCCGCGAGGTCACCGGCCTGCCGACCTTGACCGACGTCCACTCCGAGGCCCAGTGCGGACCCGTCGGCGAGGTGGTCGACGTGCTGCAGATCCCGGCCTTCCTGAGCCGCCAGACCGATCTGCTGCTGGCCGCGGCCGCGACCGGCAAGGCGATCAACATCAAGAAGGGCCAGTTCCTGGCTCCCTGGGACATGAAGAACGTCGTGGCCAAGGTGGTCGGGGCCGGCAATCCGAACGTCATGGCCTGCGAGCGGGGCGCCAGCTTCGGCTACAACACCCTGGTCAGCGACATGCGGGCGCTTCCGGTGCTGCGCGACATCGGCTGCCCGGTCGTGTTCGACGCGACCCATAGCGTCCAGCAGCCGGGCGGGCAGGGCACGTCTTCGGGCGGTCAGCGCGAGTTCGTGCCGGTTCTGGCCCGCGCCGCCGTTTCGGTGGGCGTGGACGCGGTCTTCATGGAGACCCACCCGGACCCCGACAACGCTCCGTCGGACGGCCCGAACATGGTGCCGCTGGATCAGTTCGAGGCCCTGGCGGCCCAGCTGATCGCTTTCGACGATCTGGCCATTCAGATCGGCGCCAAGACGCCTCAGGTCTGACATGACGCCCCGGATGATCGTGGTGACCGGCGGCGCCGGCTTCATCGGCTCCAACATCGTGGCCCGGCTGACGAAGGAGACGGCCTATGACGTCGTCGTCTGTGATCGGCTGGAGACGGCCGATCTGGGCAAGTGGCGGAATCTGGCCAAACATCCGATCGCGGATTTCTGGTCTCCCGAGGAGATGTTCGACCAGCTGGAGCGCCATGCCGAACGGATCGAGGCCGTGGTCCATATGGGCGCGATCTCCTCGACGACCGAACCGGATGCGGACCTGATCCTGCGGACCAACTTCACCCTGTCGCGCGATCTCTGGGACTGGTGCGCCATCCGCAACGTCCGCCTGATCTACGCCTCCTCGGCGGCCACCTACGGCGACGGCGGGACGGGGTTCAACGACGATGACGACGCCCTGTCCCTGGCGCAGCTGCGGCCCCTGAACGCCTATGGCTATTCCAAGCTGCTGTTCGACCAATATGCGGTTCGACAGGCGGACCGGGACCAGGCGCCGCCGCAATGGGCCGGGCTGAAATTCTTCAACGTCTATGGACCGAACGAGGGCCACAAGGGCGGGATGAAGTCGGTCGTCGCCCAGATCTGGCCCAAGGTGGCGGCGGGCGAGACCGTCAGCCTCTTCCGCTCGCACAACCCCGCCTATGCCGACGGGGGTCAGCTGAGGGACTTCGTCTATGTGGACGATGTGGTCGATGTGATCGAATTCCTGCTGCAATCGCCTCAGGTCTCGGGGATCTTCAACGCCGGATCGGGCCAGGCCCGCTCCTTCGCCGACCTGGCGCGCGCCACCTTCGCCGCAGCCGGCAAGCCTGAGGCGATCGCCTATATCGACATGCCGGAGGTCATCCGCGACCGATACCAGTATTTCACCCAGGCGCGGATGGATCGCATCCGGGCGGCGGGTTTCGAGGGACAGGCGACGCCTCTGGAAGAGGGAGTGCGGCGCTATGTTCAGCAATTTCTTTCTCAGTCAGATCCTTATCGATGAAACATCTGACATTGCGTCAATGGATTGGATACAGCGGCTTTGTCCTGGTCTTTCTGTTGACGGCGGCGGTGGCCGTCTGGCGGGGCGACATTCTGCGCGCCGCCCTTGATCCGCAGATTCCGTTTCAGACCTATCGCCCGCCCCCGGCGCCCGACTACGCCCAGCCCTCGGCCTGGGCCCTTCTGGACGCGCGGGTGCAAGGGTCCGGCGCGGCCAATGTCTTCTTCGTCCATTCGACGACCTTCGACGGCGGCCGCGACTGGAACGGCGCGATCGGCGACAAGAAGGCCGACGCCTATCTGGAGCGCGTGGTTCTGCCGAACTACGCCGGACCCTTCGCTCGCGCCGGCGCCGTCAGCGCGCCCCGCTATAGGCAGGCCAGCCTCTATACGCGGCTGACCCTGCGCGACGACGCGCGCGAAGCGCGCGCCTTCGCCTATGACGATATTCTGTCCGCCTTCGACGTCTGGCTGGGTCGCCATCCGACGGGCCCCATCGTCCTGGCGGGGGTGGAGCAGGGGGCCGATCTTCTGGATCGTTTGATCCGGGAACGGATCGCGCCTGATCCCGTGCTCAGAAGCCGGATGGTCGCGGCCTATCTGATGGACGCCATCATCGCCGTCGAAAACCTGCCGGCCGACACGCCGCCCTGCGCTGACCGGCGGCAGATCCACTGCGTCGTCGCCTGGTCTCAAGTCGGCGCTCCCGATGATGCGGCCGCGCATCGCCGGCTTCGACGGGCGACGGTTTGGGACGAGCGCGGACAGTTCGTCGATCTTGCGGGCCGCCGCCCGGTCTGCGTCAATCCGGTGACGGGCGGAACGGGCGAAGCGCGCGTCCCCGCACGGCTTCATCGCGGCGCCACCAACGCCACCGGCCTGGAATGGGGCGCAAGGCCGGCCCTGATGGCGCGGGAGGTCGAGACCCAGTGCCGCGACGGATTGCTGCGCCACAGCTGGCCTGATCTGGAGTCCTTCAAGGAAAGAGGGAGTTGGGCGGATCGACGAAAAGCCCGCCCTTACAACTTGTTCTATGGTGATATTGAAGAAGATGTTGCGGAGCGTCTGGCGGTTTACGCCGCTCGGGCGGGCTGAAACGGTCGTCTCGCGTCCGGTTTTTATGGCGCAGCCGCCTGCCGCGGCGTAACCTGGGGTTCTCAAGGAGGACCCCCATGGACGTGCTCACCATCTTCGCCGGCGTTCTGCTGTTCCTCGCCGTCTCGCTGCTGTTCAGCGTGATCAAGATCGTGCCCCAAGGGCGCGAATTCACAGTCGAACGGTTCGGAAAATACACCAAGACCTTGAGCCCCGGCATTGGCTTTCTGACCCCGTTCGTGGAACGAATCGGCAAGCGGATGAACATGATGGAGCAGGTTCTTGACGTACCGACTCAGGAAGTCATCACCAAGGACAACGCCATGGTCCGGGTGGATGGCATCGTCTTCATCCAGGTGATGGACGCCGCCCGCGCCGCCTATCGGGTCGACGACCTGACCTACGCCATCGCTCAACTGTGCATGACCAATCTGCGAACTGTGGTCGGCTCAATGGAGCTGGACGAGGTGTTGAGCCAGCGCGACAGCATCAACACCCGCCTGCTGCACGTCATCGACGCGGCGACCGAGCCCTGGGGCGTCAAGGTCAACAGGATCGAGATCAAGGACCTGACCCCGCCGACCGACGTCACCAACGCCATGGCCCGTCAGATGAAGGCCGAGCGCGAACGTCGGGCCGTCGTGACCGAGGCAGACGGCGAGAAACAGGCCGCCATCGCCCGCGCCGAGGGCGCCAAACAGGCGGCCATTCTGGAAGCCGAGGGCCGCAAGGAGGCCGCCTTCCGCGACGCCGAGGCGCGCGAGCGCGAAGCTGAGGCGGAAGCACGCGCCACCGCCATGGTGTCGGAGGCCATCGCCCGAGGGGACGTCAACGCCATCAACTATTTCGTCGCCCAGAAATACGTCGAGGCCTTCGCCGACTTAGCCCGCAGCCCTCAGCAGCGGACCGTCATCGTTCCGGCGGAAATGGGCGCCCTCGTCGGCACGATCGCCGGCATCGGCGAGATGGTCGGCCTGGCCAAGGCTCAGCAGCAGGACGCGCCGCAGCCTGCTCCGTCCACGACGACCGCACGTCGTTCGTCGGTTCCGCCGACCGCCTGATCGGAGCGCGCGACATGACCCTTGTGGCCGATCTCTACACCGCCCAGCCGTTCTGGATCTGGCTGGGCGTGGGCGTGCTCCTTCTGGCGGTGGAGGCGATGTTCTCGACCGAATGGCTGCTGTGGCCTGCGGTCTCGGCGGGACTGGTGGCGGTGATGACGGCGGTGGGTCTGCGTCTGGGCCTGCCGGGCGAGGTCGCCGTCTTCGCCGTTCTGACTGTGATCGCCACCATTCTGTCGCGGCGTCTGGTGCAGAAAGCCAATCCGCCCGGCCAGGACATCAACGATCGGGACAGTCGTCTGCTTGATCAGCGCGCCCGGGTCGTGGAGGCCTTCGTCGCCGGCCGCGGGCGGGTGTTCGTATCCGGCGCCGAATGGGCTGCCGTGATCGAGGGCGAAGCGCCCGAACCGGGGCAGGACGTGGTGGTCAAGGGCGTCAGCGGATCGGTGCTGACCGTGCGCTCGGCCGTCTGAATCCAAGCCGGCGCTTCAGCTGGACAGAAAGGCTTTCAGCGCCGCGGGCTTGATGGGTTTGGGCAGCAGCACCGCCCCGGCGGCGGTCGCCTGATCGTTCAGGCCGTCGCGCGTATCGGCCGTGACCAGGGCGATCCGCCGCACCCCCAACGGCCGCAGCCAGTCGATCACCGCGAACCCTTCCGGCCCTTCGCCCAGATGCAGGTCGATCAGGGCGGCGTCGAACGGCCCCGGCGCGGCCTTTGCGGCCTCAAGGCTGGACGCTGTGACCGGACGGGCGCCCCAGCGGGTCAGCAGGGCCGTCAAGGCGTCCAGGATCACCGGCTCATTGTCGACGCAGAGCACCCGCAAACCCGACAGAGGCAGCCGCGCCTCCTTCAGCGGCGCCGGCTCGGGCGGACGATCGGCGTGACGGCGCGGCGCCGTGATGCGGAAGGCGGTCCCGGCCCCGACGCGGGACGTCAGCGTCAGCGGATGATCCAGCAGGCTGGACAATCGCCGCACGATGGCCAGGCCCAGCCCCGCGCCCGGTTCATCGACCGGCGCTCCGGGCAGGCGGACGAACTCCCCGAAAACGGTCTCACGATCGGCGTCGGGGATGCCTCGCCCGGTGTCGTACACTAGGATCTGCACGGTCTCGCCCTTGCGCCGCGCCCCGACCAGCACCCGTCCGGTGTCCGTATACCGAATAGCGTTGGCGATCAGGTTCTGAAGCATCGACCGCAGCAGATCCCGGTCCGACTGCACCCACAGACCGCTCCGCACCAGAGTCAGCCGCAGCCCCTTGGCCTCCGCCACCGGCAGATATTCGCGCTCCAGCTCGTCGAACAGTCCGTCCAGCGACACCTGTGTCACGGCCGCCTTCACCCCGCCGGCCTCCAGCTTCGACAGGTTCAAAAGAGCGGTCAGAAGCCGGTGCGCGCTGTCTATGGCCCGGTCCGCATTCAGGGCCAGGGTGCGGCCGGCCGGCCCCGCCTCCGATCCCGAGACGGCCGGCTCTTCCTTGAGGGCGGCGATGAACAGCCGCGCCGCATGCAAAGGCTGCAACAGGTCGTGGCTGGCGGCGGCCAGGAAGCGGGTCTTGGAGGCCGTCGCCTCCTCCGCCGCGCGCCGCGCTTCCTCGAGCCGAGCCGTCCGGTCGGCGACCCGAGCTTCCAGCCTTTCGTTGGCCTCTTCCAACTGGCTGGCCGCCCGCCGCAGGGCGGTGATGTCCGTATAGCTGGTCACATAGCCGCCGCCGGGGATCGGCGCCCCGGACGAACGCAGCACCCGCCCGTCTGGTTGAAGCCGTTCATGGTCATGGGGAATGCGTCGGCTCAAGGCTTCCAGCCGCCGCTCCACCCAGGTGTCGATGTCGTTGGGGCTTTCCCCGCGTTCGGCGTTCAGTCGATAGATGCTGGCGATCGGCAAGCCGACGTGAACGAAGCCGGCCGGGAGATCGAACATAGACACATATCGGCGATTCCAGGCCGTTATGCGCAGATCTTCGTCCACGACGATCACGCCCTGGTCGATATTGTCCAGGGTCGTCTGAAGCAGGTCCCGACTGAATTGGACGGCCTGGGACGCCTCGTCCAGCATCCGCACCACATCCTCGGGCGCGCGGCCGCCGCCGGCCAGGGCGGCGGCGATCACCCGCCGAGCCGAGGCCGCCCCGATGGCGCCGGCCAGCATCCGCTCCGCCGCCCTTGCCAAACTCGCATTGGCCGGATCGGCGTCTCGCAACCGGACATCGGTTTCGGCGCTCCAGGCCGCAAAGGCCCGCTCGGCGCGTTCGTCCCCGATGAAGCGGGCGACGAGGGCGCGCAGATCGCCGACCGAGGCGCCGGCCGGCGACGGCCGCGCCTCCAGCCAGTCGGGCCCCAGACGATCGACGAAGGCCCGCGCCTGGACTCGGTCGATCAGCCGCGGCTGGGCGAACCGCGACACCCCGACATAGGCGGCCAGGTTCAGCCCCAGGCTGACGAAGACGCCCAGCGCCAGCGGGTCCTTAACCCCCAACATGACATGCAGATGCCAGGGCGCGGCCGGCGCCAGCTGGGGCAGGGCCAGCATGGCGATCCAGACCGTGATCCCGACGGTGACGCCCGCCAGGGCGCCGTGGGCGTGACCGCCGCGCCACAGTACGGCACCGAACAGGGCGGGCGCCAGTTGCGCCATGGCGGCGAAGGACACCAGCCCCATGGCCGCCAGCCCCCGCGACTGATCAGTCGCCTGATAGTAAAGCCAGGCCAGCAGCAGCACCGCCACAATGGCCCCCCGTCGCACCTGCAATATGATGCCCGACATGTCCGAGGCGTCGCCGCGCAACCGCCATCGGTCTCGCGCCAGGAAGGGCAGGATCAGGCTGTTGGACACCATGGCCGACAGGGCCACGGCCTCGACGATGACCATGGCCGTGGCGGCGGAAAACCCCCCGACGAAGACGACGGCGGTCAGCCACGTCTCGCCCCGCCCGAACGGCAGGGCCAGAACCAGCAGGTCGGGGTTGGTCGAGGGTGCGAACAGGGCGCCGGCGGCCACCAACGGCAGCACCGCCAGGCTGGTCAGCACCAGATAGGCCGGAAAAATCCAGCGGGCCCGGCGCACATGGCTGGGGTCGGCGCCCTCGACGAAGGCGACGTGAAACTGACGCGGCAGACAGAAGATGGCCAGGCTGGCGATCAGGGCGATGGCCAGGAATCGAGGCGTCAGCTCCGGCGGGGCGGCGAGGGCACCCAGCCCCTCTCGGATTGTCGCGCCTGAACCGTTCTGAACCAGCAGCAACAGGGCGAAGGCCGCGACCAGAAGCAGAGCGCCCAGCTTGACCAGGGACTCCAACCCGACGGCCTGGATCAGGCCCCGATTGTGTTCGGTCAGATCCGGCCGCCGCGCCCCGAACAATATGGCGAACCCCGCCAGCACCCCCGCCAGCACCAGAACGGTCAGGCTCTCGGAACCGGCCACCGGCGTCCCCGCCGTCAACAGGGCCCCCGCCATGGACAGGGATTTCAGCTGCAGCGCGATGTAGGGCAGGGAGCCCAGTATGGCGACCAGCGTCACGACCGCGCCCAGGGTCTGGCTCTTGCCATAGCGGGACGCCACGAAGTCCGCCATCGAGCCGACGTTCTCGCGCCGGGCGGCGGCGGCGATCCGACGCCACAGAGGAAACAGCACCGTTAGCCCCAGCACCGGGCCGATGTAGATGGGCAGATACTCCCACCCCTCACGGGCTGCGGTGCCCACCGCGCCATAATAGGTCCAGGAGGTGCAGTAGATGGCCAGCGACAGGGCATAGACCGACGGACCCAGGCCGCGCCCGCGCGCGCCCGGCCGCTCCTGGTGCCAGGCGACGCCGAACAGCACCGCCATATAGGCGATGACCAGGCCGAGGATCATCAGGCTGAACATGGCGGCATCTGAACCGGGCAGGGGGGCTTTCACAAGGGAAAGGCGGGCCGTCTTGCGACGACCCGCCCCTCATCCACGCCTGATTGCAAGAATTCAGGCGTTTAGATCGACATCCTTTCCTTCCTTGACCAGAAGGAAGCCCAGCACGACCGTCCCCAGCGCCACGATGATCGGGTACCAGAGGCCGGAATAGATGTTGCCGGTCGCCGCCACGATGGCGAAGGCCGTGGTCGGCAGGAAGCCGCCGAACCAGCCGTTGCCGATGTGATAGGGCAGGGACATGGAGGTGTAGCGGATATTGGTCGGGAACATCTCGACCAGGGCCGCAGCGATCGGTCCGTAGACCATGGTCACATAGAAGCCGAGGATGAACAGGATCAGCACCACCATCGGCTTGTTGACCAGATCGCTGTCCGCCTTGGCAGGATAGCCGGCGGCCGTAAGGGCCTCGCCCAACTGCTTGTCCCAGGCCTTTTTCTCCGCCGCGAAATCGGCAGGCGCCATGGCGTCTCCGCGGAAGCTCTGGACGACGGCCTGGTCGCCGATCCGCACCTGAGCCACCGTGCCTGCGGGCGCCTCGACATTGGTGTAGGTCACCCCGGCCTTGGCCAGATAGGATTTTGCCAGGTCGCAGGAGTGGTTGAACACCGTCTTGCCGATCGGATCGAACTGGACGTTGCAGTCCGCCGGATCGGCATAGACCACGACCGGCGCCGAGGCGGCGGCGGCGGCCAGCCGCGGATTGGCGGCCTGGGTCAGGGCGTTGAACAGCGGGAAATAGGTGAGGGCGGCGATCAGGCACCCGGCCAGGATGACCGGCTTGCGTCCCACCTTGTCCGACAGCCAGCCCCAGAAGATGAAGAAGGGCGAGGCCGCGACCAGGGCGATAGTCAGCATCACATAGACGAGGGTGGCGTCCAGCTTCATTACCCGTTCCAGAAAGAACAGGGCGTAGAACTGACCCGTGTACCAGATCACGGCCTGGCCGGCGGTGAGGCCCAGCAGGGCGATCAGCACCAGCTTCAGGTTCGGCCATTTGCCGAAGGAGTCCTTCAGCGGGGTCTTGGACCCCTTGCCCTCGGCCTTCATCCGTTTGAAGGACGGGCTTTCGGACAGCTTCAGACGAATCCATAGCGACACGCCCAGCAGCAGGATCGAGACCAGGAAGGGGATCCGCCAGCCCCATTCCGCAAAGGCCTCCTCGCCGACCGAGACACGGACGCCCAGAATGACGACCAGGCTCAGCACCAGGCCGGCCGTGGCGGTGATCTGGATGAAGGAGGTGTAGAAGCCGCGTTTACCATGTGGCGCGTGCTCGGCGACATAGGTGGCGGCGCCGCCGTATTCGCCGCCCAGGGCCAGACCCTGGATCAGCCGCATCAGCACCAGAATGATCGGCGCGGCGATGCCGATGGCCGCATAGGGGGGCAACAGACCCACGACGAAGGTGGAAAGCCCCATCAGGAGCATGGTCACCAGGAAGGTGTTCTTGCGACCCCACAGGTCGCCCAGACGCCCGAAGACCACGGCCCCGAACGGTCGAACCGCAAATCCGGCGGCGAAGGCCATCAGGGCGAAGATGTAGCCGGTCGTCTCATTGACGCCGGAGAAGAACTGCACGGTGATGATCGCGGCCAGCGACCCGTACAGATAGAAATCATACCATTCGATAACGGTGCCGACCGACGACGCCAGAATCACCAGCTTGTCGTTCTTACCCACCACATACTCATCGACCGGCGCACCGATGGCGCTGTCCGTCATAGCGTAGCCTCCCAGCTGTCTGGTCTTTCCGACCGTTTTCACGCCGCAAGTGCGCGATTGGCCGAGAGAGTGACGCAGGGCTGAGACAAGCGTCAGGGCGACTTTGGTCGAGTGTCGTTTTCGCCTAAGATATATTATGCGAAGAAAGCCCAAGTTGGTCGGTGTTGCTTTGAGTTTCGCTAATCCTGAGATTTCAGCATTTCCGCAGGATTGGCGCCGTAACCCTGAGACTCCTGTTCCGTAACGCTGAGACTGAGTTTGCAAGGCTCCCGCACCGGGCCCATCCTCGAGATGCTGCATCAGCGCCTTCGACGTACAAGTCCGCTGCGCGCTCCGCTCGATTACGCGCCAACGTCTTGACGGATTCGTGGGGCCTTGCGAGGCATGCGCAAGGACATGCGTATGGGCGGCTCAGCCCGATGATGACGGAAAAGCCACGCTCCTCTCGGCGATGGAACTCATCCTTTGCGAACTCGAGCGCCTAATGGGCCGGGATTAGGGCACCTTCGGCGAATCCATCGTCACTGAAGGAAGGCTGCTGCGGCGCTTGATACGGCTTCACCGCAACGCCTTCAGGCTTTGCGGCAGCACGTCGCACAGGTCTTCGGAGATCAAACCCGGACCAAACCGCGCGGCGGCGTCGGAATGCAGCCAGACGGCGGCGCTTGCGGCGTCGAAACTGTCCATACGCTGGGCGATCAGGCCTCCGATCATGCCGGCCAGGACGTCGCCGGTTCCGGCCGTCGCCAGCCAGGGCGAGCCGTTGGGATTTAGGCGCACCCGGCCGTCCGGCGCCGCGATCAGGGTCTGGGCGCCCTTCAGCACGACGACAGCCTGGGCGTGGCGGGCGGCCTCGACGGCGGCGGCTGCCCTGCCCTGTTTCAACAGGCCGGGAAACAGCCGTTCGAACTCGCCCTCATGGGGCGTCAGCACGTCGTCGCGGTCCAGAACGGCGAACAGTTCGGCGCTGCGGCCCTTGAACACCGACAGACCGTCCGCATCGATCACCAAGGCCGCGCCGCTCAGCGCCAGGGCCTGGATGTTGGCCACCGTACCCTCGTCAAGCCCGGCGGCGGGGCCGGCGACGACGGCGTCCATCTCCTCGACCTCCCGCCCCAGGGCCTCGGGCGAGGTGAAGGGGGTCAGCATGACGGCCGTGACTGTTGAGGCGATCGTCGCGACCGCGTCGGGCGGGCAAAGGATCCGCACCACCCCGGCGCCGATCCTCAGACCGGCGCGCGCCGCCAGACGGGCCGCCCCCGTCTGATGCGCCCGACCGGACACCACCCCCAAACGTCCCCGCGCATGCTTATGCGTTTCCGGCCCAGGCCACGGAAGAAAATTGCGCCAGATCGCCGGGTCGTTGGTTTCAATCATCCGAACTCCGAATATCCGTGACTTTTCTGCGAAAACTGCTTGCCTTCGATGGCTTTGATGTGTCCCATTCCCGCCCGAACGCCGCTGCATTTCGCACGCCGTTCAGGGGTCGCCATGAAGAAAATCGAAGCCATCATCAAGCCCTTCAAGCTGGATGACGTCAAAGAGGCGCTCCAGGACGTCGGGGTGCAAGGCATGACCGTGCTGGAGGCCAAGGGATACGGCCGCCAGAAGGGCCATTCCGAACTGTACCGCGGCGCCGAATACGTCATCGACTTCCTGCCCAAGATCAAGATCGAGGTCGTCGTCGCCGACGACCTGGCGCCTGCGGTCGTCGAGGCCATTCAGACCTCGGCCCGCACCGGCAAGATCGGCGACGGCAAGATCTTCGTCTCCGACGTCGCCGACGTGATCCGCATCCGCACCGGCGAAACCGGGGCTCAGGCGGTCTGACTTCACCTGCCCCTCTTCCTCCCCAACGACCAAGAAACAGGACTTCCGAGAATGAGCGCCAGCAAGATCCTCAAAGAGATCAAGGAAAAGGACGTCAAATACGTCGACGTTCGCTTCACCGACACCCGCGGCAAGCTGCAACATGTGACCTTCGACGTCGACCTAGTCGATGAGGACTTTCTGAACGAAGGCACCATGTTCGACGGCTCGTCCATCGCCGGCTGGAAGGCGATCAATGAGTCGGACATGCTGCTGAAGCCGGACCTGACCACGGCCTATATCGACCCCTTCTATCAGCAGACGACCATGTTCCTGTTCTGCGACGTGCTGAACCCGGACACCGGCGAGCCCTACAACCGCGACAGCCGTTCGATGGCCAAGAAGGCCTTGGCCTATGTCCAGTCTTCGGGCGTGGGCGATCAGGTCTATTTCGGCCCGGAAGCCGAGTTCTTCATCTTCGACGACGTGCGCTGGAACACCCAGCCTCACAACACCGGCTACAGCTACGATTCGACCGAGCTGCCCGCCAACACCGGCGCCGAATACACCGAGGGCAACATGGGCCACCGCCCTGGGCCCAAGGGCGGCTATTTCCCGGTCAACCCGGTCGATTCGGGTCAGGATCTGCGCGGCGAAATGCTGGGCGTGATGCGTGACCTGGGCCTCCAGCCCGAGAAGCACCACCACGAGGTGGCGCCGGCCCAGCACGAACTGGGCCTGAAGTTCTCGGACCTGCTGACCATGGCCGACCGGCTGCAGCTGTATAAGTACGTCATCCACAACGTCGCGGCCGCCTACGGCAAGACCGCGACCTTCATGGCCAAGCCCATGTTCGCCGACAACGGCTCGGGAATGCACGTGCACCAGTCGATCTGGCGCGACGGCAAGCCCCTGTTCGCCGGCGACAAATACGCCGGCCTGTCGCAGGAATGCCTGTGGTACATCGGCGGCATCATCAAGCACGCCAAGGCCATCAACGCCTTCGCCAACTCGACCACCAACTCCTACAAGCGTCTGGTCCCCGGTTACGAAGCCCCGGTGAAACTGGCCTATTCGGCTCGCAACCGTTCGGCCTCGATCCGCATTCCGCACGTCTCCTCGCCGAAGGCCAAGCGTCTGGAAGCCCGCTTCCCCGACCCGATGGGCAACCCCTATCTGACCTTCGTCGCCCTGCTGATGGCGGGCCTGGACGGCATCGAAAACCGCATCGATCCCGGCGCGCCCGCCGACAAGAACCTCTACGACCTGCCGCCGGAAGAGCGCGGCTCCATCCCCGAGGTCTGCGGCTCGCTGCGTGAAGCCCTGGAGAACCTCGACAAGGACCGCGCCTTCCTCAAGAAGGGCGGCGTCATGGATGACGACTTCATCGACAGCTACATCGAGCTGAAGATGGAAGAGGTGATGCGCCTGCAACTGCACCCGCACCCGGTTGAGTTTGACATGTACTACAGCTGCTGATCGACATATCAGAGGCGAACAAAGGGCGCCGGCGCGAACCGCCGGCGCCCTTTTTGTCGTCCAGCGCGCCAAGCGAGGCGGCGGCCGTTTTCAAGGGGTGAGCAGGGAGTGGCTGGACCGGCCTCAGGCCGCTTCGGCTTCCAGATCGTCCGCCTTCTTGCGGCGCAGTTCGATCAGCCGCACGCACCAGATCGAGACCTCATAGAGAATGACCAGGGGCACCGCCAGCATCAGCTGGCTGATGGGGTCCGGCGGCGTGACAACGGCGGCGACCACCACCACGGCGACGATGGCGTAGCGGCGACCCGAGGCCATCATCTTGGAATTGATCAAGCCGGCCAGGCCTAAAAGGGTCGTCACGACGGGCAGTTGGAAGCACAGGCCGAAAGCCAGCAGCAGCGAGGTGACCAGGTTCAGATAGTCCGAGATCTTGGTCGTCTGGGCCACCGATATGCCGTCGCTGACCACCTGCTGCCCCAGGGAGAACAGCATGACGAAGGGCAGCATGACGTAATAGACTAGGGCTCCCCCCAGGCAGAACATCACCGGGGCGGCGATCAGGAAGGGCAGAAAGGCGCCCCGCTCATTGCGGTACAGGCCGGGTGCGACGAAGCGGTAAACCTGCCAGGCCATGACCGGGAAGGTCAGGACGGCCGCGCCGAAGGCGGCGATCTTCATCTTGGTGAACAACTGTTCCAGTGGGGCAGTGGCGATCAGTTGCACCACGGCGGCCGAACCGGGCGGATAGGGTTTGAAACCCGTCATGATCGCGATCAGCTCCAGCGGATTGGCGTGGCCGCCAGAGGCCGCCGTCGCCGCATGAATGGCCGCCGCCGCCTGATAGGGTTTGATCAGGGCGATCTGGATCTGATTGGCGAAGGCGAAACACAGGATGAAGCCCAGGGCGAAGGCGACCACGCAGACCAGCAGCCGGCTGCGCAGCTCTATCAGATGGTCCATCAGGGGCGCGCGCGACGCCTCGATCTCGGCCTCGTCGCGGTCGGAGATAGTCAAAGCTCGACGGCCTTCTTGCGCGGGGTCTTGGTCTTGGCGGACGACTGGGCCGGCGCCTGGGCGTCCGAGATCTGGGTCTTGGCGGAGCCCTTGGCCGAGGCGCTGGTCTTCGCCGCGACCGCCCCGCCCGCCCTGGCGGTCTTCTTCGTTTTCGCGGGCGTTGCTGAGGTTTCGGCGGTCGAACTGCCGCGCTTCGACCTGGGCCTTGAATCGGGCTTCGACTTGGCCTCCGGCTCCGGCTCCAGCGGGGAGACAGGCGACGCATCGGGCCATTCATCCACCGCCGGGGTCGGCGGTGAGGCGACGGGCGGCGGCGTCGTCAGACCGGCGTTGATCTCCTTGAAGGCCGCATCGGCCTCGGCGCCCAGGGGGTACATGGCCCCCTGCCCGCTCCGCAGCGCCTCGACCTCCTTACGCAACTCGTCCAGTTCGGACTGGCGCGCCATCTCGTCGAAGCTGGAGCGGAACTCATTGGCCATGGCGCGGGCCTTGGCCAGCATCTGGCCCACGCGGCGCATGAGCACAGGCAAGTCCTTGGGCCCCACCACCAGCAGGGCCACCAGACCGATCACCAATAGTTCGAAGCCCCCGATACCGGGGCCGAGCCCGCCCATGCGTCAGCCCTCAAAGACCCGACGCGGACTTCAGTGCTTTTCCTTCTCCGCCTCGGTGCGCGGCAGGGCGCCGACGCCGTCTTGCGTCGCGTCCTTCTTGCCGTCGTCCGACAGGCCGTCCTTGAATGCGCGGATGCCCTTGGCGGCGTCGCCCATGATGCTGGACAGCTTGCCGCGTCCGCCGAACAGGACGGCGACCACGACAATGACGATGGCCCAGTGCCAGATGCTCATGGAGCCCATGGGTAATCTCCTCGAAGAGGCCGATGATCGGCCCCATCCACTCTTCTTCGTCCCGCATATAGGCGGAGTCATGGCCCGACGCCAAGGGAGGCTGTAGGTGTGCGCGACCATGAGTCTCTCCGATCACGTCATCATCCACACCGACGGCGCCTGCAAGGGCAATCCGGGCCCCGGCGGCTGGGGCGCCCTGCTCCAGACTGCGGGCGGTCACGAGAAGGAACTTTGGGGCGGCGAGGCGAATACGACCAACAACCGCATGGAACTGACGGCCGCCATCATGGCGCTGGAGGCGCTGAAACGCCCGTGCAAGGTCGAGCTTCATACAGACAGCAAATATGTCATGCAGGGCGTGACCGAATGGATGCGCGGCTGGAAGGCGCGCGGCTGGCTGACCGCCGACAAGAAGCCGGTCAAGAACGCCGACCTTTGGCGACGTCTCGATGAGGCGCGCCAGAGGCACGAGGTCAAATGGCGCTGGGTCAAGGGCCACGCCGGCCATGCGTTGAATGAGCGCGCGGACCAGTTGGCGAATCGCGGCGTGGCGGACCTGAAAAGGGCCTAGGCGGAACGCCGATTGAGGATGGGTTCATCACAACGGGGCACGACGAGGTCACGGCGAACACGGCGCGTTCCGATGGCGTCGTGACCGCTGTGAATCCGCCGTGATCGCCGTGATGAACCCGGTCGCCGCATCAAGGCCCTCTGACGCGGGAAGAGCGGCCTGACCGCAGTAAGCTGAATGTCGATTGAACCTAGACCAGGGTCACCGGGTCAGGTCCATCTGCTGAGCCAGAATCACCGCCTGGGTCCGATTATAAACGCCCAGCTTTCGAAACACGCTGGTCAGATGCGCCTTGATGGTTGCTTCGGAGACGCCCAGGTCGAAGGCGATCTGCTTGTTCAACCGCCCCGCCTTCAACCCTTCCAGTATGCGCAGCTGCGACGGCGTCAGGCTGCCGACCCGGGCGGCGAGGTCGTCCTCTCCGGCCGTCTCCGGCGTCTCGGGCGCCCAGGCGTCGCCGGCCAGAACGGCCGTGATCGCCTCCACCATCTGCGGAAGGGCGGCGGATTTTGGTATGAAGCCTGCGGCGCCCAGGGCCAGGGCGCGGCGCACGACGCTCGCCTCCTCGCTGGCCGAGACGACGGCGACCGGAACGACGGGATGTTCGGCCCGAACGGCGGCCAGGCCCGCCATGCCTTCACTGTCGGAGAGTTTGAGATCCAGAAGCAGCAGGTCGGTCGGCGTCCTGAGGGCCGCTCGCGCCTCGGCCAGGCTGGAGCATTCCTCTATAGTCGCTTCGGGCGAGGCCTTGGAGACGGCGGACCGCAGCGCGGCGCGGAACAGGGGGTGATCGTCGGCGATGACGATTCGATCCATCAGGCGTCCTTCCCTTCGCGCAGCGTTCTTGGCGGCCGCGTCTGCAGCAGCATGACGCGGTTCGACTTTGGTCGAAACTAGACCATTGGCTAATGGCCGCATACGCCCCTTGGGGAAAAGGTTCATTCGGACGCTCGCACAGACGAGCCAGGGAGGAACCATCATGATCAAATCCAGCCTGGCGGCAGGATGCGCGGCGGCGGCCCTGCTTCTGGCCCCCGGCGTCGCCTCGGCGCAAGACGCCCAGGCCGCCCTCGAAGCCCGAATCGCTCAGCTCGAAGCCGAGTTGAACGCCCTCAAATCCGAAGTCGTCGCCGCCCGCACCCAGCAGGCGGCGCAGCAGCAGGACATCATCCGGCTTGAGACCCGCCCGACGCCCGCGCCGGCGCCGGTCCAACAGGCCGCCGCACCGAGCGACGGTTTCCGGATCGGCGACCACACAGTGAAGTTCGGCGGCTTCGTCAAGGTGGACGCCTCGGCCTCCAGCTATTCCGGCGGCGATCCCGCCAACGGCGACGCCCTGCGTGAGTTCCATATCCCCGGCTCCATCCCCATCGGCGGCGCCGACGAGGATACGGCGACCGACTTCAACGCCCGCCAGACCCGGTTCTGGCTGACGACCGACGGCCTGGTCGGCGGCCACAAGGTCGGCACGCGGCTGGAGATGGACTTCCAGACCCTGCCCGGCACGGCGGACCAGCGCACCACCAGCCCCGCCAACCCGGCCCTGCGCCGCGCCTTCGTGACCATCGACAACTGGCTGATCGGCCAGGAGTGGACCAATTTCCAGAACACCGCCGTCCTGCCCGAATCCGCCGACTTCATCGGCGCGGCCGAGGGCACGGTCTTCGCGCGGCAGGTCCAGGTGCGTTACACGCGCGGTCCCTTCTCTGTTTCTGTGGAAAACCCCGAGACGACCGTGACCCCGTTCGGCGGCGGCGCGCGGATCATCGCCGATGACAACAGCCTGCCCGACTTCACCGCCCGCTACGCCCTGGCGCGGCCCTGGGGGGATCTGCAGTTCGCCGGTCTGCTGCGTCAGCTGAAGTACCAGAACCCGTCGACCAGCATCGATTCCAGCGCCACCGGCTGGGGTCTGTCTGCCTCGACCAAGATCAAGGTCGGCGCCAAGGACGATCTGCGTCTGATGTTGACGGGTGGCGAAGGAATCGGCCGATACGTCGGGCTGAACTTCTCGAACGACGCGGTGCTGGACGCCTCGGGCGAACTGGACGCGATCGGCGTCGTCGCCGGCTTCGCCGCCTATCGTCACGTCTGGGCGCCCGGCTGGCGATCCAGCCTGATCTGGTCGGCGCAGTCGGTCGATAATGACACGACCGTGACCGGTCTGGCCGTAAACCGGTCGGCTCAAAGCGTCCACGCCAACTTGATCTGGTCGCCGGTTACGGCGTTTGATGTCGGCGCCGAGCTGATGTTCGCCGACCGCGAAATCGAATCCGGCGCGAGCGGCGACATGACCCGATTGATCCTGTTCGCCAAATACGGATTCTAAAGATGCTGGAGACGTCTCGCGTGCCCGATTCCGACCTCTACCCCGTTCCCGCAGACTTCGCCGCCAAGGCCCATATGGATCGGCGAGCCTATGAGGCGGCGCGGATCGCGGCGCGCGAGACGCCCGAGGCCTTCTGGTCCGAACAGGCGAAACGCCTCGACTGGATCAAGGCGCCGACCAAGATCAAGGATGTCTCCTTCAGGAAGGAGGATTTCCGCATCCGCTGGTTCGAGGACGGCGTTCTGAACGTCGCCGCCAACTGCATCGACCGCCACCTGCCCCACCGCAAGGATGAGACCGCGATCATCTGGGAGGGCGACGACCCGGCGGACAGTCGTCACATCACCTACGGCGAGCTGCACGCGCAGGTCTGCCGCATGGCCAATGTACTGAAATCCCACGGGGCCAAGAAGGGCGACCGGGTCACCATCTATCTGCCGATGATCCCCGAGGCCGCCTACGCCATGCTGGCCTGCGCCCGGATCGGGGCGGTCCATTCCGTGGTCTTCGGCGGCTTTTCGCCCGACAGCCTGTGCGGTCGGATCGAGGACTGCGGCTCCAACCTGGTCATCACGGCCGACGAGGGCGTGCGCGGCGGCAAGATCGTGCCGCTGAAGGCCAATGTCGATGCGGCCCTGGAAAAGGTGAAGGTCGATACGGTTCTGGTGGTCCGCCGCACCGGCGCCGACGTGCCGATGATCGAAGGCCGCGACATCGACTACGCCGTCGAGGCGGCCGAGGCCTCGACCGACTGTCCGCCCGAGCCGATGAAGGCGGAAGATCCGTTGTTCATCCTCTACACCTCAGGTTCCACCGGAAAGCCGAAAGGCGTTCTTCACACGACGGGCGGCTATCTGTTCTGGGCCGCCTGGACCCATGAGCTGACGTTCGACTATCGCCCGGGCGAGGTCTTCTGGTGCACCGCCGACGTGGGCTGGGTCACGGGCCATTCCTATCTGGTCTATGGTCCGCTGGCGAACGCCGCGACCACCCTGATGTTCGAAGGCGTGCCCAACTATCCCGACGCCAGCCGGTTCTGGCAGGTGGTGGACAAGCACAAGGTGGAGGTCTTCTACACCGCCCCCACGGCCCTGCGCGCCCTGATGCGCGAAGGCGACGCGCCGGTGAAGGCCACGTCGCGCAAATCGCTGCGCCT
Source organism: Brevundimonas sp. GW822-FHT03E11 (assembly GCF_058801445.1). Lineage (NCBI taxonomy): Bacteria > Pseudomonadati > Pseudomonadota > Alphaproteobacteria > Caulobacterales > Caulobacteraceae > Brevundimonas > Brevundimonas sp. GW822-FHT03E11. The sequence continues at coordinate 306,246 of NZ_JBXANG010000004.1, read as the reverse complement.
GCTGGGCACGGTCGGCGAGCCGATCAATCCGGAGGCTTGGCGCTGGTATCACGAGGTGGTCGGGGACGGGCGCTGCCCGATCGTGGACACCTGGTGGCAGACCGAGACGGGCGGCCATCTGATCACCCCCCTGCCCGGCGCCACCGACCTGAAGCCGGGTTCGGCCACCCTGCCCCTGCCCGGCGTGGAGTTGCAGATCGTCGATGCGGAGGGCCAGGAACTGGTCGGCGCTGTCTCGGGCAATCTGTGCATCACCGACAGTTGGCCGGGCCAGATGCGCACCGTCTACGGCGATCATCAGCGCTTCTTCGACACCTATTTCTCGACCTATCCCGGCCGGTATTTCACCGGCGACGGCTGCCGCCGGGATGCTGACGGCTATTACTGGATCACCGGCCGGGTCGACGACGTCATCAATGTCTCGGGCCACCGGATGGGCACGGCCGAGATCGAGAGCGCCCTGGTGCTGCACGACGACGTGGCCGAGGCGGCCGTGGTCGGCTATCCCCACGACATCAAGGGCCAGGGCATCTACGCCTATGTCACCCTGAACAAGGGGGTCGAGGCGACCGAGGATCTGCGCAAGGCCCTGGGCGCCCACGTCCGTCGCGAGATCGGCCCCATCGCCGCCCCGGATGTGATCCAGTGGGCGCCCGGCCTGCCCAAGACCCGGTCCGGCAAGATCATGCGCCGCATCCTGCGCAAGATCGCCGAGAACGAGATCGGCTCGCTGGGCGACACCTCGACCCTGGCCGATCCGTCGGTCGTCGAGGATCTGGTGAAGAACCGCGCGGGCTGATCAGGCCGGACTTGTGCGCCGCGCCCGGCGTCGTCAAAACCGGATCAAGGGGCCGGCTGTAGCGCCGAGGGCCCCAGTGCTTGGGTGGAGACGATAGGATGACGATCCGGTTCGACGGACAGGTGGCCATTGTGACAGGCGCGGGCGGTGGTCTGGGGCGGCAGCACGCCCTGGCCCTGGCGGCGCGCGGGGCCAAGGTGGTGGTCAATGATCTTGGCGGCGCCCGCGACGGTTCGGGCGGTTCCGTTACCGCCGCCGAGGCTGTCGTGGCCGAGATCGAGGCCGCCGGCGGCGAGGCCATGCCCAATGCCGCCTCAGTCACCGACTTCGCCGCCGTTCAGGCCATGGTGGAGGCGGCCATGGCGAAATGGTGTCGGGTCGATCTGCTGGTTAACAACGCCGGGGTCCTGCGCGACAAGACCTTCGCCAAGATGGAGCTGGAGGACTTCCGCTTCGTCGTGGACGTCCATCTGATGGGGGCGGTCAACTGCACCAAGGCGGTGTGGGAGATCATGCGCGGCCAGAACTACGGCCGCATCGTCATGACCACCTCGTCCTCGGGTCTGTACGGCAATTTCGGCCAGTCGAACTATGGGGCGGCCAAGATGGCCTTGGTCGGTCTGATGCAGACCCTGTCGATCGAGGGGGCCAAGAACGACATCCGCGTCAACTGCCTGGCGCCCACGGCCCATACCCGCATGACGGAAGACCTGGGCGCCGCCCTGCCCCTGGAGGCCCTGGATCCGGCGCTGGTGACGCCGGGTCTGCTGTATTTGCTGAGCCGGGAAGCGCCGAGCCGCTGTATCCTGGCGGCCGGCGCCGGCGGGTTCGAACGCGCCTATGTGACGCTGACCGAAGGCGTCCACATCTCGGGCGAGGATGCGCCGGAACAGGTGGCGGCCCAGTTCGACGCCATCTCCGACCGGGCGAAAGAGATCGTGCCGGAGATGGGCGCCGCCCAGGGGATGATCGAGCTGACCAAGGCCCAGAAGGCGCACGCCTCCTGAGCCTTCATGTCGGCGCGGTCAGCCGATCGCGCCGACGCAGCCTTCCGCCTCGCCCGGCGTCAGTTCCGCCTCGGTCAGGGCGATGGTCCAGCCGTGGTGGGTGTTCAGGCCCCAGCGACGAGCGCCGCCGCCGTCGCCGGCGTCTCCGCCGGCGGTGACGACCACGCGGCGGCCCTTCGGCAGGGCCGGCGGATCGATCTTGCCGACGGCCAGAGACGTCGGCGTCTCGCCGCCGTAACCGTCGAACACGCTCAGCATCGACCATTCACGGCGAAGGCCCATCCACCAGGCGTCCTCGGTATTGATGGCCAGAACGGCCACGCCATGGCCCTCGGCGGCGAAGGCCAGGGCCTTCTGCGGGTCGCGCACCATCTTGATGTCGGCGGCGGCGCCGAAGCGCAGGCGGGCGCCGTCATAGGCGCGGGTCGGTTCGATCGGGGCCCAGACCTGGACCTGCAGCCGGCCCTGACGCGCCAGCCCCCAGCCGACGATCTCGCGCCAGAGGTGTTCGACCGCCTCGGCGTTTTCGGGGCGGCACTTGGACAGCATCCGCGACAGGACAGTCTGCTCGCGGTCGGGGCGAAGCTTGGTGTGGGGGCCCGTGGGCGCGTCCTTGGCGCGGCCGACGGTGGCGGCGACGGCGAGACGTTGTTCGAACAGGGCCAGGATCTGATCGTCGATGGTGTCGATCTCGGCGCGCAGGGCGGCCAGGGCCTGTTGTTCAGGCGTCAGTTCAACCTGTTCAGGTCGGATCATCTGGACGTTGGAAGAGGACATGGGTTCGGGCTTTCGGCAAAGGCAGGATTTCGATGTGCAGGGGCGGACAGCCGCTCTGGTCCAGAGCGGTCGCCGGCGAGACAGTCAGGGACGAAGAGCGCCCGACGCCTCAGCCGGCGTATCGAAAGCCGTAAAAGCCGTAGCCGAAATAGAGGCCGGACACCGCGCGCGAACGGTCGAAGGAAACAGAAAGGGCGCGCTGGCGGGACATGGGTCCGGGTCCGGTTATGCGGATCGTTCGCGATCCGAGCGGCCTTAAAGCACGCAAAGACCGTGCGCCGTCAAGCCCTATCGGCCCCCAGGAGGACGAAACGCGTCCGGTTATTGCTGGAATCCTGAAGATCGTTGCGCAGGATCGACAGGCCATAGACCTCGGCGGCCCCTACCGGCGCAATGGCCGCCTGGGTCGGATCGCCCGCCTCGGCGACGTCGCGGGCGGCGCCGGCGGTGTCGAAATGCTCGACCACGTTCAGCTTCAGGCCCTTCAGTGTCCGTTCGCACTGAGCCAGGGCGATGGGGTGGCTGAGCACCCGCTTCAGATCGGCGATGCGCGCGCCGTCCAGTCCCATCAGGGCGTGGCGGATCGGCCGCCAGGCTTCGGCGACCACGCGAAGGCCGGAGTCGCGCACCAGGGTCGCGGCGGGTTCGACCACGCCGATGGAGGAGTTCTCGACCGGGATCAGGGCGCAGTCGCAGTCGCCGCCCTTCAGGGCTGCGATGGCCTCGGCGAAGGTCTCGAACGGCACAGCCTCGTCCCAGGGGCGAAGGGCCGTGCAGGCCTCATGACTGAAGGCGCCGGGCGCGCCCTGATAGGCGACCCGACCGGGCTTGTCGTCTTGCTGTGCTGGCTTGTTCATTTCGTCACTCACGGGGTCTAGCCCGAAAGCCTTCCCTTTGCTGGCCGCGATCAGACGGAGCATAGTTGTCCGAGCCGTGACCGTTTCGCGCCGTATCTGCGGCGCCGCTTTCGTCCCCACAAGCCGAATGTGATCGTGGGGTGCTTTCGGGCCGCGCATGGTGCGGGTAGCGTCGCAGTTCGCATCTTCCGGAGCCGCTCATGTCCGTCGTCACCAGCTCCAACCGTCGGGCCGTGTTGACGGGCCTGGCGGGAGCCCTTGCAGGCTGCGCGCCGACGCCTGCCGTCCTGCCGACGACAGGGTTTGCCCCGCGCCGGATCGCGCCGATCCTGATGACGCCCGAGCGGATCATACGCATCACCGTCTGCACCCGTCCTTTTCGCCCGACAGGCCCGCGCCTGAACGTGGAGGCGGTCGGCGAGACCAAGGTGGTTCACAACTATGGCCACGGCGGCAGCGGCTGGTCTTTGTCCTGGGGCTCCAGCGCTATCGCAGCGCGCAAGGCCATGGCCCTGGCGGGTCTGGCGGGCGGTCCGCCCGTGGTCGCGGTGATCGGCAGCGGCGCCCTCGGCTTGACGTCGGCGCTCCAGCTTCAGCGCATGGGCGCGCGGGTGACCATCTATGCGCGCGAACGCGCCGCCTTCACACGATCCATGCGCGCCACAGGCAGTTGGACGCCCGACAGCCGTATCGCCGACGCTGATCGGGTTGCGGCCGACTTCCCCGCCCTTTGGGAGCAGATGGCGCGCGAGACCTACGCCACTCACCAAACCTATCTGGGGACAGAAGGCGATCCGGTCGTCTTCAGCGACCACTATATGCTGTCGGGCGCGGCCGACCTGCCGCGTACGGTCGAACCGCCGCCGATCCTTACCGCGCCTGGGATAAAGCCGATCCGATTCGCCGAATACAGGCTGGACGGGCTGGCGCCGCGATCCATCCCCCTGCCCGCTTCCGCCTCGCCCTTTCCGGTTGGGGAGACCCGGATGGTCAGCGCCATGCAGTTCAACGTCGCCGAACTGGCGCACCGGTTGGAGACCGAGTTTCTGAGCCAGGGCGGCCGGATCGAGACCCGCGCCTTCAACACGCCGGCGGATCTGACGGCCCTGCCCGAGAAGATTGTGATCAACTGCACCGGCTATGGCGCGAAGGCCCTGTTCGAGGACAAGGAGATGATCCCCGTGCGCGGCCAGATCGCCTGGCTCGCGCCCCAGCCCGAGGTCAACTACGGCCTGCATTTCCGGGGCGTGACCGTGCTGTCGCGACCGGACGGGATCGTGGTTCAGGCCACGCGCAATGACATGAACGGCGTCGGTATCGACGACGAAACGCCGGACCGGGCCGAGGCGAACGCGACCATCGGCCTCGTCGCCCCGCTGTTTCCGTCGATCAGGCGGCTTCCGAGCGGCTGATCCGGCCTGCCTTCAACCGCTCGGCCACCAGGAAGGCCAGCTCCAGCGCCTGGTCGGCGTTCAGGCGCGGGTCGCAGTGGGTGTGGTAGCGGTTGGACAGGTCGTCCTCGGTCACGGCCTGGGCGCCGCCGATGCATTCGGTGACGTTCTGGCCGGTCATCTCCAGGTGGACGCCGCCGGGGTGCACCCCTTCCGCCTCCGCCACGTCGATGAAGGTCCGCACCTCGCTGAGGATCCGGTCGAACGGCCGGGTCTTGTAGCCGTTGCCGGCCTTCAGCGTATTGCCGTGCATCGGGTCGATGGACCAGATGACCTTGCGGCCCGAGGCCTTCACTTCGCGCATCAGCTTGGGCAGGCGTTCGCCGACCTTGTCGTGACCGAAACGGCCGATCAGCGTCAGTCGGCCCGAAACATTGTCCGGATTCAAGACGTCGATCAGGGGCAGCAGGTCGTCGGCCGTCATTGTGGGTCCGCACTTCACGCCGATGGGGTTCTTGATCCCCTTCATGAACTCGACATGAGCGCCGTCCAGCTGGCGCGTGCGTTCGCCGATCCACAGCATGTGGGCCGAGGTGTCGAACCATTCGCCCGAACCGCCGTCCAGCCGCGTCAGGGCGCTCTCGACGTTCAGGAGAAGGGCCTCGTGGCTGGTGAAGACCTCGACCCGGCTGAGGTCCGGATGGGTCTCGGGCGTGACGCCGACAGCCTCCATGAAGGCCAAAGCCTCGGTGATCTTGTCGGCCAGTTCGCGATACTGGGCGCCGGCGGCGTTGTCGCCCGCAAAGCCCAGGGTCCAGCGATGGATGTTGTACAGGTCGGCGTAGCCGCCGCCCGCGAAGGCGCGCAGCAGATTCAGGGTCGAGGCCGACTGGTTGTAGGCCCGGATCAGACGCTGGGGGTCGGGCATGCGCTCTTCGGCCGTGAAGCCCATGCCGTTGATGATGTCGCCGCGATAGCTGGGCAGTTCGACGCCGTCGATCTCTTCCAGCGGCGACGAGCGCGGCTTGGCGAACTGGCCGGCGATCCGCCCCACCTTCACGACCGGCTTGCGCCCTGCGAAGGTCAGGACCACGGCCATCTGCAGGATCAGGCGGAAGGTGTCGCGGATGTTGTCGGTCGAGAACTCCTTGAAGCTCTCGGCGCAGTCGCCGCCCTGAAGCAGGAAGGCCTCGCCCCGCTCGACCTGCGAGAGTTTCGAAGTCAGGCGCCGCGCCTCGCCGGCGAAGACGAGCGGCGGCAAAGCGCGCAGTTCGTCCTCGACCAGGGCCAGGGCGTGCGGATCTGGATAGTCCGCCGGCATGTGCAGGGCGGTCTTGGTTCTCCAGCTTTCGGGGGTCCAGCGTGTCATCAGGCAAGAATAGGGCCTTGCCGCCGCAGGAACAACGAAAAGACGAACAGATATTGCGGCGGAGACCCAATTCTCGGCTGGCGGCGCCGGAAAAGGCGCCGTTTTGGCGCGCCCGGACCGTGAAATTTCCACGACATCGCCATCTGGCTCTGGCGTCCTGACAGGGCCGCCCCATCTCGTCGGAGGGGGGGCGAACCGTGAGCCGGAGATGCGCCATGACGTCTTACGACCTGACCCTGGACGAGATGCTGTCAGATCCCATCGTGCGTCGGCTGATGGAGCGCGACGGGGTCGCCGAGGCCGAGGTGCGCGGCCTGTCCGACTATGTGCGGCGGCGGCGAGGCCCTCAGAACCGCTCACCGACGCCCGCGCGTATCGGCGAGGAGCCGCGCGTCTTCATCGGCTAGGCCGGCTCGCAAGCTTCTTGCGTAGGAGCGGCGCGAGAGAGGCCGCGTCACAAGTTTTTGGCGGATAAAGCCCGTCAGTCTTCATCTTTCTGTTTCATGAAGCGCGCATCGGTGGCATCGCTTGCGCCCCCTTCACCTTCCACCCACAAAGACCGATGTCCGAAGAATTCTATCGCATGAAGCGCCTGCCTCCGTATGTGATCGCGGAGACCAACGCCATGCGAGCCGCCGCCCGTCAGGCCGGCGAGGACGTCATCGACCTCGGCATGGGCAACCCGGACCTGCCGCCGCCGCCGCACGTCATCGACAAACTGTGTGAAGTGGCTCGAAAGCCGGACGCCCACGGCTATTCGGCCTCCAAGGGCATACCGGGCCTGCGTCGCGCCCAGGCCAATTATTACGGACGTCGTTTCGGCGTCGATCTGGACCCCGAGACCGAGGTGATCGTCACCATGGGCTCCAAGGAGGGCCTGGCCAGTCTGGCGACGGCCATCACCGAGCCGGGCGACGTGGTCCTGGCGCCCAATCCCTCCTATCCGATCCACACCTTCGGCTTCATCATCGCCGGCGCGGCCATCCGCAGCGTGCCGACGACCCCGGACGAGCGCTATTTCGAGGCGCTGGAGCGGGCCATGGCCTATACGGTGCCGCGCCCCAAGGTTCTGGTGATGAACTATCCGTCGAACCCGACGGCGGAGACGGTCGATCTGGCCTTCTATGAGCGGGTCGTCGCCTTCGCCAAGGCCAATGACCTCTGGATCATCAGCGACCTGGCCTATTCCGAACTCTATTACGACGGCAAGCCGACCGTCTCGATCCTGCAGGTGCCGGGCGCCAAGGACGTTGCGATCGAGTTCACCTCCCTGTCAAAGACCTACAGCATGGCCGGCTGGCGCATCGGCTTCGCCGTCGGCAATCGCAAGCTGATCGCCGCCATGGCGCGGGTGAAGTCCTATCTCGACTACGGCGCCTATACGCCGATCCAGGCGGCCGCCGTCGCGGCTCTGAACGGTCCGCAGGACATCGTGGATCAGAACCGCGCCCTGTATCATCGCCGCCGTGACGTCCTGATCGACAGTTTCGCCCGCGCGGGATGGGACATCCCCACGCCCGCCGCCTCCATGTTCGCCTGGGCGCCCGTGCCCCCCGCCCTCGCCCACCTGGGAAGCCTGGAGTTCTCCAAGCAACTGTTGACCCACGCCAAGGTCGCGGTGGCGGCGGGCGTCGGCTACGGCGAGAACGGCGAGGGCTTCGTGCGGATCGCCTTGGTCGAGAACGAGCATCGGATTCGTCAGGCCGCGCGCAACATCAAGACCTATCTGAAGTCGATGGGCGTCAATGTGCCGCCGGGACGCGACGTGCCGGACGTCTGAGGATCAGGCTCTCGCTTTAATCTGGAGCCTGATTCACGGTTTCAGCGGAATCGCGAAGCGATTCCACTGAAACCGATCAGGCTCTAAGGCCGGCTTCTGACTTCCCAGTCCAGGGTCCAGCGGTTCGGCCCGGCGCGCTTCAGCTCCGTCACGGCCGCCGGAACCTGCCGGTCCAGACCGTCCAGCAGCGCCACCCCCTGGCCGATCGAGGCGATGGTGGCGTTTGTCTGCCAGAAGGGCCCGCCCAAACCTCTGAGCGAGAAGCGGATATGAACCGTGTCGTTGATCTCCGGCATCGACACTCTCGTCGCGTTCGCAAGCTGGGCTGCAAGGCGTCTATGAGGGAAAAGATGGTGGATGCGACAGGGATTGAACCTGTGACCCCCTCGGTGTGAACGAGGTGCTCTCCCGCTGAGCTACGCATCCATGCCTTGCGGAGGCGGCGACATAGCCCGGTCGCTCGCGCGGCGCAAGCGTCCGTTTCAGATTCCGGCCGCCTGAACGGCTTCGGGCGTCTCCGCCTCCGGATCGCCGGGCAGCCAGGCCACGTGGCCGTCATAGATATCGACGTTCAGAATGCCTTCCTCCCTGGCCACCAAGACCGGGACCAGCATCTGACCGGTCACGTTCGTCGCCGTCCGCATCATGTCGATGACCCGGTCGATGGCGACGATATAGCCGATGCCTTCCAGCGGCAGGCCGGCGGTGGACAGGGTCAGGGTCAGCATGACGATCGAGGTTCCCGGAACCCCCGCCGTCCCCAGCGAGCCCAAGACCGCAGTCAGGCCGATCAGTATGTATTGGGTCAGGGTCAGGTCGATCTGAAAATACTGGGCGATGAAGATCGAGGCGATGGCGGGATAGATGGCGCCGCAACCGTCCATCTTCACATTGGCGCCCAGAGGCACGGCGAAGGCGGCGTAGGCCTGGGGCACGCCCAGCCGCTCGACCGTCTGGCGCAGGGTGATCGGCAGGGTTCCCAGCGACGACGAGGTGGCGAAGGCGGTCTGCTGGGCCGCGAAGGCGCCGCGGAAGAAGCTGACGACCTTCAGGCCATGGAGCTTCAGCAGCCCCGAATAGACGACCAGTATGTGGAACAGGCAGGCGGCGTAGATGGCGCCGATAAACTTCAGCAGGGGCAGAAGCGCCTCCCAGCCATAGCCGCCGACGACCGAGCCGATCAGGCCGAAGACGCCGATGGGGGTCAGCTGGATCACCCAGCGGGTGATGCGGAATATGACGGACGCCCCCTCGTCCACCAGTCGCCGCACGCCCTGGGCCCGATCGCCCAGCGCGACCAGAGCCATGCCGACCAGGGCGGAGAAGAAGATGATCTGCAACACCTTCCCTTCGGCCAAGGCGGCGAAGGGATTGGTGGGGACGACGCCGATCAGCACCTCCAGCGGCGTCGGAATGACCCTTTCCTTGACCTCGCCCAGCGGCAGGTTCGACAGGCCCACGCCCGGATTGATCAGATGGCCGAAGGCGAAACCGACCAGCACGGCCAGCAGCGACGTGATCGCGAACCAGACGAGGGTGCGCACGCCCAGGCGAACGGCCCCCGCCCCTTCTCCCAGCTTGGCGATCGAGCTGGCGATGGTGAACAGCACCAGCGGCGCCACCACCATACGGATCAGGTTCAGATAGACGTCGCCGATCGGCTGCAGCCAGATCTCAGCCCTTTCACGCAGGATCAGGCCGGCGATCACCCCCAGGGCGAGGCCCGCGAAGGTGCGCTGCCAAAGCGGAATTTGGAAGAAGCGGGAGATCATGAAGGGGGCTTTCGGCTGGGATGGGCCAATCTGTCCATCGGCCCGCCGTTCCGCAACCGTCGTCGTGCCCGAACATGGCGCAGTTTTCCTGCGTGCAGGCTTAAGCGCAGCTCTTTCAGACCTTCAGGGCCCGCCTTACGTAAAACTCGGCCAGAATGCCGTCGATCGCCTCTTCCACGTCTTCGAAGGCGTCGATCAGCACGTCTCCGCCCAGGCTGTCCACCGGCAAGGGCGTATAGCCGAAGGTGGTCAGGATGCAGGGCATGTCGGCGTCGCGGGCCGCCTCGGCGTCGGGCGCGGCGTCGCCCACCATGATCGCGCGGGCCGGGTCACCGCCCGCCATCGCCACAGCCTCTTTCAGATGCGCCCCCGAGGGTTTGCGGGCGCTGACCCGATCGGGGCCGGCGACGGCCAGGAAATGGCGGCGAAGATCAAGCCGGTCCAGCAACAGTTCAGACAGGTCCGACCGCTTGTTGGTGGCGACCGCCAAGACTGCGCCGCGTTCGGCCAGGCGTTCCAAGGTCTCGACGACACCCTCGAACGCCCGCGAGCCGTCGGCGATATGGGCGGTGTAATCGACCAGGAACCGCTCAAAGAGCGCATCGGACCGGGCCCGTTCCACATCGGCGCCGGCCGCCTCGAACCCATGCGCCAACAGGGCGCGTGCGCCGGAGCCGATCAAGGTCCTCGCCGCTTCGGGGGGCGCAGGGGGCAATCCCTCCTCGATCAGCAGACGGTTCAGGGTTCCAACCAGATCTGGAGCGGAATCGACCAGGGTGCCGTCCAGATCGAAGAGGACGGTCCAGCCGTCCAGGTCACGCAGGCTCATATCTTCGCCCCGTCCCTCTAGAAGAGCACGGAGGGGTTCATGATCCGCTGCGGATCGATGGCGCGTCGGATGGCGGCCATGGTCTCGATCTCCAGCGGCGACTTGTAGCGTTTGACCTCTTCGGTCTTCAGCCGACCCAGGCCGTGTTCGGCCGAGATCGAGCCGTCATAACGGCCGACGACGTCGTGAACGACCTGCGAGCCCTCTTTCCAGCGGCCGATAAAGGCCGCCACATCCTCGCCGACGCCGGGCAGGATGTCGTAGTGCAGATTGCCATCGCCGACGTGGCCGAACACCGAGACACGGGCGCCGGGATGGAAGCGCTCGACGGCCGCCGTGGCTTCTTCGATGAATTCGGCGATACGGCTGATCGGGACGGAGACGTCGTGTTTCCACCCGCCGCCCTCCGGCTTCAGGGCCGCCGAATGCTCTTCACGCAGCCGCCAGAAGGCGGCGCGTTGCGCATCGTTCTGCGCTATGGCGGCGTCGGTGATCAGCCCCTCCTCGAAGGCGACTTCCAGCAGCCGCTCCATCTGGGCCTCGGCGCCCCCCGCCGTCCCGGACGCGATCTCGATCAGCACATACCAATTCGGCGTCGTGTCCAGCGGTTCGCGGGTGTCGGGAATGTTCTTGAGCACCAGCTCCATGCCCAGACGTTTCATCAACTCAAAGGCCTCGACCCCGCCGCCGGTCTCCGCCTTGGCGCGGGCCAGCAGTTCGATGGACGCCGCAGCCGTTTCCAGGCCGACCACGGCGACGGCGCGTGACCGCATGATCGGAAACAGCTTCAGGGTGGCCGCAGTGACGACGCCCAGGGTGCCCTCCGCGCCGATCAGCAACTGCTTGAGATCGTAGCCTGTATTGTCCTTTCGCAGCCGCTTCAGACCGTGAAAGATCTCTCCGTTCGGCAGGACCGCCTCCAGGCCCAGGACCAGGTCCCGCATCATGCCGTAGCGCAGCACCTGGGTGCCGCCGGCGTTCGTGGAGATCACCCCCCCGATCGTCGCCGAGCCTTCGGCCGCCAGGCTGAGCGGAAAGGCCCGTCCCGCCGCCGCCGCCGCCTGCTGGGCCTCCAGCAGGGTCAGACCCGCCTCCACCGTCATGGCGTCGTCCAGTGGGGTCACGTCGCGCACGGCGCGCATCTTCTTGAGAGACAACAACACCTCGCCGAACGGGATCTGTCCCCCGACCAGGCCCGTGCCCCCGCCCTGGGGGGTGACGGCCACGCCCGACTGGGCGCAGATGGCGATCACCTTGGCGGTCTCCTCGGTCGAGCGCGGCGTCAGCAGAATAGGCGTGTGGCCCGTCCAGCGGTTTCGCCACTCCGTCAGGGACGGGGCGATGACCTCTGGATCCTGGGTCCAGCCGCCAGGGCCGAGGGCGGCCTTCAGCGCGTCGAGGACAGCGGTCGAGGGAATGGCGTGGGGCATTCGCCCCTTTTGTCAGGCGTCGCGATCGGTTGAAAGGCGTTTTCGCGCCATTTCACCTCCTCCCTTATCTGCCGTACAAGACGCCATGGCTCCGCTTCGTCCCGACACCCTGGCCGTCGCCCTGGCGCGCATCTTCGAAGGACCGATGATCGATCGCGCCAGTTGGTTCGCCCTGACCGGGGGCGAGCGGCTGTTTGCGGCGGGCGATCCGTCCGACACCCTCTATCTGGTCCGCTCGGGCCGGCTGGGGGTGTTTCACGTCGAGACGGATCAGCCGCCCCAGCTGGTCGGCGTCATCCGGCCCGGAGAGCCGGTCGGCGAAATGGCCATGGTGGCCGGCACCCCGCACACCGCGGACGTGGTCGCCCTGCGCGACACCGAAATCCTGGCCCTGCCGCGCGAAGCCTTCTTCGACGCCGCTCGATCCGAGCCGGATCTGCTGGTCGAACTGTCGCGCCTGATGATCCATCGCGCCCGCGAGCGGGCCGTGGGCGCCGCCGAGCCCAGCGTCTTCGGCTTCGTCTCGGCCCGCCCGCGCCCGATCCGCGCCTTCGTCGAACGGATCGCGGCGGGCGTCCAGGCCATGGGCTTCACCTGCAAGGTGATCGATCAGTCGGCTCTCAGCTCGGCCGCCGAATGGTTCAGCCGGGTCGAGGACGACCACGACTATGTCCTCTATGTCGCCGAACTGGACCAGAAGGCCTGGGCCGAGCTGTGCGCCCGCCAGGTCGATCGCCTGTTCATCGTCGGCAGCGGGCTTCTGGCCCCGCCGTCGGATCTGCCCCGGCGTATGGGCTTCGGCGACGGCCGGCGTCTGACCGATCTGATCCTGCTGCGCGATCCGCGCATGAACCGGCCGGCCAACACTCGCGTCTGGCTCAATGTGCTCCAGCCGGACCGCTGGTTCCATTGCGTCGAGGGAGTCGAGACCGATTCAGACCGCATGGCCCGCGTCATCACGGGCACGGCGGTCGGCCTGGTCCTATCGGGCGGCGGGGCGCGGGCCTATTGCCACATGGGGGCGATCAAGGCCCTGGAGGAGGCCCGGGTCCCCATCGACTTCGTCGGGGGCGCCTCCATGGGGGCGGTGGTGGCGGCCGGACCGGCCATGGGCTGGTCGTTCGAGCGGCTGGACTTCGAGATCCGTCGCGCCTTCGTCGAATCCGACCCCTTGTCCGACCTGGCCTTTCCCATCATCGCCATGTCGCGCGCCCGCAAGGTGGCCCGGCTGCTGGAGCGGGCCTATGGCGACACCGATCTGGCCGATCTCTGCCTGCCCTTCTTCTGCGTCTCCTCCAACCTGACGTCCGGCCGGATCGAGGTTCATCGCGCGGGCCTGATGCGCCGGGCCATGCGCGCCTCGATCGCCATTCCCGGCGTCCTTCCGCCCGTGGTCATGGACGGCCAGGTTCTGGTGGACGGGGCGGTGCTGAAGAACTTCCCCACCAGCGTGATGCGCCAGCTGAACAACGGCCCCATCATCGGCGTGGACATGTCCCAGACCCGCGGCGTCGATCCGGCCGCCCTGGAGAATCCCCCCTCCTGGTGGAAATGGGTGCTGTCGGGCGCCTGGAAGGCCGGCCCGCCCATCGTCTCCATCCTGATGCGCTCGGCCACCATCACCACCGACGCCGAGATGGAGCAGTCGCGCGCCGCCGCCGACGTCCTGATCCTGCCGCGAACCGGCGGGACCGACATCCGCGACTGGAAGGCCTATGAGGAGCCGGTCGCCTCAGGCTACGCGGCGACCCGGGCGGCCCTGGCGGACCTGCCCGTTCCCGTCACCCACCTGCGGCGGCGATCCCGCGCCTTCGACCTGTAAGTTCAGAGCGGGGCGCAGGCCTGTTCCAGCCAGGCCCGCACCTCGCCCTCGACCAGGGGGCCGACCTTGGCCAGGGTCTCGGCGTGATAGGCGTCGACATAGGCCCGCTCGTCCGGGGTCAGCAGATCGACGTCGATCAGCTTGCGGTCGATCGGGGCGAAGGTCAGCTGTTCGAACCCGTGCATCGGCCGCTCTCCGCCCTCGGGAACCACGGCCGGCGTCACCACCTGCAGGGTCTCGATGCGGACGCCCCAATGGCCCTCGCGGTAATAGCCGGGCTCGTTGGACAGGATCATCCCCTCCAGCAGCGGCTGGCTGGTGCCCCATTTGGCGATCCGCTGCGGCCCCTCGTGGACGCCCAGATAGGAGCCGACGCCGTGGCCGGTCCCATGGTCGTAATCCAGCCCCGCCGCCCACATCGGCGCCCGCGCTATGGCGTCCAGCGCCATGCCGCTGGTCCCCGCCGGGAAGCGGATCGTCGCCATGGCGATATGGGCCTTCAGCACCAGGGTGAACTTGTGACGCTGGTCCGCCGTCGGCTCGCCCACCGCCATGGTGCGGGTCACGTCGGTCGTCCCGTCCAGATACTGGCCGCCGCCGTCCACCAGCAGCAGGGAGCCCTTCTCGATCTTGCGGATCGTGGCCCCGACCGGCTTGTAATGCGGCAGGGCGCCGTTCGGCCCGGCCCCGGCGATGGTGTCGAAGCTCAGATCTTTCAGGGCGCCCGTCGCCTCGCGGAACCGCTCCAGGGTCTCCACCACCTCGCGCTCGTCCGGCAGGGTCTGCTGGGCGACCGTGTCGACCCAGTGCAGGAAGTTGGCCAGGGCGGCGCCGTCGCGGATATGGGCGCGTCGGCTCCCCTCGATCTCGACCGCGTTCTTGGCGGCGCGCGGAACGGCGCAGGGGTCCATGGCCCGCACCACCGTCGCCCCCGCCTGCTCCAGCCGGTCGAAATACCAGGCGGACGACAGGGCGGGATCGATCATCACCTTCTTGCCGGCCAGGCCATCCAGCGCCTCGCCCAGCCGCTCGGGCGCCTCCAGCTGGACCTCGTCGCCCAGCCAGCCGGGCAGTTTATTGGTCACCTTGGCCGGATCGAGGAACAGGCGCGCCTTGCCGTCGGCCTCCAGCACGGCCTGGCCGATGGGCAGGGGCGAGCGGATCACGTCGCCGCCGCGCACATTGAACAGCCAGGCGATCGACATGGGCGCGGTCAGAACCACGGCCTCGGCGCCGGCGTCCGCCACGGCCCGACCGATCCGCGCCCGCTTCGCCGCATGGGGCTCGCCGGAATAGACGTCTTCGTGCGGCGTGACTGGGGCGGTCGGCTGGGCCGGACGGTCCGTCCCCCAGGCCAGGTCCAGCGGATTGGCCTCGACCGGCCTCAGCTCCGCCCCCGCCTTCTGGGCCGCCGCCTTCAACGGGACCAGGGCGTCGGGGCTGTGCAGACGCGGATCATAGCCGATCACCTGGCCGGGCTTGGCCGTCTCCAGATAGGCGGCGACGTCGTTCAGGTCGCG
Organism: Brevundimonas sp. GW822-FHT03E11; assembly: GCF_058801445.1. Taxonomy (NCBI): domain Bacteria; kingdom Pseudomonadati; phylum Pseudomonadota; class Alphaproteobacteria; order Caulobacterales; family Caulobacteraceae; genus Brevundimonas; species Brevundimonas sp. GW822-FHT03E11. The sequence continues at coordinate 290,893 of NZ_JBXANG010000004.1, read as the reverse complement.
CCGTTCGAACAGGGCCGGATCGGTCTGGACCTTGACCTGCACCGTATAGCGGCCGTCGGTGAACATGCTGGCCCGGTCCTGGAACACCACCGCCGCCCCGGCCGAGCCGTTGAAGCCGGTGGCCCAGGCCAGCCGCTCGTTGGCGTCGGGCAGATATTCGTTCTGGTGTTCGTCCTCGTGCGGGATCAGGAAGCCGTCCAGCCCCTGCTTGGCCATCTCGGCGCGCAACAGCGGCAGGTGTTTGGCCCCGAAGGACGGATCGGTGGTCTCGTCGAAGGTCTGGCGCATCATCTCGTCTTTCGTTCCTCAGCCCATTCGCCGCAGCACCAGGGCGCTCCAGGCGTCGTGATGGATGCGCTTCTCCAGACGGAATCCGCGCGACGTATAGGCCGCAGTCACCCGACGTTCCTGGGTCCGCAGCAGGCCCGACAGTATGGCGACCCCGCCCAGGCTCAGCGCCGTCTTGATGTCCTGCGACAGGGCCACCAGCGGCGGGGCCAGGATGTTGGCGAAGACCAGATCATAGGGCCCGTGCTTTCTCACCCGCTGGTCGTTCAGGCCCGAGGCGTGGACGAAGCTGGCGTGGGCCTGGTTCAGGGCGGCGTTCTCATTGGCGATCCGCACCGAAGGGGCGTCGATGTCGGTGCCGATGGCGATCCGGCTGCCGGTGCGGGCCGCCGCAATCGCCAGGACGCCCGTGCCGCAGCCGACGTCCAGCACCCGCTCGAACCGCTCCCGCTTCAGCAGGTCGTCGAAGGCTTCCAGACAGCCGACCGTCGTGCCGTGGTGGCCGGTGCCGAAGGCGGCGCCGGCGTCGATCTTCAGATTGACGGCGTTCGGCGGAACCCGTCCCTCGTCATGGGCCCCATAGACGAAGAAGCGCCCGGCCCGCACCGGCGGCAGGCCCGACAGCGACATGGCCAGCCAGTCGGCGTCGGCCAGCTTCTCGACCGTGACGGTCACGGCGTAGTCGGCCAGGGTCGCCTTCAGACCCTCGACCTCGTCCTCGGTCGTCGGGAAGGCGTCGATACGCCAGAGATTGCGATCCTCGTCCTCCTCCAGGATGGAATAGGTCGCCCCCTCCAGCATGGGATCGGCGTCGATGGCGGCGGCGGCGGCCTCGGCGCTGTCGCGCGAACCGCGTGCGATTATCTGAACTGCGGACTCGGACATTTCTCAAACACCGCTAAGATGGCGAATCGTTGCGATCCGGCGCTTCGTCCTCCCGACGCCGCCGGGCTTTTTAACTAACCGAGGGGTCGGGGAATACATGGCCAAGTCACCGTCTACGTCTAAACCTGCGTCGCCGAAACCGGCGACCGCCGCTTCCAAGCCTAAAGCCGCGCCGAAGTCGAGCGCTGTGAAGGCCGTCGCCGAGAAAACCGCCGAGCCCAAGGCGACCAAGCCCGCCGCTGCGAAGCCTGCGGCCAAGACGGCCGCCCCCAAGGCTGCGGCCCCCAAGCCCGCGCCCAAGGCCCCGGCCGCGAAGCCGGCCGCCAAGGTCGCCGCGCCTAAGGCCGCCCCTGCGAAGACCGCTGCGCCCAAGGCCGCTCCCAAGGCCGCTGCTCCGAAGACCGCCGCCCCCAAGGCGTCCGCCAAGCCCAAGGCCGCTCCGGCCGCCAAGGCTGCGCCGGCGAAGGCCGCAGCTCCCAAGGCGTCCAAGCCCGCCGCTGCAAAGCCCGCCGCCAAGACCACAGCCGCGAAGCCGACCGCCAAGGCCGCTGCGCCCAAGCCTGCCGCCCCGGCCGTCGTCGCGGCTCCCACGCCCGCTCCGGTCGCGGCGCCGGCCGCCGCCGCCCCGGCGCCCAAGCCGGTCGAAGCGCCCAAGCCCGCCGCTCCGACCCCGGCCGCCGCGCCGAAGACGGAAGAAAAAAGCTTCTTCGCCAAGTTGGGCGACCTGATCTTCGGCAAGCGCTGATTTCGAACCCTATTCGAGATTGAAGATCGCCGGACGGCTCGCTCCGTCCGGCGATTTTTTCTACCTCAGCCGGTCTGCCAGGAAGTCGACGAAGACCCTAACCCGCGCCGGCATATGGGCGCCGCCGACAAAGACGGCGTGGATCGGCTCCCGATCGCCGGGATTGAAGGCTTCAAGCAGCGGGACCAGACGCCCGTTTTTGATCGCGTCCGCTACGCTGAAACTGCCGACCCGCGTCACCCCCACCCCGGCCAGCGCCAGTTGCGTCAGAGTCTCGCCGTTATTTGCCTCGATCGGCCCCTTCACCGTCAGGGCGTAGTCTCTTCCGTCGCGCCGGAACGGCCAGACCGGCTCGGCCCGGCGAAAGTTGAAGTTCAGACAATCATGGTCGTGCAGGTCCTCCGGGACCTGGGGCGTACCCCGTCGCGCCAGATAGTCCGGCGAGGCGACGATAGTCCGCCCCGTCTCGCCCAAACGCCGCGCCGTCAGCGGACTGTCGGCCAGCGGTCCGAATCGGATGGCGACATCGGCCTGCCCCGCCGCCACATCCACCACGGCATCGGTCAGATTGAAGTCGATCAATATATGCGGATACAGGCGAGCGAACTCGCCCAGCAGCGGCACGACGCGCTGGCGGCCGTGCGCTAGCGCCGCGCTGACCCTGACCCGTCCGCGCGGCGCCCCCTGATCGGCGACCACCCGCTCAGCGTCGTCCAGATCGGCCAGAATGCGACGCGCCGCCGCCAGATAGGTCTGGCCTTCCGCCGTCAGCGTCAGAACCCGCGTGGTCCGCAGCATAAGCCGCACGCCCAGTCGCGCCTCGATCCGGTCAATGGTCCGGCTGACTGCCGACGGCGTCAGATTCAGGGACCGCCCCGCCGCTGAAAAGCTGCCGCTCTGCGCCACGGCGGCGAAGATCTCCATCTCCCGCGCTCGATCCGCCCTATTCGCCTGCATCTTTGCGTCAAAATCAAAAATCTTTGGCCTGAGGCCTACCTACTCCCTGCGCGGCGCGTCGTCCATCTGTGCGTTCCAGCAGAGGCAACGTCGCGAAAGAAAGTCATGGAATATCGTCAACTCGGATCATCGGGCCTGCGCGTGCCGGTCCTCAGCTTCGGCACGGGCACTTTCGGCGGTTCCGGCCCGCTGTTCGGCGCCTGGGGCGCCAGCGACGCCGACGAGGCCCGGCGCCTGGTCGATATCTGTCTGGAGGCCGGGGTCAATCTGTTCGACACCGCCGACGTCTATTCCGACGGCGCCTCAGAACAGGTGCTGGGCGAGGCCATCAAGGGCCGGCGCGACCAGGTGCTGATCTCGACCAAGACCGGCCTGCCGACCGGCGACGGTCCGGCGGACTGGGGCGTGTCGCGCGACCGTCTGATCCGCGCGGTCGAGGCCGCCCTGCGCCGCTTGGGCACAGGCCATATCGACCTGCTGCAACTGCACGCCTTCGACGCCTCGACCCCGGTCGAAGAGCTTCTGGCCACGCTGGACATGCTCGTGACCTCGGGCAAGGTCCGCCACACCGGCGTGTCCAACTATCCCGGTTGGGCCCTGATGAAGGCCCAGGCGGCGGCCCAGCGTGACGCCCGCCCCCGCTTCATCGCCCACCAGGTCTATTATTCCCTGATCGGCCGCGCCTATGAGGCCGACCTGATGCCGCTCGGCGCAGACCAGGGCGTCGGCGCCCTGGTCTGGAGCCCGCTGGGCTGGGGCCGTCTGACCGGCAAGATTCGCCGCGACGCCCCCATTCCCGACGGCAGCCGCCTGCACCAGACCGCCGCCTTCGCTCCGCCCGTCGACGACGAGCACCTGTACCGTGTCGTCGAGGCACTGGACGCCGTGGCGGCCGAGACCGGCAAGGCCGTGCCCCAGATCGCCATCAACTGGCTGCTGCAACGACCGACCGTCGCCTCGGTCATCATCGGCGCCCGCAACGAGGAACAGTTGCGCCAGAACCTAGGCGCCGTCGGCTGGAGCCTGACGCAGGAGCAGATCGCCGCCCTCGACGCCGCCAGCGACGTCCTGCCGTCCTATCCCTACACCCCCTATCGCCAGCAGGAGGGGTTCGCCCGCCTGAACCCGCCGCTGGTCTGACCGTCCAGAAGGTTTCCTCCCCCCATGAAACTCAATCCTCCCCTCCTCGCCCTCGCAGCCGGGGCCTTCGGCATCGGCGTGACCGAGTTCGCCCCGATGGGCCTGTTGCCTGTCATCGCCACGGACCTGGGCGTCTCCATCCCCACGGCTGGCCTTTTGATCAGCGCCTATGCCTTGGGCGTCATGCTGGGCGCCCCTCTGATGACCCTGACGACCGGCCGTATGCCGCGCCGAGCCTTGCTGATCGGTCTCGCCGCCGTCTTCACCGTCGGCAACCTGCTGTCGGCGATCTCGACCGACTATGCGATGCTGCTGATCGCGCGGGTCATCACCTCGCTGAACCACGGCGCCTTCTTCGGCGTCGGCTCGATCGTGGCAGCCGGCCTTGTCGCGCCGAATCGCCAGGCCGGCGCCGTCGCCGCCATGTTCATGGGCCTGACCATAGCCAATGTCGTCGGCGTGCCCCTGGCGACCTGGGCCGGCGAGGCCCTGGGCTGGCGCGCCAGCTTCTGGGGCATCGCCGCCATCGGCGTGGGGGTCATGGCCGCCCTGCGCCTGACCCTGCCCCAACTCCCCGCCCCGACCGGCGGAGACATCGCCGCCGAGCTGCGCGTCCTCAGTCGCGGCCCCGTGCTGGCGGCCCTGGCCCTGACGGTGATCGGCTCCAGCGCCATGTTCACCGTCTTCACCTATATCGCCCCGATCCTGCGCGACCAGACCCACGCCTCGCTCGGCTTCGTCACCGCCATGCTGGTGACCTATGGGCTGGGCTTGACGCTCGGCAACTGGCTGGGCGGCAGGTTCGCAGACAAGTCCGTCGACCGCACCCTGATCGTGACCCTGGCCGCCCTGTCCGCCATACTGGTCGCCTTCGCCGTCGCCATGCCGTTTGCGGTCCCGACCTCGATCCTGGTCTTTTTGTGGGGGATCGCCAGTTTCGCCCTGGTGCCGCCGCTGCAGGTGCGGGTCATGGCCGCCGCCGGCGACGCGCCGAACCTGGCCTCGGCCATGAACATCGGCGCCTTCAACCTCGGCAACGCCCTCGGCGCGGCCGTGGGCGGAGCGGTCATCGCCGGAGGCCTGGGTTATCCAGCCGTGTCCTTGGCCGGAGCGGTCGCTTCCGGACTTGGCCTGCTGCTGGTCCTGTTCCTGGCCCGGCAGCGAGCCCCGACGGCGGCGCCCGCCGTCTGCTGACGTCCGTCAGTGAAAGTCGCGCGACCCCGGCAGAATGCGGACGTCGCGCGGATGCCGGCCGGTCGGGCTGCGCGGGCCTTGCGGATATTTGACCGCATCCGCTCGCGACAGCTCGACCTGCAGCTCATAGTCCTCGGACAGCCGCCCCAGCTCGGCCGAACGATCGATCACCCGCCGGGCCATGACGTGCAGCACGCCCTCGACGCTCTTTTCGACCGTGCCCTCCACCTCCATCAGCCGCGCGGCCATGACCTCACGCCGGAAAGTCTCGAACAGCCGCGCCCACAGCAGGATGTTCACCACCCCGGTCTCGTCCTCCAGGGTCACGAAGACGGCGTTGCCCGTGCCGGGTCTCTGGCGCACCAGCACCACCCCCGCCGTCTTCACCAGCGCCCCGTGCCTCTTGGCGTAGACCGCCTCGGCGCTCAGCACCCGCTCCGCGTCGAACATCGGCCGCAGGATCTGCATCGGGTGCCCCTTCAGCGACAGACGCGTCGTCTGATAGTCGGTGGCGATATGCTCCTTCAACGGCATCAAGGGCAGGTTCGCCGCCGCCTCGACGCCCAGCTCCCGCGCCCGCGCCGCCTGGAACAGCGGCAGGGGCTCGTCGTCCGGCAAGCGTCTGACCGCCCACAGCCCCTCGCGTCGATCCAGCCCCATCGATCGAAACGCGTCCGCATCCGCCAGCTTCCGCATCGCGGCCGCCTCCAGACCCGTCCGCCGCGCCATCTCCTCCACATCGACGAAGGGGACCTCGCGCGCCGCGACGATCCGATCCGCCCAGACTTCCTTGAACCCGTCGATCTGCCGCATCCCCAACCGTAAGGCCGGATAGTCCGCCCCCCGCGCCGTCGGCTCCAGCCTATTGTCCCAGAGGCTGTGGTTCACGTCGATCGGCCGCACCTCGACCTTCTGGGGACTTTCCTGCGCATCCCGCACCAGTTGGGCCGGGGCGTAGAAGCCCATCGGCTGGCTGTTCAGCAGCGCACAGGCGAACACCGCCGGGTGATGACATTTGATCCAGGACGAGATGTAGACCAGCCTGGCGAACGACACCGCGTGGCTCTCGGGAAAGCCGTACGAACCAAAGCCCTTGATCTGCTCGAAACATCTTTGCGCAAAGGCGGGATCGTAACCGCGGGCGATCATCCGACCGACCATTCGCGCCTCGTACTTCCAGAGCGTCCCGTCGCCTCGAAAGGTGCCCATCGCCTTGCGCAGACCATTGGCCTCGGCCGAGGTGAACTCGGCCGCCACCATGGCGACCTTCATCGCCTGCTCCTGAAACAGGGGCACGCCCAGGGTCTTTTTGAGCACCTTCTTCAGCTCGTCCGGATCGTGCGGCGGGCCGGGTCGGGCGTAGTCCGGCGCCTCCAGACCTTGGCGTCGACGCAGATAGGGATGCACCATGTCGCCCTGGATCGGTCCCGGCCGGACGATCGCCACCTGAATGGCCAGATCATAGAAGGTCGCGGGTTTCAGCCTCGGCAACATGTTGATCTGCGCCCGGCTCTCCACCTGAAAGACCCCGATGGACCGTCCTTCCTGAAGCATGCGGTAGACGGCCGGATCCTCGTCGGGAACCGTATCCAGCCGCAGGTCCGCCACCCCCAGCGACCGCATCAACTCGAACGCCTTGGCGATACAGGTCAGCATCCCCAGCGCCAGAATATCGACCTTCATCAACCCCAGGGCGTCGATGTCGTCCTTGTCCCATTCGATGAAGGTCCGGTCCGGCATGGCCGCATTGCCGATGGGCACGAGCTCGTCCAGCCGGTCCTGGGTCAGGACGAAGCCTCCGACGTGCTGTGACAGGTGACGCGGGAAGCCCAGCAGCCGCCGCGTCATGGCGACGGCGCGCGCGATCTGCGGGTTGGCGGCCTCAAGCCCGGCCTGCGCGACATGACGCTCGGTCATGTCGCTGCCGAAACTGCCCCACTGACTGCCGGCCAGCCGCGCCGTGACGTCCTCGGTCAGGCCCAGGACCTTGCCGACCTCGCGAATGGCGCTGCGCGGCCGGTAACGGATGACCGTCGCCGCTAGGCCCGCCCTGTGCCGACCATACCGGTCGTAGATGTGCTGAATGATCTCCTCGCGTCGCTCATGTTCGAAATCGACGTCGATATCCGGCGGCTCGTTTCGATCGGCCGACAGGAAGCGTTCGAACAGAAGATCATGCTGGCCGGGATCGACCGAGGTGATCCCCAGCACATAGCAGACGGCCGAATTCGCCGCAGATCCTCGTCCCTGACACAGGATGCCCTTGTCGTTCGCGACCTGGACAATGTCGTGGATGGTCAGGAAATAGGGCGCCAGATCGCGCTCCCGGATGTAGGCGAGCTCCTTGTCGAGATCATCGCGCACCTTCTGAGGCGCACCCTGCGGATATTTCTGGTCCAGGTTTCGATCGACCAGGTGCGCCAGCCAGTCCTGTGACGACCACCCCGGCGGGATCGGCTCCTCGGGATAGTTGTAGCGAAGATCCTCAAGGTCGAACCTCACCCGCGCCAGCATATTCTGCGTCTCCGCCACCGCCTCTGGCACATCGGCGAACAGGCGGGCCATTTCCCTGGGGGGCTTCAGGCGGCGCTCGGCGTTCTCTTCCAGCCATCGCCCTGCCGTCTCCAGAGTCACGCCTTCGCGGATACAGGTCAGGACATCCTGAAGGTCGCGCTGTCCGGCCTCATGATACAGGACGTCATTGACCGCCAGCAGGGTGGCGCCTGTCCGCTTCGCCATCGCCTTAAGCCGCGTCAGGCGCCGCCGGTCGTCGCCGGAACGGGTCATGGCCGCCCCCGCCCAGACCGCGCCCGGCGCCGCCGCGACCACCCGCGCCAGCACGGCCTCCAAGCCTTCCAGACGAGGCGGCGGCATGACGATCAGCAGCAATCCCTCGGTCGCCGCGCACAGGTCGTGCAGGCCGATCTCGCATTGACCTTTCCTGGCCCGGCTGTTGCCCAGGGTCAGCAGGCGACACAGGCGCGCCCAGCCCCGGCGATCCTCCGGATAGGCCAGAATGTCCGGCGCGCCGTCATTGAAGCGAAGCCGGGCGCCGAGAACCAGTTTGAAGGCCTGGGCGCGCTGCTTGACCCGGTCGCTGAGGGCCGGGTCGTTCATCGGATCCTCGACCCAGCCGACCTCGCCCGGACCGCCGCCCTCGCGCACCTTCTCTGGGGGAGACAACCCCTCCTCCCTTAAGGCCTTCAGCGCACTCCACGCCCGGACCACCCCTGCCAGACTGTTGCGATCAGCCAGCCCCATGCCGGTATGGCCGAGCAGGATCGAAGCCAGCACCAGCTCCTTCGGATGCGACGCCCCTTCCAGAAAGGAGAAGTTGCTGCGCGTCGCCAGCTCAGCATAGGCGGTCATGCGAAGATCCCGTGCAGGAACCAGCGCGGGGCCGGTTCCTCGCCGTAGAAGCCGGAACGGAACAGCCAGAAGCGCCGCCCCTCCTGGTCCTCGACCCGGTAATAGTCGCGCGTCGGCTCCTGGGGGGCCTGCAACCTGCGCCACCATTCGGGCGCGAGGCGTTCGGGCCCTTCGACCCGGACCAGCCGGTGGTCCACCCGCCGCCAGATGAAGCGGTTCGGCGGATGATCGGGCACTTCCGCCGTGGCCAGAACCGGCTGGGGCGGATCGAACATCTGCAACGGCCGCAGCGGCGGGTCGGCCGGGTCCGGTTCGGGCCAGGCGACGATCTCGGCCAGGGCATGTGCCGCCGGGCTCAGGCGGACGGCGCGTTCGGGCCAGTGCGACTCTATCGGCTCGAACCGGCTGACCGCCTCCGGTCCCAGGCGCGCCGTCAGCCGGTCGATCAGTCGCCCCAGATCTTCAGCGGTCGACGGGGCGGCCTCAAATCCCCTCTGGCGCGAGGCCAGGCGATCGGCGACCGTTACGGACAGACGCATCTGGTCGAAGCCGAAACCGGGCTCCAGTGGTCGCGCCAGATTGGCCAGCCGTTCGCGAAACAGGCGCAGCACAGCCGCCGCGTCGCGACTGGGGCGGCCCGTCCGCACGGTGATGTGGCGCACCTCTCCGTCCAGGCGGAAAAAGCCGGCCTGAAAGGCGCGCCCGCCCTGACCGCGCAGGTCCAGCCGGTCCATAGCCTCGACCAGCAGGTCGCCGATCACCGCCTCGACATCGGCTGTCTCCGTGATCGGCTCGACCAGAACCCGGTCGACGGAAATCAGAGGAACGGGGCGTTCGGGGCGGATGCGGACGTCTTCACGTCCCAACACCCGGTTCAGCCGCGTCGCCGCCGCCGTCCCGAACCGGGCGGCGATGGGCGCCGTGGGGCGATCCGCCAGATGCGCCAGGGTCTTCAGGCCCGCGCGCGACAGGGCCTGGATCTCCTTGTCCGACAGTTCCAGCGCCGCGACCGGCAAGCGACGCAGGGCCTGGTTCTGCGCCGCGCCCTGATAGATTCCGCCCCGCCCGAAGCGGGCCAGGGCCCGCGCCGCCTCAGGCGTGCCGGCCAGGGCCAGGCGCGTCGCCAGACCCACGCCCTCAGCCCGCGCCGCGACCGCCCGGACCAGTCCTTCTTCACCCCCGAACAGGTGGGCGCAACCGGTCACATCCAGCGCCAGGCCGTCCGGCCCGTCGGTCGCCGCCATCGGGGTGAAACGTCCGAAATCCAGCAGCACCCGTCTCAACAGGGCCGTGTCCGCCTCGGGCCGATGCGGCGCCACGCGGATATTCGGCGCCCGCGCCCGCGCGTCCGCCAGAGTCATGCCCGGCGACAGACCCAGAGCCAGGGCGGAACCATTTGCAGCAGCCAAACGGAGCGCGCCCTTCACCTTTTCCACCAACACGGTGGCTGGTTCAGCCGTAGCGTCTGAGCCCCTCTTCTCGCGCCTCAGCCGATCTGTCGGCAGCAGGGGAAACCAGACCGCCAGATAGCGCCGGTCGTTGCGGCTGTTCATGTCCGGCATTCTGCCCGCCCTGTTCGAAGACTCCGCGCTCACGATCCCACTCCATGATCCAGCTTCTCGGCTGCGCGCCCAGCCGATGCCGCAACAGTTCGACCGCATAGGTCGGATGGCCAGGGGCCTCCGCTTCCAGCGCCCGCGACAAAGCCCCCCTGATCCGCCACCGCGTTTCGGCTGCACTGGGCTGGGGCTGGGCCGCCAACCGGGTCAGGAGTGCAGTCGCCCGTCCCTGCCCTGCCGCCATCGACAGGCGACGCGTGGCGGTCAGGCTCAGCACCTTGCTCTCGCCCCAGGCTGTCAGCAGCACCGCTCCCACGGCTCCACCGGCCAGGGCTTCCTCTCCCGCCGCCAGCAGCTCCTTCGTCTCCTTGACCCGCACCAGCACCAGCCGGCCGGGATCCAGCCCCAGTTCGCGCAGGCCCGCCCCATAGATCCGCCCCGTCTCCAGTTCGGCCATGGCCTGGACGCCCCAGACCACAGGTCGATCGCCCGCCGTCCGGCGGACCAGTCCCAGAGCGAACCCCAGGGCCGCTGTCGCATCAGGCGTAGTCGCGGCGTAAACCTCGTGCAGCGCATGGGTCGCCAGCCCGCCTAGATGCCGGTCAGCCGCCTCCAGTCCGAGATCGAAGCGCGCGTCATCCACTGGATGACCGGCTGCCTCCAGGGTTTTCAGATGTTGGCGCAGGGCTTCGATCTTGCGGCGGGACCGCACAACAGTTCTCCTTTTGTTCTCTTATATGCCTCCTTCAGGCCACGAAGAGTCAAGCGACCTCCAACGTGGCCATGGGAATTTATTCCGTCGCAGCGGGCCGAAATAGCGAGAATACTTGACTTTGTCGGAGGGGCTTCTATATCGCCCCCAGCCTCGGGACAGGTCTGCGATCCGCGCCGCCCGCTCGCCCAAAGAGGGGCGGTTCCGTCGCTGCTATGCACGCAGACGCTTTTCGTCCCAAGGATTCATGACAGAATTTACCCAACTGGGCCTTTCGCCCACGACCCTGCAAGCGGTCGCCGACACCGGCTATACGACCGCCACCCCCATTCAGGAACAGGCGATCCCCGTCGCCCTCGCCGGCCGAGACGTCCTGGGCATCGCCCAGACCGGCACGGGCAAGACCGCCGCCTTCACCCTGCCCCTGGTCGAGCGCCTGGCCTCCGGCCGCGCCCGCGCCCGGATGCCGCGCGCCATTGTCCTGGCCCCGACCCGCGAACTGGCCGACCAGGTCGCAGAAAGCTTCGCCAAATACGCCAAGGGCACCAAGCTGAGCTGGGTGCTGCTGATCGGCGGCGTCTCCATGGGCGACCAGGTGGCGGCGCTGAACAAGGGCGTCGACGTCCTGATCGCCACGCCCGGCCGTCTGCTCGACCTGTTCGAACGCGGCAAGATGCTGCTGACGGGCGTCGAGATCATGGTCGTGGACGAAGCCGACCGCATGCTCGACATGGGCTTCATTCCCGACATCGAGCGGATCTTCAAACTGACGCCGCCGCGTCGCCAGACCCTGTTCTTCTCGGCCACCATGCCGCCCGAGATCACCCGGCTGACGACCGCCTTCCTCAAGGACCCGACACGGATCGAGGCCTCGCGTCCGGCGATGACCGCCGACACCATCACCCAGTATCTCGTCCGCATCCCCACCTCAGACCCCAAGGCCAAGCGCGCCGCCCTGCGCGCCCTGATCGGTCGCGCCGACGTGCGCAACGGCATCGTCTTCTGCAACCGCAAATCCGAGGTCGATATCGTCGCCAAATCCTTGAAAAAACACGGATTTGACGCCGCCCCCATTCACGGCGACCTGGATCAGTCGCACCGGATGAAGACATTGGCCGATTTCCGCTCGGGCGCGCTTAAGATCCTGGTGGCGTCCGACGTCGCCGCGCGCGGTCTGGACATTCCCGACGTCAGCCACGTCTTCAACTACGACGTCTCGCACCACGCCGACGACTATGTGCACCGCATCGGCCGCACGGGTCGGGCCGGCCGTCTGGGACAGGCCTTCATGATCGTGACACCGGCCGACGACAAGTCGTTGGATAAGGTGCTCAAGCTGATCAAGAAGGAGCCGGAGGAGTTGGTCCTGGACGGTGTCGATTTCGACACGACCAAGAAGCCCGCCCAACGCGATGACAAGGGCGGGCGCGAAAGAACCGGCCGCGGCCGGGCGCGATCAACGGACAAGACGGAACAGGCCGTCGCGGCGTCGGCGGAAATCCCGACCGAAGCGCAGACCGCCGAGGCTCCGGCCCGCTCTCGCAGCCGCCGCAAGACCAAGCCGGAGGCCGCGCCTCAGCCAGCGGTCGAGGCGACCCTCTCCGAGCCGGTTTCTGCCGATTCGGATCGTCCCGCCCGTGCTGAACGCGAGCCTCAACTGCGCCAGTCCGATCGCCGCGGCGAACGCCGGCCGGAGGAGCGCGAGCGGACCGGCGTCAAGGGTTTCGGCGACGACATACCCGCCTTCCTACGCCGACCGGTGATCATTCACGGCTGATCCCCGCTGATTTACGCCCTCTCCCCTCCTGCTGTTTACCCGGTGTTACGGATGGACACCTAATGTCAGCGAAACTCTAGAAGGGGGTTGGAGCGTAGAATGACGGCCGAGCTGGAGACGACGGTCAGAGGGCCTCAGGCTTACGCCTTCGCGCACCATGTCATCGACGAGATGGAAAAGGCCGGCGTCTGGCCGACCCGACTGAACTTCGAGCTCTGGCTTCATTACCTTGACGACCGCGAGAGCCCGCTCGCCTGCGAGATCGACCGGCTCCTGGCCGCGTCGGCAATCATATCGGACGAGGTGTCCGAGCGGCTCGCCGCAGAATTCCTGCCGCGCGGCCGCTTGTCGGAGCAGATTCGCGACGCCGGCGCCGTGCTGGACCGGGAACTGGCCAGCGTCGCCAACGCCATCGCCAAGGCCCATAAGACCCAGGCGGACTATGGCGACACCCTGGCGGATGCGTCCAACACTATTGAAGCCGCCGACGCCGCCTCGCCGCTGAAAGCGCTGGTCGGCGGCCTGTCGACGGCGACCAAACGCGCGCGGCGCGAAACCGCCGTGCTGGAAAAGCGACTGGAGACCTCCAACAAGGAAATCGCGCGACTGCGCGAGCATCTGGAAGAGGTCCGGCGCGAAGCGATGACCGACGCCCTGACCAGCCTGGCCAACCGCAAGGCCTTCGACGAGCGGTTGGAACAGTCCTGTGCGTCTGGCGATGCGCCGCTGATCCTGGCGATCATCGACATCGACCACTTCAAACGGTTCAACGACACTTGGGGCCATCAGACGGGCGACCAGGTTTTGCGCTATGTCTCGACCGTCCTGTCTCGCTTCAGCGGCGGAAATCGCTTCGTCGCCCGCTTCGGCGGTGAAGAGTTCGCCATCCTTTTCCCCGGCGAGGGTGCGGGGACGGTTCTGGCGGCGCTGGAGACCATCCGCGAAGAGGTCGCGTCCCGAGCCTTGCGGCGTCGCTCGACCAACGACGATCTGGGCAAGGTGACGCTTTCGGCCGGCTTTGCCGACTATCGGCCGGGAGAAAGCCCCGCCGCCCTTCTGGAGCGCGCGGACGCGGCGCTTTACGCCTCCAAGCGCGGGGGTCGCAATCGCGTCACGCGGGCGCCCGCCCTCGAAAACGCGGCTTGAGGGCATGACATCGCGGCCAGCTGCGCAATAATCGATCCATGCGCAGCTTTTCATTCAACGTCGCCTACTGGATTCTCTCGATCGCCTATGGCTTGGCCGCCGCCTTCGCGGCGCTTGCCCCCGGGCGGGGCCCGACTGGCTGGGTCATCCGCCGCTACGTCCGACGCATGGTGCAGGCCATGGCCCTTTTCGCCGGCATCCGCCTGGACGTGCGGGGCAAGGAACGGCTGCCTGAAGGCGCCTTCATCATCGCCTCCAAGCACCAGAGCTGGGGCGACGGCTTCGCGACCTATGATCAGTTCGACGATCTGGCTTTCGTCACCGGCGACCACCTGGAAAAATTTCCCCTGCTCGGCGGCGTTCTGAAAAAACTGGGCGCCATCGTCGTCAACAGCTGCGGCGGCCACGAAGCGCGCCAGGCGCTCGCAACCCGCGCCGCCCAGGCCAGGGCTGAAAACCGCAAGATCCTGATCTATCCTGAAGGTCACCTCGCCCCGGTCGGACAGAAATACCGCTATCGCTCAGGCGTCTGGCATATGTATCGCGACTTCGACATGCCGGTCGTGCCGCTGGCCACCAACCTCGGCCTCTTCTGGCCCGAAGAGAAGTACGAGAAGCATCCCGGCACGGCCACCCTCGAGTTTCTGGACCCCATTCCAGTCGGCCTGGACAAGGACGAATTCCTGGCGCGCCTTGAAGCCGTGATCGAAGCGCGCACGGCCGAACTGGTGGCAGAGGCCACAGGCGCGCCCCTGTCGCCGGCGGTGCTAGTCGATACGCCCGCCTAGAGGTCCAGCAACAGGCGCAGACGGTTCTTGGCGAGTTGTCGTCGTTTTCGAACCAGTTCGCGGCTGATGTTCAGATGTGCGGCGATCCGATCATCTCCCCAATCGTCCAGGTGAAGCCGCAAGGGTTCGACCAGGGCGGCCGGCAAGGCGTTCATCGCCTTGTCCCAGGCGGCGTCTCGCTCTTGTTGCGACAGGGCCTCTTCCGGCGACGGCGCCGCCCTGACCCAGGCCGCCGCAGTCGGCGGCGGCAGATCGGCGTCCTCTGTCTGTATAGGGATCCGATTGGCGTTGTGGCGATGCAGGTCCATGCAGGTGTTGTGCAGTATACGCACCAGCCAAGCTCGGGGATTCTCCACCGGTTGCCGCTGAAAAGCCTGGGCGGCCCGCACCATGGCGGCGCTCAGCGCATCCTCGGCGTCGGCGCGATTTCCGCCGGACAGACGAAGGCTTCTCTGCCGCAGGGCTGTCTGATGCGCCATCCAGATGGCCCAGAACCGATCCATGGAGGCCGGCCGCTCCAGGGATCGCGCGATGACCTCCGTCGGCGTCAGCGGCGAACCGGCGCGCCGCCCTCCAGCCGCCCTGGCCAGAACATCCACCGGCGAAGGCTGGGCCGGTCTTAATCCCCGACGCAAGCCTCGTTCGGTTCGGGCCGGCGATTTGGAGATCTGTTCGATCTCCTGGGTTTCCTTTTCTGGAAACAGGCGGACAACATTCATCTTCCCGACCCCTCTGTCCCATCGGGCTGACGTCGGGCGCCGACGCGCCGATCCGACCTTGGCGGAGAAGCGCCGCCCGCCGTCTATGCGACGTCGCCGCCCCATCACCCCCGTGAATACAACTTAAACGGGTTTCCCGGAGTTTTGTGAAGCGTGCGATCCGAATTCGAGGGAAATCAGATCAGCTGTGCGTCGCCTCGGCCGATAGAGCCGCACCCTCTTCTGTCTTGGCCGCGCGCGCCAGCATCGCGCAGATGGCGAGATCCAGCTGTCGCGTCACCTCCTGCGCAATGATCGCCCGCAGGGCATCGACGATCTCGCGACTGACCTGGGCGGACGGCCCAAGCGCCGCGCGGCGCATCTCCTCCGGCATGGCCGCCAAGCGCTGGTCCGCCACGGCCTTCCTCAACTGTTCGCGTTGATCGGCGAAACTGTCGACGACCTGGTGCTTCTGCGCCGAGACGGCGTCATACAGATGCTGGCCCGCCCCTTCTGTCACGAGGTCTTGTCCTTATCGGCGGCGGGCAGGCCCAGGGCGCGCTCGACCTGTCCCTTCAGCTGGTTGATCATCTCCTCGCTGAACTTGGCCACCTGACCGGCCGCCGGATCCTGCAGCTTCAGAAGATCCGGCAGCTGAGCGCTGGCCAGGTTGAACATTTCGATCACCATCTGTTGCGCCGCCAGAACAATGGGATCGCGCGCCGGCGCCGGGGGCGCGCCCGGCTCGACGCCGGCGTCATCGTTCGTCATAGGTCGCCTCAGTCCTTGTCGCCGGACGCCGGGACGAAGGTGGTCTTGGCGACCAATTCGCCTTCCTCAATATCGGTCAGCAGGCCCTTGGCCTTGACCATCAGCTTGGCGGCCCATGAGGCGTAGGGGTCGTCGAGAAGCGGCTCCTGCATCTGATAGAGGATGGCCACGACCGTTTCCGACGCGCGGCGCAGGTCCAGGTAGCGTTCCTGGCTGGCGGCGAAGGACGGTCGCGACAAGCCCTCGCCCGCCTCCTCGCTCCAGTCTTCCATAGCGCGCTGCGTCTCCCATTCCAGGGCTTCCGCTTCCTGAGTCACGGCCTGGGCGTCGCTCTTTGCGGACAGGGTCAGTCGGCTCACGATAGTCTCCTTTGTTTGGCTTCAGTTCTTGGGGAAGCTCTCGACGGCCTTGGTGACGGACTCCGCCGCCAGACCGGCTGCGATGGGGGCGGCGAACGCGCTGACCAGGGCCATGGCGTAGGCGACCAGGGCCGGTTCGTTCAGGCCGCCGGAGGCCAGCATCATCGCCATCGCCTTGCCTTGGACGGTGGTGCTGATCGACATCGCATTGCGCTGGTAATCGGCCGCGTCCTGAACCGCCAAGGCTGCGGCCTGGGTGGCCTTGTCGTAGGCTATGGCCCCGCCGGCGGAGACGCGGCTGGCGCTGGACGGCGTGCCCGCCTCCAGGGGCGCAAAACCCATGGCCCAGTTGGTCGAGGTCTGGACGGCGTCCTTGATCTGGCTGTTGACGGCGGGTTCGCTCACGGCGCTGCTGCTTTCGTTTCAGGAGGGCCCGGCGCTATTTGTGCGCGGCGTTCATGATCATGGTGACGGCGCTGGAGGTGACGGCGTTGCCGATCTGTTGCAGCCCGCCCTGCGCCTGCTGGGCGTTCTGCATGGCCAGGGAAATCGAGTGAGCCATGCTCTGATAGACCAGGGCCATGGACTGGGCCGGCGCCTCGCCCAGCACCTTGACGTTGGTCTGGGTGACGGCGTCCGTGACCTGAGAATTGACGGGCGTATCGGCGGCCATGGTTCAGATCCTGACAAATCTAGAGTTTCAGCATTTTGAGAGCGACGAGCAGCATCACGGCGGTTTCCAGCGTGTTTGAGGCGGGCGGGCGCGCCGCAATCCGAGCGGTGGCCGCCGCCGAGACGAGGCCGCCCATCTCATAGACCTGCATCACCCCCTGGTTGGTCGCCGCCTGGGCGCAGATGGAGGCCTGGCGTTGGGCCTGAACCGCGTTCTGGAAGACGATGGCCGTCGAATGGGCGGCGCTCTGGTAGATCGACCCCATGGCCACCGTCGACGCAGAGCCCAGAACCATCATGTTCTGTTGCGTCACCGCATCGGTGATCCGGCTGTTGACGGCGGGCGAATAGGCCATGACTCAGGCCACCGGGATTTCGAGAATCTTGGCGATCAGGGCGCCCACCGCCGCATTGTTGATCTGCTGCATGCCGCCCTGGGCCTGGCTGGCGTTCTCCACCGACAGGCTGGTGGCGTGGGCCACCGCCTGAACGGCGATCGCCACAGCCTCCGCCGGACCTTCGCCCAGAACCTTGACGTTGGTCTGGGTCACGGCGTCGGTGATCTGTGCATTGACCGTGTCGGTCATGAGCCTTCCCCCTCTTCCAGATGGTCAGGTGACGACGGGCGCGCCGTACATGGGCGACGGCGCCTGAGCATGGGTCTGCGAAACGGCGCGGACGCCCATGTCCGCCGCGCGGGCGGCGCGCATCGGCTGCATCTCGGCCAGGCTGGTCGCCAGCTGCCGCAGTTGCAGGGTCGACAGTTCGGCCGCGTGTTGGCTGGACGCCGCCAGGCGCGCGGCGAAGGCGTCGGCCGAGGCCATGATGGTGATCAGGCTGGCGTTGCAGACCCCCGCCCCGCCGCACAGCACCAGAAGGTCATCCCGGCAGGCGGCCGAACCCCGCAGGTCCGGCGATCGCGTCTCCTCCTGCGTCATTCGAACGGCTCCTCTCGACGCGGATTGATGTCTGGCCAGGGCACGAAGGACGGCTTGTCCATCAGGGCGTTGACGCAGTTCATCGTCGCCACCATGCCCAGGATGTTGGTCGTCTGCTGATGGGCCACAGCGTTGTGGTACATCAGCCCGCTGGCCTGATTGGCGGCGACAAGGCTCTGCATCGCCGCAAAGCTGGGGCCCGAGCCGATGACCGTCAGCAAGGTGCTGGCCACCGAATCGGCGATCGGCGCGGTGGCCGGATTGCGGCTGAGCTCCAGGGCGAGCTTGAGGATGTCCTCATAGTCGCCGAGGTTGGGCGAGCCCTTGTCGGCGCCGCCGCTCTTGTTGCTGGCCTCGGACACGTCGTCCTCCCAAGGGTGGCGCGGCGGGCGCCGGGGCCCGACCGCAACGATGGCGGATTACGACAGTCGACGCTCGCCGGCCGCGTCGCCCGTCGGCCGGTCCTCAGACCTGGGTGGCGCGCAGGGCCGTGAGCAGCGACAGCAGATTGTCGGGGGTGTCCGACTGGCTGATCTTGCTGGCCGCCACGGCGCCGGCCATGGTGTCCACGCTGTAGATCTGGATCACGCCCTGGTTGGTCGCGGCCTGTCCGGCGATCGCCAGCTGCTGCTGCGAGGAGGCGGCGTTCTCGTAGAGAATGCCGGTCGAGTGGGCGAGCGACTGGTAGATCGCGCCCATGGCCATGGCCGGGGCGTCGCCCAGAACCTTGACGTTGGCCTGGGTGACGGCGTCGGTGATCATGCCGTTGACGGGAGTGGGAAGCGCCATGTCTCAAATCCTTCTTTCAGTGCGAGGGTGAAGCGTCAGGAGACGCCGGCGCCGGGGCCGACGGCGCGCAGGGCGGTCAGCAGGGACAGCATATTGTCGGGGGTGTCGGACTGGGCGATCTTCGAGGTCGCCACGGCCCCGGCCATGGTGTCCACGCTGTAGATCTGGATGACGCCCTGGTTGGTGGCGGCCTGCGCCGCGATCGCCAGCTGCTGCTGCGACGAAGCGGCGTTTTCGTACAGAATGCCCGTGGAATGGGCCAGCGACTGGTAGATCGCGCCCATGGCCATGGCCGGGGCGTCGCCCAGGACCTTCACATTGGCCTGGGTTACAGCGTCGGTGATCTGACCGTTCACCGGAGTTGGAATAGCCATCAGTTCTCTCCTTACCCGTTGGATCGAGGCCCGTTTTGAGGAAGGTCGCCTCGCCCCGCTGAAGCGCGACCTCACGGACTTGACGGTCGAGCGGCCAACTCGTGAACCACCTTTGGTTGATTTCTCCATCGCTCGGCGCGCCTGCTGAAAATGCGCGCTCAAGTTTCACAAGACGCCGTCGGCCACGTCGGGTGTGCGGGACGCCACCGCTCGCGTCGCAGTCTTTCGGGGCGCGGCTCTGACGCGGGAGTGGTGGGCCAGACCGTGCAATCGGGACCGGGAGCATCCCATCATGTCGAGAGCGCTCAACCTGTTGTTGCTCGGTCGTATGGTCGAAGGCCGTTCGGTCCGTCCCTCAGCCACCGCGCCCTTCTCCGGCGTCGCCCGACCGGCGAGCGCCAATGCGGAAGCGACACCTATGCCGATCTCCACCGCCAACTTCATGGATCTGGTCACCCAATGGGCCAGCGCCAACGTCAATCGAATCCGCCTGGTCTGGCCGCTCGCCGGCGGTTGGGAGGCCTGGGCCCAGGCCGAAATCGCCGGCCACATCAACGCCAATGTCCAGGACGCCTGGATCGAGCGCGAAGCCTATGTCTATCCCGACCGGGCGCGCGCCGACTTCCTGGTCAACAACCCTTTCGAAAACCCGTCCTCGGACGAGATCGTGGTCGAGATGAAGTGCGAGTCGCTCCGCAACTGGGCCGGCTTCATCGACGGCCTGCGGTACGACACCTGGAAGCTGAACGGTCCGATGCGGCTGGGGCTGGGGGGCGCCAGGAAGATCTCGCTCGGCCTGTTTTTCTCTCCGGAATCGGAAGAGCAGCTGGCCGTGCTGACCGGATATGAGATCCGCTACACGCCCCATCGCGAGATCGGCATCGCCTTCCTCGTCGCCTGAACCACGTCAAGCCTGGGATCTGGAGCGACGCTCCAGATCCTACAGCCGGCCCGCCTCGCCCAGCTTGTCCAGCATCCACACCCGCGCCGGCGGCAGGGGCCGGTTCTGCGGGTGGAAGACGAACTGCTCCAGGAAATGCCCGGTCAGGTCGAAGCCCGCCTTGACGTCCCCCTCGTCCACGCCGGCCTGGGCGCCGAGCATGAAGGGCGGCAGGGCCAGCATCTTGTCGGCATAGGGGGCGCCGGCCGCGCGGCTGACGGCGCGGCCTGTGCGGGGGCTGACATAGATCAGGTCGTCAGTGACGCCGGTCGCCGCGCATTTCGAAAGATCCAGCCCGAAGCCCAGATCCTCCAGCAGCCCTGCCTCGAACCGCACGAAGACCGCCGGCCAGACCTCGGGCCAGGCGAAGGCCGTCATCAGGGCTTCGAAGGCCAGGAAGACGCCCGGATGCGGCTCGCGCTCCGGCAGGGCGCCCTGGGCCACGCCCGCCGCCGCCGCCAGACCGGTCAGGGCCAAGGCGTCGTCAAACAGGGCGCTCGGTCCCTCGCCCACCGGCTCCAGCCGCGCCCCGCCCAGATGGTCCGAGGTCCGCGCCCGATAGTCCGCCACGACCCGCGCCCCCGGCTGCAGAAACGGCCGCATCTTCCGCGACGCCCCGCCCGCCACATAGGCCGCGCGCCGCCCATGGGTCTCGGTCAGCAGATCGACCACGGCGCCGGTGTCGCCATGGCTGCGCGCCGACAGGACGAAGGCCTCTTCGTGGAAATCCATCAGTCGGCGGAGTCGGACTTGATCAGGGCGACCACGGCGCGCGCGCGGTCGTTCGGCACGGTGAAACTGAGCACATATTGCTCGATCTTCCACACGCCTTCCGGCCCGCTCCGCCGCAGCAGGCCGGATCCCCGCAGGGCGCCGTAGCCGTCATTGTCCAGCTTCTCGTCGAACCAGGCGACGTCGCCGGAGACGATCAGAGTGCGGTCAGAGGGGCGATAGGTCCAACCCTGGCCGCGGGCGAACAGCGGCTCGGCATAGGCTTTGAACGCGGCGATATCCCAATGTTCCGACGCGTCGGTGCCGACGAATCGCGCGGTGTCGCTGAACTGGGCGAAATAGGTTTCGCCGTCCGCGTCTGCCGCCGCCTGATGCATCCGGTCCAGGGTCGCCGCCGCCGCGTCCGCCTCCCGTTGGGCGGTCGCGCGGACCTCATTGGTCCGCACTGACGACCCGGTCGTCGGCGGCGCGGCTTGAAGGGCGAGAACGGCGAACAGGGCGATGATCATGCCGCCCGTTCTAGTCCTGTTCTCAGCTTTCGGGAACGGGGTAGGTGTCGGGCCTCAGAACACGGGCCAGGGCCAGAAGATTGCGCGCGGCGTTTCGGCCAACCCGATCGGAATAGTCATGGCCCTGATCCGTCTCGACATAGTCGGGACCGGCGCCCGGCCCCAGGTGCCAGTAGGTCCAGCTCTGCGCCGGCATGGTGAAGCCCATGTCGATCAGGGCCTGGGACACGGTGGCGACGATATGGTGCGCGCCGTCCTCATTGCCGGTGATGACGATGCCGCCCACCTTGCCGAAGGCGACGGGCCGGCCGCTGTCGTCCGTTTCCCCGAACAGGGCATCCATCCGCTCCAGGGCCCTCATACAGACGCTCGACATCTGGCCGACCCAGGTCGGGGTGGCGAAGACGACGATGTCGGCCGCCATAATCTTGGCGTGAACCGAGGGCCAGTCGTCGCCTTCGCCCTCGTCCGTCCTCACGCCCGGCTTGAGGTTCAGATCCACCAGCCGGACCAGCTCGACCTCGGCGCCGCCCTTTTCCAGCTCCGCGATCACCACCCGGGCGAGGGCCTCGGTGCTGGACGTCTGGGGCGAAGGTTTCAGGGTGCAGTTCAGAACGAGCGCTCTCATGGGGATCCTTTCCGTCGTTTTCTGGCAAACCGGCGGGGCCTTGAGGCGTTCCATCGAGGCGTGGCGGGTTTGCGAAGATCAGGGACGCCTGGGCCGATCTAGACCAAGGTCGAATGGATCGCCTTCAAGGCGCCGCCTAACCGAGACGCTGAAGGCCCTCCCCGGCCGTAACCCTGAAGAGTTCATGTCGCGCATCCGTTGTTCGTCCCTGCGTTCCAAGCTTATGTCGGCCGAAGACGCCGCCGCCCTGATCCCGGCCGGATCGACCGTCGGCATGAGCGGCTTCACCGGCTCCGGCTATCCCAAGCTTGTCCCCCCGGCCCTGGCCCGGCGGATCGAGGCGGCGCATGACGCGGGCTCCCCCTTCCGGCTGAACCTGTGGACCGGCGCCTCTACCGGACCCGAGCTGGACGGCGCCCTGGCCAAGGCCGACGGCATCGAACGGCGCCTGCCCTACAACTCCGACCCCATCGCCCGCGAGAAGATCAACTCCGGCCAGATGGACTATCTGGACATGCACCTCAGCCACCTGGCCCCCATGGTCTGGCAAGGCGTGCTGGGCAGCCTCGACACGGCCGTGATCGAGGTTTCGGCCATCAAGGAGGACGGCTCCCTGGTCCCCTCCTCGTCGATCGGCAACAACAAGACCTGGCTGGACCGGGCCGAGCGCGTGATCCTCGAGGTCAACGCCTGGCAGAACCCCGCCCTGGAGGGGATGCACGACATCTATTACGGCACCGCCCTGCCGCCCAATCGGGTGCCCATCCCCCTGACCCGCCCCGACCAGCTGATCGGCCAGCCGACCCTGCGCTGCGACCCGGACAAGATCGTCGCCATCGTCGAGACCGAGGCGCCGGACCGCAATCTGCCCTTCGCCGCCCCGGACGCCAACGCCCGCGCCATCGCCGGCCATCTGATCGAATTCCTCAAACATGAGGTGAGGGTGGGCCGCCTGCCCGCCGGCCTGTTGCCGCTCCAGTCGGGCGTCGGCAATGTCGCCAACGCTGTCCTGGCGGGCCTGATGGACAGTCCGTTCGAGCGGATGGCCGCCTATACGGAGGTCATCCAGGACGGCATGCTGGACCTGCTGGACGCCGGAAAGCTGACCGTCGCCTCCGCCACCGCCTTCTCCCTCAGCCCTGAGGCGGCGGCCGATCTCAACAGCCGGATGGAGCAGTTCCGCGGCAAGATCATCCTGCGCCCCCAGGAAATCTCCAACCACCCCGAACTGATCCGCCGCCTGGGCTGTATCGCCATGAACGGCCTGATCGAGGCCGACATCTACGGCAACGTCAACTCGACCCAGGTCATGGGCTCGCGCATCCAGAACGGCATCGGCGGTTCGGGCGATTTCTCGCGCAACGCCTTCATCTCGTGTTTTGTGACCCCCTCGACGGCCAAGGGCGGCGCCATCTCGGCCATCGTCCCCATGGCCAGCCACGTCGACCACATCACCCAGGACGTCCAGGTCATCGTCACCGAACAGGGCCTGGCCGACCTGCGCGGCCTCTCGCCGAAACAGCGCGCCCGGCTGATCATCGCCCAGTGCGCCCACCCCAGATACCGCGACGGACTGACCGACTATTTCGAGCGCGCGCTGAAGGGCTCCTACGGTCTCCAGTCGCCGCATCTGCTGAACGAGGCCCTGTCCTGGCATCAGCGCTATATCGACACTGGGTCCATGCTTCCGGCCTGAGGAAGCGGGTCGGATCACTTCCGTCCGCTCCTGAATACGGCGGCGCAAGCCTTTGCGCCCCGCGCCGGTCCGTTTGACGGGAGCGGACGCTTTTAGGACGGCCTCAGATGAGGCTAGCGGTGCAGGGTCGTGGGGAAGTCACGGCCCAGGGCTTCGGCCATCGCCTGCTGGCTGATCAGGAAGACCTGATCCCGAAGGTGATAGTTGTTCGACAGCACGATCACCGTCACATCGGCGTCGGGTTGGTACAGCATCAGGTTGCGGAATCCGCCCCAGCTGCCGGTGTGGTAGATTTGGCGATCCTGGAAGCTTGGCCGAACCTGATCGCCCAGCCGGTTCGCGAAAATCCCGTAGCCCCAGTCGCGGCGTGGATGGCCCCGCTCCATCGGCGTATCGGCAGGGGCGTGGTCGGCGAGCATCTGCTGATAGCTGGACGGCTTCAGCAGACCGCCGCGGTGCAACGCCCTCTGCCAGACCAGCAGATCGTCCAGCGTCGAATAGACCGCGCCCGCCCCCGCGACGATGGAGGTGTTGGCGTTCGGCTGGGCCGCCAGTCCGCCGGGGAAGTTGGCGTAGCCCATGATCAGCCCGTGGTCGCGGCCGTCCAGGTCCAGCCCGCTGTCCTTCATGCCCAGGGGGCTGAAGAAGGTGTCGTGCATATAGGCGTCATACGGCCGTCCGCTGGCCTTCTCGACAATCGCCGCCGCCAGGTTGAAGCCTGCATTGTCGTACCGGACCTTGGTCCCTGGCGGAAATTGCAGGCCGAACCGTTTCGAATCCTCGGTCAGCTCGTCCAGGGTCGCCGGCGTCGTGCGCCTCATGCCCCAGCCCGGCCGCGCCATCAGGTCCGGTATGCCCGAGGTGTGCGACAGCAGGTGGCTGATCCGCACCGGCTCCCACGCCTGAGGACAGGGCTGGATCCATTTGCAGACGGGGTCCGAGACGCTCAGCCGTCCCTCGTCCTGCAGATGCAGAATAGCCGCCGCCGTGAACTGTTTGGAGATCGAGGCCAGCCGGAACCGCGAGTCCAGTTTCAGCGCCTGCTCCTGCCCATAGTTCGCCTTGCCGTAGACCTGACGGAACAGAACCCGGTCGCCCCTGGCCACCAGGACCCCGCCCATGAACCGACCGGCGGCGGCCTCGCGATCCAGCCGCGCGGCCAGCCGAGGCAGGTCCTCGACCACGACCAGCGGCGGGCGCGGCGGCGTCTCGGGCGAAGCGGCGGCGCGCGCTGCGTCGCTGACGGGCCTTACCGCTGTGGAGAATCCGGCCCAGACGGCGCCGCCGAGGATCAGCGCCCCCAGGACGCCCAGAACGAGCCGGGGATGAGCCCCCGGGGTACGCGGCACTTCAAACACGGGCGCTCAGACGTCGAAATCCAGACCGAACTGGGCGTAGAGCGCCCGCGAATCCTGCCACTTCGGATCGACCTTCACTGTCAGGAACAGGTGGACCTGGCGGCCCAGGATCTCGTTCAGCTCCTCACGCGCCTTCTGGCCGATCCATTTCAGGGTCTGGCCGCCCTTGCCCAGGACGATGGGGCGCTGGCTCTCGCGCTCGACATAGATGGTCTGTTCGATCCGGGCCGAGCCGTCGGCCCTCTCCTCGAAACTGGTCGTCTCCACCGCCGCCGAATACGGCAGTTCCTCGTGGACGCGCAGATAGACCTTCTCGCGCGTGATCTCGGCCGCCAGAACCCGAACCGGCACGTCCGCCGCCTGGTCCTCGGGATAGAGCCACGGCCCCTTGGGCATGGACCGCGCCAGCCTTTGCTTCAGGTCCTCGACCCCGTCGCCGTTGGCGGCGGAGATCATATAGACCTCCTCATAGACGCCGCTCTCGAAGAGCTTCTGCGACAGGCCCAGCAGGGTGTCGCGCCGCATGCCGTCGATCTTGTTCAGGGCCAGGATCACCTTGGTCCCCGTCGCCTTGAGATTGGCGATGATGGTCTCGGTGTCCTCGGCCGAGCGCCGATCCGCCGCCGTGCCTTCGCGACCTTCGGCGTTGATGTGCGACTGGGCGTCGATCAGATGCACCACCACGTCCGCATCCTCGGCGCCGCCCCAGGCCGAGGCGACCATGGCCCGATCCAGACGCCGGCGCGGGGTGAAGATGCCGGGGGTGTCCACCAGCACGATCTGGGCGTCGCCTTCCATGGCGATGCCGCGCACGGGGAACCGCGTGGTCTGCACCTTCTGGGTGACGATGGAGACCTTGGACCCGGTCAGCCGGTTGACCAGCGTGGACTTGCCCGCGTTCGGGGCGCCGATGATGGCGGCGAAGCCCGCCCGCTGGTTTTCAATATCGGTCAAATGACGCCTTCACGTTTCAAAAGGGCCGTTGCGGCCGCCTTCTCCGCCTCCTGACGCGAACGCCCCTGCGCGGTCAAGGGCTCCACGCCCTCAACGGACACCTCGACGGTGAAAGTCGGTGCATGATCCGAACCCGTCCGATCTGCGATGCGATAGGTCGGCAGGGGCCGGCCCAGCCCTTGGGCCCATTCCTGCAAGGCCGACTTGGGATTGGTCACGGTTCGCGACGGGGGCGCTGCAAATTCCAACGCCCAAGCCTTGTCGAACACGGTCCGGGCCGCCTCGAGACCGCCGTCCAGATAGACGGCCGCCAGTATGGCCTCGACCGCATCGGCGATGACCCCGGCCTTGCGGCGGCCGCCCGTCTTGGTCTCGCCCGGCGAGAGCCGCATCGCCGGGCCGACGCCCAGGGCTTCGCCCACACGGGCGCAGGCGGTTTTGTCGACCAGGGCGTGCAGGCTGGACGACAGCTGCCCTTCGTCCGCGGTCGGATAATCCCGCGACAGCTTGTCCGCCACCAGCAGGCCCAGAACCCGGTCGCCCAGGAACTCCAGCCGCTCGTTGTGCTTGGGGCCATGGACGCCGACCGGCGCGCCCTCGCCCACGCTGGCGTGGGTCAGGGCGCGATCCAGCAGGGCCTTGTCCCGGAAATGATGGCCGAGCTGCGCCTCAAGCGCCGCGACCGCCTCGGCCCGCGTATTCGCCATCAGTGCAGAACGTCGAAGAACCGATCGAGCCGCACATTGCCCCACGTCCAGGGCTTGAACAGCGAGGCGCCCGGCTTCCACGAGAACAGGATGATCTGCGCCTTGCCGACCAGGTTCTCGGCCGGGACCATGCCCACGCCGCTGGACTGTTCGACGCGGCTGTCGATCGAGTTGTCGCGGTTGTCGCCCATCATGAAATAGTGACCGGCCGGCACCTCATAGACGGGGGTGTCGTCCAGATCGTTGCCCGGGCCGAAGTCCTGGGTCATGAAGCTCTTGCCGTTGGGCAGGGTCTCGCGAACCTCGGTGACGGGGCGCGGGCCGAAGATGTCGTTGATCTCCTGCTGGCTGACCACGACGTCCTGAACAGGTTTATCGTTGATATACAGCTTGTTGGCGATCATCTGGATCCGATCGCCCGGCAAGCCGATCACGCGCTTGATAAAGTCGGTCTTGTCGTCGCGCGGCAGTTTGAACACGACGATGTCGCCCCGCTTGGGCGCCGACCCCATGATCCTGCCGTCGAACAGCGGCGGGCTGAACGGGATCGAATGTCTCGAATAGCCATAGGACCATTTCGACACGACGATATAGTCGCCCTCATACAGGTTCGGCTCCATCGAGGCCGATGGAATGGTGAAGGGCTGGAACAGGAAGATCCGCAGCACCATGGCGATCAGCAGGGCGAAGACGACCGTCTTGACGATTTCCATCGTCTCGTCCCCGGCCCCGCCGCCCTGTTTGGCCTTGGAAGACTTGTCCGCCTTTTGCGCCGCAGGCGCCGGCGCGTCCTCGAAGGGGGCGTCGCCGTCGTCGCTCCAAACCGGCCGCTTTGCGGCGACCGGCGCCGCCGAAGTCGTCGAGGTCATTGGCTCGACAGGCGCCTCCGCAGGCTTCTCCGCCTTGTCGCCCTCAGTCCAGACATAGACGTCGCCCGCCGAGGCCGCACCCGCAGCATCGCTCGTCTTCACGTCGTCGCCCTGCGGCTTTTGATCTTCGCTCATGCGATCAAGCATCCCCTTGCCGCGTCCTCGCGGTCGTCCAGTGACGGGTATATCGCGATTACGACAGCGGCAAGGCTTCGATCACCACGAAGGCGAGCGCATAGGGGTGTTCGTCGCTCAGGGTCAGGTGAATCTTCGCCTCGTGCCCGGCCGGGGTCAGCCGCGCCAGGTGATCGGCCGCGTGGCCGGTCAGGGCCAGGGTCGGCTGCCCGGACCTCAGGTTCACCACCCCCATGTCGCGCCAATAGACGTCCGCCCTCATGCCGGTGCCCAGTGCCTTGGCGCAGGCCTCCTTGGCCGCGAACCGCTTGGCGTAGCTCCAGGCCGGGTCCGGCTTCCGATCCGACCGCGTCCGTTCGATATCGGTGAAACAGCGCTGTTTGAACCGCTCGCCGAACCGGTCGAGCGAGGCCTGGATACGCCGGATGTCCGACAGGTCCGCGCCGACGCCGATGATCACTTCGCCGAATCCATCGCCGCCCGCATGCGCCGGATCGCTGTATCCAGGCCCACAAATATGGATTCGCCGATCAGGAAATGGCCGATGTTCAGCTCCCGAATCTCGGGAATGGCCAACATCCGTGGGGCGGTCTCATAGTCGAGCCCGTGACCGGCGTGGACCTCCAGCCCCAGGATGTCGGCCTGGGCGGCGGCGGCGGCCAGCCGCTCGAACTCGACCTCCCGCTCGCCGGGATCGGTCAGGTGGCAATAGCGGCCGGTGTGAAACTCCACCACCTGGGCGCCGACCGCCGCGGCGGCCTCGACCTGAGCCTCGGACGGTTCGATGAACAGCGAGACCCGTATCCCAGCTTCCGTCAGGGCCTGAGCGACAGGCTTGATCCGCGCCTCCTGTCCCGCCACCGCCAAGCCGCCTTCCGTCGTCACCTCCTCGCGTCGCTCGGGCACAAGGCAGGCGGCGTGGGGGCGGTGGCGCAGGGCGATGCTCAGCATCTCGTCGGTCACGGCCATTTCGAAGTTGAGCGGCTTGGCTGCGCGCGCGCAGAGCGCGCTCAGCACGCCGATGTCGGCATCCGTAATGTGGCGCCGATCCTCGCGCAGGTGGGCGGTGATGCCGTCCGCCCCCGCCGTCAAGGCCGTCTCCGCCGCGCGGACCGGATCCGGATGGGCGCCGCCGCGGGCGTTCCGAACCGTCGCGACATGATCAATATTGACGCCCAGCCTCACCCGTTCGCGCATCTTCAGCTCCTCGCCGGCCCCGACGTCGCTTCGTCGGACACTATTTCGAAAGTCTGCGGCTGCCGGGGTCTTCGACCGGCACGGCCGCCAGTTCCGGCGGCAGGGCGTCGGCCGGATAGGCCGGCACCTCCAGCGACGCCAGGGCGATCAGGGGCACGCCCACATCGGCCTTTCCGCCTGACCGATCGACGATACAGGCCGCAGCGACCACCTCGCCTCCCGCCGCCTGGATGGCGGCGATGCATTCGCGCGACGACAGGCCGGTGGTGACGATATCCTCCACCATCACAACCTTCTGGCCCGGCTCGACCGAAAACCCGCGCCTCAGCTTGAACTGGCCGCCTTCGCGCTCGACATACATCGACGGGACGCCCAGGTGGCGCGCCGTCTCATAGCCGGGAATGATCCCGCCCACGGCCGGCGAAATGGCCACATCCACCGGCCCGACCGTCGCGACGATCTTGTCCGCCAAAGCCTTGCACAGCCGCTCGCAGCGGTCCGTCTGCATGAAGACCAGGTTCTTCTGCAGGAAGACGGGGCTGTGCAGACCGGAGGACAGGACGAAATGGCCTTCGCGCAGGGCGCCGGCGTCGCGAAACTCGTTGAGGACGTCTTGGGTGTTCATGCGGGGGGTCTTAGCGCCTCGCCCCGTCCGGCGAAAGACTCAGCCGCGCCCGCGATCGACGTTGTCGACCGAAGGATTGGCCCGCAGAGCCGCCATGATGGTGGTGGCGTGTTTGGCGTCCTCCACCTCCACATCAATCGTCACGTCAAAGAAGTCCTGCTGACGATAGGCCATCGACAGATTGATGATGTTGCCGCCCGCCTCGCCGATCAGGGTGGTCACCTGTCCCAGCACGCCCGGCGCATTGCGGATGGTGGCGTTCAACCGGACCGCCGCGACGGCGTCCGTCTCGGCCTGGGGCGTCCATTGCAGATCGTGCCAGACCGAATCGTCATCGGCGAAGGCCGCCAGGGCCTGACAGTCGATGGTATGGACGGTGAGCCCGGTCTCCGGCTCAAGAATGCCCACGATGCGATCGCCGGGCACCGGGGTGCAGCAACGGCCGAAATGGACGCTGACGCCGGGCGTGAGCCCGCCGCCGCGAACGAACAGCCGGGCCGTATCGCCTTCGATCCTCTGTTTTTCCGGCCCGGCCTTCAACCGCCCCTTCAAGGACGGGAACAGGGTCTCGGCCACGGTCGTGGGCGAGAACCGACCGCGGCCCAGATTTTCGAACACATCGTCGTCCGAGGCGACCGCCAGGGTTTCCAGAACCGGCTTCAGCGAGACGTCGGCCAGAGACTTCTCCACCCGGGCCAGCGTCTGCTCCAGCGCCACACGGCCCAGCTTGATGAACTCTTCACGCTCGGAGGTTCGGATATGACGACGAATGGCGGAACGGGCCCGCCCGGTCACCGTCAGACTACGCCAGTCCGCCGGCACCTCCCGCTTGGCCCCGCGAATGATCTCGACCACGTCGCCGTTCTGCAAAGGCGTCCGCATCGGCTTGAGCTCGCCGTTGACCTTTACCCCGACGGCCGTGTCGCCGACCTCTGTGTGAACCGCATAGGCGAAGTCCAGCGGCATGCCGCCGCGCGGCAGGGTCACCAGCCGGCCCTTGGGCGTAAAAACGAAGACCTGATCCAGGTACATTTCGAGCTTGGCGTGCTCGACCCAGTCTTCCCCGCCCTCGCCATGTTCAATCACCTGAACCAGGTGGCGCAGGTTCTGCAAGGGATCGCGGCCGCCTCCCGTCGCCATGGCTTCATGATCGAAACCGTAGGAATGGTTCTTGTAGCGCCAGTGGGCCGCCACCCCGTCCTCGGCGACGCGGTCCATCGCCTCGGTGCGGAGCTGCATTTCGATCCGCAAGCCGCGCGGCCCCACGACCGTGGTGTGCAACGAGCGGTAGTTGTTCGACTTGGGCGTGGAAATGAAGTCCTTGAACCGTTCCGGCACCATCGGCCAGGCCCGGTGGATCACGCCAAGCGCGCGGTAACAGTCGTCCTCCGCCTCCAGGATCACCCGGAACCCGTAGATGTCCGACAGGGAGGAAAACCCGACCGACTTGCGTTGCAGCTTCCGCCAGATGGAATAGGGCGTCTTCTGCCGACCGAAAACCCGCGCCGGCACCCCGGCTTCCGACAGCACCCGCTCCACCTCGTCCGACACGCCTTCAATGGCGTGACCATGCTCCAGCTTCAACGCCTCAAGCCGACGTTCGATGGCGGTCTTGGCCGTGGGATTGAGATAGGTGAAGGCCAGTTCTTCCAGTTCGGATGCGATGGAATGAATTCCGATCGACCTCCCCAGGGGCGCATAGACCTCCAGCGTCTCGCGGCTGATGCGCTCACGCTTCTCCGGCTTGACGTACTGAAGGGTCCGCATGTTGTGCAGGCGGTCGGCCAGCTTGACCAACAGGACCCGCACGTCCCGGCTGATCGCCAGGATGAATTTCCGGAGGTTTTCTGCCTGGCGCGTATGCTCGGCCTGAAGCTCAAGCCGGCTCAGCTTGGTGACGCCCTCGACCAGGACGGCCACCTCTTCCCCGAACATCTGAGCGATGTCTTCGCGTGTGGCCGAGGTGTCCTCGACGACGTCGTGCAGCAGGGCCGTGACGATCGTCGCCGTGTCCAGCCGATAGTCGGTCAATATGCCCGCGACCTGGATCGGATGGGCGAAATAGGGATCGCCTGAAGCCCGCAACTGCGAGCCGTGCATCTTCATCGCATAGACGTAGGCGCGATTCAGAAGCGCTTCGTCCGCCGTGGGGTCATAGGCCTTGACCGCCTCGATCAGCTCGAACTGGCGCAAGATCGGCGCACGTTTCGACGATCGCGGCGCACCGTCCGCCGGCGGCGTCGGATCGTTTTTGTTTGCAGCTTGGGGCGCCGGCGGAACCGTCTCGGTCCGCGCCGGCAGGATAGTGACGCCTGGGGCTCCCTCGGGCGTCAGTAGCGCTCCTCCTGACCGCCGTCCCGGTCGCTTTGCAGGGCGCGGATCAGCTCGGCCTCGGCCATGTTCATGTGCTGCGGCTCGGCCAGCAGGGCGACGGTTTCCGCCTCGTCCTCGGCCTCCGTGCGCTCATCGACGCGTTGCAGCGTCGTGATGATCGTCTCGCGCAGTTCATCGGGCGCCACCGTATCATCGGCGATCTCGCGCAGGGCGACCACGGGGTTCTTGTCATTGTCGCGGTCGATCGTCAGGGCGGCGCCGTTGGCGATGCTGCGGGCGCGGTGACCCGCCATCAGCACCAGACCAAAGCGGTTCGGAACCTTCTCGATGCAGTCTTCGACGGTGACGCGGGCCATGAAATTCCTCGAACGCGGGGGAGAACCGCGTCAAATACAGATATGGTCGCTGTTTTGCAACGCCAGAGCGGCGAAACTACGGCGTCAGATGGGATGAGCGTCCTTGCCGACCCCTGCGGCCCCGGCAAGGGCTGCGGCGTCGCCGCCGGCGGGATGCACCCAGTCCGGCGCAATCTCCGCAATCGGCCCCATGACGAATCTGCGCTCGGCCGCCCTGGGATGCGGCAGGATCAGGCCGTTCAGGTCGCCGATCAGTCGCCCGTAGGCGATCAGGTCCAGGTCCAGGGTGCGCGGCGCGTTGCGCGCCGACCGACGCCGCCCGAAGGCGTCTTCGATCCGGCCCAGGGCCGCCATCAGATCATGGGGATCATGGGCGGTGCTCACGATCACGACGCCGTTCAGGAACGGCGGATCCTGCGGATCGGGCCATGCCAGCGACGACCACCAGGACGACCGGGCGATGATGTCGATCCCTTCCGTGCGAAACCGCGCCAGAGCCGCCTCCAGGGCCTCGCGGCAAGACGACCAGGCCCCCTTGTCATTACAGCCCAGCGCCACGATGACTGCGGCGTTCAGGTCGAGTGCGGCGTCGATTCTCGTATCGACCGGCGCCCCTCGCCTTTCGTCCCTCATTTCATCTCTTTCGACGGCCTCGACCATGTTTCATCCCACCGACCGCCTGGCGATCTTCATCGACGGGTCCAACCTGTATTCCGCCGCCCGCGCCTTGCAACACGATATGGACTTCCGGCGGATGCTGGACTGGTTTCGCGAAAAATCCATCCTGATCCGCGCCTACTATTACACGGCGGTGGTGGAGGGCGAAGAGTTCTCACCGGTAAAACCCCTGGTGGACTGGCTGGACTACAACGGCTTTTCCGTCGTCACCAAGCCGGTGAAGCGGTTCACGGACACGGCCGGCCATAGCCGGATCAAGGGCAATATGGACATGGAGATCGCGGTGGACATGCTGGAGCTGGCGCCGGCGCTGGATCATGTGGTGCTGTTTTCCGGCGACGGCGACTTCCGACGGCTGGTCCAGGCCGTCCAGGCCAAGGGCGTGCGGGTGACGGTCATCTCCACCCAGAAGACTCAGCCGCCCCACATCGCCGACGAACTGCGCCGTCAGGCGGACGCCTTCCTGGACCTGAACGATCTGATGGCCGACTTCGGCCGACCCAAGTCGGCGACGGCGCAATGAACCTGACGCCCGAGCCGCCCCGCGACTGTCCGCTCTGCCCGCGACTGGTGGCCTATCGCCAGGAAAACGCCCGCCAGAATCCGGATTGGTGGAACGGCCCCGCCCCCTCCTTCGGCGACCCTCAGGCGCGGCTTCTGGTCGCCGGCCTGGCGCCGGGCCGCACCGGGGCCAACCGCACCGGCCGTCCATTCACGGGCGACCACGCCGGATGGCTGCTGTACGACACGCTGAAGAAGACCGGCTTCGCGACCGGAACCTATGAGCCGAACGGCGACGATGATCTGACCTTGGTCGATTGCATGATCACCAACGCCGTCCGCTGCGCCCCGCCCGGCAACAAGCCCCTGCCGGTCGAAGAGACGACCTGTCGTCCTTTCCTGATCGACCGACTTGCGCTTCTGCCCAATCTTAAGGTCATCATCACCCTGGGCGACGTCTCTCGCCGCAACATCCTCAAGGCGTTCGGCCGCCCCGCCTCGGCCATGCCGGCGGGGCATGGGGCCGAGGGCGAGGCCGGAGGCTATGTGATCCTGAACTCCTATCACTGCTCCCGATTGAACACGAACACGGGTCGCCTGACCCCGGACATGTTCGAAGCGGTGTTCAATCGCGCCCGGTCGATCATAGAAGCCTGACCGTGCTGTCGCGGAGGTGTCGCACCAATCCGGCAGGATCCAATTGAGGCGGAACTGAGGCCCCGCCGCTGCGTTCTCGAGGGGAGGGAGGCTGAACCATGCAACGCACGACCGATCGACTCTTCACCCCAGCCGAGCGCAGGCTGGCCTTGATCGCAGCCGTGGTCGTGGTCGCCTTCACGGTGCTGACGCTGTTGACAGGGGGTCTGGTCGCCCCCTCCGCCGGCGGCCAGATGAGCCGAGGAGTCTCCGACCTGCCCGGCGTGATGGACGCCCGCCCTCTCAGCTAGGCGACGGCGACGGGGCTCAGCCCTTGTCCCGCATCAGCCGCGCCTTGTCGCGCTGCCAGTCCCGTTCGGCCGAGGCCTCGCGCTTGTCGTGCAGCTTCTTGCCCTTGGCCAGGGCGATCTCCAACTTCGCCTTGCCCGCTTCGTTCAGATAGAGCCTCAGCGGGATGATGGTCTGACCGTCGCGTTGCACCGCCCCCATCAGCTTGTCGATCTGCTTGCGATGCAGCAACAATTTGCGCGGCCGGCGGGGCTCGTGATTGAAGCGGTTGGCCTGTTTGTAGGGCGGAATGTCGGCGTTGATCAGGACGATCTCTCGCCCCTCAACCGCCGCATAGCTTTCGGCGATATTGGCCCGACCGTCGCGCAGAGCCTTGATCTCGGTGCCCAGCAGCTGAATCCCCGCCTCTATATTGTCCTCCAGGAAATAGTCGAAGCGCGCGCGGCGGTTCTCGGCGATGACCTTGGACTTGGGCTGCGGCTTGGGCGCCATCAGATCACGCCCGCCTCGACCATGGCCTTGTCGATGGCCGGCTTGACCGCGTCGGCGGTCGGCGACAGCGGCAAGCGCGCCTCTTCCCGGCACAGGCCCAGCCGGGCCAGGGCGTATTTGGTCGGGGCGGGAGAATTATCGAGGAACAGCGCCTTACACAGGCCGATCAGACGGTCCTGCCAATCCCGCGCTGCGGCATAGTCGCCGGCCGCCGCCGCATTGTGCAAAGCGACCATGGCTTCGGGCGCCACATTCGACGCCACCGAAATCAGTCCGACCCCGCCATGGGCGTGATAGCCCAAATAGCTGGAGTCATCGCCGGAGATCAGGTCGAACGGCTCTTGGATCTCGGCCCGCATCCAGCTGACCCGGCTCATGTCGCCGGTGGCGTCCTTGATGCCGACGATGTTCGGATGAGCCGCCAATCGCGCCACCGTCTCATTCGCCAGGTCCGCGCCGGTTCGCGCGGGCACGTTGTAAAGCAGGATGGGCAGTTGGACGGCGTCCGCTATGGCCTCGAAATGCGCCGCCATCCCGGCTTGGGACGGGCGGATGTAATAGGGCGTCACGACCAGGGCGCCGTCCGCCCCGACCGTCTTGGCGTGGCGGGTCAGGTCGATGGCTTCCTTGGTGTAGGGCGAACCGGTTCCGGCGATGACGCGAACGCGGCCGGCGACCAGCCGCACGCACAGTTCGATCACATGCTTGTGCTCGTCCAGATCCATACTGGCGCCCTCGCCTGTCGTGCCGACGGGCACCAGACCGCTGACGCCTGCGGCGATCTGACGCTCGATCAGCGTGGCGAATGCGGCTTCGTCCACGTTTCCGTCATGAAGTGGTGTGATCAGGGCGGTGATCACGCCCTTGAACAAGGGGGCGGTCATGGGACTAGCTAGCCTAATTGGGGAGGGGCGATGGACGGACGTCCAGGACCTCTGTCTTGAGAGCGCGAGACGTTAGGTCGCCAGCGGCTTCGCCGCAACCGGGATGAATGAGAACAGGAAAGATCATGATTGCGACGAGTCTGGCGGCGGTTCTCGCCTTGATTGCGCCGAGCCCTCAAGACGCGGCGCCGGCGCAGGCCGTCCCCTATGGTTCCGTCACTCAAACCGGCGTCGCCTATGGCCAAACCCGCGTCCTGAATGATCAGGACACGGCGCTGTTTCGTCAAGGACTGGCCGCCGCGCGGGCGCGCGACGTGCTGGGCGCCCAGTCGGCCCTCTCACAGATCGGCGATCCCGCAGCGCGCAAACTGGTCCAGTGGGCCCTGATCGACACCTCGGGCGAACAGCTGGCCTACGCCGACCTCGCCCGCGCCCAGACGGAGCTGGCCGGCTGGCCGAGGGCCGAATCACGCCGCGAAGCGACAGAAAAGGTGCTGGCCCGATCCGGCGTCGGCCCGGACGCCGCCCTGGCCCTGTTCGCGCAGGAACCGCCCCGCACGGTCGATGGCGCCATCGCCTACGCCGCCGCCCTTGAACAGAGGGGGCGACGCGATGAGGCGCGCGCCCTGATCCGCGAATGGTGGCGCACGCGATCCTTCGACGAGGCGCCGCAATCGCGCATTCTGGTCGCCTGGGGCGGATGGTTGACCCCGGCCGATCATGAGACCCGCCTCAATCTGCTGCTGATGGGCCCTCACGGCCCGGCCACCCGCGCGATGACGGGCCTCGTCTCACCGGAACGGGCGGCCGTCGCAAACGCCGTCATGAGCCTGCGCACCGCCTACAGCCCTGACGCCGTGGTCGCTTCCCTGACCCCGACACAGGCCGTCGATCCCGTCGTGGTCCTGGAACGGGTTCGTATCCTGCGGTCTCAGAACCGTCAGTCCGAAGCCTTCCCGCTTCTGGCCTACCTCCCGCCCGCTCCGGGCCACACGGTCGGCGACGACACCCTGTGGACCGAGCGCCGCAACTATTATCTGGACGCCCTGCAGCAGGGAAACTGGCGCGCCGCCTATGATGCGATGAACGGCCACGGCTTCACCTCGGGCGACCGAATGGTTGACGCCGAATTCTTCGCCGGATGGGTCGCCCTGACAAAGCTGAACCAGCCCGAAGTCGCCGCCCGTCATTTCGAGGCCCTGCGCACCGCCTCCTCAACTCCGATCACCCAGGGCCGCGCCTATTACTGGCTGGGCCGGGCCGCCGAGGCCCGGGGCGAGCGCGACGCCGCCCTCGCCTATTATCGCAACGGCGCCCAGCACTGGCAGACCTTCTATGGCCAGCTCGCCGCCGAAAAGGCCGGGATGACCACCCTGACCCTGCCCGGTGATCCGGCGCCTACCCCTGCGGACATCGCCCGATTTGAAGCCGATGAACGGGTTCGCGCCACTCGGATTCTCGGCGAGACCGGGGAGACCAGCCTGCTGCGGGTCTTCGCCTATCAGCTCGACAACGACCTCCCCACGATCGAGGATCTGGCCCTGCTGATGGATTTGAGCCGCAGCTACGGCGACGGTTTCGCGGCCATGATGGTCGGCCGTGCGGCCAGCCAGAGGGGCTTTGTCCTGCCGGAGCGGATGTATCCGGTCCGCATACCGCCACAGGTCGCCGGCGCGGCGCCTCTGGAGTTCACTCAGGCCATCACACGTCAGGAATCCAGTTTCGACCCCCGGGCCCGCTCCGGGGCCGATGCGCGCGGAATGATGCAGTTCCTGCCCTCTACCGGCTCCGGCGTGGCCCGTCGCCTGGGCATGAGCTTCTCGGCCGAACAGCTGTGGGACCCGGACTACAACATGACCCTGGGCAGCTATCACCTGGGCGAGCTGATGGCGGCCAACAACGGCTCCATGCTGCTGGCCACGGTCGGCTACAACGCCGGCCCAGCGCGGCCGAACCAGTGGATCGCCCGCTGCGGCGACCCGCGCGGCGACGCCAACGCCGCCATCGACTTCATCGAATGCGCCCCCTTCACCGAGACGCGCAACTATATGATGCGGGTGATGGAGAATATGGCGGTCTACAAGGCCCGGCTGAACGGCGGCTCGGCGCCCCTGACGCCCTCGGCCGACATTGCGCGCGGCGCCGCGGCGGGTCCGCGTCCCTACGTCGCCTACTGAGCCCGACGGGCCGCCAGCAGCGGCCCGTCCGGCGTTTCGACCCAGCGCCCGTCCAAGCCGAAGACGCTTTTGAGCACGCCCGGCTCCAGCGCCTCCATCGGCGGGGCGGCGGCGACGACCTGTCCCTGATGCATGACCATCACCTGGTCGGCGAAGGCCGCCGCCAGGGTCAGGTCGTGCAGGCTGACCAGCACGGCGGCGCCGCCGTCCGCGCGGGCGCGCAGCCGCTCCAGCACCAGCCGCTGCGCGTCCGGATCGAGCCCCGCGATCGGTTCATCCGCCAGCAGCATGGGGGCGTCGGTCGTCAAAGCGCGCGCCAGCAGCACCCGCGCCCGCTCGCCGCCGGACATTTCGGCTACGCCGCGATCGACCAGATGGGCGCCGCCCACTTCAGCCAGAGCCCGCTTGGCCCGCGCCAAGGCTTCGGGACCGGCCAGGAAGGGCGCGCCCAGGGCCGCCACCTCCACCGCCGGCAGATTCCAGGCGATCCGCCGCTCCTGGGGCAGATAGGCGACGCGCCGGGCCCGTTCTCGAGGGGACAGGATTGTGACGTCGTCGCCGTTCAGGCGGGCGACGCCGCCGTCCAGCGCCAGCAGTCCGACGAACGCCTTGATCAGGCTGGACTTGCCCGCCCCGTTGGGACCGACCAGGGCGACCAACCGGCCGCGCTCGACCTGTACGTCCGCACCGTCCAGCACCTTGCGCCCGCCCAGGGTCGCCTGGGCGTCCCACATCGTCAGCGGCGCGATCACAGTCGCCACTCCCGCGCCGCCCGCCAGGCGATCAGGGCGAACAGGGGCGCCCCGATCAAGGCCGTGAACACCCCCAGTTTCAGCTCCTGATCCGTCGGCGTCAGCCGCGCCGCTAAGTCCGCGACCACCAGGATCAATCCGCCCGCCAGGGCCGAGGGCGCCAGGATTCGCCCCGCGTCCCCGCGCACCGCCGCCCGCACCAGATGGGGCGCCGCCAGACCGACGAAGCCGATCACGCCCGCGACCGCCACCGCCGCCCCCGTCGCCAGCGCCGCCGCGATCAGGGCGAAGCCTCTCAACCGCCCCATGGAGAGCCCCGACGTTGCGGCCGTTTCATCGCCAAGGGTGAGCATCCGCAGTCCCCGCGCCGACAGGGCGGCGAAAACGGCCGCGATCGCCAGGGCCGGCGCCACCCAGGCTACATCGACCCAACTCCGGTTCTGCACCGATCCCAACAGCCAGGCCATGACCTCGGCCTGGGCGATGGGGGACGGCGACAGGTTGAAGATCAGGGCCGTCGCCGCCCCCGCGAAACTCGACAGGGCCACCCCGAACAGGATCAGGGCCTCCGGCGCCCGCATCAGTCCGGCTGCCGCGACCAGCACCCCGCCGGCCACAGCCGCGCCGGCCAGGGCCGACATCTCCACCAAGCCCCCAACGTCCGCGCCGCCGAGGACGATCGCCAGGGCCGCGCCCAAGGCCGCCGTCGCCGAAACCCCCAGCACGCCAGGATCGGCCAGGGGATTGCGGAGCAGCCCCTGCATCACCGCCCCCGCCAGCCCCAGAGCCGCTCCGACGACCAGGGCGCAGACGGCGCGGGGCGCCCGCACCTGCCACAAGACGTCCCAGGGACCTGAAGACGGATCGCCGAAGGCCGCCGCATACTGGGCGCGGTCGAACCCCGTCTCCCCGAACAGGACGGCGGTCGCCACGGCCGCCGTACAGAGCAGGCCCAGAGTCACGCACAGACGAACCGTACGATTCATGGGCGCGCCTTCATCATCTCCACCCCGTCGGCGGCGAACCAGGCGGGACAGGTCAGGACGGCCGCCGGCAGCTTCGCCGCCGTCCGCCCCTTGGCGGCGCGGCGCACCACCGGATGGCGGCCCGCGCCCCGCCAGTCGGCCCGCAACTGGTCGAAAAAGCCCAGCACGAACCGGATGGGCGGCTGAAGCGCGATCTGCTCGACACTGACGGCCCCGAAGCCCGGCGCGGTCGTCAGATTGCGAAAGCCGGCCGCCCGCATCATCGCATCCATCAGCGTGCCGGGACCGGACGTATAGCCGCCCGAGGTCAGATAGAGGGCGCCGGGCGTGGGGCTTCCGGCGGGCGGCGCCGCGCGATCCAGCTTGGCCTGCATGGTCCGCTCCAGTCGAGCCCCCCGCTCGGCCTGCCCGAGACCCTGAGCTGCGGCGCGAATATTGGCGCGCACCCCGTCGAAGTCCGTCGCGTCCGCGATCGTGACCACCTTGGTCCCGCGCTGCTCCAGTGCCGCCAGCAGCCGGGGTTCGCCGCCCCAGTAGCGTACGACCACATCCGGTTTGAACCCGACCGCCGCCTCCAGGGTCGGGCGCAGCCGCCTGTGTCCGGCCGCCTCGCGCCTCAGCCAGGCGTCAGGATCGTCGGCGCGCGGCGACAGGGCCAGTTCGGCGTCGGGCGCCAGGGCCAGGACATATTGATCGGCGCACTGATCCAGGGCCATGACCCGCAAGGGCCGAGCCTGGGCGGGGAGCGGCGTCAGCCCCACAAGGACCAGACAGAGAAGGAGCGACCGGGCGCGTGGGGTCACGGTTTAAGCAGGCCGTCGAACACGGCGTCCAGGGTCGTCTTGACCAACCGGTCCCGCTCCACCCACGGAAAATAGGGTTTGGTGATCATCAGCGACACGACGCCGTGCGCAGCCGCCCAAATCGACTGGGCGATCGCCCTGGCGTCGCCCTCCATCCGCCCTGCGGCCACGGTCGCCTCAACCAAGGCTACAAAGGCGGAAAAGACGACGGCGCCCAGCTCCTGAGACAAGGTCTGAGCGCCCTCTCGGGCCTCCGCGGGACGGGTCAGATAGATCAGCCGATAGGCGTTGGGCTGATCGAACCCGAACTGGGCGTAGGCCTCGATCATGGCCCTCAGTCGCACCTCCGGCGGCGCGGAGCCCGACGACAGGGAGGCCGCAGCCGCCGTCAGGACGCTGAAGGCGTTGCGGCAGATTTCCTGCAGGATCGCGCCCTTATCGGGGAAATGCATATAGAGGGCGGTCGAGGACAGGCCGACCTCATCCGCGATCTTGCGAATGGTCGCTCCTTCATAGCCGTGCTCGACGAAAATCCGCTCGGCGGCGGCCAGGATTTCGCCGCGCCGTGAATGGCCTTCCCCCTTGGGCTTGCGGTGGGAACGAGACGATTGCGACGCGAGGGGCAAAGGCGACTCCAGGTCAGGGGCGATCTGAATAGCGACAATCGATCATCGGCGCCAATCGGCGCAGAAAAATCCAGTTGCAACAAACAAGTATTTCCAGTTGTATTCGGCTCGGGCGGGGGCTGGAACGATGATGATCAAGACGAATGCGCTCAGCGGCGCAGGGCGTCGAACGCCGACGGCCTGGCAGGCGGCGGTTGTCGGCGGGCTGGTCGCATGTGCGGCGTTCGGCCTTGTCCTCTGGCCACGGGCGACGCTGGAGGCCCTGATCTTGGGTCAGGCTTGTTTCGTCGCCACGGCCATTTGGCGGGCCGTCCTGGCGGCAGCCAGTCTTTCTCCGCCGCCCCCGCCGCCCAAGCCGGGCCGCTGGCCGCGCTATACCGTCCTGGCGGCCTTGTATGACGAGGCGGCGGTGGTGGAGCAGTTGGTGCAGAACCTGTCTCGGCTGGACTACCCCCGCCGACAGTTGCAGGGGTTCCTCATCCTGGAAGCGCACGATCAGTCAACCATTGCGGCGGCGACGGCCGCAGCCAGGCCTGACTGGCTGCAGATCCTGATTGTGCCGCCTGGCGCGCCCCAGACCAAGCCGCGCGCCCTCAACCACGCCCTTCCCTTCATCAAGGGCGAACTGGTCACCGTCTATGACGCCGAAGATGCGCCGGACCCGGGGCAACTGCGTGAAGCGGCGGCGCACTTCGCCCAGAGCCCTGATCTCGCCTGCGTTCAGGCGCCGTTGCGCGTTCGCAGAGGCGCCGGCCTGAAGGGGTTTCTCGATCGACAGTTCGCCCTGGAGTACGCCGCCCTTTTCGAGGTCAATCTTCAGGGCATGGCGAAGCTGAACCTGCCCTTCCCCCTCGGCGGCACCAGCAATCATCTTCGGACGGCCATCCTCCGGGATCTGGGCGGTTGGGACGCCTATAATGTGACGGAAGACGCCGACCTGGGCTTTCGGCTCTGGTCGGCGGGGTGGCGTCTGGGGGTCATCCACCGACCGACCTGGGAAACGCCGCCCGGCCCTTTCGAGCGCTGGCTGCCCCAGAGAACGCGATGGTTGAAGGGCTATATGCAGACCTGGGGCGTCCATACGCGCTCGCCCGCCGCCCTGGGCGAACGCGGACTGCTGTCGCTTGTCATGACCTTGGGAGCCGCCGTCATATCCGCCGCCTGCCACGCTCCCGCCTTGGCCTGGATCGGGTCGGCCCTTCTCCTGGGCCTTCATGCGGGCGCGGCGCCGTACTTGCCGACCGGATCGCTCGCCGTCCTGGCGCTGGGCGTCGTCGCCGCATGGATGAGTTGCGCCGTCGGGGCGCGCCGCGCCGGTCTGGACTATCGTCTCAGCGACATGCTGCTGGCGCCGGCCTATTGGTCCCTGCTCAGCGTCGCCTTCGCCCAGGCCCTCTGGCGACTGATCGTATCGCCCTATGTCTGGGACAAGACGATCCATGAGCCGGACCATGACGCCGAATGCGGCGCCTCCACCCATGTCGATGCTGGACGTAAGGCCGCCTGACCGCCTATCAGCCGCAGGATGGCGCCCCTGCTCTCTCCCACCCCCGAAACCCTGGTGACCCACGGCTGGTCCGACTACGCCCTGCTGGACTCCGGCGAGGGCAGGAAGCTTGAGCGCTACGGCCCCTATATGGTGGTCCGGCCCGAGCCCCAGTGCTTCTGGTCCCCGCGCGACCCGGCCGCTTTCGACCAGGCCACCGCCGCCTTCGATCCGCAGCAGGAGGAGGAAGACTCCGGCCGCTGGCGCTTCGACCGGCACGGCCCCGTCGACGCCTTTCCCCTGAAATGGCGCGAGGTGAAGTTCACCGGCCGTTTCACGCCTTTCCGCCACCTGGCCTTCTTCCCGGAACAGGCCGCCAACTGGGACTGGCTGGACGCCCGCGTGCGCGCCTTCACGCGCGACGCCGGCCGAGCGCCGAAGATCCTGAACCTGTTCGGCTACACCGGCGTCGCCAGCCTGGCCTGCGCCGCCGCCGGGGCCGAGGTCACCCACGTCGACGCCTCGAAGAAATCAGTCAACTACGCCCGCGAGAACGCCGAACAGTCCGGCCTGTCCGACCGCCCGATCCGCTGGATCGTCGAGGACGCCCGCAAATATGTGGCGCGCGAGGTCCGGCGCGGCTCCAAATACGACGGTATAATCCTGGACCCGCCCAAGTACGGACGCGGCCCGACCGGCGAGGTCTGGCGCCTGTTCGAGGACATGCCGGCCCTGCTGAAGGACTGCGCCGCCCTGTTGTCCGACGAGGCCGATTTCCTGTTGCTGAACGCCTACGCCGCCCGCATCTCCGGCCTGTCCCTGGCCCATCTGATGGCCGAGGCCCTGCCGGATCGCGGCGGCCG
The DNA here is from genome assembly GCF_058801445.1 of Brevundimonas sp. GW822-FHT03E11. Lineage (NCBI taxonomy): Bacteria > Pseudomonadati > Pseudomonadota > Alphaproteobacteria > Caulobacterales > Caulobacteraceae > Brevundimonas > Brevundimonas sp. GW822-FHT03E11. The sequence continues at coordinate 247,499 of NZ_JBXANG010000004.1, read as the reverse complement.
CATCGACTGGGGCGAACTGGCCCTGTCCGAAGACGGTGCGAACGCCCGCGCCATCGGCCTGTCCTTCTTCGCCCGGTGGAGCCGATGACGGACCGCGTGATCACCTCACTGACCAATGACACGGTCAAGGCCGTCCGGGCCCTGCATATGCGCAAGGAGCGGGACAGCACCGGGACCTTCCTGGCCGAGGGGCTGAAATTCATCGGCGAGGCCCTGGACCTGGGCCGGGCGCCGCGCCTGCTGCTGGTCGGCGAGGATGCCCGCCCCCACCCCCTGCTGGACCGGGCAAAGGCCGAGACGCGCAAGGCCGGCGGCGAGATCGTCGTCGTCACCCACGCCATCCTCGAAAAGATCAGCCGCCGCGACAATCCGCAGACCGTCCTGGGCGTGTTCGATCAGGTCTATACCCCTCTGGACAGGCTGGACCCCGCCTCGGCCCCCTGCTGGGTGGCCCTGGAGCAGGTGCGTGATCCCGGCAATCTGGGCACCATCATCCGCACCGCCGACGCGGCCGGCTGCGGCGGCGTCATCCTGATCGGCGACTGCGTCGATCCCTATTCGGTCGAGGCGGTGCGCGCGACCATGGGTTCGGTCTTCGCCGTCTCCATCACCAAAGCCGACCCCGAGTCCTTCCTGGCCTGGCGCCAGACCTGGCCCGGCAGCGTCGTCGGCACCCGGCTGGACGCCAAGGTCAGCCACCGCTCGGCGGTGATGCAGAAGCCGTCGCTGATCCTGATGGGCAACGAACAGGCCGGGTTGACCGACCAGCTGGCCGCCGCCTGCGACGTCAACGTCAAGATCCCGATGCGCGGCCGGGCCGACAGCCTGAACCTGGCCGTCGCGACCGGGATCATGGTCTATGCGGCGACGGACGAAGCCTAGAGTTCGGTATCAGAGTTCCGTCTCCGGGCTGACCCGCCCCATGCCCCACAGGGCCAGTATGGTCACCACCGCCGACAGGGCCAGATAGCCGCCTACCGCCGCCAGCCCATAGGTCTTGGCCAGCCAGGTCGCCAGATAGGGCGCCAGCGACGCCCCCACGATCCCGGCCAGATTGAAGGCCATGGACGCCCCCGTATAGCGGACGGCCGTTGGGAAGGGCCGCGCCATGGCCGCGCCGATAGGGCCATAGGTGCAACCCATCAGGGCAAAGCCCAGGGCGAAGAAGATCAGCAGCCCCGTCAGCCCCGCGCCGAACAGGGGGGCGAACAGGCCGCCGAACAGGGCGATGCCGACCGAGGAGGCGATCAGCACCTTCACTTGGCCGAACCGGTCGGCCAGCAGGGCCGTCACCGGAATGAAGGCGGCGAAGAACAGCACCCCGATCAGCTGGACCGGCAGGACCTCGCCGCGCTCAAGCCCCATCCCCGTCGTCGCCCAGCCCAGGGCGAAGACGGTCATCAGATAGAAGAGGGAGAAGGTCGTCACCCCGCTGAACGTCCCCAGGAACAGGGCCGCCTTGTGATGGGCGAACAGGGTCACGGCCGGCGCCTTGACCCGCTCCTTGCGATCCATCGCCGTCTGGAACTCCGGGGTCTCGGTGATCTTCAACCGCACCCACAGACCGACGAAGACCAGGACGGCGCTGGCCAGGAAGGGCAAGCGCCAGCCCCAGGCCTCGAACTGGGCCTCGCTCATCGTCGAGGTCAGGACGATGAAGGCGCCCGTCGACAGGATGAAGCCGATCGGCGCCCCCAGTTGCGGGAACATGCCGAACCAGGCCTTCTTGCCCGGAGGCGCGTTTTCGGTCGCCAGCAGGACGGCCCCGCCCCATTCGCCGCCCAGGCCCAGCCCCTGCCCGAACCGGCACAGGGCCAGCAGCAGGGGCGCGATCACCCCGACCGTCGCATGGGTCGGCAACAGGCCGATCGCCACGGTCGACAGGCCCATGGTCATCAGGGCCGCCACCAGGGTCGCCTTGCGTCCCACCCGGTCCCCGAAATGCCCGAAGGCCAGGGCGCCGACCGGTCTTGCGAAAAAGGCGATGGAGAAGGTGGCGAAGGACGACAGCATGGCCGTCGTCGGGTCCCCGCCCGGGAAGAACAGCCGCGGAAACACCAGCACCGCCGCCGTGGCGTAGATATAGAAGTCGTAGAATTCGATCGTGGTGCCGATCAGGCTGGCGAAAAGAACCCGCCCTTTTCCGGCGGTCGGCGAGATGGTCCTGGCGTTCGGCACGATTTTGTCCCCGTTGGCGCACGGCGGGCGCGCCTGACCATATCGCGTCATCTTCTCCCGCTGAAAAGCCTCAACCTGCGGGCGACGGCCGTCCCATGGTCCAGTTCGCCTGCATCCGCACGACCGGGTTGGGCGCACACCAGATTTCTCCGGTCTCGGTAATGGCCGTCACCCAGATCAGATTGTGCTCCTGACCATAGTCGATGACGGCGAAGGCGAACCCCTTGCCGCGATCCTGCACGGTGACAGGCAGCGGGGGGTCGAGTTGGGTAAGTGCCATGGGGCGTCCTCTGCGAGATTGGCTCAACGCAGCGCTTGCCGCCCGGTTGCAGCCGCTTGGGACGGGTTCGACGCTTCACGTCCCGCGGGGCTTGGCCCGGTTGGTCGCCTGGGCTTCGGCCGGGTTCTCGGGCCAGGGATGGCGCGGATAGCGGCCGCGCATCTCCGAGCGCACCGCCGCCCAGGAGCCCGCCCAGAATCCCGGCAGGTCCTGGGTCACCTGCACCGGCCGCCGCGCCGGCGACAGCAGGGCCAGGGTCAGGGGAACGCGGCCGCCGCCGACCGTCGGATGGGTCGTCACGCCGAACAACTCCTGAACGCGGATCTCAACGCGCGGTCCGCCCTCCGCGCCGTAGTCGATGCCCGCCGACCCCAGCGGCGTCGTCAGTCGCGGCGGCGCCAGTTCGTCCAGCCTGCGTTGCAGATCCCAGGGGATCAGCCCCCGCAAGGCGTCCGCCAGCCTGCCGTCGTTGGTCGCCGCCAGCGACTTCGCGCCCTCCAGCACCGGCCACAGCCAGTCCTCGCGCGCCGCCATGAGACCATCGTCCGACACATCAGGCCAGGCCGGGTCCAGCCCGTGCAGAAAAGCCAGCCGCGCCCGCAGAGCCGAGGCCTGCTCGCCCCAGTGCAGGGCGCCGATCCCCTCGGCCTCGACCTCGGCCTTCAGCACGGCCGACAACTGGCTCGCGTCAGGCGTCCCGATCACCTTCTCATCCAGAACGATCGCGCCGATCCGTCGGATGCGCTTGATCACCGCCCGGCCCGAGGGCTCGCGCGCCAGCCGTTCCTCGGTTTCGATCAGCCGCGCCAGATCGGTTTCAAGCGTCGCCGCGTCCAGCGCCGCCGCCAGCCGCACCCGGTCCCGCGCCTCGCCGCCCCCCAGCTCGGCCACCGCCAGCCAGGTCTCGCGCGCCAGGGGATCGGTCGCCTCGACCATGGCCCCGCGCCCGCTGGCCAGCAGCATCTCGCCGGCCTTGCCCCGCATCCGCGCGATCCGTTCGGGGAAGGCCTCGGCCAGCAGCAGTCCCTCATCGACCGACCCGCCCGCGCCGCCGCCCGCCGCCCGAGCCCAGCGCTCAGCCAGTTTCAACGCATCCCGCGCCCGCGGCGACCGGTCCCGCTCCAGGCCGACCAGCCGTTCGTGCAGATCCACGTTCGATCCGCCCAATCCCGGCTCGCTCAGCACCGCCGCGATCCGCGCGCCCGTCATGGCGTCGTGCCCGTCCGAGGCCACGGCGACCATATGGGCCAGGCGCGGCGACAGGGGGATGCGTGTCAGCCGCCGCCCGTGATCGGTCAACCCGCCCTCCGCATCCAGCGCCCCCAGCCGCGTCAGCACCTTGCGCGCCTCGCCCAGGGCTCCGGCCGGCGGCGGGTCCAGCAGGGCCAACCCCTCGACCGACCGCGCGCCCCATCGCGCCAGATCCAACGCCAGGCCGGTCAGGTCCGCTTCCTGGATTTCCGGCCGCTGATGCGGGACCAGGCCGCGCGTCTGTTCCTCGTCCCACAGCCGATAGCAGACGCCCGGTTCGGTCCGTCCCGCCCGTCCCCGGCGCTGTTCCGCCGACGACCGGCTGACCCGAACCGTGGCCAGCCGGGTCAGGCCGCTGGACGGCTCGAACCGAGGCACGCGCGACAGGCCGCCGTCCACCACCACCCGCACCCCGTCGATCGTCAGGCTCGTCTCCGCAACCGAGGTCGCCAGCACCAGCTTGCGCCGCCCCGGCGCCGCCGGTTCGATGGCGCGGTCCTGCTCCGCCCGATCCAGTCCGCCATACAGGGGAACCACGTCGACGTTCGGCAGCCTCAGCCGTTCGTTGATCTGCCGCACGACCCGATGAATCTCGCCCTGCCCCGGCAGGAAGGCCAGAACCGACCCCGTCTCCTCGCCCAGGGCCGTCAGACAGGCCCGCGTCATCGCCTCCTCGAACCGCTCGGTCGGATTGCGGCCCAGATAGCGGGTGTCGACCGGATAGGCCCGCCCCTCCGCCTCGATCACCGGCGCGCCGTCCAGCAACCGCGACACCCCCGCCACGTCCAGGGTGGCCGACATCACCAGCAGCCGCAGATCCTCCCGCAGCGCCCCTTGCGTTTCCCGCGCCAGGGCCAGACCCAGGTCGGCGTCCAGGCTGCGCTCGTGAAACTCGTCGAACAGGACCACTCCCACCCCCTCCAGGCCGGGGTCGTCCAGGATCATCCGTGTGAAGACCCCCTCGGTGATCACCTCGATCCGCGTCTTCGGCCCGATCCGGCTCTGCAGCCGGGTGCGGTAGCCGACCGTCCCGCCCGCCTCCTGGCCCAGGGTGGCGGCCATCCGGTCGGCGGCGGCCCGTGCGGCGATACGGCGCGGCTCCAGCACCAGCAGCCGTCCGTCGCCCAGCCAGGCCTGGTCCAGCAGGGCCAAGGGGACGACCGTGGTCTTCCCCGCCCCCGGCGGGGCGGCCAAAACCGCCGTATTTCCGTTTGCAAGGGCGGATTTCAGCGGGTCGAGAACGGCGTGGATCGGCAACATGATCCGCCTCTAGCCCGATGCGCCCCCGATGCGCCACGATCACGAAAGCGTCGTGAGCGCTTCACCCCGCCGTCATGCGCGTTGCGCGGCCCGCATTCCGCCGCTAGCGTCCCCGCCGACGCGGCCAGAGGGCCGCCGTAAACGTGGGGGTATTCTATGTGGCGCGTTAAGTCGCTCGACGCGATTCTGGCCACGGCCGAGAAGAAGTCGCTTCATCGGTCGCTCGGACCTGTTCAACTGACCTTGCTCGGCATCGGCGCCATCATCGGCACCGGCATCTTCGTTCTGACGGCTGCGGCCTCTCAGAAGGCCGGCCCCGGCATGATGGTCAGCTTCGTCATCGCCGGCGCGGTCTGCGCGGTGGCGGCGCTCTGCTATTCGGAACTGGCGGCCATGGCCCCGGTCTCCGGCTCGGCCTACACCTATACCTACGCCGTCCTGGGCGAGCTGCTCGCCTGGTGCGTCGGCTGGGCCCTGATCCTCGAATACGCTGTTGCGGCCTCGGCCGTGTCGGTGGGCTGGTCCGGCTATGTGCTGGGCCTGATAGAGAACGGGATAGGCTTCGACTTCCCGGACCTCCTATCCGCCGGACCGACCTGGAGCATGAACGGTTTCATCCCGACGCCGGACTTCTCGGCCGGGATCGTCAACATTCCCGCCATCATCGTGGCCCTGGCCGTGACGGGCCTGCTGATCCTGGGCACCACCGAGTCGGCCCGCGTCAACGCCATCCTTGTGGCGATCAAGGTCGCGGCCCTGACGGTCTTCATCGTCCTGACCCTGCCGGTCATCGACACCGCCAACCTGTCGCCCTTCGCGCCCAACGGCCTGTTCGGCGCCTATTCGGGCATGGGCATCGTCGGCGCCGCCGCCTCGATCTTCTTCGCCTATGTCGGCTTCGACGCCGTCTCCACCGCTGCTGAAGAGACCAAGAACCCGCAGCGCAACGTGCCGATCGGCCTGATCGGCTCCCTGGCCTTCTGCACCGTCTTCTATCTGCTGGTCGCCCTGGGCGCGGCCGGCGCCATCGGCGCCCAGCCGGTCCTCGGCGCCGCCGGTCAAGCCGTCCAGCCGGGCTCGCCTGCCTTCGTCGCCGCCTGCGCCCTGCCGGCCAACGCCGAGGCCCTGGTCTGCTCGAACGAGGCCCTGGCCCACGTCCTGCGCGTCATCGGCCATCCGCAGGTCGGCAACGCCCTGGGCACCGCCGCCCTCTTGGCCCTGCCCTCGGTCATCCTGATGATGATCTACGGCCAGACCCGCATCTTCTTCGTCATGGCGCGCGACGGCCTGCTGCCGGAAGGCCTGACCAAGATGCACAAGCGGTTCAAGACCCCCTATGTCGTGACCCTGTTCACCGGCGTCGCCGTCGCCATCGCCGCCGCCCTCTTCCCAGTGGGTCAGCTGGCCGACATCTCGAACTCGGGCACCCTGTTCGCCTTCTTCATGGTGTCGATCGCGGTCCTGATCCTGCGCAAGACCGACCCGAACCGGAAACGTCCGTTCAAGACGCCCCTGGTCTGGATCATCGCGCCGCTTTCGGCTGCCGGCTGCGCCTTCCTGTTCTGGAACCTGCCGCATGACGCCAAGATGGTCCTGCCCATCTGGGGCGCCGTGGGTCTGGTGATCTATTTCGCCTACGGCTTCCGTAAGAGCCACGTCGCCCGCGGCCTGGTCGAGGTCCCGGAACTGTCCCCCGACGCCCCGGTCGGCCCGGTCCCGCCGATGCCGGGCGCCCCGGCCCCCGGCTCCAAGGAAGAACGCGACTGATGCAAAGAAGGCCGGTGTCGACGCCCCGGCCTTTTTCTTCGCCGCAAGGGAAACAGTGGCGCGCCAACGGCGCCTCAACTAACGCCACGCGCGATGGGCCCACAAAATGGCCTCAAGCAGCGCGAAGCGCGATAAGCCTGCCCTACAAAGACAAAAAGGCCCGGGATCGATCCCGGGCCTTTTTGCTTGGTGCGGATGAGAGGACTCGAACCTCCACGCCTCGCGGCGCTGGAACCTAAATCCAGTGCGTCTACCAGTTCCGCCACATCCGCATGGGCAGGCAGTGGGCTCTAGAGGGCGGGATCGCCCCTGACAAGGGGCGCTGTAACCCCAACACCGTTCGGCCACCAGTTCATTGCGAATCGCGCCGCCCTGGGGATTGCGCGCCAGAAAGCCGCCTCCGCGCTGAATCGTCCGCGTCTTGAGGCTAGGCCGGTCGGGAAGGTTCCGGCGTCGAGCGGCCTTGGCGCGCTTCGATTCCACGCCAAGAGCCGGTCAGCGACGACGGCCTGACGCCAAGGGAGGCCCAAGGCAGGCCTTTGCTTATGGGAGAGGCGGTGGCTGGGGAACTAGGACTCGAACCTAGAATGACGGTACCAAAAACCGGAGTGTTACCATTACACCATTCCCCAGCAGGTCCGGCGTCCGCTGCACTCTCGTGCGGCGGAGGCGGTCAGATAGGCCAAACCGTTTTCGGATGCAACACCCCCATTCAGGACAATTTTCGCCGCCTGCGAAGAAGGTCGAAATGGACGCTTGCGGCCTCCGAAACCCATGGCTATAAGCCGCGTCCTCACTTCGGGGCGACGCCTTGCGGCCCAGCCCCCACGGTCGGAGTGTGGCTCAGCCTGGTAGAGCACTGCGTTCGGGACGCAGGGGTCGGAGGTTCGAATCCTCTCACTCCGACCATTCTCTCTCATCCCTCTAGTGATCGTCACCCTCGGGCTCGACCCGAGGGCCGGCCCGTCCGCCGCATGGCGTCGATAAGGACGCACAGGATGACGAGTCATCTCCCGCGCATCAGTCGTCGTTCGCCGCCGTCTCCCGCGCCCGCCGCGCCACCGCGTTCAGACGCGCCCCCACCGACTCGATCGGCCGCCGCCCCAGGGCCGCGCGCCGCGCCATGAGGTCGGGCGAGCCGGCGTCATAGTCCGCCATCAGATCCCGCACGAATCCCCCGCCCTGAACCTCGGCCAGGACCTGATCCATGGCGGCGCGCGATTCGGCGCCGATCACGCGCGGCCCGGTGCGGTAAGCCCCGTACTCCGCCGTATTGGAGATCTTGGCGAAGGCGCCGGCTATGCCGCGCTCGTACATCAGGTCGGTGACCAGCTTGGCCTCGTAGAAACATTCGAACCAGGCCACCTCGGCCGGATAGCCGGCCTCGACCAGTTTCATGAAGGCCGAATCGATCAGTTCGGCGATCCCGCCGCACAGCACCACCTGTTCGCCGAACAGGTCGCTCTCGCACTCGTCCCGCATCGTCGTCTCGAGGATGCCCTTGCGTCCGCACCCCAGGGCCGCCGCATAGGACAGGCCTAGCGCATGGGCCCCGCCCGTGGCGTCCTGATGCACCCCGAACAGGCAGAAGACCCCCTCCCCGGCCTCGTACAGGTCGCGGATGCGCGGCCCGATCCCCTTGGGCGAGGCCAGGATCACGTCCAGATCGTCGCGGGGCTCCACCAGGCCGAATCGCACCGACAGGCCGTGGGCGAAGACCAGGGCCGCGCCGGGCCGCACAGCAGGCGCCAGTTCGTCGCGCCACAGGTCGCGATGCGCCTCGTCGGAGGTCATGACGGCGACCACGTCCGCCCCAGCCGCCGCCTCGCCCGCCGTCATCACCTTAAATCCGTCGGCTTCGGCCACAGCCCGCGTCTTCGACCCGGGCTTCAGGCCGACCACGATGTCGGTCACGCCCGAATCGCGCAGGTTCAGCGCATGGGTGCGTCCCTGACTGCCGTAGCCGATCATGGCCACGCGCTTGCCGCGGATGATCGAAAGGTCGCAGTCGCGGTCATGGAAGACGGGCAGCGGATTGGCTAAGATGTTGGTCATGGCCCCCTTCATAACCGCATTCGACGTCGTCGCCTTCTGGAAAGAGACCGGGCCCGAAAAGTGGTTCGCCAAGGACGAGGCCTTCGACGCCCAGTTTCGGTCGCGCGGCCAGGATCTGCACCTGTCGGCCGCCCGGCGCGAACGCGACGACTGGATCGAGGCCCCCGAGACCGCCCTGGCCCTGCTGATCCTGCTGGATCAGTATCCGAGGAACAGTTTCCGCGGCACGGCCCATCAGTTCGCCACCGATCCCCTGGCCCTGATGTTCGCCGAACAGGCGGTGGCGCGCGGCTGGCACCTCCGGGTCGAACCCGAGCTGAAGAACTTCCTCCTGCTGCCCTTCGAACATTCCGAACGGCTCGAGGATCAGGACCGCTACCTGGCCCTGGTCGCCGGCGACGCCGAGCTGGAGAAATGGGGCCGCCTGCACCGCGACATCATCGTGCGCTTCGGCCGCTTTCCCCACCGCAACCTCGCCCTGGGCCGCGCGACGACGCCGCAAGAGCAGGCCTTCCTCGATCAGGGCGGCTTCGGCGGCTGAGCCGCGGCATTCCGGCCTCGCCCGTTCAAATCTTCGCAGAAGCGGCCTATGTGAGCGGCGCCATCACGGAGCCGTCCCTTGCTGATCCTTCTTTCTCCCGCCAAACGGCTCGACTTCTCGCCGGCCGATCCGGCCCTGCCCGGCACGGAGCGTCGCTTTCTGGAAGACACCGCCAGCCTGGCGGCGACGGCGCGGCGTCAGACCAAGGCCGACCTGCGTCGCCTGATGGGGATTTCGGATGATCTGGCGACCTTGAATCTGGAACGGTTCAGGGCGTTCGATCCGGAATCGACGGACGGCGTCCAGGCCGCCTTCGCCTTCGCCGGCGACGTCTATGAGGGGCTGAAGGCGCGAGAGCTGGACGCCGCCGCCCTGGCCTTCGCCCAGGACCATCTGCGGATTTTGTCCGGCTTCTACGGGCTGCTGCGTCCGCTCGACCGGATCCAGCCCTATCGACTGGAAATGGGCACGCGGCTGAAGACCCGCCGCGGCTCCAGCCTTTATGATTTCTGGGGCGATCGGATCTCCAAACAGCTGAACGCCGACGCCGAAGACCTCAGAGCCCAGGGATCGCCCGATCCGGTCGTCGTCAACCTGGCCAGCCAGGAATATTTCGGCGCCGTCGACGCCAAGGCTCTGAAACTGCCGGTCGTCACGCCCCAGTTCCGCGAGGAGAAGAACGGCGAAACGCGGATCGTCTCCTTCTTCGCCAAGAAGGCGCGCGGCGCCATGAGCCGCTTCGCCATCGACGAACGGCTGGAACGAGTCGAGGATCTGAAGGCTTTCGACCGGGACGGCTACGGTTTCGACAAGGCGGCCTCGACCGAGACCGAATGGATATTCATCAGGTCGGGAAATTCTTGATCTTCGCCGGGCGCCCCCGCTAGTCTCTCGCGAAAGAACGAAAGGCGCATCCATGTCCACCTCGCCCCAGTCCCCTGACTTCCGCGACATCGGTGATCTGAAGGGTCAGGCGGCGGTGATCTCGGGCTCGACCTCGGGCATCGGCCTGGCCCTGGCGCGCGCGGTGGCGACGCGGGGCGGCGACGTGGTCCTGAACGGGCTGGGCGATCCGGCCGAGATCGAGCGCACCCGCGCCGCGCTTGAGGCGTCTTCCGGCGTGCGGGTGCGCTATCACCCCGCCGACATGACGCGCGGCGAGGAGGTGGCCGACATGGTCGCCTTCGCCGAGCGCGAGTTCGGCCGCCTGGACATTCTGGTCAACAACGCCGGCGTCCAGCATGTGGAGTCGGTCGAGAAGTTTCCCACCGACAAATGGGAACAGATCATCGCCATCAACCTGTCCTCGGCCTTCTACGCTACCCGCGCCGCCATCCCGATCATGAAGGCCCAGGGGCGTGGTCGGATCGTCAACATGGCCTCGGCCCACGGCCTGGTCGCCAGCCCCTTCAAATCGGCCTATGTCGCGGCCAAACACGGCGTCATCGGCTTCACCAAGACGGTGGCGCTGGAGCTGGCGCAGGACAACATCACCTGCAACGCCATCTGCCCCGGCTTCGTCCATACGCCGATCGTGGAAAAGCAGATCGAAGACCAGGCCCGCACCCGCGGCATCAGTCCTGAAAAGGTCATGAGCGACGTGATCCTGGCCGCCCAGCCGACCAAACAGTTCGTCACGACGGATCAGTTGGCGGGGCTGTTCCTCTATCTGGTCAGCGACCTGGGCGCCTCGGCCAACGGCGCCAGTTTCTCGATCGACGGCGGCTGGACCGCTCAATAAGATCATCCCAGCGAGGGCCGACCTATGGCGATCTTCAAACGCAAGACCGCCGAGCCGACGGACCTCGCCGCCGCCTCGACAGGACGGCGGCCCTTCTGTCTGGCGCTTCAGGGCGGCGGGGCGCACGGCGCCTTCCAATGGGGGGTGCTGGATCGACTGCTGGAAGACGATCGGCTGGATATCCGCGCGGTCTCGGGCGTGTCCGCCGGCGCCATGAACGGCGCCGCCCTGGTTTCCGGCCTGGCGAGCGGCGACGCCCGCGCCGCCCTGGACCGGCTGTGGCGCGAGATCAACCAGTCGGGGGGCCGCAACGTCTTCGGCGACAGCGCCCTGTGGAATCCGGCCCAGGCGCCCGACTGGCTGAAGGACACGCCGCTCTGGCGCGCCGGAGAAACCTTGGCTCTGTCAATGAGCCCGTATGAATTCAATCCCTTGAACCACAATCCTCTGAAGCGGGTTCTGAAGACGGCCGTGGATTTTCAGGCGGTCCAGGGCTCCGACGTCAAACTGTTCGTCGCCGCCACGGCCGTGCGCCAGGCCAGGGCCCGCATCTTCGCGTCCAGCGAGATCACCGCCGACGTCCTGATGGCCTCGGCCTGTTTGCCGCACCTGTTTCAGGCCGTCGAGATCGAGGGGGAGCCTTACTGGGACGGCGGTTATCTGACCAATCCGCCGCTCTGGCCCCTGACGGGGGACGATACGCCGGACGACGTGCTGCTGGTGACGCTGAACCCGATGGTGCGCGACGAGACGCCCCGCGCGGCGGGCGACATCGTTGATCGGTTGAATGAGATCCTCTTCAACGCGCCGCTGCTGGCCGAACTCCGCGCCATCGCCATGGCCGGAGAAATGATCAGCCAGGGACAGTTGAAACACGGCTCAGGCCCCTATCGACAATTGCGACTGCACGCCATCGAGGCCGACGGTTGGCTGTCGGACCTGTCCTTGAGGTCGAAGTTCAACACGGAATGGAGTTTCCTGACCGACCTGAAGGCCCGTGGCCGGGCGGCTGCGGACGACTGGCTGGAGACCTGTCTCGCCAGCGTCGGACGCCGCTCCAGCGTCGATCTTCAGGCGCGGTTCGGTTAGCCGACGAAGCCCGCCGCTCGCCGAAGCCTGTCGTTGATCGCCTCGCCCAGTCCGGAGGAAGGAATGGGCGCCACGGCTATGCCCGCCGGCTTGGCTCGGTCTGCTTCTCTGAGCAACCTGAATAGGTTAGCGGCGGCTTCTCGCAGATCGCCGGAAGGACTGAGACTCCAGCGGGGGTCGCCGACGCCCGGCCCGAACCCCAGCAGGATTTCGCCCGGACGCGGTTGGGTCGCCTCGATCCGCACCGGGGCGTCAGGCGCATAGTGGACGGCCAGCCGACCCGGCGAGCGTCGCCCGTCGCCGCCCTCGTCCAGGGGACCGACCACGGCCTCGATCTCCGCTCGGGTGACGGCGCCGGGTCTCAGCAGGGCGACCCGTCCATCCAGGACCGAAACGACGGCGCTTTCCAGACCGACGGCGCAAGGACCGCCGTCCACGGCGGCCGAGACGGCGAAGCCGGTCTCCTCCACGGCGTCGGCGAAGGTCGTCGGACTGGGCCGGCCCGAGCGGTTGGCCGACGGCGCCACGACGGGGCCGCCGAACATCGACAGCACAGCCCGCGCCTGGGCGTGGCCGGGAACGCGCACGGCGACGCTGTCCAACCCCGCGCGCGCCAGATCGCAGACGCGGGTCCGATCCCGCACCGGGACCACCAGCGTCATCGGCCCCGGCCAGAAGGCCTGGGCCAGGGCGCGGGCGGCGGCGTCGAACAGACCGATCGCCTCAGCGGCGGCGGCGTCAGAGACGTGCGCGATCAAGGGGTTGAACCGAGGTCTTCCCTTGGCTTCGAAAATGGCGGCCACCGCTCGCGGATCGGCGGCGTCGGCGCCCAGGCCATAGACCGTCTCGGTCGGCAGCAGGATCAGTTCGCCGCGGCGCAGGGCGGCGGCGGCCTGATCCGGCGGGTCGCCCGCGCTCCTCACGGCCGCCGCGGGATCAGGGGGATCATCCGATGCAGCACATTGTCGCGGTTGATGAACTGATGCTTCAGCGCCGCGGCGACATGCAGGGCGATCAGGACATAGAGGCCCTTCATCACCGTCTCATGCACGTCCATGAACCGACCGGCGGCCTCGCGCCCGCCGCCCACCGGCAAGAGGGGCCAGTCGAACAGGCCGAACCAGGCGAAGCCGCGTCCCGCCGCCGAGGTGGCCAGCCAGCCCGACAGAGGCATGGCGATCAGGACGACGTAAAACAGGACATGGGTGGCGCGCGCCGCCAGCCGCTCCCAGCGCGGCATCGACGCGGGCAAGGGAATGGCCGGATGCGCCAGTCGCCAGCCGATGCGAGCCAGGGTCAGGATCAGGATCGACACGCCCAGCGACTTGTGCAGCATGACGAACTGCCCGGACAGCGGCCCCTCCGTGCTCTCATGGGCGGTGATCAGCAGCACCTGGACCAGGATCGCCGCAGCGATGATCCAGTGCAAAGCCAGTGACACCGACGAATAGCGATTGCGCGGCTCGGCCATGACGACTTCCCTTCCCTCGCGGCAGGGCGTCACTGTGCCCCGACTGCCCCGACTGCGCCAAGTCTCTCTTGCGACGGGGGGCTTCGGCGAGGCACTTAAGCCGGAAAGGACATTGAGGAAACCCATGAGCTACCGCGCCCCCGTTCGTGATCTGGCCTTCACCCTGGAGGCCGTGGCCGGCATGGCGGACGTCGCCGCCACCGGCGCCTTTCCGGATTACGATTCCGACGTCGCCTCAGCCGTGCTGGAGGCGGCCGGACAGTTTTCGCAGGAGGTGCTGGCCCCGCTGAACCGCATCGGGGACCAGAAGGGTTCGCTCTACGCCAACGGCGCCGTCACGGCCGCTCCCGGCTTCGCCGACGCCTATCGCCAGTTCGCCGCCGGCGGATGGACCGGTCTGTCGGCGCCGGTCGAGGCGGGCGGCCAGGCCCTGCCCAAGGCCCTGGAGCTGGCGGCCTATGAGACCGTCCACGCCGCCAACATGGCCTTCGGCCTGTGTCCAATGCTGTCTCTCGCCGCCATCGAGGCCTTGGAGCAGGTCGGCACGGAAGAGCAGAAGGCGACATATCTGACCAAGCTCGTCAGCGGCGAATGGACCGGCGCCATGGTGCTGACCGAGCCGGGCGCCGGATCGGACCTGGGCTCGTTGATCACGACGGCGACGCCGAACGGCGACGGAACCTACGCCATCCACGGTCAGAAGATCTTCATCACCTGGGGCGATCACGACGCGACGGACAACATCATCCATCTGGTCCTGGCGCGCCTGCCCGACGCGCCCAAGGGGCCCAAGGGGATCAGCCTGTTCCTGGCGCCGAAATTCCTCGTCAAGGACGACGGAAGCCTGGGCGAACGCAACGCCTTCCGTCCCGTCGGGGTCGAGCACAAGCTGGGCATCCACGCCTCGCCCACCTGCGTCATGGCCTATGAGGGCGCGCGGGCCGAGCTGGTCGGACGTCCGAACGAGGGCCTGGCCCATATGTTCGTCATGATGAACGCCGCCCGCCTGGCCGTCGGGGTCGAAGGCGTCGGCATCGCCGAACGCGCCTATCAGCACGCCCTGGCCTATGCGCTGGACCGCCGCCAGGGTCGATCGGTCTGGACCGGGGAAGCCAACGCCCCGATCTTCGATCATCCGGACGTGCGTCGGATGCTGGGTGTGATGAAGGCCAAGACTGCGGCCGCTCGCGCCCTGTGCCTGTCGACCGGCGTCGCCGCCGATCTGGCCCGTCATGCCGAAACGGAAGAGGCGCGCCGCCGCTGGAAGGCCCGCGAGGATCTGTTCACCCCCATCGCCAAGGCCTGGTCCACCGACGTCGGATGCGAAGTCGCCTCCCTGGGCGTCCAGGTCCATGGCGGCATGGGCTTCATCGAGGAGACGGGCGCGGCTCAATACTATCGCGACGCCCGAATCGCCCCGATCTACGAGGGCACCAACGGCATCCAGGCCATGGATCTGGTCGGGCGCAAACTGTCGATGGACGGGGGCGAGGCGGCCAAGGCCCTCATCGCCGACATGAAGACGACGCTGGCCGACCTCTCTGGCCTCTATGCCGGCAAGCCGGTCGAACGGTTCGCAACGGCCGTCGAGGCGGTGGAGGACGCCACCCTGTGGCTGCTGGACCGCAAGGCCGACCCGGATGCGGCGGCCGACGTCCTGGCCGCAGCGGACGCCTATCTGAAGCTCTTGGGCGACGTCATCGGCGGCTGGATGCTGGCCAAGGGGGCGCTGGCCGCCAAGGCGCGGCTGGACGCCGCCGACGGCGATCCCGTCTGGCTGCAGGGCAAGCTGGACCTCTACGAACTCTATGCCGCCAATGTCCTGGGCCATGTCTCCAGCCGCCTGGCGGCCGTGGGCCAGGGTGGCGACCTGCTGAAACGGATGACGGTCGAGGCCCTGGCGGGCTGACGCCCGACGCGATCTTGATTTGACCTTGGGCGGCCCAAACGCCCAAGGTCGCCTCCTCACGCCCGGGAGCCGATCATGAACCGACGCCAAATCCTCCTGTCCACCGCTGCGACGGCCTTGGCCGCCTCGGCCTCCCCCGCCCTCGCCCGCCAGTCTTCCGGAGCCTCGATGCCCCAACCCCCTGTCGCCAAGAAGATCCCCGTCGTCATCGAACAGCTGGGTCGCACCCGCACCGACGACTACCAGTGGATGAAGGACGACAATTGGCAGGCGGTGCTGCGCGATCCGACCCTGATCAAGGCCGAAGTCAAAGAGCATCTGACAGCCGAAAACGCCTATCGCGAAGCCATGATGGCCTCCACACTCCCTCTTCAGGAGACGATGTTCCAGGAGATGCGCGGCCGCATCAAGGAGGACGACAGTTCCGTCCCCGCGCCTGACGGCGACTGGACCTACTATGTCGAGTACCGCACGGGCGACCAGCATCCCCGCTACATGCGCGTCGAGCGCCAGGGAACCTGGATGGTCGATGGCCGGCCGGTGACGAAGAATTTCATCGTCGCCCCGACTCCCCAACTGCTGCTGGACGCCAATGAACTGGCCGAAGGCAAGGCCTATTCCGAGGTCTCGGCCGCCGCCCACAGCCCTGACCACAGCCTGTTCGCCTATGCCGAGGACGCGCAAGGGTCCGAGGTGCACAAGATCTATGTGAAGGATCTGGCGACCGGCGCCGTCCTGCCCGATGTGATCGAGAGCGCCACCGGCGACTTCACCTTCTCGCCTGACAGCCGGTGGATTTTCTGGACCAATCGCGACGACAACGGACGGCCGGACAAGATCTTCCGCCGCCCGGCGCGCGGCGGCGAGACGACCCTGGTCTATGAGGAGGCGGACGACGGCATGTTCATCGGCGTCGGCCGCACCGCCGACGACCGGTTCATCGTCATCGGCATCCAGAACCAGGAGACGTCCGAGGCCCGCTACATCCCCGCCGACGACCCGACCGCTGCGCCGGTCGTTTTGGAGCCGCGCCAGGTCGCCGTCCGCTATGACGTCGATCACTGGGACGACCGCTGGGTGATCCGCACCAACGCCGACGACGCCATCGACTTCAAGATCGTTCAGGCGCCGACCGAAACGCCCGGCAGGGCGCATTGGACGGATCTCGTCCCCCATACGCCGGGCCGATTCATCGAGGGGATGGACCTGACCCGCCATCATCTGGCGCGCCAGGAACGGGCCGACGCCAACACCCGCATCATCATCCGCGATCGCGCCGGGGCCGAACATGCGATCGCCGTCGATGAACCGGCCTTCGCCCTGTCGCTGTCGGGCGCGTCGGAGTTCGACACCACGACGACCCGCTACAGCTACAACTCGCCGTCCACCCCGACCCAGACCTATGACTACGACATGGCGTCGCGGGAACGCACGCTGCGCAAGACTCAAGAAATCCCGTCGGGACACAATATCGAAGACTATGTGGTCGAACGGCTGAACGCCCCCGCCGCCGACGGCCAGCTGGTGCCTGTCACGGTCCTGCGCCGCCGCACCACGCCGATCGACGGCTCGGCCCCTCTGCTGCTCTACGGCTACGGCTCCTACGGCATTCCCATGCCGGCGAGCTTTTCGACCATTCGGCTGTCGCTGGTCGATCGCGGCTGGATCTACGCCATCGCCCACATCAGGGGCGGATCGGACAAGGGCTGGGGCTGGTTCCTCAGCGCCCGCCGGATGACCAAGAAGAACACCTTCACCGACTTCATCGCCGCCGCCGAACATCTGATCGCGCAGAACTACGTCCGCGCCGGCAATATCGTGGCCCAGGGCGGCTCGGCCGGCGGCATGCTGATGGGCGCCGTCAACAATATGCGGCCCGACCTCTGGGCCGGGATTATCGGCCAGGTGCCCTTCGTCGACGTCATCAACACCATGAGCGACACCTCCCTGCCGCTGACGCCGCCGGAATGGCCCGAATGGGGAAATCCGATCGAGGACCCGGACGCCTACGACTATATGATGAGCTACAGCCCCTATGATCAGGTGAAGCCCCAGGCCTATCCCGCCGTCCTGGCGACGGGCGGCCTGTCCGATCCACGGGTGACCTATTGGGAGCCGGAGAAGTGGGTCGCCAAGCTGCGGCCCGCCACCACCTCGGGCAAGCCCGTCCTGCTGAAGATCAATATGGAGGCCGGCCACGGCGGCGCGGCCGGCCGGTTCGACTATCTGAAGGAGGTCGCCCACGACTACGCCTTCGCAGTCTGGGCGATCGAAAAGGGCTGGGAGACGGCTTAACCCGCCCGCGCCGGCGGCTTCAGCTCTTGGGCTGAAGCCGCGCAGCCAGGCTGGAGGTGTCCCAGCGATTGCCGCCCATGGCCTGGACCTCGGCGTAGAACTGATCGACCAGGGCCGTCAGGGCCAGGCGCGCCCCGTTCGACCGCGCCTCGTCCAGAACCAGGCCCAGATCCTTTCGCATCCAATCGACGGCGAAGCCGAAGTCGAACCGGCCCTGGGCGGCGGTCTTCCAGCGATTGTCCATCTGCCAGCTCTGGGCCGCCCCCTTGGACACGGCGTCGAAGACGGCGTCCGTATCCAGGCCGGCGACTTGAGCGAAATGGACCGCCTCGGCCAGGCCCTGGACCACCCCGGCGATGGCGATCTGATTGACCATCTTTGTCAGCTGGCCCGAACCCGCCGGTCCCATATGTTTGATCGCCTTGGAATAGGCTTTCAGCGCCGGTTCCACCCGGGCCAGAGCCTCGGCCTCGCCGCCGGCCATGACGCTGAGCTGGCCGTTTTCGGCGCCCGCCTGACCGCCGGAGACCGGAGCGTCGATAAAGGCGCGCCCCGCCTCGGCCGCCGCCTCGGCCATTTCCCGCGCCAGCCGGGCCGAGGTCGTGGTGTGATCCACGATGACCGCCCCTTCGGCCAGGTGCGGCAGGGCCTCGGTCACGACCGCACGCACGTCATCGTCATTGCCGACGCACAGGATGAAGAGCTCCGCCCCCTGCGCCGCCTCCGACACGGTCGCGGCCGCCCGCGCGCCCACGGCCTCGGCCCAGGCCTGCGCCTTGGCCTGGGTGCGGTTGAAGCCGACGACCTCATGGCCGGCGTTCACCAGGTGACGCGCCATCGGGGCGCCCATGACCCCCAGGCCGGCGAAAGCGATCTTCATGGCAGGCTCCCGTGTTTCCGCCCTGGACTAGGCCGGGTCGGACAAGGGTTCAACCCAGGCTGGGGGTCAACGGGCGGTTAACCTTGCCGCGTCATGCTGGCGCGAACTTGCCGGGGTGCGTCCATGTCCGTGAGCGATCGTCCGATCCTCATCAAGAAGGTGAAAAAGGTCTCCGGCGGAGGCCACCACGGCGGCGCCTGGAAGGTGGCCTATGCAGACTTCGTGACGGCCATGATGGCCTTCTTCCTGCTGATGTGGCTGATCAACACGACCGACCCGGAACAGAAGAAGGGCATCGCGGAATATTTCGCCCCCGCCAGCGTGTCCGAAACCACCTCGGGTTCGGGCGGCCTTCTGGGCGGCACGGCGCTGGGCGACGACGGTCCCAAGAGCTCGGGCTCGCAGTCGGTCATCGAACAGCTGGCGCCCGAGGCCCCGCCGGAGACGACCAACACCGGCCCCAGCTCAAACCTCACCTCCGCCAGCGACGCCGCCCTGCAGGCCGAAATCCAGAAGCGCGAGGCGGCCGAGTTCGCCAGTGCGGCGGAATCGCTGCGCCAGGCCATGCAGTCGATGCCGGAACTGGCCGAACTGTCCAAACAGCTGATCGTGGACCAGACGCCGGAGGGGCTGCGCATCCAGCTGGTGGACCAGGAAGGCCGGTCCATGTTCGACAACAACTCGGCCCGCCCCAATGCGCGGGCTCAGGTTCTGCTGCGCGCGGTCGCCAAGGTGATCAACCAGCTGCCCAACCGCATCTCCATCACCGGCCACACCAGCGCCACGCCAGGGTCGAACCGCGCCAGCGGCCCGGCGGACTGGACCCTATCCTCCGAACGGGCCAACGGCTCGCGCCTGGTGTTGCAAAGCGCGGGCGTGGACCCCGATCGGGTCTATTCGGTCGCCGGCAAGGCGGGCTCTGACCCCCTCTATCCCGACGATCCCAGCCTGCCCGGCAACCGCCGCATCGCCATCGTCCTGCTGCGCGAGGCCCCGGTCCTGCCTATGGACACCTCGCTGTGATCCTGAGCGGCTGTGGCGCCTTGGCGCTTGCCGCCGAGCGCTCAATCGCGCCAAATCGCGGCATGAGCGTCAGACCGTCCTATTTTGGGCCAGATCGGGTGCGGACCTAGAGTCGTGACCCAACATGTGCCGACACGCCAGCTCCGGTTCTTCATGACCTCGGTCGCCCCGTGTCCCTATCTGCCGGGCAAGACGGAACGGAAGGTCTTCGCAAACCTCCCCTTTTCGGACGGCGCCCACGTCAATGACGAACTGACCCTGGCGGGTTTCCGCCGCAGCCAGAACATCGCCTATCGCCCCGCCTGCGAGGCCTGCGACGCCTGCGTCTCCGTCCGCCTGCCTGTGCCGGACTTCGCCTTCAGCCGATCCCAGCGCAAGGTTCTGGCGCGCAACGCCGACCTGACGCGCGCCCTGGTCGAGGCCGAGGCCACGACCGAACAGTTCCAGCTGCTGCGCCGCTATCTGACCAGCCGCCATCCCTTGGGCGGCATGAGCGATATGGGCTGGCTCGACTATGTCGCCATGGTCGAGGACACGGCCGTGCGCACCCATCTGATCGAATACCGCCTGCCGTCCGACGACGGCGGCCCCGGCGACCTGGTCGCCGTGACCCTGACGGACCTGCTCCGTGACGGCCTGTCCATGGTCTACAGCTTCTACGATCCGCGTCTTGACCGCCGCAGCCTGGGCCGCTTCGCCATCCTTGATCATGTGCGCCAGGCGGCCCAGGTGGGCCTGCCCTTCGTCTATCTGGGCTACTGGGTCCGGGGCTCGGAGAAGATGGACTACAAGGCGGACTTCCGCCCCCTCGAGGTGCTGGGCAAGCTGGGCTGGATGCGGCTGGAAGACCAGCCGCCCCCTATCTGAACTTCCGCAAGCCCCTCGGCCCCTGGCGACCGGCGCCGGCGCGCTTGCCCAGCCAGTCCTTCCAGTCGGGCCAGTTGCGCCGGCGGCCGCCGCCGTCGGCCCATTCCGGCCCCTGTTCGGCGTTGAAGACCGTCACATCGGCCAGGCCGCCCTGTTTGAAGCTCTGCAGCTTCACACCCTTGCCGCGCCCCATTTCGGGCAGTTCTGCCAGAGGGAAGATCAAGGTCTTGATGTTCTCGCCGATCGTCGCGACGTGATCCCCCATAGGGCTGGTCGGCACGCGCAGCATGGCCAGCATCTCGCCGTTCAGCACCTGTTTGCCGCCCCGCTTCTGGGCCAGGGTGTCGTCCTCGGGCGCGATGAAGCCGTAGCCGGCCTTTGAGGCGATCAGCAGCTTGCCGCCCGGCTGGTGCGCCAGCAGATTGATGATCTCGGCCTTCTCGTCCAGATCGATCATCAGCCGTAGCGGCTCGCCGTGGCCGCGGCCCGACGCCAGCTTGTCCGCGCCGATGGTGAAGATCCGGCCGTCCGACGCCCCGACCAGCAGCTTGTCGGTCGTATAGGCCGGGACCAGATAGGCCAGCTTGTCGCCTTCCTTGAACTTCAGCTCCGAAGGATCCTCGACCTTGCCCTTGGCGGCGCGGATCCAGCCGCGCTCCGACAGGATGACGGTGATGGCCTCGCGCGGGATGAAGGCCTCGGGGGCCACGAAGGCCGAGGCGTCGACCGCCTCGCCCATCGTCGTGCGCCGCGGCGAGATCAGCGCCTTGCGCACCGCCTCAAGCTCTTTGGAAACAGCCTTCCACTGCTTGCCTTCCGACGACGTAAGCGCCTTCAGATTGGCAAGTTCTTCCGACAACTCCTTGAATTCATTCTCGATCGTCATCTCTTCCAGACGCGCCAGCTGCCGCAGCCGGGTGTCGAGGATGAAGTCGGCCTGGACCTCGGTCAGGCCGAAGCGCGCGATCAGGACGGCCTTGGGCTGGTCCTCCTCGCGGACGATGCGGATCACCTCGTCCA
This sequence comes from Brevundimonas sp. GW822-FHT03E11, assembly GCF_058801445.1. Lineage (NCBI taxonomy): Bacteria > Pseudomonadati > Pseudomonadota > Alphaproteobacteria > Caulobacterales > Caulobacteraceae > Brevundimonas > Brevundimonas sp. GW822-FHT03E11. The sequence continues at coordinate 225,872 of NZ_JBXANG010000004.1, read as the reverse complement.
GGTTCAGGAAGACGATGCGCAGGCCTTCCAGCAGGTGCAGCCGCTTCTCGACCCGGGCGATCCGCCATTGCGACCGTCGGTTCAGCACCTCGCGCCGGTGATCCAGGAAGGCCTTGAGACAGGCCTTCAGCCCCATGACGCGCGGGGTGCCGTCGGCGTCCAGCACGTTCATATTGATCGGGAAACGGACCTCGAGATCGGAAAGCTTGAACAGACTTTCCATCAGCATTTCAGGCTCTATGGTCCGATTCTTGGGCTCCAGGATCAGACGGATATCCTCCGCCGACTCGTCGCGCACATCGCCCAGCAGGGGCGCCTTCTTCTGCTCGATCAGGTCGGCCAGCGCCTCGATCAGGCGCGACTTCTGCACCTGGTACGGCATTTCGGTGACGACGATCCGCCAGACGCCGCGGCCCAGGTCCTCGGTCTCCCAGCGCGCGCGCAGCCGCACCCCGCCCCGGCCCGTCTCATAGGCGTCCAGAATGGCTGCGCGGCCTTCTACAGCCACGCCGCCGGTGGGGAAGTCGGGTCCGGGGACCAACTGCACCAGCTCGTCCGTGGTCGCCTCGGGTCGCTCCAGCAACAGCTGACAGGCGTCGATCAGTTCGCCGACATTGTGCGGCGGGATGGAGGTCGCCATGCCCACGGCGATGCCCGAAGACCCGTTGGCCAGAAGATTGGGGAAACCGGCCGGCAGGACGACCGGCTCCTCGTCCTGATCGTCATAGGTGGGGCGGAAATCGACCGCGTCCTGGTCGATCCCCTCCAGCAGCAGGACGGCGGCCGGGGTCAGCTTGCACTCGGTATAGCGCATAGCCGCCGCGCTATCGCCGTCGATATTGCCGAAATTCCCCTGGCCGTCGACCAGCGGATAGCGCTGGGCGAAGTCCTGGGCCAGGCGCACCAGGGCCTCATAGATGGAGGCGTCGCCGTGCGGGTGGTATCCACCCATGACCTCCCCGACCACCTTGGCGCATTTGCGCGCCGCCGCCTGCGGGTTCAGCCGCATCTGGTGCATGGCGTACAGGATGCGCCGGTGCACGGGTTTGAACCCGTCGCGCACGTCCGGCAGGGCGCGATTGGTGATGGTCGACAGGGCGTAGGCCAGATAGCGACGGCTGAGCGCCGTCTCCATCGGCTCGTCAATGATACGGCCGCCTTCCGGCGGCGGAGCGTGGATCGTCATGGGCCAGCGAATCGGGGATCGGAAGCGCGAAGTCTAGCCCGTTCGCGGCCGGCAGGTCGTCTATCTGTGGGAGATAATGTCATCGGCGGGGTAACCGAAGGCCGCCCGGCTTCGTATGTGGAGAACTCCACCCGCATCGGGCGCCCGCATGATCCTGTTTCTCTTGTCCTATCTCGCCGGCGTCCTGACGATCGTCAGCCCCTGCATCCTGCCCGTCCTGCCGTTCGTCTTCGCTCGGGCGGATCGACCGTTCGTCCGCAACGGCCTGCCTCTCCTGGTCGGCATGGCCGTCACCTTCGCCGGGGTGGCCAGTCTGGCGGCGCTCGGCGGCGGCTGGGCGGTGCGGGCCAATGAGGTCGGGCGATGGATCGCTCTGGCGGTCATGGCGGCGCTGGGCCTCAGCCTGCTGATCCCTGCCGTAGGGGACCGGTTGATGCGGCCCTTCGTGGCGGCCGGGTCCTGGCTGACCGATCGCGTCCAGCGCGGCTCGGACGACCGGGGCGAGGTGCGATCCTCCCTGTTGCTGGGCGTGGCGACCGGCCTGCTGTGGGCGCCCTGCGCAGGCCCGATCCTGGGGCTGATCCTGACCGGCGCGGCCTTGCAGGGCGCCGGCGTCGGCTCGACCGTCCTGTTGCTGGCCTATGCGGCCGGCGCCGCCACCTCCCTGGCCCTGGCCCTGCTGGTCGGCGGGCGGGTGTTCAAGGCGATGAAGGGCGCCCTGGGCGTCGGCGAATGGGTGCGGCGCGGCCTGGGGGTTCTGGTTCTGGTCGGGGTCGCCGCCATCGCTCTGGGCCTGGACACCGGCCTGCTGACCCGGATTTCGGCCGCCGGCACGGGACGGCTCGAACAGGCCCTGCTGACGACGGTCGGCCGCGGCGTCCCGACCAACACCGCCCCCGCCGACCTGAACAACCTGCCGGTCGAGGGCGTCATGCCGCCCCTGTCCGGCGCCACGACCTGGATCAACTCGCCGCCCCTGACCCGCGAGCAACTGCGCGGCAAGGTGGTGGTGGTCGACTTCTGGACCTATTCCTGCATCAACTGCCTGCGCGCCCTGCCCTATGTCCGCGCCTGGGCCGAAAAATATAAGGATCAGGGACTGGTTGTGATCGGCGTCCACACGCCCGAGTTCGCCTTCGAAAAGTCCGAGGCCAATGTGCGCGAGGCCGTCGCCCGTCTCGGGGTCGCCTATCCGGTAGCCATGGACAACGACTTCGCCGTCTGGCGCGCCTTCAAGAACCAGTACTGGCCCGCCCACTATTTCATCGACGGCCAGGGCCGGATCCGCCACCACCATTTCGGCGAGGGCGACTATGACGGGTCCGAACGGGTCATTCAGCAACTGCTGAAAGAGGCGGGCGCCGCCGACGTCGCCTCTGACCTGGTTCAGGTCCAGGCCCAGGGCGCCGAGGCCGCCGCCGACATGGCCCAGCTCGCCTCGCCCGAGACCTATATCGGCTACGCCAGGGCCGAGAATTTCCGCTCGCCCGGTGGTTTCGCGCGCGACGCCGTCAAGACCTATGGGCCGGCGGCCTTACAGCTGAACGACTGGAGCCTGGCGGGCTCCTGGCGGGTGACGCGGGAACACGCCGCCCTGACGGCGCCGGGCGGACGCCTGGCTTTCCGGTTCAAGGCGCGGGATCTGCATCTGGTCATGGGGCCGGGGCAAGGCGACGCCGGGGTGCGCTTCCGGGTCCGGATCGACGGGGCCGCGCCGGGATCGGACGCGGGATCAGACATCGACGCCCAGGGCCTGGGCCGCATCGACCGCCAGCGTCTGTATCAGCTGATCCGCCAAGCCGGCCCGGTGGGCGAACGCACCTTCGAAATCGAATTTCTGGATCCCGGCGTCCAGGTCTTCGCCTTCACCTTCGGCTAGTTCGGCTCAGCCCGCCGCCGGCACGATGGTGACGCTCTCGCCGCAGCCGCAGGCGTCGGTCTGGTTGGGATTGTTGAACACGAATTTCGAGGCCAGCCGGGTCGTCTCATAGTCGATCTCGGTGCCGATCAGGAACAGGACGGCCTTGGGCTCGATCAATATGGTGACCCCCTTGTCCTCGACCACCTCGTCCAGGGGACCGATCTCATCGGCATAGGCGAAGGTGTATTCCTGGCCTGCGCAGCCGCCGTTCTTGACCCCGATCCGCAGACCGATGTGGCTGTTGTCGGCCTTGTCCAGGATCTCACGCACCCGCTCGGCGGCCCGGTCAGTCAGGGTCACGACCTTGGGGCGCGGGCGGCGCGGACGGGATGTGGTTTGAAGTTCGCTCATCAGAACATGTTCAGGGCCAGCTTGGCCTCATCGCTCATCTTGGAGGCGTCCCACGGCGGGTCGAACACCAGATTGGCCTTGGCGCTGCGGACGCCCTCCACCTTCTCCACCGCCGTCTCCACCCAGCCCGGCATTTCGCCGGCGACGGGACAGCCGGGCGCCGTCAGGGTCATGTCCACCACCACGTCGCGGTCGTCATTGACGTCCACCCGGTAGATCAGCCCCAGCTCGTAGATATCGACCGGGATTTCCGGATCATAGACGGTTTTCAGCGCCTGAATCAGATCGTCGGTCAGCTGATCCAGCTCGGCCTGAGACAGGGCGCTCTTCTGCGGCTCGGCCCAGGCTTCCTTGAAGGCGTCGCTGTCTTGAATAGGGTCGTCTGTCATGGCGTTATACGAAGAAGTTCCGCGCCTTGATCAGCGCATCCACGAAGGCGTCGGCATCCTCCACGGTGTTATATAGGGCGAAGGAGGCGCGGGTGCTCGACGTCACCCCCATTCTTTTCGCCAGCGGCTCGGCGCAGTGCAGTCCGGCCCGCACCGCCACCCCGTAACGGTCCATGATCTGGGCCACGTCGTGGGCGTGGGCGCCCTCGACGGCGAAGGTCAGGATCGCGCCCTTGCCTTCCGCCTGACCCAGGATCCTCAGCCAGTTCTGCCCCTGCAGGCGATCAACCGCATGCTGGTACAGCGCATGCTCATGCGCCTGAACCGCTGCCCGATCATATTGGGTCAGCCATTTCAGCGCCACGCCCAGGCCGATGGCCTCCAGGATGGGCGGCGTCCCCGCCTCGAACCGATGAGGCGGCTTGGCGTAGGTTACGCGGTCCTGCTCGACCGTCTCGATCATCTCGCCCCCGCCCTGATAGGGCGGCAGGGCCTCCAGCGCCTCGGCCTTGCCGTACAGGGCGCCGATTCCGGTCGGAGCGAACAGCTTATGCCCCGTCAGCACATAGAAGTCGCAGCCGATGGCCTGAACGTCCGGCGTCGCATGGACCGCCCCCTGGCAGCCGTCGATCAGCACCTTGATCTGGGAGTGGGGGGCGCCGGCCGCGTGCGCCAGTCGCGTGATCTCGGCCACCGGATTGATGGTGCCCAGCACGTTCGACATATGGGTGACCGCGACCATCCGCGTCCTCGGCCCCAGCAGATCGGCATAGGCCGCCATGTCCAATGACCCGTCGTCCAGAACCGGAATCCATTTGATCACCGCCCCGCGCCGTTCGCGCAGCAGATGCCAGGGCACGATGTTGGAGTGATGCTCCATCTCCGAGACGATGATCTCGTCACCCGGCTGGATTTGAAGCCCCAGCCCATTGGCCACCAGATTGATCGCCTCGGTGCCGCCCTTGGTCCAGACGACCTGTTCGGGGCTCTCGGCGTTCAGGAAGCGGGCCACGATCTCGCGCGCCTTCTCGAAGGCCTCGGTCGCCTCGTTCGACAGGGTGTGCAGACCGCGGTGGACGTTGGCGTATCCGCCCTCCATCGTCGCCACCAGGGCGTCGATCACCGCGCGCGGCTTCTGGGCCGAGGCGGCGTTGTCCAGATAGACCAGCGGTCTCCCGTTCACCTGCCGCGACAGGATCGGAAACTGCGCCCGGACGGCGTAGGGATCAAACAGGGTCACGACCGAGCCGTCAGCCATTCCCGCGCCACCTCTCTTGCGCCCTCGTGCTCGATCCGGTCGATGACCTCGATCAGGAAGGCCTGGGTCAGCAGGGCGCGCGCTTCCTCGGCCGGAACCCCGCGCTGCTGCATGTAGAACAGGGCGCTCTCGTCCAGCGCCCCGACCGTATTGCCGTGGGCGCACTGCACGTCGTCGGCGTAGATGATCAGTTCCGGCTTGGCGTCGATCTCGGCCCGTTCGGAGGCGATCAGGGCGTGGTGCCCCATCCGCGCATCCGTGCCGTCGGCCCCGCGCTCGACCACGATCTTGCCCTGGAAGACGCCCCGCGCCGTGTCGCGCGCCACGCCCTTGATCAGCTGGCTGGTCGCGCCGTCATGCTCCAAGTGCCGCACCACGCTGGTCAGGTCGGCGTGGCGCGATCCGTTCAGCAGATAAAGACCGTCGGCCTGGACCTGTGCGCCCTGGGCGAAGTGGGAAATCCGGGTCTCGATCCGTTGCAGCCTGGCTCCGGTGGCGATGACGGTCTGGCGATAGACGCCGCCCGCCTCGACCTTCACATGGGCCTCGGACACGGAAATGGCGTCCTCCGGCTCCTCGACCAGGACGACGCGCGTCACCTCGGCCCCGGCCGCCACATCCAGCTCCAGCGTATTGTGGGCGACATAGGCCGAGCCCGCCCCCTCATGCGTCTCCAGCAGCAGCAGTTTGGCGCCCGCCCGCGCCGCCACCCGCGCGCTCGCCGTATGGCCCGTGCCCACGGCGTCGGAGATGTAGCGCAGCCGCAGCGTCTGCTCGCCCGAGGCGATGAAGTCGGTCACGCCCACGGCCCGCCCGTTGGCGAAGACGACAGCCTCGCCGCCCAGGTCATAGAAGGGCCCCGGCGCGCCCACCGTCGCCGTGCCGGACAGCTCAGGCGCCTCGCGAAGATACCGCTTCAGATCGCTGTATTTCCACGCCTCATCTCGCCGCGACGGAAAGGTCGAGGCGTCGGTCAGGTCGATGGCGAAGGTCGCGCTCACGCCGCCCCCTCGAGCACCGGCGGCAGGTATTTGTCATACCCCTCCGCCTCCAGCTGCAAGGCCAGTTCCGGCCCGCCCGAGGCCACGATCCGTCCCCCCGCCAGCACATGGACCCGGTCCGGTTTGATATAGTCCAGCAGGCGCTGATAGTGGGTAATGACCAGCATGGCCCGATCGGGCGAACGCAGGGCGTTGACCCCTTCGGACACGATCCGCAGGGCGTCGATGTCCAGCCCCGAATCCGTCTCGTCGAGGATCAGCAGCGACGGCTCCAGCAGGGCCATCTGCAGGATCTCCATCCGCTTCTTCTCTCCGCCGGAGAAGCCGACGTTCAAAGGACGTTTCAGCATGTCGAAGTCCATCTTCAGGCTTCGGGACGCCTCGCGGACCAGCTTCAGGAAGGCCGGCGCCGCCACCTCCTCCTCGCCCCGCGCGCGCTTCTGCGCATTCAGCGCCGTCCGCACGAAGGTCAGGGCCGGGACGCCGGGAATCTCGATCGGATACTGGAACGACAGGAAGACGCCCTTGGCCGCCCGCTCGGCCGGCTCCAGCGCCAGCAGGTCCTCGCCCGCCCATTCGACCGATCCTTCCGTCGCCTCATAGCCCGGCCGGCCCGACAGGGCGTAACCCAGGGTCGACTTTCCGGCCCCGTTCGGCCCCATGATGGCGTGCACTTCCCCCGCTGGCACTTCGAGCGTCAGCCCCTTGAGGATCGGCTTGTCGCCGACGGAGACGTGGAGGTTAGAGATGGAAAGCATCTTAGTTCGAATCTGACTTGGGCTGGACGGCGGCAAGGTCTTGCCGGGCGTCATAAAATGAAACGATCACCACCTCGTCAGGCAGAACCTGAAAGACGACGACCTTGCGCCAGCGTAGAAGGCTGGCTTCGCGAAATCCTCTCCATCGCGACGGCCGATAGCGAAAGGGATGATCGCCAAGCTTCAGCGACAAGGCTTCGCTTTCAGCCAGGGCTCGATCCGTCAGGCGCGGGTCCTGCTGCTCCAGCAGATCCAACCACTCCCTCTGCCCATCCCTGGCCTCCTTCGACCATCGGACGGTCCTCATCGCTTGAAGCGCGCCTTCAGTTCATCGAAGACCTCTTCATGGCTATAGACCCGTCCGGCCGCGACATCTTCGACGCCGCGACGGATCGAGGCGAGCTGCGCCTCCGAAAGCGGCGCTCCCAGTTGCGCTTCGCCGTCGGTGACAACCTGCTCGGCGGCCGAGGCGATGAATTCTTCCAATGGCATGCCGATCTCTGCAGCAGCGCGCTTCAGCCGATCGGCGGCGTCGGTATCGAACGGAACGGCGATGGTTTCCATTATGATTTCCCGCGCATAGGACTGATGCGCGGATCATACCACAGCGTCGCCATCACCCCACGCTCCCTTCCAGACTGATCGCCACCAGCTTCTGCGCCTCGACGGCGAACTCCATCGGCAGCTCCTGCAGCACGTCGCGGACGAAGCCGTTGACCAGCAGGGCCACCGCCTCCTCCTGCGACAGCCCGCGCTGCTGGGCGTAGAACAGCTGATCGTCCGACAGGCGCGTCGTCGTCGCCTCGTGCTCCAGCTGGGCCGAGCCGTTGCGGGCCTCGATATAGGGGATGGTGTGCGAGCCGCACTCCTTGCCGATCAGCAGACTGTCGCACTGGGTGAAGTTTCTCACCCCCGTCGCCTTCGGATGCACCGAGACCAGGCCGCGATAGGTCGAGTCTGATTTCCCCGCCGACACCGCCTTGGCGATGATCCGCGACTTCGAATTCTTGCCCAGATGGATCATCTTGGTGCCGGTGTCGGCCTGCTGACGCCCGTTGGTGATGGCGATGGAGTAGAATTCGCCCGAGCTTTCCTCGCCCTTCAGGATGCAGGACGGATATTTCCACGTCACCGCAGAACCGGTCTCGACCTGGGTCCACGACACCTTCGACCGGTCGCCGCGGCAATCGGCCCGCTTGGTGACGAAGTTATAGATGCCGCCCCGCCCTTCCGCGTCGCCGGGGTACCAGTTCTGGACCGTCGAATATTTCACCTCGGCGTCGTCCAGCGCCACGATCTCGACCACGGCCGCATGGAGCTGGTTCTCGTCGCGCATCGGCGCCGTGCAGCCTTCCAGATAGGAGACGTAAGCGCCCTTGTCGGCGATGATCAGGGTGCGCTCGAACTGGCCCGTCTGGCTCGCATTGATGCGGAAATAGGTCGACAGCTCCATCGGGCAGCGCACGCCCGGCGGGATGTAGACGAACGACCCGTCCGAAAAGACCGCGCTGTTCAGGGCCGCGAAATAGTTGTCCGAGACCGGCACCACCGACCCCAGATATTTCCGCACCAGCTCAGGATATTCGCGCAAGGCCTCGGAAATCGGCATGAAGATCACGCCCGCCTTGGCCAGCTCCTCCTTGAAGGTGGTGACCACGGACACGCTGTCGAACACGGCGTCCACGGCCACGCGCGGGGCGCCCTGCACCCCCGCCAGAACCTCCTGCTCCTTCAGCGGAATGCCCAGCTTCTTGTAGACGTCCAGGATCTCGGGATCGACCTCGTCCAGCGACTTCGGCCCTTCCTTCTTCTTCGGCGCGGCGTAGTAGAACAGGTCCTGATAATCGACGGGCTCGTAACGAACCGCCGCCCAGGTCGGCTCCTCCATCGCCAGCCAGCGTTCATAGGCGGCTAAGCGCCATTCCAGCATCCATTCCGGCTCGCCCTTCTTTTCGGAGATGAAGCGCACGATGTCGGCGTTCAGCCCCCTGGGGGCGAACTCCTGCTCCACATCCGAGGTGAAGCCGTACTTGTACCGTTCCAGTTCGGCGACGGTGTCGATGGTTTCCTTGACGGCGGCCATCAGGCGACCTCTCTCACGCGCGCGGCGGCGCGTGCCTTGTGTTTGGTCCAGGCGTCCACCCAGGCGTCGGCGAACCGCGCCCAGTCGCCCTCGGTCGTGCCCCAGCCGCCGGAGACGCGCACGCCCCCCGTGGCCAGCCTATTCAGTCCCATCGCGCTGATCGTCTTGGACGGCTTGACCTTGCCCGAGGAACAGGCCGAACCGGCGGACACCATGATCCCGGCCAGATCCAGGGTGATCAACTGTTGCGGGCTGTCCCAGCCCTCGACGGCCAAAAACAGGGTGTTGGGCAGGCGATCGGCGCCCTCGCCGATGATGGTCGCCCCGGCCGCCTTGACGCGCGCCTGGGCGGCGTCACGCCAGGCCGCATGCGACGCGACAGTCTCCAGATCGCGCGCGGCGCAAACGGCGGCGACGCCGAACCCGGCGATCCCGGGCCCGTTCTCGGTCCCGGCGCGCAGGCCCCGTTCCTGCCCCGCCCCGTGCAGGATGCGCACGCCCGACACGCCTTCCTTGAAGACCAGGGCGCCGACGCCCTGGGGACCGCCCAGCTTGTGCGCCGACAGGGTCAGGCTGTCCGCATCCAGAGCCCGTATATCGACGGCGATCTTGCCCGCCGACTGGATGGCGTCGACGTGCAGCCAGCCGCCGGCGGCCCGCACCAGGGCCGCCGCCTGCGCGATCGGCTGGATCACGCCGCTTTCATTGTTCGCATGATGGATGGCGACCACCGCCCGACCGGGCCGCGCCAAGGCCTCGGCCAGCCAGTCCAGATCGACCACCCCGTTCGCATCGACCGGCAGAATCTCGACCGGCGCGCCTGCCGCCGCCGCCGCCTCGGCCACGCACGGGTGTTCGCTCGCCGACACGATCAGCCGTTCGCACCCGGCCGCCAGGGCGCTGGCGATCGCTTGCGCATTGGCCTCGGTGCCGCCCGAGTTGAACACCACCGCCGTCGGATCGGCGCCGACCAGTTCGGCGACCTGGGCGCGCGCCGTCTCGATCCGCGCCCGCGCCCGACGGCCGGCGGCGTGGACCGCCGACGGATTGCCGTTGTCGGCCAGGGCCTTGGTCATGATCTCCAGAACCTCGGGCCGCACCAGCCCTGAGGCGTTGTAATCCAGATAGACCGCGCTCATGCCGCCGCCTCCACCGCCACGGGCGGATCGACATGCTGGCGTCGCCGGCCGGTGCGGTTCATCACCACATCCTCCAGCGAAACCCCGGCCAGATAGCGATGGATCTCGTCGCCCAGATCTTCCCAAAGGTTGTGGGTGATGCAGCGCTCGCCGGCCAGCATGCAACCCTTGGGTGTTCCGTGCGCCACGCACCGGGTCGCGCGGATCGGCTCGTCCACGGCCAGCACGATTTCCGCCACCACCGTCTCATCCGCGCCCTTGGCCAGGCGATAGCCGCCGCCGGGCCCGCGCACGCTCTTGACCAGGCCGCTCTTGCGCAGCCGGGCGAACAGCTGCTCCAGGTAACTCAGCGAAATCTCCTGCCGCGCGGCGATCTCGGCTAAGGAAACCGCCCGGATTTCCCCGCCCGCGCCGCGTCCATTCTTCGCCAGATCGGCCATCGCCATGACGGCGTATCGTCCCTTGGTCGACAGACGCATATCGCACCTTCAAAAATTGCGCGCTTTCCGGGGCTCTTGTGTTAGAACCCGCGCCTTCGCAAAGGCGGCGCGCTTGCGGAGGGACTTAGAAAGTCCCACCTCGGCGGTCAAGTATTACGCTCGCGCGAAATGACAGTTGAACGGATTCCAGAGCCCCTATGCCTGAAGTCATCCTGCCCGGCGCCTCCGGCCGCATCGAAGGCCGCTATTCTCCGGGCAAGCGCCCGAACGCCCCGATCGCCCTGATCCTGCACCCGCATCCCAAGGCGGGCGGTCATATGAACAATCCGGTCGCCGTCACCCTGCACCAGTTGTTCCAGCAGCGCGGCTTCGCCACCCTGCGCTATAATTCGCGCGGCGTCGGCAAGTCGCAGGGCGAATTCGATTCCGGCATCGGCGAGCTGGCGGACGCGGCCACGGCGCTGGACTGGCTTCAGGCCAACAATCCCGGCGCCAGCCAGACCTGGGTCGCGGGCTATCAGTTCGGCGCCTATATCGGCATGCAACTTCTGATGCGCCGACCCGAGACCGACGGCTTCATCTCGGTTTCGCCCCCGTCCAACATGTACGACTTCAGCTTCCTGGCGCCCTGCCCCGCCTCGGGTCTGTTCCTGCACGGCACGGCCGACACCATCGTCCCGCCCGTCGAGGTCGAGCGGGTGGTCAACAAGCTGCGCACCCAGAAGGGCATCGTCATCGACTATGAGCTGGAAGAGGGCGCCAGCCACTTCTGGCAGGACCATATGGCCGCCGTCGATCGCCGCGTCGGCGCCTATCTGGACAAGCGGCTGGAAGAAAAGCCGGCCTGATCGTCAGGCCGGCCTCTCGGTTCACACGGGCTTGGCGTCCTCCGATCGGGTCCGCCACAGCGAATAGCCGACGCCTGCGGCCAATATGGCCGCCGTCACGCTCAGCGAGACGGCGGGCGGGATCTTGTCCAGTCCCATCAGGGGCGCGGCGATCACCTTGCCGCCGATGAAGATCAGCAGCACGGCCAGGGCCTGTTTCAGATAGGCGAAGCGGTGGATGACCGCCGCCAGGGCGAAATACAGCGCCCGCAGGCCCAGAATGGCGAAGATGTTCGAGGTGTAGACGATATAGGGGTCGGTGGTGATGGCGAAGATGGCCGGCACCGAATCCACCGCGAACACCACATCCGCCAGTTCGATCATCAGCAGGGCGAGAAACAGCGGCGTGACGTGCAGCGCCGTCCGGCCCGCCTTGTTCGGCTGGCGGACGAAGAAGGCGTGTCCGTGCAGGGTCTCCGTCACCGGCAGGCGGCGACGCAGCCAGGCCAGCAGCCGATTGTCGGCGATGTCCTGCTCGGTCTCGTGGCGAGCGGCGAACATCTTGATCCCGGTAAAGACCAGGAAGGCCGCGAAAAGATACAGCACCCACTCATAGCGGCTGACCAGGGCCGCCCCGCCCGCGATCATCAGGGCCCGCAGGACGATCACCCCGACGATGCCCCAGAACAGCACCCGGTGCTGGTAGATGCGCGGTATGGAAAAGGCCCCGAAGATCATGGCGATGACGAAGACATTGTCCATCGCCAGGCTCTTTTCGATCGCAAAGCCGGTCAGATATTCCAGCCCCTTTTCCGACCCCAGCTCCCACCAGACGAAGCCGCCGAACGCCAGGGCGATCGCAATGTACATCGAAGACAGCAGCAGGCTCTCGCGAACCCCGATTTCATGATCCTTGCGGTTCAGAACGCCCAGGTCGAGCGCCAGCAGCAGGGCTACGATTCCGATAAAGCCGACCCACATCCATGCGGGCTTGCCCAGCCATTCGGCCAGCAGAAAATCCACGTCTACCTCCATCAATGTCGAGAGGCGGCCGACATCGCGATCGGAAGGATCGCCAGAGGAGCCCGGATCGCCGCCTCTTATGGCTAAGATAGAGCCGAATGCGCGTCAACGGGCGCGACAAACGGTCTCGCCGGGTCCACATAGGGGCCAGTGGAACCCTGCCGAGAAGGCCTCGCTAGATCCCCATGACGCAAACCGCTTCCTCCTCCCCTGCCGCCGCGCCGCGGCCCGTTCATGACATCGTCATCATCGGCGGCGGCGCAGGCGGGCTTGAGCTGGCCGCCCGCCTCGGTCGTCGGTTCGGTCCGCGCCAGGGACGCCGGCGCGTCCTGCTGATCGACCGCTCCATCTTCCACCTGTGGAAGCCCAGCCTGCACGAGGTGGCGGCGGGGTCGCTGGACAGCCATCAGGAGGGCCTGTCCTATCCGGTCTTGGCGCGCCGCAACCATTTCAGCTTCGCCTTCGGCGACCTGACCGGCCTCGATCCGGCGAACAAGACCCTGACCCTGGGCGAAATCCGCGATCAGGACGGCGCCGTGCTGGTCGCCCCGCGCACCCTGGCCTTCAACACCCTGGTCCTGGCGATCGGCAGCGGCTCGAACCTGTTCAACACGCCCGGCGCCGCCGAACACGCCCATCTTCTGGAAGACGTCGCCGACGCCGAGGCTTTCAACAAACGCTTGACCAGCGCCTTCCTGGCTGCGGCCTATTCGGATGATCGCAGGCTGAGCATCGCCATCGTCGGGGCCGGCGCGACGGGGGTGGAGCTCTCCACCGAACTGATCGAAGGCCATGACGAACTGTCTGCGGGCCTGACGCCGGACCAGAGGTTCGACATCGACGTCACCATTGTGGAGGCCGCGCCCCGTATCCTGGGCGGTCTTCCGGAACGGGTTTCGACCAAGGCGGCCCAGGCCCTGGAGGCCAAGGGGGTGAGGCTGCTGACCGACGCCAAGGTCCAGGCCGTCCATGCCGACCGGCTGGAGACGTCCAGAGGCGCAGTCCCCGCCGACCTGATCGTCTGGGCCGCCGGGGTCAAGGCCGCCGAGACCAACCGCGACCTCGGCCTGACGACGGGACGTCTCAACCAGTTCGTCGTAGACGACCGGCTGCGGACCTCCGCGCCCGACATCTACGCCCTGGGCGACTGCGCCGAAGCGCCAGGCCCCGAGGGGCGCCCGGTCCCCGCTCGCGCCCAGGCGGCCGCCCAGCAGGCCGCCTATCTGGCCCAGGCCCTGGCGGACCCTGCCCGCGATCCCGGCCCCTATGTCTATCGCGACCGGGGCTCGCTGGTGTCGCTGGGCGGGGACCGGGGCGTGGGATCGCTGATGGGCAATCTGAGCGGACCGAACTTCCTGATCGAGGGGCTGATCGCCAAATGGGCCTATATGGCCCTGCACCTGGACCACCACCGGGCCATTCTGGGCGTCCGTCGCACCGTCATCCTGGCCTTGTCGCGGCTACTGCACCGCCGCGTCTCGGGTCGGCTCAAGCTGCACTGAGCCGCCGTGATCAGTGCGGCGGCTCCTCCGCGCCGCGTGGCGGGGCGTGGGCGCGCACGCACCAGATGACGCTGACGATCATCATCAGTATGGCCAGTATCTCCACCAGGGCCGGCCCCCGCCCCTCCCAGACATAGCCGTAGACGAAGGCGAACACCGTCTCGAACACGATCATCTGGCCAAGCATGGACAGGGGCAGGCGGCGGCTGGCCTGGTTCCACAGGGCGTTGCCGATGATGGAGGCCAACAGGGCCACGCCCAGGCAGACCCCCGCCAGATGCAGCCACTGCCCCCCGCTCCAGTCCTGGGCGGTCCAAACCGCCGGGACCGCCAGGATCAATGCCAGGCCGCCGGTCACGACGCCGGTCAGCAGGGACCAGTCATGGGGCGAGACCTCGGGCAGCCGCGCCATCCAGCGGCTATTGCCCACCGCATAGGCCGACCAGGACGCCAGGGCGCCCAGGGCGCAGACCAGGCCGATCAGGGCCTGAGCCCCCGTCGGTCCCTCCGCCCCCGCCTCCCCCTGAGCCAGGGCCCGCCAGCCGATCAGGGCCACCGCCAGGGCGGCCAGGACGATGGGGGGCGCCGCGCGCGACAGGGACGGTCCGCTGCGGTCCCTCAGCCCCCACAGGGCCACCACCACCGGCACCATGCCGACGATCAGTGCCGAGGCCGCCACCCCGGCCAGATGCACCGCGACCACGACAAAGGCGAAATAGACCAGATTGCCCGCCAGGCTCAGCCAGACCAGGGCGCGCCATGTCCGCGCCTCGATCAAGGGCGCCAGCCGCCGCCAGCGCGGGGCGATCAGGACGGCGGCGATCAGCCCATAGGCCAGATACCGCCCGGCGGTCAGCAACAGGGGCGAGGCCTCGGGCGCAAACTTGGGCGCCAGGAAGACCAGCCCCCACATTGCGCCTGCGCCCAGGCCGGAGGCGACGCCCCACAGCCGGCCCGAGGATGCCGCCGTCATATCGCGCTCCGCCTTAAACCTGGCCTGCGCTTACACGGTTCGCCTTGCAGCGAAAACCGCCCTGGACGTCAGGCCGCCTCGACCGCCTCTTCGGCCGGGACGGTGCGGATCATATAGTCGAAGGCGGCCAGGCCCGCCTTGGAACCCTCGCCCATCGCCACCACGATCTGCTTATAGGGCACGGTCGTCACGTCGCCCGCCCCGAAGACGCCCGGCTGAGACGTCTCGCCCCGGTGATCCACTTCGATCTCGCCGCGCGTCGTCAGGGCGACGGCGCCGTGCAGCCATTCGGTGTTCGGCACCAGGCCGATCTGGACGAAGACGCCTTCCAGATCGACGTCGTGATGGGCGTCGGAGTTGCGGTCCTTGTAGACCAGGCCCGTCACCTTCTCGCCGTCGCCGCGCACCTCGGTCGTCAGGGCCGAGGTGACGATCCGCACGTTCGGCAGGGTCGCCAGCTTGCGTTGCAGCACCGCATCGGCCCGCAGTTCGCTGTCGTATTCGATCAGGGTCACATGGGCCACGATGCCCGCCAGGTCGATCGCCGCCTCGACGCCGGAGTTTCCGCCGCCGATCACCGCCACCCGCTTGCCCTTGAACAGCGGCCCGTCGCAGTGCGGGCAATAGGCCACACCCTTGTTCTTGTACTGGTCCTCGCCCGGCACATTCATCTGCCGCCAGCGGGCGCCGGTCGACAGGATGACGGTGCGCGACTTCAGACTGGCGCCGTTCTCCAGCACCACCTCGTGCAGACCGCCCGGAACCTTGGCCGGGATCAGCTTGGCCGCCTTCTGCAGGTTCATCAGGTCCACCTCATATTCGCGGACATGCTGCTCCAGATGGGCGGCCAGTTTCGGCCCCTCGGTATGGGGCACCGAGATGAAGTTCTCGATCGCCATGGTGTCCAGCACCTGGCCGCCGAACCGTTCGGCCACGATGCCGGTGCGGATGCCCTTGCGCGCCGTATAGATGGCGGCCGCCGCCCCGGCGGGACCGCCGCCGACCACCAGGACGTCGAACGGGTCCTTGGCCTTCAGCCGCTCGGCGGCCCGCGCCTCGGCGCCCGAATCCAGCTTGGCGACGATCTGCTCCAGCTCCATCCGGCCCTGGCCGAACAGTTCGCCGTTCAGGAAGACCGTCGGCACGGCCATGATCTTGCGCTCCTCGACCTCGTCCTTGAACAGGCCGCCCTCGATGGCGACGTGTTTGATGCGCGGATTCAGCACGCTCATCAGGTTCAGGGCCTGCACCACGTCGGGGCAGTTCTGGCACGACAGCGAGAAATAGGTCTCGAACACATAGTCGCCCTCCAGGTCCTTGACCTGCTGGATCACCTCCTGCGCCGCCTTGGACGGATGGCCGCCGACGTGCAGCAGGGCGAGAACCAGAGAGGTGAACTCGTGGCCCAGCGGAATCCCCGCGAACCGCACGCCGATGTCCGTGCCCTTCCTGCGGATCAGGAAGCTGGGCTGGCGTTCGTCGTCATAGTCGCGGCCCATCTCGACCTTGCCGTGCGAAACCGAGACGATCTCCTCCAGCAGGGTCTTCAGCTCCTGCGACTTGGGCCCGGCGCCCAGAGAGGCGACCAGTTCGACCGGATGGACGATGTTCTTGAGGTAGCTCTCGAGCTGAGATTTCAGATTGGCGTCCAGCATGGGGCAGTCCTCGAATTCCAGGGTGACGCGCCGCCTTCGAGCCGATCCCGGCGAGGCTTGCGCGATAGGGTCCGGCCCCCACGAAACAGGGCGGCGGCCGGGTGGGTCCGACCCGAAGGCCGGACCCGATAGGCGTTCCGTCTTAGATCTTGCCGACGAGGTCGAGCGACGGCGCCAGGGTGGCTTCGCCCTCTTCCCACTTGGCCGGGCAGACTTCACCCGGATGCGACCGCACATATTGCGCGGCCTTGACCTTGCGCAGCAGTTCGGCGGCGTTGCGGCCGATGCCTTCCGAGGTGGTCTCGGTGAACTGGATCACGCCGTCCGGATCGACCAGGAAGGTCGCACGGTCGGCCAGGCCCACGCCCGGCCGCATGGCGTCGAAGTTGTTGGTCACCAGGCCCGAGGGATCGCCCAGCATGGTGTAGGTGATCTTGCCGATGGCCGGGGAGGAGTCGTGCCAGGCCTTGTGCGAGAAATGGGTGTCGGTCGACACCGAATAGATCTCGACGCCCAGCTTCTGGAACTCGGCGTAGTTGTCGGCCAGGTCTTCCAGCTCGGTCGGGCAGACGAAGGTGAAGTCGGCCGGATAGAAGAAGAAGATCGCCCACTTGCCCGCCACATCGGCCTCGGTGACGGTCAGGAACTTGCCGTCCTTATAGGCCTCGGCCGTGAAGGGTTTGATGGTCGTGTTGATGAGGGCCATGCAGGGCTTCCATTCCGTTGGGAGGTTGGGGAGGCCCGCTTCCTACCGCATCGCAGCAGATAAGCCCAATCACTTATTTGCAGATGCGTGATAGATTTTGGTTATATCCATCACCCCGCCCAACTCCGTCGTCCTCGGGCTCGACCCGAGGACCGGATTATTCGCCGCATTGCGCCGGAACAGACGCACACGCGCCTCAACGCTCGATCCTCGGGTCAAGCCCGAGGATGACGAAAAGCGACATCAATCCAACAGGAACGCCCGCCTCGCCCCTTCCCAAGCTCAGCCACCCCGCCTTCGCCCTCTCCGTCATCCTCGGGCTTGTCCCGAGGATCCAGACTCCCGGTGTTTGGACAGCGTGCACACACGGCAAACACCGGGAGTCTGGATCCTCGCCACAAGGGCGAGGATGACGAGAGGTGAAATCAATACAGCAGGAACGCCCGCCGCGCCTCTTCCCACGCCGCCTCATCCGGGCGCGTCGCCGCATCCAGATCCCCCGGCCCCGCCGCCGCATCGTCCACCCATTCCCGCAGACCCGGCCCGCCGTTGATCACGTCGATGGGCAGTTTCCCGAACGCATATTCATAAGGAAAATCCCGCCACAGATCGTAGTCGGGATACAGCCGCCGGATCGCCTTGAAGCCCAGGGCCTGCACCCGCCACGGCCTGAAGGCGGCGTGGTCATAGCCGGGGTGATCGACATGGATCTGCACCCCGCTGCACAGTTTGCCGACATGTTTGTGGAAGGTCGGCTCGAACCACATGTCACGCAGCACGCCGCCGCCCAGCCACTCCGGCGCCAGGGCGTGCATCTCGGCGATCACCGCCCGCGCGTCTATGTCGGGCGCCCCGAACAGCTCCAGCGGCCGGGTCGTGCCCCGGCCTTCCGACAGGGTCGCCCCCTCCAGCATCACCGTCCCTGCGTAGCAGCGCGCCATCGACAGGTTCGGCGCATTGGGGCTGGGATTGACCCAGGCCCGCTCGCCCAGTGGCCAGCCGAAGCCCGGCCCCGCCTCGGGGGCCCAGCCCTGCATCTCCACGACGCGGTAGTCCACATCCAGCCTGAACCGGTCGATGAACCACAGGCCCAGTTCGCCCATCGTCATGCCGTGCCGCATCGGCATCGGCCCGGCCCCGACGAAACTCTCCCAGCCGGGCTTCAGCGTCATCCCCTCGACCGGCCGCCCCGCCGGATTGGGCCGGTCCAGCACCCAGACCGACTTGCCGTGTTTCGCCGCCGCCTCCAGCACATATAGAAGCGTCGTCACATAGGTGTAGATGCGGCAGCCCAGGTCCTGCAGGTCGATCAGGACGACGTCGAACGTCTCCATCCACTCGTCCTTGGGCCGCCGCACCTCGCCGTACAGGCTGAAGACGGGGAAGCCGTGCACCGGATCGCGATAATCCGGGCTCTCCATCATATTGTCCTGCAGATCGCCCTTCATCCCGTGCTGCGGCCCGAAGGCGGCGGTCAGCTCGATCTCGGGACAGGCGGCCAGGGCGTCCACCGCATGACCCAGGTCCTTCGTCACCGAGGCCGGGTGCGCCAGCAAGGCCACGCGCCGCCCCTTCAGCTGCCCCCTCACGGCGTCGTCGGACAGCAGGCGGTCGAGACCGAAATTCATGGCAGTTCCAGCGCGAACGAGTCGGGATGATGAAAGTCCGGCTTATCCGATGGATGCGCCAGGGCCCAATAGGCGATCGCCCCGTCCAGACCCTCGACCACTGCCGTCAGCCCGACCGGCCCCGTCGCATCCTCGGGCAGCTCCACATCGACCGTCAGAACGAACCGCCCCTGGGCCATGCGCGTGACGATGAAGGGCGCCGCGATCTCCAGCCCCCGCATCCCCTCGCGATAGCCGTCGAACCGATAGGCCGCCCAGGCCCCCGACGGCGACAGATTATATTCGACATAGCCGCCCTCCGTCCGCACGAAGGCCTCGAAACAGGTCGTTCGCCACAGTTCGTCCGTCCTCACCCGCGCCGCCGCCTGCGGCCACCGCACCCTCTCGACCGGCCCGGCCAACAGATACTCCAGGCTCAACACCCGCCCCGCCCGTCGCGCCTCGACCTCCAGCGTCAGCCCGGCGGGGGAACAGGTCGGGTGCGGGATCAAGGGCAGACGCATCCCGTCTTCGTAGCGCAGGCTTGACGCCGGTCAACGCTCCGCCCTATCCAGACCCCATGTTCGCCGCCCGCGCCATCGCCGGCCTGTATTACCGCCCGCTGTAAGCGAGCGGCCCGCGAACCTGCGCCGCCTTCGCTGGCGACGCGCTCTTCGGAAATGGAAGACGACCGCCGGCATCCCTGCTAACGGAGCCTCCGCCATGACCGACCAAGCTTTCAAATCCGACTTCCTCCGCACCCTCCAGGCGCGCGGCTACATCCATCAGATCACCCATCCGACCGAGCTGGACGAGGCGGCCGCCTCGGGCGGGCTTGTCGGCTATGTCGGCTTCGACGCCACGGCCAAGAGCCTTCATGTCGGAAACCTGATCTCGGTCATGATGCTGCGCCGGCTCCAGCAGGCGGGCGGCAAGCCCATCGTCCTGATGGGCGGCGGCACCACCAAGGTCGGCGACCCGACCGGCAAGGATGCGTCGCGCCCCCAGCTGACCCAAGAGACGATCCAGTCGAACATCGACTCCATCAAGACGGTCTTCGCCAAATTCCTGACCTTCGGCGACGGCCCGACCGATGCGGTCATGGTCAATAACGACGACTGGCTGTCGACCTACGGCTACATCCAGTTCCTGCGCGACTTCGGCACCCATTTCACCGTCAACCGGATGCTGAGCTTCGACTCGGTCAAGCTGCGGCTGGAACGCGAACAGCCGATGACCTTCCTCGAGTTCAACTACATGCTGATGCAGTCGGTGGACTTCCTGGAGCTGAACCGCAGCCTGAAGGTCACGCTGCAGATGGGCGGGTCGGACCAGTGGGGCAATATCACCTCGGGCGTGGATCTGGTGCGCCGGGTGGACCAGAAGGCCGCCTTCGGCCTGACCACCCCGCTTCTGACCACAGCCTCGGGCGGCAAGATGGGCAAGACCGCCCAGGGCGCCGTCTGGCTGAACGCCGAACAGCTGAGCCCCTATGACTACTGGCAGTTCTGGCGCAACGCCGAGGACGCCGACGTCGGCCGCTTCATGCGCCTGTTCACGGACCTCAGCCTGGAGCAGATCGCCGAATACGAAGCCCTGGAGGGCGCGGCCATCAACGAGGCCAAGAAGGCCCTGGCCGACGCCGCCACCACCCTGCTGCACGGGGCCGAGGCCGCCGCCACCGCCCGCGCCGCCGCCGAAAGCGCCTTCGAAAAGGGTCAGCTGTCCGCCGACCTGCCGACCGTCGAACTGCCGGCTGCCGAGGTCTACGGCGCCATGATCGCCGCCGTCGTGACCAAGGCCGGCCTGACCGCCTCCAACGGCGAGGCGCGCCGCCTGGCCCAGGGCGGGGGCTTGCGCCTCAACGACGTCGCCGTCTCCGACGGCGCCCAGCTGCTGACCGAGGCCGATCTGAAGGACGGCGTGATCAAGCTGGCGGCCGGCAAGAAGAAGATCGTGCTGGTTAGGCCCGTTTAGGGTAACTTTTCAGCTCCGCTCATCCCCGCGTAGGCGGGGACCCAGATAGGTGTCAAAGCTTGGCCTTCTTCACCTACATCGTGGCCAGTCGCCGAAACGGCACCCTTTACACGGGCTCGACCGACGATCTGATCCAACGGGTGAGGCAGCACAGGGACAAGACCTTCGCTGGATTCACGGCGAAGTACGACGTCCATTTGCTCGTCTGGTACGAGGCGCATGAAAGTAGAGACGCGGCCTTCCACCGGGAGCGGCAGATCAAGAAATGGAACCGGCTTTGGAAACTGCGGATGATTGAGCGGCAGAACCCAGACTGGCTCGACCTTTACGATCACCTTCGTCTTGGCGGCATGAAGGACGCCAAGGACTGGGTCCCCGCCTTCGCGGGGATGAGCGGAGTAAGTGAGACACCCGATGACCGATGAACGCCACCCCGCCCCCGCTCTCGACCTGCCGACCGACAACGGCGGCCGGATCTCCCTCGCCGCCCTGAGGGGCAAGCCCGCCGTCGTCTACTTCTATCCCAAGGACGACACGACCGGCTGCACCCGCGAGGCCCAGGACTTCACCGCCCTGTCCGCCGACTTCGCCGCCTTGGGCTGCCCGGTCATCGGCGTGTCCAGGGACACGGTGAAGAAGCACGACAAGTTCAAGGCCAAGTACGACCTCGCCGTCGTCCTGGCCTCCGACGAGGACGGCGCCGCCTGCGAGGCCTGGGGCGTCTGGGTGGAGAAGAAGCTCTACGGCCGCGAATATATGGGCATCGAACGCGCCACCTTCCTGATCGACGCCCAGGGTCGGATCGCCCGCGCCTGGCGCAATGTGAAGGTCGCCGACCACGCCGCCGAGGTTCTCGCAGCGGCCCGCGCCTTGGGCTGAGAACGCCGAATCGCCTTCAAGGGGAATCCCGTCCAAGCGGGTTCTCGCATTCCGGGATTCTCAAGGCACTTTTGCGTGAAAATGCCCGAAAAGGCCGGAAATGATAGTTAACAACAGGTGAACCATCTTGCCGCTGTCATAAAGGCGGCGGATAAACCCCACCTCGACGTGGGGGCGTTGCTTTATGGACCTGGAAGAGAAAGCGCCGAAACGCTCCTTCATGGATCGTTTTTTGCCCGTCCGTTACGTCTATCTCCGCAGCCATGACGAGGTTCGGGCCTACGCCCTCACCGCCCGGCGTCAGATCCTGCTCGGCCTGGCGGCATCGGCCTTCTTGGTCTGGTCTCTGGTCGCCTCGGGCGCCTTCCTCTTCGACATCGTGACCCGGCGCCACGCCGATTCCGAGGTCATCCGCGCGCGCGCCGCGTCAGAGCGGCTGAACGCGGACCTTCAGGCGCGGCTGGAAAGCGCGGTCGTCCGCATGTCCGCCACGAACGGCGCCCTGGACCAGACGGCCGCCATGATCGAGCGGCGTCACGCCGCCCTGGCCCAGATCATGACCGGTTTGAACGGCGTGGACGGGGCGGTCCAGGCCTTGGCGCCCAAGCCCCTGCGCCCCGACATGCCGCCGATCCAGCGCATCCTGGCGGTACGGCTGGACCAGGAACGGCTGCTGGATCGAGCGGAGACCTTCGCCCAGACCCGCGCCGAACGGCTCCGGCTGGCCTTCCGCCTCGCCGGCCTCAATCCCGCCGCCTATGTCGCCGCCGCCGAACCGCTGGGCGGCCCCCTGGTGGAGGCGCGCGATCCCCGGGCCCTGGCCGCTATTCTGGACGTGGACGAACCCTTCGCCGTCCGCATCCGCCACGCGGCGACCAATCTTAACGAAATGCGGACCCTGTCGGAGGCCGCCGAAGAGCTGCCGTTCAAACGACCGACCCAGGCCCGCACCACCTCCGGCTTCGGCGTCCGCTTCGACCCCTTCAACGGCCGTCCCGCCATCCACCAGGGCCAGGACTTCGCCGCACCGCTGAACACCCCCATCTACGCCACGGCGCCCGGCGTCGTTTCCTTCGCCGGCGTTCGTTCAGGGTATGGCAATACGGTCGAGATAGACCACGGGCGCGGCTTCAAGACGCGCTACGCCCATCTGAACGCCCTGGCCGTCCAGCCGGGGCAGTCGGTCGCGCTCGGCCAGAGGATCGGCGCCATGGGCACCACCGGCCGATCGACCGGCGTCCACCTCCATTACGAAGTCTGGCTGAACGGCCGGCCGCAGAACCCCGCACGCTTCCTCAGAGCAGGAGATCAACTTGTTCAACAAAATTAGCAAACCCGCGACCCCGACGCCGTCGTCGCCTCGTCCTGCGGCCCCGGCCATTCCGCCGCTGCCGGACATGCCGGCCGCCCCGCGCCCCGGCGCAGCCCCGGCCGCCACGACGCCAGGCCGCGGCCTGTCCACCCTGTCCTCCGACCTGGCCTTTGAAGGCAATATCACCGGCGCGGGCGATCTGCAGATCGATGGACAGATCAAGGGCGACGTCCGCGTCGGCCGCCTGATCGTCGGCGAGACCGGCGCGGTCGAGGGCAATGTCCAGGCCGACTATATCGAAGTGCGCGGCCGCATCGTCGGCGGCGTCCAGGGCAAGCAGATCAAACTGGTCGCCACAGCCTATGTGGAAGGCGACATCACCGCCGAACAGCTGTCGATCGACGTCGGCGCCTTCTTCCAGGGCCGCGTCGCCCAGGGCCAGCGTCAGGCCCCCGCCCCCGCGCCGGTCGCCCCCGTCGCGCTCCAGCCGACGCCCGCCCCGGCGAGCGAGGCCAAGGCTGACGTCGTGGCCCTGAAGCCGAACGCCTGATCCGCGTCGCGGCCTGATCGCCGGATTTCAGCGATCAGGCCGCGCCCTCGCCGTCAATCGGCGACCGAGCCCCGCGTCTGGCCGACCCGCGCCGCCAAGGCCGCCCCCATGAAGGCGTCAAGGTCACCGTCCAGCACCCCTTGCGTATCCGAGGTCTCGACCTCGGTCCGCAGGTCCTTCACCATTTGATACGGCTGCAGCACATAGGATCGGATCTGGTGCCCCCAGCCGATGTCCGTCTTGGCGTCGTTCAGGGCCTGGGCCGCCGCCTCGCGCTTCTGCAGTTCCAGCTCATACAGACGCGCCCGCAGCATCTTCCACGCCTGTTCGCGGTTCTGGTGCTGCGACCGGCCGGTCTGGCAGGACACGACCGTATTGGTCGGAATGTGCGTCAGACGCACGGCCGAATCCGTCTTGTTGATGTGCTGACCGCCGGCGCCCGAGGCGCGATAGGTGTCGGTGCGCACGTCGGACGGATTGATGTCGATCTCGATCGTGTCGTCGACGACTGGCGAGACGCCGATCGAGGCGAACGAGGTGTGCCGCTTGGCCGCCGCATCATAGGGGCTGATCCGCACGAGGCGATGGACGCCGGATTCCGACTTCAGCCAGCCATAGGCGTTGGGGCCGCTGATCAGAACGGTGGCCGACTTGACCCCCGCCTGTTCGCCGTCCTCCTGAGCCTCGACCGTGACTTCATAGCCGTGAGCCTTGGCCCAGCGGCTGTACATCCGCAGCAGCATGCCCGCCCAGTCGTTGGATTCTGTGCCGCCGGCGCCGGAGTTGACTTCCAGATAGGCGTCGTTTCCGTCGGCCTCGCCGGACAGCAGGGCCTCCAGCTCGGCCCGCGCCGCCCGCTCCTTGATGCCGCGCAACAGGGCGCGCGCCTCTTCCAGAGCGGCCTCGTCGCCTTCTTCATCGGCCATATCGGCCAGCATGACCCCGTCTTCCAGGTCCTGCTCCATCGCCTTGACGGCGTTGATCTGGCCTTCCAGGCGCGAACGGTCGCGGCTGACGGCCTGGGCCTCTTCCGGCCGGTCCCACAGGGTCGGGTCCTCGACCCGTGCGTTCAGCTCATCGAGCTTTCTGACGGCGACGTCCCAGTCAAAGACGCCTCCTGAGCAGAGCGACGCTCTGCTCGATGTCGGCCTTCATGGCCTCGACATCCGGTCTCATCGCAATCTCCAGCGACACTAGGCCCTCAAGCAGCGCGGCCCGCAGGTCGCGCGATAGGGCGAAAAGAATGAAGAACGGCGCGCCACGAGGACGCGCCGTTCGGAAGGCCTACCTAGAGCCTCAGTACAGTCCGCTCAAGTCCTCGGCCGGCGCCTTCTTCGGCGGCGGCGGGGCGGCGGCGGGCGGCGGGGCGTTGGCGCCGGCGGCCGCCGCCTCCTGTTCGCGACGGATCACGTCATAATAGTTCTGGGGTCCGACCGGCTGGCTCGGGGCCTGGACCGGGGCCGGCGCCTGGCGTTCAGTGCCGGGGCGGAAGGCTTCCTCGATCCCATTCACCGTGCGGAAAACGGCGTTCTTGGGCCGCACGAATGGCCGGGCCGGCCGCTCCTTCAGCGCCGTCTGCATGAATTCGGTAAAGACCGGCACGGCGGCCGAGGCGCCGGCCTCGCCGGACCCCAGCGACCGGTTGTCGTCAAAACCGATGAAGACCCCGACCACTATGTCGGTGGTGAAGCCGACGAACCAGGCCGAACGGTATTCATTGGTCGTGCCGGTCTTGCCGGCGACCCAGCGACCCAGGCCGCGCGCGCTGGCGGCCGTGCCCCGCTGGACCACGCCTTCCAGCATCGAACTCATCTGATAGGCGGTGATCGGATCGATCACCTGGGTTCCGCGCGGCTGAAGACGCGGCGATTCCTGACCGGAGAAGCCCCGCCCGCATTCGCGGCAGTTGCGGGCGTCCGCGCGGAAGATGGTCTGGCCGTCCCGGTCCTGAACATAGTCGATCAGATAGGGGGTCACGCGCCGTCCGCCGTTGGCGAAGGCCGAATAGGCGGCCGTGATCTCCAGCGGCGTCACCTCGCCCGCGCCCAGGGACACCGACAGATTCGGCGTCAGCCCCGGAATACCCATCCGGGCGGCCTGATCGACGATCTTCTTCATGCCGACCGACTGGGCCAGGCGCACCGTCATGACGTTGCGTGACAGCTCCAGCCCGCGCCGCAGCGTCTGGGGTCCGTAATATTCCCGGCTGTAGTTCTCAGGCGTCCAGCGCTGGCCGTTGGGGCCGCCGGCGAAGCTGATCGGGGCGTCCAGAACGATGGAGGCCGGGGTGAAATCCCCCTCCAGCGCCGTCGCATAGACGAAGGGCTTGAAGGCCGACCCCGGCTGTCGCTTGGCCTGGGTCGCCCGGTTGAAGCTGGACAGGGCAAAGGAATAGCCGCCCACCATGGCCAGAACCCGGCCCGACTGGGGCTCGATCGCCACCAGGGCGCCGTTGACGCGCGGCACCTGTTTCAGGGCGAACTGGCCGTTCTTCTTCTCGACAAAGATCAGCTCGCCGCGCCGCAGCTGCCGATTGGCGTTGGCCCAGGCGGCGTCGGCGGCGATCAGGGTTCCGCTCTCGTCGCCCTTGGCCGTGCGGATGCGAACCGTGTTTCCGCTGACGCTCTCGATGGCGGCGGCCTGCCAGCTGCGGCGTTCGGGCGGCGCCTGTTCCTTCAGGGCGGCGGCCTGCCAGCCCTCGGCGAAGTCGGTCGAGCCCCACCCTCCGCGCCAGCCGTGGCGACGGTCATAGTTCTCCAGACCTTGCATCAGCGCCTGACGCGCGGCCGTCTGCAAGGTCGGGTCCAGGGTGGTGCGCATATAGAAGCCGCCGGCGCGCAACTGGGCGCCGAAATCGGGATTGGCCGCCGCCTGACGCCGCGCCTCCTCCACAAAGAAGTCCGCGTCCTTATATTCCGACCGCTGCGGCGCGTCGCGCGTGACCAGGGGCCGGGCGCGCGCCTCGGCCAGCTGAGCCTGGGTCAACCAGCCGCTCTGCTCCATCTCGCCCAACACCCAATCCCGCCGGCCCTTGGCCGCGCCCGGATGACGTTTGGGGTGATAGTTGTTCGGCCCCTTGGGCAGGGAGGCCAGGAAAGCCGCCTCGTCCGGCGTCAGCTGGTTCAGCGACTTGCCGAAATAGTTGTAGGCGGCCGAGGCGATGCCGAACGACCGGTAGCCCAGGAAGATCTCGTTCAGATACAGGCTGAGGATCTGCTCCTTGGACAGGGTCGCCTCCAGGCGATTGGCCAGTATGGCTTCCTTCAGCTTGCGGTTCAGGCTCGATTCATTGGTCAGCAGGACGTTCTTGGCCACCTGCTGGGTGATGGTCGAGCCGCCCTCCAGCCGGCGCCCCTGCACCAGGTTGAAGACGTTCTTCAGAGACGCCCGGCCGATGCCGCCCACGTCGATGCCGCCGTGCTGGAAGAAGTTGCGGTCCTCGGCGGCCAGGAAGGCCTGCACCACCGTCGCCGGAATCTGATCGTAGGAGACGTAGATTCGCCGCTCGTCCGAAAACTCGCCGATCAGGGTGCCGTCGCCCGCATAGACTCGCGTCGCCGTCGGCGGACGATAGTCCGCCAGTTCCGAGGCGTCGGGCAGGTCGTGGAACAGCCAGGCCGCATAGACGGCCACCGCCACCCCCGCCAGGGCGATGCCGCCCAGCAGGACCATGCCCGCCCATACGAACCAGCGTTCGGCAATCTTCACGGCCTACTCCGACGACACGCCCCGAATTGGTGCTTTAGCCCGCGTCGGCCCCGAAAGGCTAGGGTGCGGATGCAACGCCCCCTTTCCCTGCCTCGTTCAGCCCCCATCTGAAGCCTTCCCAACACAGGAGACCGCCATGGAAGTTCTGTACCGCGCCCAGGCCACCGCCTCGGGCGGCGGCCGCGAAGACGGCCGCTCGACCACCGACGACGGCAAGATCGACGTCAAACTCTCTACGCCGAAGGAAATGGGCGGAAAGGGCGGCGACGGGACCAATCCCGAACAGCTGTTCGCCACCGGCTATGCGGCCTGTTACCTGGGGGCGCTTCGTCTGGTCAGCGGCAAGGCGGGCACGCCCGTCGGCCCCGACACCAAGATCACCGCCGGCGTCGGCTTCGGCAAGAACACCCGGGGCGAAGGCTTCAACCTGGACGTCGATCTGACCGTCACCGACCACGGCCTGGACCAGGCTGTGATCGAAGACCTGATCGAAAAGGCCCACCAGGTCTGCCCCTATTCCAACGCCACGCGCGGCAACGTCGACGTTCGCCTGGCGGCGAAGTAAGACCTCCGCTCATCCCCGCGAATGCGGGGACCCAGTGCCTTGGGCGATGATCGCCGCCGTCTTCAAAAGCGCATCGTCCAACGCACTGCCGAGCAAAAGAGCGGGATCCCCGCTTTCGCGGGGATGAGCGGGGTTTAAGTGATCCCCAACGTGCGCTAATCGCTCGGGCATGACCTCCCCGCTCGACGCCTCCCCCGATCCGCTGATCACCCTGGAACCGACCCGCCGCGTGACCCTGCGCGAGGCCTTCGGGATCGACAGCGACATGACCGTGCCCGCCTTCGCCGAGCGCGACAGCCATGTGCCCGAGATCGACGAGGCCTATCGCTTCGACCCTCAGACCACGATCGCCATCTGCGCCGGCTTCGCCTTCGACCGCCGCGTCATGGTCCAGGGCTATCACGGCACCGGCAAGTCGACCCATATCGAACAGGTTGCGGCCCGCCTGAACTGGCCCCTGGTCCGCATCAATCTGGACAGCCACGTCAGCCGCATCGACCTGGTCGGCAAGGACGCCATCGTCCTGAAGGACGGCAAGCAGATCACCGAGTTCCGCGAGGGCATACTGCCCTGGTCGCTGCAACGCCCCGTCGCCCTGGTCTTCGACGAATATGACGCCGGCCGTCCCGACGTCATGTTCGTGATCCAGCGCGTGCTGGAGGCGCAAGGCCGCCTGACGCTCTTGGACCAGAACCGCGTCATCCGCCCGAACAAATATTTCCGCCTGTTCGCCACCACCAACACCATCGGCCTGGGCGACACCACGGGCCTGTATCACGGCGCGCAACAGATCAATCAGGCCCAGCTGGACCGCTGGAACATCGTCACCACGCTGAACTACCTCGACCACGACGTCGAGGCCGAGATCGTCGCCGCCAAGGTCCCCGAATGGTCGGACGCGGAAGGGCGCCGCCGCATCGCCGCCATGGTCCGCGTCGCCGACATGACCAGGAACGCCTTCATGAACGGCGACATCTCCACCGTCATGTCGCCCCGCACCGTCATCACCTGGGCCCAGAACACCCTGATCTTCGGCGGCGACGTGGCGCTCAGCTTCCGCCTGACCTTCCTCAACAAGTGCGACGAACTGGAACGTCCCACCATCGCGGAATTCTACCAGCGGGCGTTTGGGGAAGACCTCCCCGAAGCGGCGACGCGGGTGAAGGTCGGTTAGCCCCCGGATTGAGGGCTCATTAAGGTCCTCCCCTTATGGCGAAGCTCGTAAGAGGGGCGCCGCCGCGTGATCCAGAAAGCCGACTATATTCGGGCCTATGCCGACCGGTATCGCGACATGTTCGCGGTCCGGCTGACGACCATCGTCGCCGTCATTCTGGTGGCCGCCTGGGTGCTGGACTGGGGCTGGGCGGCGAACTTCGGCCTGATCCAGCTGGGCCTCTATGTCCTTTTGTGGCGGACGGTGGAGATCGCCCGCACCCGGCCCGAGGCGCCGGGCGCCGGGCGGCGGTTCCGTCTTCGGACCGAATGGATCACCCTGGGCCTGGCCTCGCACAACGCCGTCTACATCCTGGCCGCCTGGTGGGTTCGGCCCGATACGATCGACTATCTGCGGCTGCTGCTGGCGGGCAATCTGATGGTGGGCGCCCTTCAGGTCCACATCAGCCGGCGCAGCTTCCTGGCGGCCGTGGCGCCGCCGTCGATCGCGGCCATGATCATCGCCGCCCACCAGCCCCAGGCCACGCCGACGCTGAAGTTCGCCGTCGCCCTGTTCGTCCTGGGCATCATCGCCGCCGCCTGGCGTCAGTGGCGCGGGGACCGCGAGACGGTGGAGCTGATGGTGGCCCTGACCGAACGCAGCCGCCAGCTTCAGGCCGCCCTGGGCCAGGCCGAGACCGACCGGGCCGCCGCCGAACGGGCCAACAAGGCCAAGTCCCGCTTCCTCGCCATGATCAGCCATGAGGTCCGCACCCCTCTGAATGTCATCCTGGGCCTGACCGAGGTGCTGCGCGGCCGGCGCCGGCCCAAGGCCGAGGCGGTCATCATCGACGACATGGCCGAGGCGGGCGGCATGCTGCTGCGGCTGCTGAACGGGGCGCTGGACATCTCCAAGATCGAATCGGGTCAGTCCGATCTTCAGATCGGCCCCGTCGACGTCGCCGCCCGGATCGAGGCCATCGCCCGGGTCTGGCGCACCCGCGTCGCCGAACTGGGCCTGACGCTGGAGGTCGTGCTGGACGGCGACCCTGCCGATTTCGCGGTCCTGACGGATCAGGCGCGGGTCGAACAGGTGCTGATCAACTATCTGTCCAACGCCCTGAAACTGACCCCGGCGGGAACCATCCGCCTGGTCGCCCAGGCCCGGCCCCAGGCGGACGGCCGGATCAACCTGAGCCTGGAGGTCCACGACCAGGGCCCCGGCGTGCCCGAGGATCAGCGCGAGCGCATCTTCCAGCCGTTCGAACAGCTGGCCGCCGGGCGGGCCGCAGGCGGGGCGGGTTTGGGCCTGGCCCTGTGCCGCGCCGCCGCCGAGGGGCTGGGCGGAAGCGTCGGCGTGCGTCCGGCCGAGGGCGCGGGCGCCGTCTTCTGGTTCCGTTTCACCGCCCCGCGCGCCCCCGTCGAGGCCGACGCGGAGGCCGCTCCGCCCGCACCGACGCCCGACGCGCCCCCAGCCCTGCGCGTCCTGGCGGCCGAGGACCATCCGGCCAATCGCAAGCTGCTGGCCCTCTTGTTCCAGTCGTTCGGCCTGGACCTCGCCCTGGTCGAGAACGGGCGCAACGCGGTGGACGCCCTGCGCGCCGACCGGTTCGACCTTGTGCTGATGGACGCCATGATGCCGGTGATGGACGGGGTCGAGGCGGTCAGGCTGATCCGCGCCGAGGAGGCCGCCGAGGGCCGCCCCCGCACCCCGATTCACATGCTGACGGCCAATGTGTTCGAGGACGACGTGGCCCGCTATCGGGCCGCCGGGGCCGACGGCGTCCTGGGCAAGCCGATCCAGATCGGCGCGCTTCAGGCCCTGCTGGAACAGACGGCCGCCTCCGCCGTCCCCGCCTGACGGAAACGGTCCGGCCCTGACCGGCGTGGCGCGAATCCCTTCGCCCCCCTATCTTGGCGGCCCATGCCCATTCGCCGCCTCTCCCCCGAAACCGTCAACCGCATCGCCGCCGGCGAGGTGGTCGAGCGCCCGGCCAGCGCCATCAAGGAACTGGTCGAGAACGCCCTGGACGCCGGGAGCCGCAATATCGAGATCCAGGCCGACGGCGGCGGCCTGTCGCGCATACTGATCGCCGACGACGGCAAGGGCATCCCCAAGGAAGAACTGCCGCTCGCCGTCGAACGCCACGCCACGTCCAAGCTGGAGCCCGACGACGCCGGCGACGTGGACCTGCTGCGCATCCACACCCTGGGCTTCCGGGGCGAGGCCCTGCCCTCGATCGGCTCGGTCGCCCGGCTGTCGATCACCACCCGAGCTAGGTCCGATTCCGGCGACGCGACCGAGGCCTGGGTCATTCAGGTCGAGGGCGGCGCGACCCGCCCCCTGGCCCCCGCCCCCTTCCCCGGCCCGCACGGCGCGCGGGTCGAGGTGCGCGACCTCTTCTACGCCACCCCCGCCCGGCTCAAATTCATGAAGTCCGAACGGGCCGAGGCCATGGCCATTTCCGAAGAGATCAAGCGCCAGGCCATGGCGCACGAGGCCGTCGCCTTCACCCTGTCGCTGGACGGCAAGGTCGCCCTGCGCCTGCCCGCCGAACATCCCGGCGACGAGGGCCGGCTGAAACGGCTGTCGGCCCTCCTGGGCCGCGACTTCGAGGCCAACGCCCTCTTGATCGATCAGGAGCGGGACGGGGTGCGCCTGTCGGGCTATGCGGGCCTGCCCACCTATTCGCGCGGCAATGCGGCGCATCAGTATCTGTTCGTCAACGGCCGCCCGGTGAAGGACCGGCTGCTGCAAGGGGCCCTGCGCGGCGCCTATGCCGACTTCCTGGCGCGCGACCGGCACCCGGCCGCCGCCCTCTTCCTCGACATCGACCCCCTGTACGTGGACGTCAACGTCCACCCGGCCAAGGCCGAGGTCCGGTTCCGCGATCCGGCCCTGGTGCGCGGCCTCATCGTCGGCGCCCTGAGGCACGCGCTCCACGCCGCCGGCCACCGGGCGAGCACGACCGTGGCGGCGGATGCCCTGAGCGGGTTCAGGCCGCACACGGGCGTGACGCAGAGTGGCGAGTGGCGAGTGGCGAGTGGCGAGGGCTGGTCCGGGTGGACAGGCTGGTCCCAGCCCGCGGCCGCGGCGCAAGTCCTGCCTGGCCTCCACGAACGCAGCGCCCGCGTCGAACCCGGCTGGGACGGCGCCTCATACGGCGAACTCGCCACTCGCCACTCGCCACTCGCCACTGCCCCCCAGCCACTCGCCCCTCCCCCTTCCGACATCGACCTGCCGCTGGGCGCCGCGCGGGCTCAGCTGCACGCCAACTATATCGTCGCCCAGACCCGCGACGGCCTGGTCATCGTCGATCAGCACGCCGCCCACGAGCGGCTGGTCTATGAGCGGTTGAAGGCCCAGATGGCGCAAGGCGCCGTGACCCGCCAGGCTCTGCTGACGCCCGAGGTGGTCGAGCTGGACCCGGCCGAGGCCGAACGCGTCGCCTCCCGCGCCGAGGAGCTGGCCGAGATGGGCCTGATCGTCGAGGCCTTCGGCGCCGGCGCCGTCCTGGTGCGCGAAACCCCGGCCCTGCTGGGCGACACGGACGTGCAAGGGCTGATCCGCGACATCGCCGACGACCTGGCCGAACACGGCGCCGCTCTTACGCTGAAGGAGCGGATGGCCGAGGTCTGCGGAACCATGGCCTGCCACGGCAGCGTCCGCTCCGGCCGCATCCTCACCGCCCCCGAAATGAACGCCCTCCTCCGCCAGATGGAGGCCACCCCCCATTCGGGCCAGTGCAACCACGGGCGGCCGACCTATGTGGAGTTGAAGCTGCACGATCTGGAGAAGCTGTTCGGGCGGCGGTGAACGCCTCACCGGCGCCCGCCCACCGTTCCCTAAACCGTCATCCTCGGGCTTGTCCCGAGGATCCATACGCCCGACCTAGACGCCCGCGCACCCTGCGGACACACCGGGAGTCTGGATCCTCGCCACAAGGGCGAGGATGACGAGTGGGGGAACGGCGGCCTAACCTGACGCAACCCCATCCGCTAAGATCCCCCCATGCCCTCGATCCTCTTCGTCTGCCTCGGCAACATCTGTCGCTCCCCCCTCGCCGAGGCCGCCCTCCGCGCCGAGGCTGAGCGCCTGCGTCTCGACCTGATCGTCGACTCCGCCGGCACGGGGAATTGGCATGTCGGCCACCCGCCCGATCCGCGCGCCCAGGCCGTGGCGCGCGAACATGGGATCGATATTTCCGGCTATCAGGGCCGGCAGGTGACGCCGGCCGACTTCCGCCGCTTCACCCACGTCATCGCCCTTGACCACGACAACCTGGCTGATCTGCGCCGCATCCAACCCGCCGACGCGGTCGCCGAACTCAGCCTGCTGCTCGACCACGTGCCCGGCCGCGAGGGCCAGGCCGTGACCGATCCCTATTTCGGCGACGACGCCGGGTTCGAGGTCACCTGGGCCGAGGTGACGGCGGCGGCGCGGGGGCTGGTCGAGAAGCTGGGCCGCGGCTGACCCCCTCCGTCGGCTGCGCCGACACCTCCCCCAGAGGGGGAGGATTTCGGTCGTCGCCGTTCGCATTCCTCCCCCCTTGGGGGAGGGGGACCGCCGCGCCTCTTCGCGCGGTGGTGGAGGGGGCTTGCCGCGCACGCGGTCTCGCCACACAGTCCCGCCATGGATGCGACCCGCAAAACCCAGGATCGCGCACGCGACCTCCGCCGCAACCTGACCCTGCCCGAAGTCCTGCTGTGGCAGGCGTTGCGCAGACGGGGGCTGTGCGGCGCGCGGTTCCGGCGCCAGCATCCGATCGGGCCCTATATCCTGGACTTCTACTGCGACACGGCCCGGTTGGCGGTCGAGATCGACGGGTCGAGCCATGATACGCCCGATCAGGCGCGGCATGACGCCCGCCGCACCGATTGGCTGAACCGGAGGGGCGTCGCCGTGCTGCGCATACCGGCGCGGGACGTGCTGACGGACCTGGCTGGGGTGCTGGAGGAGATCGGGCTGCGGCTCAAAGCCTAGCCTGACCCCCTCCGTCGGCTGCGCCGACACCTCCCCCAGAGGGGGAGGATTTCGGTCATCACGGTCGCATTCCTCCCCCCTTGGGGGAGGTGTCGGCGAAAGCCGACGGAGGGGGCTCGGCTCCACGTCCGACTCTGACGTATCGCCGGTTTACCGATACGGCCATGACCCAGCCCTATCGCATCCGTGAATCCCGCATCTGGGCCCAGGCCCGCGCCGACTATCTGTCGGGTCTCAGCGCCGAGGCCGTATGTCGGCGTCATGACCTGGGTCTGTCGGCCTTTCGCCGCCGCGCCCGCAAATACGGCTGGCGGCGCAGCGATCAGGTCGAGCCGCCGCCCGGCGAGACCGACCTGTCCCTGTATGAGGACATCGACCTGGACGAACTGGCGCGCACCGCCCGCCTGCGGTTCATCGAGGCGGTGGAGGGCGGGCGCGCGTCGGACGCCCGGCGCTGGCGCGCCCTGGCCGACGACCTGACCCGCGAGGCCCGCGCCTTCGACGCCGACTTCTTCAGGGGCATGAGCCACGAAGAGGTGGCCGCCTCGCTCGAAGGGATGCGGCGCGAGATCGACGAGGAGGACGAGGCCCTGCTGGGACCGCCGCCCGAGGACTGACCGTCCTGCGACTCCCTCGCAAAAATCTGCACGAAAGTGCACT
The DNA here is from genome assembly GCF_058801445.1 of Brevundimonas sp. GW822-FHT03E11. Taxonomy (NCBI): domain Bacteria; kingdom Pseudomonadati; phylum Pseudomonadota; class Alphaproteobacteria; order Caulobacterales; family Caulobacteraceae; genus Brevundimonas; species Brevundimonas sp. GW822-FHT03E11. The sequence goes on along the minus strand of NZ_JBXANG010000004.1, from coordinate 191,266 downwards.
AAAAGAATTCGGAGTGCACTTTCGCCCCGTCAGGCGGCGGGGGCGACCTTCAGGAACAGCACCCGCGCCGCCCCATAGTCCCGCGCGTCCAGCCGGTCATAGCCGGGGGTGTCGATGTCCGGCTCGTCCGAGCCGCGCTCGAACACCACCAGGGCGCCCGGCTTCAGCCAGTTCCCCTCCAGCAGCCGCACAAGGGTCTGCTCGCCCAGACCCTTGCCGTAGGGCGGGTCCAGGAAGGCCAGGTCGAAGGCCTCGCCGTCCGATCCGGGCCGGACGCCCAGGTCGGTCGCGCTGCGCCGATGGACCCGGGTGCGGCCCATCAGCCCGTACGCGTCGGCGTTCTCCCGGATGGCGCCCCTGGCCCCGTCGTCGGTCTCGACGAACAGGCAGAAGCCCGCCCCCCGGCTGATCGCCTCAAAGCCCAGGGCGCCCGATCCGGCGTACAGGTCGATGACCCGCAGGCCGTTCAGGCTCTCGCTCCAGGCGGCGTGCTCCAGCACGTTGAACACGGCCTGACGCGCCCGGTCCGAGGTCGGGCGCGTGCCCTGCCCCTCCGGCGCGACGATGGCCCGGCCCTTCAGGCTTCCGGCGACGATCCGCATGGATCAGCCGCGCGGCGTGCGGGGCTTGCCCCCCGGCGAACGGCCGCTGGTCCCCGACGGTCCCGCCGGCTTGCCGCCGCCCGCGCGCGGGGGCCGCACCGGTCGATCGCTGGGGCCCCCGCTGCGCACGCCGCCGCTGCGGCCTGCAGGCTTGCGCCGGTCGTCTATGAACTGGTCGTCGCGGGGTTTGAACACCCGCTTGGGCCGGTCGCCGTCGGCGCGGGCGGGGCGTTCGCCCTCGGGGGCGGTGCGCTCGCGCGGCTTGAAGCTCTTGGAATGTTCAAACTTGGGCTTGGCCTTGGCCCAGCCGTCCTTCTTGGGCGCCCGCTCGCGGCGCTCGACCGCCTCGGCCTGGGCCGTCTCGGCGGCGCGGACGCGGCTGGGCTTCCTCGACGGATCCGACATGGCCGAACCGGAGCGCCCCTTGACGATGGGGGTCGCGATCCGGCGACCGGGAATGGGCGCAGGCGTCTCGACCGTATTGCCGGTCGGCAGGTTCTCGGGCCGGATATGGTCGGCCAGCAGCTCGCGGATCACGCGCGGCCCGACCTCCTCCACCGCCCCGACCGGCAGGACGTCCAGGCGGAACGGCCCATAGGCCAGACGGATCAGCCGGTTGACCGTCAGGCCGACCGACTCCAGCACCTTACGCACCTCGCGGTTCTTGCCCTCGGTGATCGAGACCGAGATCCACAGATTGGCCGGCGCCTTGCCGTCCTCGGACTTGGACTCCTTGGCCTTGTCCAGGGTGGCCTCGATGGGCCCATAGGAGACGCCGTCCACGACGACGCCCTCCTTCAGCCTGTCGAGCTGTTCCTGGGTGATCTTGCCGCGCGCCCGCGCCCGGTACTGGCGCACCAGGGCGGTCGAGGGCAGTTCCAGCGCCCGGCTCAGCTCCCCGTCGTTGGTCAGAAGCAGCAGACCCTCGGTCGCCAGATCGAGCCGCCCGACCGAGATCACGCGCGGCAGACCGGCCGGCAGGGCGTCGAACACCGTCGGCCGGCCCGCCGGGTCCTTGTGGCTGGTCAAGAGGCCGGCCGGCTTGTGATAGCGCCAGACGCGCGTCGCCTGGGCCCCGCCGATCGGCTTGCCGTCCACGGTGATCACGTCGTCGCGCGTCACCAGGGTGGCGGGCGTGTCCAGGATGCGGCCGTTGACCGCCACCTTGCCCAGGCCGATCAGCCGCTCGACCTCGCGGCGCGAGGCGATGCCCGCCCGCGCCATGGCCTTGGCGATTCGCTCGCTGCGGACCGGGGCGGCCTCGGCCTTGGCCGGTTTGGCGCCCGCGCGGGGGCGGTCGTCGCCCGGCTTGCCGGCAAAGGCCTTGCGCGGCTTGTCGCCGAAGGGGGTCTTCCCGTCGCCGCTCTTGCGAGGACCGGAGGATTTGAAGGGCCCAGGCGACCGTCCGTCTTGACGGGCGCGGGGCTTCTTGTCGTTGTCGTTCGTATGGCGGACCATGATGAGCGGTTCATGCGCATGGCGCTGGACCAAGCGCAAGCGGCGGCGGACGCAGGAGAGGTGCCTGTGGGCGCAATTCTTGTCGATCCCGCCTCAAACGCGGTGATTTCCACCGGCGCCAACGGCCCGATCTGCGCGCACGACCCTACAGCCCATGCCGAGATCGTGGCCATGCGACGCGCGGCGACGGCGCTGCAGAACTATCGCCTCACCGGCCTGACCCTCTATGTGACGCTTGAGCCCTGCGCCATGTGCGCCGGCGCCATCAGCCACGCCCGCATCGGTCGCGTGGTCTGGGCGGCCGATGATCCCAAGGGCGGCGCCGTGCTCCACGGCCCCCGTCTGTTCGAGCAACCCACTTGCCACTGGCGTCCGGCGACGGAGTGGGGTCTGTTGGCCGAGGAGGCGTCCAGCCTGCTCAAGTCCTTCTTCCGTCAACGGAGAGGAACGGCCGCAGGCGGCGCACGTTAGACCGCCGCCCCAAGCGGCGCTGTTGTGAGGAGTATCGCCTTGTCCAAGCCGGTTCTGCGGCCGTCCTTCGCTCTCGGCGGCCTCGCCGCCGTCCTCCTTCTGACGGCCTGCGGCCCTGACCCCGACAAGGCTCCCACCACCGGCGACGAGGTCAAGGAACGCGCCATCGAGGCCCAGACCGCCCGCAAACGCACCGGCGCCGAGGTCCAGGACCGCACCCTGAACCGCGTCGTCCATACGGTCTATCTGTGCGACAACGGCGAGCGGTTGTCGGTGGATTTCGACAATCCGCGCCAGATGGCCACGGTCCGCAACTCCTCGGGCGAGGCGGTGGATCTTTATCAGGAACGCGCCGCCGACGGCATCTGGTACCGCGCCTCCAACGTCGAACTGCGCGGCAAGGGGGTGCTGGCCACCTGGTCCGTCGAAGGCCGACAGCCGACCGAATGCCGGGCCGTCGACTGACCCCATTGCCGAAGCCGACCCGGCTCCCTAGCTGCGGCCCATGTCCCTGATCGAACAGCTTGGCCTGACCGCGCCCATCGTTCAGGCGCCCATGGCGGGCGTCTCGACCCCGGCCATGGCGGCGGCCGTTTCGAACGCCGGGGCGCTGGGCTCCATCGCCGTCGGCGCGACCGATGCGGCGGGGGCCGGCCGGATGATCGCCGAGACCCGCGCCCTGACCGACCGCCCCTTCAACGTCAATCTGTTCGTCCACGCCGCGCCCCGCCGCGACGAAGGTGCAGAGGCCGCCTGGCTTCAGGCCCTGACGCCGTCGTTCGCCGCCTTCGGCGCCGCGCCCCCCGCCCTGCTGAACGCCCCCTATCGCAGCTTCGCCGACGACGACGCCATGCTGGCGCGCCTGATCGCCGACGCCCCCGCCGTGGTCAGCTTCCACTTCGGCCTGCCCGATGGAGAGCGGATCCGGGCGCTGAAACAGGCCGGCTGCCTGCTCCTGGCCACGGCGACCAATCTCGATGAAGCCCTGGCTTGCAGGGCGGCGGGCGTCGACGCCGTGGTGGCGCAAGGATGGGAGGCCGGCGGCCATCGCGGGATGTTCGATCCTGACGCCGACGACGGCCGCTTGGGGACTCTGGCCCTGACCCGCCTGCTGGCGCTTCACAGCGGCCTGCCGGTCGTCGCCGCCGGAGGGATCATGGACGGCCGGGGCGTCCGCGCCGCCCTGGACCTGGGCGCCGTTGCGGCCCAGTTGGGCACCGCCTTCATCGCCTGCGACGAAAGCGCCGCCGACGCCGCCTATCGCGCCGCCCTGTTCAGCGACGCGGCGCGCCATACCGTCATGACCTGCGCCGTATCGGGCCGACCCGCCCGCTGCCTGCGCAATCGTTTCACCGAACTAGGGGCGCAGACGACGGCCGCCGTCCCTGACTATCCCGTCGCCTATGACGCCGGAAAGGCCCTGAACGCCGCCGCCAAGGCCGTCGGCGAATACGGCTTCGGCGCCCAATGGGCCGGCCAGGGCGCGCCCCTGGCCCGCAGCCTTCCCGCCGTCGACCTGATTGCGGCCCTGGTGGCGGAGATGGTCGCCTAGCCGAACGCCGCCAGCCTTCGATCCAGCCCGTCCCGCACCTCGGGCCAGTCGTCGTCGATCACGGCGAACATGGCCGTATCCCGCGCCCGGCCGGTCCAGGTGGTCTTGTGCTTCCTCAGAACGCCCTCGGCCTTGGCGCCCAGTTTGCGGATCGCCGCCTGGCTCTGGGCATTGACCGCGTCGGTGATGATCTCGACCCGCACCGCGCCGGCGTCGAAGGCGTGGCCCAGCAACAGCCGCTTGCAGGCCGGATTGACCGGCCCGCCCCGCGCCTCGGGCCGATAGAAGGTCGAACCGATCTCACAGCGTCGATAGGCCGGGTGGATCTCGTAAAGGCTGGTCGTCCCGACCACCGCCCCGTCCGACAGCCGCCGCACGGCGTAGGCGATGCGCGTTCCGGCCCCCATGGCCTTGAGGGCGGCGGCCCACCAGCCATCGAAATGCGCGCCATAGGCGGGCGCGACCATGATCTCCCAGGCGGCCGGATCGCAATCCAGCGCCGCCTTCACCGTCTCCCGCAACCCCTCGGTGAACGGCTCCAGCCGCACGAACCGATCCTCCAGGGGAACGGCGGCGATCTGCATCAGCCCGTCGCCCCTTCGGCGATCAGGAAAGTCCGCACCTTCGCCGCATCCACCCCCTTGGCGACAAAGGCCCGGCCGACGCCGTGCGCCAGGATCAGGGTCAGGGCCCCGCCCTCGGCCTTCTTGTCCCCGGCCATCAGGGCCAGCAGCCGGTCGGCTTCGAAGGCGCCCGCCTGATCCAGCCGCGTGGGCAGGCCCGCCGCCGCGACCACCGCCTCGACCCGCGCGGCGTCCTCGGCCGAACACAGCCCCTCGCGCGCCGAATAGCGCAAGGCCATGCAGCAGCCGAGCGCCACCGCCTCCCCATGGGCCAGGGCGTCTTCGTCGAACCCGACCTCGGCCTCTATGGCGTGGCCGAAGGTGTGGCCCAGGTTCAGCAGGGCGCGGCGTCCCGCCTCCTTCTCGTCCTCCCCGACCACGGCGCTCTTGATCTCGACTGAGCGGATCACCGCCCGTTCCAGGGCCGCCGGATCGCCCGACGCTCCGGCCGCCCCCTCGCCCGCCAGCCAGTCGAAGAAGGCGGAGTCGCAGATCAGCCCGTGCTTCAGCACCTCGGCCCAGCCGGACTTCACCTGCCGCGCCGGCAGGGTCGCCAGCACGTCGATGTCGGCCAGGACCAGGCGCGGCTGATGGAAGGCGCCGACCAGGTTCTTGCCCCGCGGCGTGTCGATGGCCGTCTTGCCGCCGACGGACGAGTCGACCTGGGCCAGCAGGGTCGTCGGAATCTGCACGAAGTCGATGCCGCGCATGTAGAGCGCCGCCGCCAGCCCGGCCAAATCCCCCACCACCCCGCCGCCCAGGGCGATCACCACGTCCTTGCGGTCCAGCCCGATCTCCAGCAGCCGGTCCAGCACCCGCTCCAGCTGGGCGAAGGATTTCGCCCCCTCGCCCGGCGGCACGGCGACGATCCGGCTCTGGACCCCCGCCGCCGCCAGGGATGCGGTCACGGCGGCGCCGTGGACGGCCTCGACCGTCTCATCGGTGATGATCACCGTCCGTCCCCGGGCCAGGGGCGCGATCCGAGCGCCCGCCTGCTGCAGCAGCCCGCGCCCCACGATCACCTGATAGGCGGCGAAGGCGCCGCCGCTGACGGGAATGGTCGTCATGCTTTCGTCTCCGCACGGCGGCGTGTGCGCCAGTGTCGGCGCAGGGTCTTGTGAATGGCGTCCACCGCCTGGCCGTGAGACCCCTGCCCCACGTCCACGGTGACGTCGGCCTCGCCATAGATCGGATAACGGACCTCGGCCAAGGCCGTCAGCACCTCCAGCGGGTCCTTGCCGCGCAACAGGGGCCGGGTGTCGCGCCGCGCCACCCGTTCGGCGATGACCGCCAGATCGGCCCTCAGCCAGACCGTGTCGGCTCTTTCCTTCAGCAGGGCGCGGGTCTCCGGGTTCATCATCGCCCCGCCGCCGGTGGCCAGGACCAGGGGCGGCCCCTCCAGCAGGCGGCGGATCACCCGCGCCTCGCCGGCCCTGAACTCGGCCTCGCCCAAGGCGGCGAAGATTTCGGACACGGTCATTCCCGCCGCCTCCTCGATCTCCACATCGCCGTCGGCGAAGGGCAGTTTCAACCGATGGGCCAGCCGCCGCCCCACCGACGATTTGCCCACCCCCATCAGGCCGACCAGGGCTATGGTGCGGGTCGGACCCGGATTCGCGCGCCGCCTCATCCGGCGGCTCCGGCGGAACGGACGGTGAAGGAAACGGCGAAGGCGACGGCGCAGGCGGACATGATCGTTGGAACCTCTACACCAAGCCCGGCCTCGCGCCATCCGTTCGCAGGAACGATCGCCGCATGACGCCCCAAATCGAAGCTTTTCTGGAGATGATGGCGGTGGAGCGTGACGCCTCGCCCCACACCCTGGCGGCCTATGGACGGGATCTGGCCGACGCCGAGGCCGCCCTGTCGTCGGACGGCGGCCTGATGCAGGCCCCGGCCGAGGCGGTCGAGGCCTGGTTCGCCGACCTGTCGCGCCGGGGCCTGTCGGCGGCCACCGCCGCCCGACGCCGGTCGTCGGTGCGGCAGTTCTACCGCTTCGCCCTGGCCGAGGGCTGGCGGGCCGACGATCCGTCGCGTCGCCTGGACGCCCCCAGACAGGGCCGCCCCCTGCCCAAGTCCCTCAGCCGGGACGAGATCGACCGGCTGCTGGCCGCCGCCGCCGCCCGAGACGCGGCCGCCGGCCTGCGTCTGGTCGCCCTGGTGGAGATGGCCTACGCCTCGGGCTTGCGGGTGTCGGAACTGCTGGGCCTGAAGGTCGAGGCCGTGCGCCGCGATCCCGCCTATCTGATCGTGCGCGGCAAGGGCGGCAAGGAGCGGTTGGCCCCGCTGAACCCCGCCGCCCGCACGGCGCTGAAGGCCTGGCTGACGGCGCGCGACGCCCTGCGCAAGCCCGAGACGCCCGACAGCCCCTGGCTCTTTCCATCCTCCGGCCGGTCGGGCCATCTGACCCCGCGCCGGTTCGCCCAGCTGCTGGACGAGGCCGCCGTCGCGGCGGGCCTCGACCCCGCGCGGGTCAGCCCCCACGTCCTGCGTCACGCCTTCGCCACCCATCTTCTGGAGGGCGGCGCCGACCTGCGCGTGGTCCAGACCCTGCTCGGCCACGCCGACATCGCCACCACCCAGATCTACACCCACGTCGCCACCGACCGCCTGGCCCAGGTCGTCCACCAGAACCACCCCTTGGCGCGGGACGAATAACTCCGACTCACGGCTGTGAAAGCGACATTGTCACCCCGCTTGCCCCACGGCCCCGACCTCTCTAGTTTCCCCCGCCTTCCCCTGGGGCGCCTCGCCCGCCGTTTTCGGACGCCTTTATGGCCACGCACTATCTCGATTTCGAAAAGCCGATCGCCGATCTGGAAGCCAAGATCGAAGAGCTGTCGGCCCTGTCCGAGACCTCCGGGGGCTTCGACAACGAGATCGCCGGCCTGCGCAGGAAGGCTGAACAGCTGCGCAAGAAGACCTACGCCGGCCTTGACCCCTGGATGAAGACCCAGGTGGCGCGGCATCCGCAACGCCCCCACTTCATCGACTATGTCCAAGGCCTGTTCACCGACTGGACCGAACTGCACGGCGACCGACAGTTCGGCGACGACCAGGCCATTCTCGGCGGGCTGGCGCGGTTTCGGGGCCGCCCCGTCGTCATCATGGGGCATGAGAAGGGCCACGACACGGAAACCCGCCTGACCCACAACTTCGGCATGGCTCGACCCGAGGGCTATCGCAAGGCCGTGCGCCTGATGGACATGGCCGAACAGTTCGGCCTGCCGGTCCTCAGCTTCATCGACACGGCCGGCGCCTATCCGGGTCTGGGCGCCGAAGAGCGCGGCCAGGCCGAGGCCATCGCCCGTTCGACCGAACGCTGCCTGACCCTGGGCGTGCCCTCCATCGCCACCATCACCGGCGAAGGCGGATCGGGCGGCGCCATCGCCATCGCCGCCGCCAGCCGCGTCTTGATGCTGGAGCATTCGATCTATTCGGTTATCTCGCCCGAAGGGGCGGCCGGCATTCTGTGGCGTGACGGCGCACGGGCCCGCGACGCCGCCATGGCCATGAAGATCACCGGCCCGGACCTTATCGCGCTGAAGATCGTGGATCGTCTGATCGAGGAACCGACCGGCGGCGCCCACGCCGACCGCGACGGCGCCCTGGCCAGGGTCGGCGACGTTCTGGCCGAGGAACTCCAATCCTTCGACGGCCTCTCGCCCCAGCAGATCAAGACCCGCCGCGCCGAGCGGTTCTACGCCATCGGCGCCCTCTGATCGAACGCCGTTAACCGCGCGTCCACCTCCAGGTTCTAGCCTATAGGACCTGCGGATTGGAAAGTTCGGACATGCCGACACAGTCGGATACGCTCAGAGAAAGCGCCGTCTTCAATCTGAGCGGCGCCGTCGTGATGGTGGTCGACGATTCGCCCTTTTCCCTGACCCTGACCACAGGCGTCCTGTCGGGTTTCGGGGTACGTCCGGCCTATACGGTCACCAGCGGGGTTCAGGCCCAGAGCCTCCTGGCTGAAAAGCCGATCGACCTCTTGCTGATCGACACCGACATGCCCGACATAGACGGGTTCGAACTGGTGCGATGGTTGCGCCGGTCCGGCCCAAATCCCAACGCCTTCACCCCCGTCATCATGACGGCCAGCCACATCCGACGCGGTCGGGTGGCAGAGGCGCGGGACTGCGGCGCCAACTTTGTCGTCACCAAGCCCTTCAGCGCCGCCATGCTGCTGGAGCGCATCCTTTGGGTCGCCCGCGACACGCGCCCCTTCCTTGAGGTCGGGGACTATCTGGGCCCGGATCGTCGCTTCGTCCGCCCCGAACTCTATGAGGGCGAGGAACGGCGCGCCGACAGGCTCCGCAACAATATGGTGGAGTTCGCATGACGGTCATCACCCACGTTCAACGCCGCTCGCGCCTGGCGGAGATGGTGGATCGCCCCGGCGGCGTCAGCGTCGGCGTCGCCCTCGCTCAGGCCCAGGCCAATCTGGGCGGGTTGAGGGACCAGGCCTGCGCCATCATCGCCGACAACATCGCCGTCCTCCTGGCCGAGCCGGCGCCGGGCACGATCGAGGCCCTGCGGCTGGACCTGGCCTATTCAGCGTCCAACCAGATCATCGACGCGGCCAGCCCCTTTGCGATGGATGATCTGTGCACGGCCGCCAAGGGGCTGTGCGACCTTCTGGACGCCGCCCCGCGCCAGGGCGGTTTCGACTGGCGTATCGCCACGGTCCACGCCCAGGCGATGAAGCTGCTGCTCAGCCTGCCGACCGACGCTGCGGCGCCCCGCGCCGCCATCGTCGACAACCTGGCCGAGGTTCTGAAACGCAAACTGCCCGCCACGCCCCAGACAGCTCATCAGACAGCTCATCAGGCGGCTCATCATGCGGTTCAACCGACCGCCTGAACTGTCCGGCCCGCCCGCGTCTGTTTGCGCCACAGGGCGGCGTATTCCCCGCCCTGGCGGGCCACCAGTTCGTGATGGGTCCCGCGCTCGACGATCCGTCCCGCCTTCAGCACCAGGATCTGGTCGGCGTCGGCTACGGTGGACAGCCGGTGGGCGACCACCAGGGTGGTGCGTCCCGCGCTGACCCGCCGAAGGGTCTTCTGGATCGCCGCCTCGGTGCGGCTGTCCAGGGCGCTGGTGGCCTCGTCCAGGATCAGGATGCAGGGATCGGCCAGCAGGGCGCGGGCGATGCCCACCCGCTGGCGTTCGCCGCCCGACAGTTTCAGCCCCCGTTCGCCGACCCTTGTCTGCATCCCGTCCGGTAATCCGCGGATGAAGTCGGCCAGTTCCGCCGCCTCCGCCGCCGCCCAGACCTGGGCCTCGTCCGCATCGGGCCGGGCGAAGGCGATATTGGCCGCCAAGGTGTCGTTGAACAGGGCCACGTCCTGCGGCACCAGGGCCACGGCGGCCCGCAAGGACGCCTGGGTCACGTCGCGCACGTCGCGGCCGTCGATCAGAACCCGGCCCTCCTGCGGGTCGATCAGCCGCAGGGCCAGTTTGACGATGGTCGACTTGCCCGCCCCCGAGGGCCCGACCAGGGCGGTGGTGGTTCCGGGCGCCGCCACGAAGCTGACGTCCTCCAGCCCATTGGCGCGGGCGTCGTGGCGGAAGCCGACATGCTGGAACGCGACTTCGGCGCCGCGCGCTTCGGTCGGGCGCGGCAGAGGCTGGGCGTGGAGCGCATCGGCCACCTGGGGCGTCTGGCGCGTCACCTTCAGCATATCCTCCATGTCGATGAAGGATTGGCGGATCTCGCGATAGGCGAAGCCCAGTATGTTCAGCGGGGCGTACAGGGAGACCATGATCAGCACCGCCGCGGTCACATCGCCCGGCCCCATTCGTCCGGCCGCCGCCTCAAACCCGGCCATCACCGCCATCACCCCCAGACCAAGGTTCATGATCAGGGCCTGAATCCCGTTCAGCAGGGCCAGGGAGGTGTTGGCCTTCAAGGCCGCCGCCGCATAGTCGCCCAGCGCCCGGTCATAGGTCATGGCCGCCCGCGCCTCGGCGCCGAACGACTTGACCGTCTCATAGTTCAGAAGGGCGTCGACCGAGACCCCGGCGGCCTCCGAATCGGCGGCGTTCATCACCCGCCGATGCTCCAGCCGCCAGTTCGACAGGGCGAAGGTGGCCGCGGCGTAGACGACCACCACCGCGATCGCCACAGCGGCGAACCGCCAGTCGTACTTGCCGCCCAGCACCGCCGCCGCCAGCACCAGCTCCACCCCGGTGGGAACCAGGTTGAAGGCCAGGATGCGCAGCAGGAAGTCCACGGCCCGCGAGCCGCGATCCAGGGTCCGCGACAGGGCGCCGGAGCGTTTGGTCTGGTGGAAATCCAGCGACAGGCTCAGGGCGTGGGCGAAACCTTCGGCGGCTGTCCGCCTCTGGGCCGCCGCTCGGACCGGGGCGAAGACCACGTCCGAGGCCTGGGGCGCCGCCGCCGACAGAAACCGCACCAGGGCCCAGCCGACCGCAAAGGCGGCGAAGCCCCAGCCCATGGCGACGGCCGTTCCCTGTCCGGCCGCCAGCCGATTGACCGCCGCGCCCAGGACCAGGGGCGCCAGCACGCCCAGACCCTTGCCCGCCAGGGTCAGGGCGATCGCCGCCCCCAGCCGCGCGCGCAGCTGCGGCGCGCCCGATCGCCCGACCAGCCGCACCAGATCCGCCAGCGCCTTCAGCGTCGGCGGGCCTTCCGTCCTGTCCTGCATGCTCCCTGCCTGCTGCGCCTTGACCATCGGGTCGCGCCGACCGCCGGAGCGCTCTCCGCGCATCGCCATCTTGCGCATATGGACAGTCAAGACGGCCGGGAAAAGGCCGCCTGGCGACGGACGGCTCAGTTCAGGCCGGCGATGGCGGCGATCAGCTCGTCCACCGCCTCTTCCTGGGTCGCCCAGGAACAGACGAACCGGACTGATCCGTCGTCGAACTGATAACAGGCCCAGCCCAGGGCCTTCAGCCTCTGGTGCGCCTCGGCCGGCATGCGAACGAAGACCGTATTGGATTCGACCGGGTGGGCCAGGACGAAGGGCGAGCGCGTCGCGATCCCCGCCGCCAGACGCTGGGCCATCAGATTGGCGTGGGCGCCCCCCGCCTCCCAGTCGCCGCTTTCCAGCAGGCCCAGCATGGGCCCGGCCAGCGTCCGGGCCTTGGACGCCGTCTGCCCGGCCTGTTTCAGCCGATTGTCCAGCCGCCGCGCCAGGCTCTTGTCGAACAGGACCAGGGCCTCGACGCAAGAGGCGCCCGCCTTGGCGCCGCCGAACACCAATATGTCCACGCCCAGGCGCGCAATGTCCTTCAGGTCGAACCCGGCCGCAGCCGCGTTGGCCAGCCGCGCCCCGTCCATATGCACCCCATAGCCGCACGCCTTCACCGGCTCGATCAGATGACGCAGCTCTTCCTCAGTATAGACGGCGCCGTATTCCGTGGCCTGGGTCAGGGACAGGGCGGCCGGCGGCTGGCGATGGCCGACCTCGGGCTCGGTCAGCTGCGCCTTCAGCGCCAGGGGATCGATCCGCCCGGAAAAGCCCGGCAGGCCGATCAGCCCCACCCCCTGGCCGAAGAAGCCCGGCGCCCCCGTCTCATCGGTGCAGACATGGGCGGCGTTGTGCGCCAGCACCGCCTCGAACGGATAGGTCAGCATCGACAGGGCGATGGCGTTGGCCGCCGTGCCGCTGAAGACGAAACGGACGTCGGCGTCGGCGTCCAGCCTCTGTCGAATCTGGTCGGCGGCCCGCGCCGTGATCGCATCGGCGCCGTAGGAGGGAACGAAGCCGGCGTTGGCCTGGATCAGGCCCTCCAGGGCGCTGGGCGCCATTCCGGCGGTGTTGTCGGATCCGAAATCGTAACGCATCAGCGGGTCTTCGTACTCGTCTCTTCGGCCTTGTCCGCCTCCACCGTCCGCACACGGACGACGGGCATGACGTCCTCGTCGCCATAGGGCACGGCGACTTGGTGCGGGAAGGGAATCTCGATCTCGGCGGCGTCCAGCGCCTCCTTGCCGCCCTGCATCAGATCGGCCTGAGTCTGCCACCAGTCCTCGACCTTGACCCAGGCGTGCAGGGTGATCTGGACCGCGCTGTCCAACAGGCCGGTCACCCCGGTCCAGGGATGGGGGTCGTGCAGAACCTTGTCATGGGCTGCGGCCATGTCGGCCAGGACGCAGCGCGCCTCGTTCAGATCCTCGCCGTAGCCGACGGTGAAGTTGATCTCGATCCGCCGGGTCTGCTGACCGGTCAGATTGGTCAGGGGGTCGCTCAGGACCTTGGAGTTCGGAATGACGATCTTGTGGTTGTTGGCGTTCGACAGCTGGGTCGTGAACAGGTCCAGCCGCTGCACCGTCCCGGCCATGCCGCCGACGTCCACCACGTCCCCGACGCGGTAGGGCCGCAGGATCAGAAGCATGATGCCCGAGGCCACATTGGACAGCGTCCCCTGAAGCGCCAGGCCCACGGCCAGGGACGCCGCCCCCAGGACCGCGATGATGGAGGTGGTCTGCACCCCCAGCCTTTGCAGCACGGCGATCATGCCGATGATGATCACCACCACCCGGACCACCTGAACGGCGAAGCTGAGGACCGTCTGGTCGTGGCGGAAGGCGCCGATCCGCGACAGCGCCCTTCGCGCCAGCCCCGCCGCCCATTTGGCCGCGAACAGGGTCGCGGCGAAGATCAGGGCCGCGATGATCAGATTGATGGCGAAGTCGCCGGCCATGTCGGTCAGCTTGGCGATCATGACGGCGTCGACGGCCACGGCCTGGCGACCGGCCGCCACTGCTTCGGCGAGAGAGTTGTCTATGGACATGGTCGCGGGTCTAACGCCTTAAGTCCCGATTGGAACCCCGCCGGCTCAATTTCCCGCTCCTTCCGCGCATGTCGCCTTCGCGCAAAGACGGTTGGCGGCGGCCCGTTCGGCCTGATAGCGTCGCCTTATGACTCGCACCCTCCCGATCCTCCTCGCCGCCCTCGCCGTCTCCGCCTGTGCGACGCGCGGGACGCCGGTCTCCTACGCCGAAACGGCTTCGGCGGCCGCCCGCGCCGCAGCCCAGGTCGAGGGCCAGGCCGGCCAGACGCCGCAGCAGGCCTGGGACGCCGGAAACCAGGCCTATCTGGCGTGGAACGGCGCCCGGCGCGGCTGGACCACCACCGCCAGCGGCCTGCAATACCGCCGCGTGGGCAAGGCCCATCCCGAGGGCGCCCAGCCTTCGGCGACCGATACGGTCAAGGTCCATTATCGCGGGACCTTCATCGACGGACGCGTGTTCGACAGCTCCTACGCCCGCAACGAACCGGCCGAGTTTCCGCTGAACCGGGTCATCAAGGGCTGGACCGAAGGGGTGGCCCTGATGCGGGTCGGCGAGACCTATGAGTTCGTCATTCCGCCGGCCCTGGCCTATGGCTCGCGCTGGGTCGGCGGCGATCAGCTTCCGCCCAACTCCACCCTGCGCTTTTCGGTGGAGCTGCTGGACGTCGCCCCCGGCGCCTGACGCCGGGGTCCGGGCGAACGAGATTTTCGGAGTCCGATCGGCCGGACCGCTTGACGATCCACGCGGTGCGGCGGACTGTCGCGCCTCTCCCTTTCCAGAGTTCGAAAGTCCGCGTCCATGATCCGCACCCGCCTCCGCGCCGTCGGCCTCGCCCTCCTGCTGGCCTCCGCCGCACCGGCCGCCTTGGCGCAACAGGCGTCGACGGCGGCGCCCGCCCTGCCGGCGCCCCTGACGCCCATCCCTGCGGCGCGCGACGTCGCCTATCCGGGGGTGATCGGTCTGGAGATCGACGCGACCAACCTGGGCCAGCACATCTTCTCGATCACCGAGACCCTTCCCGTCGCCCAGAGCGGCCCCATGGTCCTGTTCTTCCCCGAATGGCTGCCGGGCAACCACGGTCCGGTCGGGCCGATCACCCAGCTGGCGGGGATCGAGATCACCGCGAACGGCCGGCGGATCGAATGGGTCCGCGACACCCTCAGCCCCTTCGCCTATCACATCACGGTTCCAGCCGGGGCGACCGAGCTGAAGATCGCCATGCAGCATCTGTCGCCGACCAGCGGCGCCCAGGGCCGGGTGACGATGACGCCCGAGATGCTGAACATCCAGTGGGAGAAGATGCTGCTCTATCCCGCCGGTCACTGGTCGCGGAACATCATGGTCCAGCCCACGGTCAAATTCCCCACCGGCTGGCGGTTCGGCACGGCCCTGGAGCCTGAGAGCAAGGAGGGCGACCTCCAGACCTTCAAGCCGGTCAATCTGGAAGTCCTGATCGACAGTCCCGTCTTCGCCGGCCTCCACTATCGCCAGATCGATCTCGATCCCGGCGGCCGCTCTCCGGTTCGCGCCAACATCGTCGCCGACGAGGCCAAGAACCTGGAAGCCACCGACGAGCAGGTCCAGATCCTGCGCAACCTCGTGACCCAGATGGACCGCCTCTACGGCGCTCGCCATTTCGACCACTACGACTTCCTGATCGCCATGACCGACAAGCTGGGCGGCATCGGTCTTGAGCATCATCGCTCCTCCGAGAACTCGGTCGATCCGGAGTTCTTCACCGGCTGGGCCACCCACCTGGGCGACCGCGACCTGCTCAGCCACGAGATGAACCACTCCTGGGACGGCAAATGGCGTCGCCCGGCGGACCAGTATGTGCCCAACTTCAACAGCCCGATGCAGAACAGCCTGCTGTGGGTCTATGAGGGCCAGACTCAATACTACGGCCAGGTCGTCGCCGCCCGTTCGGGCCTTCTGACCAAGGAACAGGCCATGGACTCCCTGGCCATGACGGCGGCCTCCTACGACTACCGGGTCGGGCGCGGCTGGCGCGCGCTTCAGGACACCACCAACGACCCGATCATCAGCCAGCGCCGGCCCAAGGCCTGGCTGTCCTGGCAGAGGGACGAGGACTACTATTCCGAGGGCCAGCTGATCTGGCTCGACGTCGACACCACGATCCGTGAGAAGACCGGCGGGCGCAAGTCGCTCGACGACTTCGCCCGCGCCTTCTACGGCGTTCAGGACGGCAGTTTCGAACCGGCGCCCTACACCTTCGACGACGTGGTGGCGGCCCTGAACGGGGTGGTCGAGAACGACTGGGCGGCCTTCCTGCGCGCCCGCCTGGACGCCGTCGGTCCCGACGCCCGCGCGCCCCTGGACGGGCTGGAGCGCGGCGGCTGGCGGCTGACCTACGGCGAGACCCCGACCGCCTATCAGAAGACCCTGTACGGCGAGTTCAAGCGCAACGACTTCACCTATTCCCTGGGCCTGCAGACCGGCGAGAACAATGCGATCCGCAGCGTCCAGTGGGGCAGTCCGTCCTTCCAGGCCGGCCTGGCGCCGGGCATGGAGATCGTCGCCGTCAACGGCCAGGCCGCCAAGCCGGACCGACTGGCCGAGGCCGTCACCGCCGCCAAGGACCCCGCCGTGCCGATCACCCTGATCGTCAAGGACGGCGACCAGTACCGGACCGTCGTCCTCGACTATCACGACGGCCTTCGCTACCCGCGCCTGGAACGCATCCCCGGAACCCCGGACCGGCTGGGCGACATACTGACGCCGCGCCGACGCTGACGCCGATAGAACCCCTCCGTCTCCTCCCCACAGGGTGGGGAGGTGGCGCGGCGCCGCTTAGCGCCGTGACGGAGGGGCTCTAAACGCCGCACCCTGCCGCCTAGACTTGACGCCCCTTCCCCGCTCCCCGACGGTGCAGGCCTGCCCTCACGTTCGGATGACCTGATGCCGCCTACCCGCCTGACCGCCGCCGCCTGCCTCGCCGCCCTGATGACGGCCGCCCCAGCCCTGGCCCAGGATTTCCCATCGACCCCAGTGGTGGTCGAGGCGCGCGACGCGGCCCTGGCCCTGCCCCGGCCCCAGCCGGCCATCCCCGCCCCTGCGGACAGGCCCTATCCGGGCGTCATCCAGTACCGGGCCGACATCACCGACCTGGACCGGCGAATCATCCGCGTCAGCCAGACCATCCCCGTCGCCGCTCCCGGCCCGCTGACCCTGCTCTATCCGAAATATCTGCCGGGCAACCACGCCGCCACCGGCCCCATCCAGCTGCTGGCCGGCCTTACCGTCACGGCGAATGGTCAGAGGCTGGAATGGCTGCGCGACACCCTCGACCCCTACGCCTTCCACCTGGAGGTCCCGGCGGGCGTGACGGCGATCGAGGTGGCCTTCGAACAGCTGACCCAGCCGGACAGCTCCAACTGGCGCGTCCTGATGACCCCGGCCATGGTCAATCTGCAGTGGGAGAAGGCCATCCTCTATCCGGCCGGCTATTTCAGCCGCCAGATCCAGGTCGCCCCCTCCATCCGCCTGCCCGCCGGCTGGAACTACGGCACGGCCCTGAAGACCGAAGGCCGCGACGGCGACCTGGCCCGGCTGGAGACCACCGACCTCTACACCCTGATCGACAGCCCGGTCTTCGCCGGCGCCCACTACCGCCGCGTCGATATCGACCCGAACGGCGCCCCGTCTGAATCAAGGGTCCACCTGAACCTCCTCGCCGACGAGGAGAAAGGTCTCGCCGCCACCGAAGAGCAGTTGAAGCTCTACGAGAACATGGTCCAGCAGGCCGACCGCCTGTTCGGCGCCCGTCACTTCGACAACTATGAGTTCCTCTTCGCCCTGACCGACCAGATGGGCGGCATCGGCCTTGAGCATCATCGCTCCTCCGAGAACACCGGCGCCCCAGGCTTCTTCACCGACTGGGCCAAGAGCGCCGGGGACCGCGCCCTTCTGCCCCACGAATACACCCACTCCTGGAACGGCAAGTTCATGCGCCCGGCGGATGAGCTGACCGCCAACCACAACGTCCCGACCCAGAACACCCTGCTGTGGGTCTATGAGGGCCAGACGGAATATTGGGGCGATGTCCTGGCCGCCCGTTCGGGCCTGCATTCCAAGGGGGTGGCCCTGGCGACCCTGGCCTCGATCGCCGCCTTCTATGACAACCAGCCCGGCCGTCAGTGGCGCGCCCTTCAGGACACCAACAACCACAATCTCCTGGGCTACCGCGTGCCCGGCCAATACCCCTCCTGGATGCGGGGCACCGGCGACTACTATCGTGAAAGCCTGCTGGTCTGGCTGGACGCCGACACCCTGATCCGGGCCGAGACGAACGGGCGCAAGTCGCTCGACGACTTCGCCCGGGCCTTCTTCGGCCACAGCGACGGCGCCTGGGCGCCCCAGGGCTACACCTTCGATCAGGTCGTCGCCTCCCTGAACGCCGTCCATCCGCACGACTGGGCCGGCTTCCTGCGCGAAAGGCTGGACGCCGTCGGCCCTGACGCCCGCGCGCCCCTGGCGGGGATCGAACGGGGCGGCTGGCGCCTGACCTATACCGACACGCCCAACGCCGATGAAAAGGCGGCGAACGGCGGCTGGGCCAATGACTTCCAATATTCGCTGGGCTTCAGCCTGTCGGGTGACAAGCTGACCAATATCCGCTGGGGCGGCCCGGCCTTCGAACAGGGGATCGGCGCCGGCTGGTCGCTTGTCGCCGTCAACGGCAAGGCGGGCTCGGCCGAGGTTCTGCGCGACGCCGTCACGGCCGCCAAGGGGACGGACACCCCCCTGGAGCTGCTGATCAAGTCCGGCGACCGGTTCCGCACCGTCGCCTTCGACTATCACGACGGCCTGCGCTATCCGCGTCTGGTGCGGATCGAAGGAACCCCGGACCGGCTGTCCGACATCCTGGCCCCGCGTCGGCGCTGAGGTCTCAGCCCGGCTTTCTGAAACGATAGACGAACTGGTCGGTCTTGCCGCGGATGGCCGCGTCGAAGACGTTCAGACTGTGGTCGTCGTCGGGATTGGCGACCGCCCGGCTCTCGGCCTCGAAGACGAAGCCGGCGGCCTCGACCTCGCGCCTCAGATAGTCGCCCTCGATCCGGTGCAGGGTCTGGACCGCCGAAATCCCCGTCCCCGGCGCCGCCTGGTGGTCGATCAGGATATAGCGGCCGCCGGGCTTCAGGGCCGCGAAGACGGCGGCGTTCATCCGGGCCACATCGGTGTTGAAACCGGGGATGTGGAAGTCGTGGTACTCCTGGCTCATGAAGACCATGTCCAGCGGCTGGTCATAGGTCATGGCGTCCAGCAGGCCGTTGACCCGCGTCACATTGGGATAGGCGGCGACCAGGGCGTCGGCCAGGGGGTTCTCCCGCGCCATGGTCCGCTCGGGCACGAATGCGTAGACCCGGCCGGTCGGCCCGACCACGTCCGAGAACAGGCGGGTGAAATAGCCGGCGCCGGGGCGCACGTCGGCCACCTTGTCGCCCGGCGCCAGCTGGGCGAAGGCCAGGATCTCGGCCGGATGGCGCAGGGGATCGCGCGCCACCTCTTCCGCTGGACGCTTCGGATCGGCGACCGCGTCGGTATAGAGCGAGACATAGGCCGGTGCGCCCAGATCGCCCGACGCCTCCTGGACGACGATCCGCTCGCCGCCGTCGGAGGCGACGATGATACATCCCGACAGCCCCGCCGCCAGGGCCAGAACCGCCGCACCCGTCGCCCATCGTCTCATCATCGCCGTCTCCCTGGATTTGATGCGATAGGCTCGCATTTCGTCGCCCGGCGCAAGCCGGTATCCCGCTGGAAACGATTGGAAGCCTCACGCGATTTGCGCCCCGGCCCCTGCGGCGCTAGTCCGGCGACAGATTTCGAAAGTCCCGCCATGCTCCCCTATCAGCCTGCTCCCTTCCCGCTCGCCCGTCCCCGGCGTCTGCGCGCCAGCCCCTGGGTGCGCCGCATGGTCGCCGAGACCGTCCTGACCCCGGCCGACCTGATCTGGCCTTTGATCGTCCACGACGGCGCCGAGGACCGCGTCCCCGTCGCCTCCATGCCCGGCGTCTTCCGCCTGTCGCCCAAGGAAGCCGCAAAGGCGGCGGTCGAGGCGCGCGATCTGGGCATTCCGATGCTCGCCCTCTTCCCGAATATCGACGGTGCCCTCAAGGACGCGGTCGGCACGGGCGCCACCGATCCCGACGGCCTGATCCCCGACTGTATCAGGGCGATCAAGGACGCCGCGCCCGAGATCGGGATCATGACCGACGTCGCGCTCGACTGCTACACCGACCACGGCCACGACGGGGTTCTGGAGGGCGAGCGGATCGTCAATGACGCCACCCTGGACCGCCTCGCCGAACAGGCCTTCATCCACGCCCATGCCGGCGCCGACGTCGTGGCCCCGTCGGACATGATGGACGGCCGCATCCAGGCCGTCCGCGAGGCCCTGGAGGCCAACGGCTTCCACGACACCCTGATCCTCTCCTATGCGGCCAAATACGCCTCGGCCTTCTACGGCCCTTACCGCGACGCCGTCGGCTCTTCGAAAGCGCTGAAGGGCGACAAGAAGACCTATCAGATGGACTACGCCAACTCGGACGAGGCCCTGAAGGAGGTCGCCATGGACCTGTCGGAGGGGGCCGACGCCGTCATGGTCAAGCCGGGCATGCCCTATCTCGACATCGTCCGCCGCGTGTCCGAGACCTTCCGCGTCCCGACCTTCGCCTATCAGGTGTCGGGCGAGTACGCGATGATCCAGGCCTCGGTCGCCAACGGCTGGCTGGACCAGGACCGGGCCATCCTTGAGACCCTGCACGGGTTCAAGCGGGCCGGCTGCGCGGGCGTCCTGACCTATTTCGCCCCCCAGGCCGCGCGGCTGCTGGGCTGATGCGGCCTGACGTTCAGATCCGCGAGGCGACCCCCGCCGACATGGCGGCGATCACCGCCATCTATGCCGACAGCGTCGCCAACGGGCGCGGCACCTTCGAGCTGGAGCCGCCGGACGAGATCGAGATGACGGCCCGGTTCGCCGCCGTCCAGGCCCTGGGTCTGCCCCGGCTGGTCGCCGAAATCGACGGCGTCGTCGTCGGCTACGCCTACGCCGGCCCGTTCCGCACCCGCCAGGCCTATCGCTACATGGTCGAGGACTCGATCTATGTCGCGCCCGAAGCCCGTGGCTGCGGCGTCGCCGGCGCCCTGCTGGATCAACTAATCAATCATTGCGAGGGGCTCGGCCTGCGCCAGATGGTCGCCGTGATCGGCGATTCCGAGAATGAGGGCTCCATCGCCCTGCACCGCGCCCGCGGCTTCGCCGACGCCGGGGTGTTCAAGGCGGCGGGCTGGAAACACGACGACTGGCGCGACGTCGTCTTCATGCAGCGGGAGTTGGGCGCCGGCGGCCGGACCCCGCCCGACGCGCCGGGCCTGCCCCTGATCGACAAGAAGCCCGTCCGATGATCCATTGCCGCGCCCCGTCCCCCGCCCTATCCTGACCCCGTGAAGATCGTCTCGTCCCTTCTGCTGTTGATCGGCGCCCTGGCGGTGCTGACCCTGGGCGCCGTCAGCGTCTCGGCAGGCCCAGCCATGGCCGGACCGCCCTGCCATGAGACGAGCGCCGAGGCCCGCCATACAGCGCCGGACCAGGCGCCCGCTCACCAGAACAAGGCGATGAAGGCCATGGCCTGTTGCGCCGCCTGCGTCATGGCGCCGGCGCTCGACCCCGCCGGCCGCCCCGGCCCGACCATCGCTCCCGCCCGCCTCGCCGCCCCCCTGATCGACTTCCCCGCCGGCCGCCTGCTCTCGCCCGAGCCCGGCCCGCCCCGCCTCCTGGTCGCCTGAACCCCTGCGCCCCTCGCGGCGCCCTCAGTCACGATCATTCAAGGAGGCCATCATGGCTCCTCATACCCTCGTCGGCGCCCTCGCCGGCGTCTCCCTGCTCGCCCTCGCTCAGGTCGCAAGCGCGCAGGACCACTCCCACCACCAGACGGCGCCCACGCCGACGACGCCCCCGGCCGCCGATCCCCACGCCGGCCACGACATGGCCGACATGCCGGCCGCCTCCCACGTCATGACCAGCCCCTACGGCCCCTGGCCCATGAGCCGCGACGCCTCAGGCACAAGCTGGCAGCCCGACGCCGGCGAGCACGCCGGGATCCACACCGTCCGAGGCGACTGGATGGTGATGACCCACGCCCTGCTGAACCTGACCTACGACACACAGTCCGGCACCCGCGGCGGCGACAAGACCTTCGTCTCGGGCATGCTGATGACCACGGCCCGCCGCGACTTCGACGACGGCTCGATCCTGAACCTGCGCGCCATGCTCAGCCCCGACCCCCTGATGGGCAAGTCCGGCTATCCGCTGCTGCTGGCCGCCGGCGAAACGGCGAACGGCGTCGATCCCCTGGTGGACCGCCAGCATCCGCACGACTTCTTCATGGAGCTGTCGGCCAGCTATTCGAAACGCCTGTCCGACAAGGACAGCGTGTACGGCTACATCGGCCTGCCCGGCGAACCCGCCTTCGGCCCGCCCGCCTTCATGCATCGGATGAGCGCCATGGACAGTCCCGAGGCGCCCATCACCCACCACTGGCTGGACTCGACCCATATCGTCTTCGGCGTCACCACCCTGGGCTGGGCCCACGACCGGTTCAAGATCGAGACCTCGGCCTTCAAGGGGCGCGAGCCGGACGAGGAACGCTGGGGCATAGATGAGCCGAAGCTGGACAGCTGGTCGGTGCGAGCCTCCTGGAACCCATCGTCCGACTGGGCCCTCCAGGCCTCCTACGCCGATGTCTCGGCTCCCGAACAGCTCGAGCCTGACGAGGACGAGACCAAATGGTCGGCCAGCGTCCTCCACACCCGCCGCCTGGGCGAGACCGGCTGGTGGTCCTCAACCCTGGCCTGGGGCCGCAAGACCAACAGTCACGACGAATCCAAGGACGGCTGGCTGCTGGAATCCGCCCTCCATCCGAACGACCGTTGGACCGTCTTCGCCCGCGCCGAGCGGATCGAAACCGACGAACTGGTTCCCGGCGACCACGGCGGTCATGGCCCGCTCTATACGGTGGGCAAGGCGTCTGTGGGCGCCGTCCGCGACTGGCGGATCGCCCCGCGCGTCCGCTTCGGCCTCGGCGCCCTCTATGCGATGAACCGCGTGCCGGACGCGCTGGAGCCGATCTACGGCGGCGATCCGGACGGCGGCATGGTCTTCATGCGGCTGAAGATCGACTGACGGCTCAGGCCCGCCCGGTTTGCGCCGGGTGGGCCGACGCCGCCGCCAGGCCGCGAACGACCTCATAGCCGATCACGCCGACGCCGAACATGAGCCCAAGGCCGGCGACAATGAGCACCAGGCGGACATGCCGGTGCAGGTAATAGAGCAAGGCGCCGATCATCGACGGTCCATCCTGTCGGATCGTCCTAATTCGATCCGTTCCAGGCATTTTATCGCAAAAAGGACGCCAACCGGAATCGCAGGTCCGTGAGCGTCGTTCTCACACCAACCGGCTCTGCACCACCGCCGCCGCAATGAAGCTGGCGAACAGCGGATGCGGCGCGAAAGGCCGGCTCTTCAGCTCCGGGTGATATTGGACGCCGATGAACCAGGGGTGGTCCGGCCGCTCTACTGTTTCGGGCAGCACGCCGTCGGGCGACAGCCCGGCGAAGACCAGACCGGCCTTGGCCTCGATCGCCTCGCGATAGTTGATGTTGACCTCATAGCGATGGCGGTGCCGTTCGCTGATGGTCGTGGTCCCATAGATTTCGGCGATCCGAGACCCTTCGGCCAGGGTCGATTCATAGGCGCCCAGCCGCATGGTGCCGCCCAGGTCGCCGCCCTGCTGGCGCAGGACGCGCTGGTTGCCCTGGGTCCATTCGGTCATCAGACCCACGACCGGCTCGGTCGTAGGCCCGAACTCCGTCGAGGAGGCCTTGGGAAAACCGGCCAGGTTCCGCGCCGCCTCGATCACCGCCATCTGCATGCCGAAACAGATGCCGAAATAGGGGATGTTGCGCTCGCGGGCGAACCGCGCCGCCTCGATCTTGCCTTCCGACCCACGCTCGCCGAAGCCGCCGGGCACCAGAACGGCGTGGGCGCCCTGAAGCCGCTCCTCACAGGCTTCCGGATCGCCTTCGAAGGTGTCGGCCTCGACCCAGTCGATATTGACCTTGACGTTGTTCGCGACCCCGCCGTGGTGCAGGGCCTCGATCAGGGACTTATAGGCGTCCTTCAGCACCGTATATTTGCCGACCACGGCGATGGTGACCTCGCCGTCGGGCTGCAGCCGGCGCCGTGCGATCTCCCGCCAGCGCGTCAGATCGGGCTCGGGCGCGTCCTCGATGCCGAAATGGGCCAGGACCTCCTTGTCCAGCCCCTCGCGGTGATAGTCCAGCGGCACGGCGTAGATGTCGGCCGAGTCCATCGCCTGGATCACGCCGCTTTCGCGGACGTTGCAGAACTGGCCGATCTTGCGCTTCTCTTCGGGCGGGATCGGCTGTTCGCAGCGGCACAGCAGGATGTCGGGCTGGATCCCGATCGAGCGCAGCTCCTTGACCGAATGCTGCGTCGGCTTGGTCTTCATCTCACCGGCCGTCTTGATGAAGGGCAAGAGGGTCAGGTGGACGAAACAGCTCTTGCCGCGCGGCAGGTCCTGGCCCAGCTGGCGGATGGCTTCGAAGAAGGGCAGGCCCTCGATGTCGCCGACCGTGCCGCCGATCTCGACCAGGACGAAGTCGACGTCCTCGCCCGCATCCGTCAGGGCCGGGGTCAGGCAGAAGGATTTGATCTGGTCGGTGACGTGGGGAATGACCTGGACGGTGGCGCCCAGATAGTCGCCGCGCCGCTCCTTCTCCAGAATGGTCGAATAAATCCGGCCGGTGGTGATGTTGTCGGACTTGGCTGCCGAGACGCCGGTGAACCGCTCATAGTGGCCCAGGTCCAGATCGGTCTCGGCGCCGTCGTCGGTCACGAAGACCTCGCCGTGCTGATAGGGGCTCATCGTCCCCGGATCGACGTTCAGATAGGGGTCGAGCTTGCGCAGGCGGACCTTATAGCCGCGCGCCTGCAGAAGAGCGCCGAGAGCGGCGGAGGCGAGGCCTTTTCCCAGTGAGGAAACCACGCCGCCGGTGATGAACACATAGCGAGCCATGGGCGAACACCTTACTCCATGATTCGCGAACGACGCATGGGCCTCGGCGAATCGAACTGTTGATCAAAAGAAGAAAGCGCGCCCTGCGGCGCGCTTTCGGAACTCTGGGTCGGCGGGGCCTTACTGGGCCGGGGTGGGGGCCGGCTGCTGCGCCGGCGCCGCCGACGGCAGGCTGGCTTCCAGATCGTCCAGCGACGGGGCCGACGGTTGGGCGGGGGCGGCCGGCTGGGCTTGGGCGGGCTGTTGTTGCTGGGGCCGGGCCGTCGTCGCCAGGGAGCCCACGGCGTCGGCGTCGATCACCGAGGTGGAGGCGCGGTCCATATTGCCGACCACGGTCAGGATGATGGTCAGGCCGAACAGCAGGGCGGCCAGAACCCAGGTCACCTTGGTCAGCAGATTGCCCGCGCCGCGCGCGGTCATGAAGCCCGAAGGTCCGCCGCCCATGCCCAGGGCGCCGCCTTCCGAGCGTTGCAGCAGAACGACGCCCGTCAAGGCGACGGCGACCAGGATGATGGCGACGAGCAGGATGGTCTGGAGCATGGCGTCATTCATGTGGGCGCGGAGCTGCGCCGATCAAGCGGCGGCCTCTATCACCGATGCCGCCCAGGGGCAAACCTATAGCCGCGCCCGACCGCCCTGCCGCGTCGTTCAGGCCGCGCGGATGATCGGAAGAAAGTCCTCGGCCCTCAGCGAGGCGCCCCCGACCAGGGCCCCGCCGACCTCCGCCGTCGCCAGAATATCGGCCGCATTGTCCGGCTTGACCGAACCGCCGTACAGGATCGGGACCCGGCGCGCCGCCTCGCCCAGCCGGTCGATCAGGGCGCTGCGGATCGCCGCATGGACCTCGGCGATCTGTTCGAGGCTCGGGGTCAGGCCGCTGCCGATCGCCCAGACCGGCTCATACGCCACCGCAAACGTCCGCTCCGCCAGTCCGTGGGGCAGAGAGCCCGCCACCTGGGCGCTGACGACCGCGACGGCCTGGCCGGCCTGTCTCTGTTCCAGCGTTTCGCCGACGCAGACGATCGGCTCCAGTCCCGCCGCAACGGCGGCCTGAACCTTGTCCGCCACCTGGGCGTCGGTCTCTCCAAAGGCGGCCCGGCGTTCGGAATGGCCCAGGATCACCAGCCCGGCCCCCGCATCCGCCAGCATTTCCGCCGAGATCGAGCCGGTGAAGGCGCCCGACGGCTTGTCATGACAGTCCTGCCCCCCGGTCTCGATCGCGCTTCCGCTCAGAACCGCGCTCATCTGATGAACCAGGGTGGCGGGGGGGCACAGGGCCACGCGGGCCTCGGTCGGCGTGGCGGAGAGGGCGGTCTTCAGCGCCTCGGCTTCGGACAGGGCGGCCGTCAGGCCGTGCATCTTCCAATTGCCGACGATCAACTTCACGGATTGTTTCATCGCCCCTGTCTAGGGGGCGAAAACCGCCGCGCCAAGAGGGGCGCCCCAATCTGGACATCAAGCCGTTCTTGCGGCGGCCCGCCCGGGCCGACTATACGCCGAAGCGAAGCCATCGTCGGCAAGTCTCCGGGTCCACGAATGATCACCGCCTTCCGCGCCTTCTCGCGCTCCAAATGGGCCGCCGCCCTGCTCGTCCTGATCGCGATCAGCTTCGTGATCGTGGGCGCGCGCATGGACGTCTTCGCCAACCTGGGACCGAAACACGTCATCGACGCCGGCGACCGTTCGATGAACGAGGCCGAGTTCTCGGCCGCCTTCGGTCGGGTGCGCGAGAACATTCAGCAGCAGGCCGGTCGTCCGGTGACGAACGAGGACCTGATCGCCGAAAACATCCATGTCCGCTTTCTGGAAAGCCAGACCGAACAGCTGGGCTTCCTGAACTGGGCGTGGAAGGCGGGCATCCGCCCCGGCAAGGAGTTGATCGTCAAACAGATCCGCCAGATCCCAGCCTTCTTCAACTCGGTCACGGGGCAGTTCGACCAGAAGGCCTATGAGAGCGCCCTGGCCCAGCAGAACCTGACCCCCGCCATGCTGGAACAGGACCTGCGCGACCAGTATGCGACCGAACATTTCAACGCCGCCGTCTTCGCCGGCGCCCGTGCGCCCCGGATCTACGGCGCCCTCCTGGCCGGCGCCGCCTTCGAGAGCCGCGACGGCCGCTGGTTCGAAATCACCCCGGCCATGGCCGGCGACATCCCCGCCCCGACCGACGCCCAGCTGAACGCCTTCATCCAGGAGAACGCCGCCCGGCTGCGCGCGCCGGAGTTCCGCATGGCCTCCGTCGTCCTGTTCTCGCCGGAGCCCGGCGCCGCCCCGGCCGTGTCGGAAGAGCGGATCCGCGAGCGGTTCGAATTCAAGAAGGACAGCCTGGGCAAGCCCGAGACCCGCACCTTCGTCACCCTGACGGCGCCCAGCCGCGACGCGGCCCAGAAGATCGCCGCCGCCCTGCGCGCCGGTCAGTCGCCCGCAGACGTCGGCCGCGCCAACAGCATCCAGCCGGCCCAGTTCGACGCCACGCCTCGCTCCGCCATCGGCGACGCCGCCACGGCCGCGGCCGTGTTCGGCCTTCAGCCCGGCCAGGTGTCGGACCCGGTCCAGGCGGGCGTCGGCTTCGCCGTCGCCAAGCT
Source organism: Brevundimonas sp. GW822-FHT03E11 (assembly GCF_058801445.1). Taxonomy (NCBI): domain Bacteria; kingdom Pseudomonadati; phylum Pseudomonadota; class Alphaproteobacteria; order Caulobacterales; family Caulobacteraceae; genus Brevundimonas; species Brevundimonas sp. GW822-FHT03E11. The sequence goes on along the minus strand of NZ_JBXANG010000004.1, from coordinate 164,091 downwards.
GACGGCGGTCCAGCCCGGTCAGCCCGCCAGCCTCGAGGGTTCGCGCGAGCAGATCATTCAGGAACTGCGCGCCGAGGACATAAAGGGCCAGACCTACGCCAAGGTCGAAAAGTACGAAGCCGCCCGAACCGCCGGCAAGAGCCTGGCCGACGCCGCGCGTGAAGCCGGGGCGCGGATCGTCGACCTGCCCCCCTTCACCCAGGACGGCAAACTGCCGAACGGCCAGCCGCTGAACGCCCCGCCGCAGCTGTTCGAAACGGCCTGGTCCCTGACCAAGGGCGGTGAAAGCGATGTGGTGGACGCCGGCCAGGGCCAGTATTTCGCGGTCCGGTTGAACGACATCCGTCCCTCGGCCCTGCCGACCCTGGCCGAGGTGCGCGAGCCCCTGGCCGCCCAGTGGAGACAGCGTGAGATTTCGCGTCGCCTCGCCGCCAAGGCCGAGGAGCTGGCCGGTCGCGTGCGCCAAGGCCAGGACATCGCCGCCGTGGCCCGTTCCGTCAACGCCCCCCTGACCGTCCGCACCGGCGTCGTCCGTGATCAGGCCACCCAGGAGGCCCTGGGTCAGGGCGTGCTGCAAGGTCTGTTCGGCCAGTCCAAGGGCCAGGTCTTCTCGCAACCCGGCCAAGGCGGTCTGGTGATCGGCCGGGTGGACGCCATCCACGCCGCAAATCCGGCGGTCGCCGGTCCGCTCGCCGAACAGGCCCGCCCGCGCATCACCCAGGAGATCGTCCAGGCCATGGTTCAGACCGAGATGGCGGCGGCGGCCAAACGCTCCAAGGCCAAGCATGACGTCGGCCTGGCGCGTCAGGCCCTGGGCCTGTCGGCCGAACCGACCGCGCCCGCCGCTCCGGCGCAATGACGCAGGCGGACAGCGAGCCTGATTTCGACGCCTTCGCCGCCGGCCTCAGGGCCGGCCGGCCCCAGGTGATCGTGCGTCGGGTGATCGACGACCTGGAGACCCCGGTCTCGGCCTATTTGAAGCTGGGGCTCCACCGGCCTTACGCCTGTCTGCTGGAATCGGTCGAGGGCGGCGCCGTCAAGGGCCGCTATTCGATCCTGACCCTGGACCCGGACGTGGTCTGGCGTTGCCGGTCGAACGCGGCGGAACTGGCGCGCGGTCCGGCCGTCGCCGAGAGCCGGTTCATTCCCGAGGCCTTGCCGACGCTTCAGTCGCTCCGCGCCCTGATCGCCGCCTCCAAGTTCGACCTGCCCGAGGGTCTGCCGCCGATGGCGGCCGGCCTGTTCGGCGTCTTCGGCTATGACATGGTGCGTCTGCTCGAGCCGCTGGGCGAACCCAATCCCGACCCGCTGAACCTGCCCGATGCGGTCCTGACCCGCCCGTCGCTGGTGGCGATCTTCGATTCGGTAGGCCAGGAGATCATCCTGGTCTCGGCCGCCTATCCCGATACGGGCGGCGACGCGCGGCAAGCCTTCGACGCCGCCGTCGCCAGGCTGGACGCTTTCGAGACGGGCCTGCGCGAGCCCTTGCCGGTGCGCGCCGCGCCGCAGCCCACGCCCGCCCCGACCTTCGCCTCGCCCGTGGACGAGGCCGGTTTCGGCCAGATGGTGGCCCGGGCCAAGGACTATATCGCCGCCGGCGACATCTTTCAGGTCGTGCTCAGCCACCGTTTCTCGGCGCCCTGGACCGAAGATTCGTTCGCCTTCTACCGCTCCCTGCGTCGCCAGAACCCGTCGCCCTATCTCTTCTATCTGAACTTCGAAGGCTTCCAGCTGGCCGGGTCCAGTCCGGAGATCCTGGTCCGGCTGAAGGACGGCCAGGTCACCATCCGACCACTGGCCGGAACCCGGATGCGGGGCGCCACGCCCGAGGCGGATAAGGCCCTGGAGGCCGAGCTGCTGGCCGATCCCAAGGAGCGGGCCGAACATCTGATGCTGCTGGACCTGGGCCGCAACGACGTCGGCCGCGTCGCCGCGCCGGGCACGGTCGAGGTGACCGAAAGCTTCGTCGTCGAACGCTACAGCCAGGTCATGCACATCGTCTCCAATGTACGCGGCAAGGCCGATCCGAAACTGGACGCCGTCGACACCCTGCTGGCGGCCCTTCCCGCCGGCACCCTGTCAGGCGCGCCCAAGGTCCGGGCGATGGAGATCATCGACGAGCTGGAAGCCGAAAAGCGCGGCGTCGGCTACGGCGGCGGCGTCGGCTATATCTCGGCCGGGGGCGAGGCGGACATCTGCATCACCCTGCGCACCGCCCTGTTCGCTGATGACCGGATCTTCGTCCAGGCCGGCGCCGGCGTGGTCGCCGACAGCGATCCTGCGGCCGAATACGCCGAGACCCGGCACAAGGCCCGCGCCCCCATGCGGGCCGCTGACGACGCCTGGCGGTTCCGCACCGGCAACCGCTAGGGCGCGTAGGTCGCCGGGCGTTCGTCGAATCGGACGCCGGGCCCCAGCACCACCACCCCGGCCATGACCACGGCGGCCGCAGCGGCCAGGGCGGCGGCGCCTAGCGCCGCATAGGGGCTGATCGGCTTGGGTTCGACAACGACCAGCTTCGCCTTTGCGGCGGCGATCTTGTCGGCGATGTCTTGTTCGGCGGCGAGTTTCACCCCTCCACCTGCCCCCATGACCGTTAAGATGCGCTTTAGCGACGCATATGCTTGGCGCGGACGCCTGTCACGCCTAGAAGCCTGATCATGATCCTCGTCGTCGATAACTACGACAGCTTTACCTACAACCTCGTCCACTACCTCGCGGAGTTGGGCGCGCCGACCCATGTGGTGCGCAACGATGACCTGACGGCGGCCGAGGCCTGGGCGCTGAACCCCGCCGCCGTCCTGCTGTCTCCCGGCCCCTGCGCGCCGGATCAGGCAGGCATCTGCCTGCCGCTGATCGAAAGCGCACCGGCCTCCATGCCCATCCTGGGCGTCTGCCTGGGCCACCAGGCCATAGGCCAGGCCTTCGGCGGCGACGTGATCCGCGCCAAGACCCTGATGCACGGCAAGACCTCGCCGATCCATCACGACGGCAAGAGCGTCTTCGCCGGCCTGCCCTCGCCCTTCACCGCCACCCGCTATCATTCCCTGGCCGTGAAGCGCGAAACCCTGCCCGACTGTCTCGAGGTGACCGCCTGGACCGCCGACGGCGAAATCATGGGGCTCCAGCACCGCAGCCGCCCGATCCATGGCGTTCAGTTCCACCCGGAATCCATCGCTACAGAACATGGCCACGACATGCTGGCCAACTTCCTTCAGATCGCCGGCGTGAAGCGCCTCGCGGCCGCCTGATCATGGCCGCCTGACCATGGCCGATGGTTTCAAGCCGATCCTCGCCCGACTGGTCGAGGGCCACCCCCTGACGTCCGAACAGGCGCACGACTTCTTCGCCGCCTGCCTGCGCGGCGAACCGACCCCGTCCCAGGTCGCCGCCGCCGTCACCGCCCTTCGGATTCGCGGGGAGACGGTGGACGAGATCGCCGCCTTCGCCCAGGCCATGCGCGAGGCCGCCCTGACCTTGGATCATCCCTATGAGGTGATCGACACCTGCGGCACCGGCGGCGACGGCCAGCACACCTACAACATCTCCACCGCCGCCGCCCTGGTCCTGGCCGGCGCCGGCCTGAAGGTCGCCAAGCACGGCAACCGGGCCATGTCCTCGAAATCCGGCTCGTCCGACGTCCTGTCGATCCTGGGCGTCAACATGGCCGCCAGCCCGGCCCAGCAGCGCAAGGCGCTGGACGAGGCCGGCATCTGCTTCCTGTTCGCCCCCGCCTATCACGGCGCCATGCGCCATGTCGGCCCCGTCCGGGCCGAGATCGGTTTCCGCACCGTCTTCAATCTGCTGGGCCCCCTGTCCAACCCGGCCCAGGCCAGACGCCAGGTCATGGGCGTCTATGACCCCCGACTGCTCGAGCCTCTGGTCGAGGTGCTGGGCCGGCTGGGCGCGACCCGCGCCTGGACCGTCCACGGCCAGGGTCTGGACGAACTGGCGACGTCCGGCCCGACCGAAGTGGCGGAATGGAAGGACGGCGCCGTCCGCCGCTTCCAGGTCACGCCCGAGGACGCCGGCCTGCCCCGCGCCTCCATCGACGCCATTCGCGGCGGCGACGCCGAGGAGAACGCCGCCGCCCTTCGCGCCCTGCTGGCGGGCCAGACCGGCCCTTACCGCGACATCGTCCTGCTGAACGCCGCCGCCGCCCTCGTGGTCGCGGATCGGGCGGCGGACCTGTCGGAAGGCGCCGCCCTCGCCGCCGCCGCCGTCGACGACGGCCGGGCCGCCCAGGCGCTGGATCGTCTGGCCCGCATCACCTCCACGCCGCTGGAGACGGAGGACACCCCATGACCGACGTTCTGGCCCGCATCGCCGCCTACAAGCGCGAAGACGTCGCCGCCCGCAAGGCCGCGACCTCTCAGGACGCGATCGAGACCCTGGCCCAGGCCGCCTCGGCCCCGCGCGGCTTCCGCGCCGCCCTGAATCGAACGGTCGAGGACACCGGCCGCCCCGCCCTGATCGCCGAGATCAAGAAGGCCAGTCCGTCCAAGGGGTTGATCCGTCCCGACTTCGATCCCCCGGCCCTCGCCAAGGCCTATGAGGCCGGCGGCGCGTCCTGCCTTTCGGTCCTGACCGACGGCCCCAGTTTCCAGGGCGACGACGTCTATCTGGGCCAGGCCCGCGCGGCGACCGCCCTGCCCTGCCTGCGCAAGGACTTCCTGGTCGATCCCTGGCAGGTCGCCGAGAGCCGGGCGCTCGGCGCCGACTGCATCCTGATCATCCTGGCCATGATCGACGATCGGCTGGCCGCCGAACTGCTGGCCGAGGCCGAACGCTTCGGCATGGACGCCCTGATCGAAACCCACGACGAGGCCGAAATGGCCCGCGCCTGCGCCCTCGGCGGCGATCTGGTGGGAATCAACAACCGGTCCCTGCGAACGTTCGAGGTCGACCTGGACACGACGGAACGCCTGGCGATGCTCAGCCCCGTCCGCGCCCTCCTGGTCGCCGAGAGCGGCATCTTCACACCGGACGACGTCGAACGCGTCTCCGCCGCCCACGCCCAGGCCATTCTGGTCGGCGAGAGCCTGATGCGGCAAGCCGACGTCGAGGCCGCCACCCGCGCCCTTCTGGCGGCCTGATCTCGCACGGTGCATGGTGAAGCGACGCCGTTAAGTTGACATTAGGAAGGAACACTTACAGAACATCGTCAATGTTCACGGCCCGTTCCGATTCGAGGAAGGGGCTTAAGAGGGCTTGGCGATGCTCACGCGCAAACAGCATGAACTGCTGATGTTCATCCACGAAAGGATTCAGGAGACGGGCGTCTCCCCTTCGTTCGACGAGATGAAGGAGGCGCTGGACTTGGCGTCCAAGTCGGGCATTCACCGGCTGATCACGGCGCTGGAGGAACGCGGCTTCATCCGCCGCCTCGCTCACCGCGCCCGCGCACTGGAAGTGACCAAACTGCCTGAACAGGCCACAGCCGGCGCTCCGCGCGGCCGAGCCGGGTTCAAGCCCGACGTCATCGAAGGCGGCGGCGCACGTCCCGTCGCTGCGGCCTCAGCCGCCAACGATACGCGCGAACTGCCGCTCCTGGGCAAGATCGCCGCCGGCACCCCCATCGCCGCGATCCAGCACGAGCAGGAACGCCTCTCGGTGCCCGAATCCATGCTGGGCAAGGGCGATCACTACATCCTCGAGATCGAGGGCGATTCCATGATCGAGGCCGGCATCCTGAACGGCGACCTGGTGGTCATCCGGCGCGGCGACACGGCGAACAACGGCGAGATCGTCGTCGCTCTGGTCGAAGGCGAAGAGGCCACGCTGAAACGCCTCCGCCGGAAGGGCGGCTCCATCGCCCTGGAGCCCGCAAACCGCGCCTACGAGACCCGCATCTTCGGCCCCGACCAGGTCGAGGTCCAGGGCAAGCTGGTCGGCCTCATGCGCCGCTATCACTGATCCGGATCCGGCCGACGCGCCCAGGGTCGATTCCCACGCACGTCGGCCGTCCACACCGCCTTCCAGCGGTCCGCTCCGTCGCGCCACAGCTCCACCGCCCCGCCGCGTGCGAAATCCGCCCCGTCCAGAACCAGCCGCCCGTCGCATGAGGGCGGCAGGGCGTGAACCACCGCCCGCACGCTGACCACCGGGGCCGCAAGGCACAGGGCGTCCATCTGCTCCATGTCCGGCGTCCGCCTGCCCCACCACAGGGCGACCGGCCCCGCCCCAGTGAGTTCGGGACGGCATGAAGCGCGGTCGCAGGCCCAGCCGGCCTCGGGGCGGTCCGCCAAGATCAGACCGCGCCGCCGGGACCACAGGTCCGTCGCAAACTCACGCACGCCGGGCCGGACGACGATCGCCTCGCCCTCCCGATGAAAGGCCGCATTGGTCCCGCCGTCGCCGATCCAGACGTCCGGCGTCGGCGCGCGCGGCCAGACCAGCACCGCCGCCGCCAGGGGCAGGCCCAGCCACCGCAGCCGCCCCTGCCACAGGCAGATGAACAGCACGCCTAGAAAGGCCACGGGCAGCACATAGTCCGGCGCGCTGGCGACCGTCCGCACCGCGCCGGGCAGGCCCGCGGTCCAGGTTCCGATCGCCAGCATCAGATCGACGCCCCACCCCGCCACCGCAAGGAAGGGTCCGCCCAGCCCCAAGGGCGCCAGCGCCGCCCCCAGGGCCAGGGTCGGCATCAGGACGAAATCGGCCACCGGCGCCGTACCCAGATTGGCCAGTAGGCCGTACACGGCCGTCCGGTTGAAATGCTGCATGGCGAAGGGTCCGGTCGCCAGACCGGCGACCACGCTGGCCGCGACGGCCGCCGCCAGCCAGCCTCCAAACCTCTGAACCGCCACGATCGGCCAGGGAGCCGCGATCTCGCGCACCCGCCGAGGCCAGACCTCCACCAGGGCCACCAGGGCCGCCGTCGCGGCGAAGGACATCTGAAAACCCGGCGTGACGATGGCTTCCGGTTGGATCAGCAAGACCACGAAGGCGGCGACGGCCAGCCCGTGCATGGTCACGGCCTGCCGGTCCAGCAATATGGCGATGAAGGCGATGGCGGCCGTGACGGCGGCCCGCTCCGCCGGCGGCGGCGCGCCCGACACCACCAGATAGGCGCCCACGGCCGCCAGTCCCGCCCATGCGGCGATCTTCTTGCCGGCGACCCGCAGCGCCAGCCACGGCCAGGCGGCCACCCCCAGCCGGACCGCAAAGAAGACGAAGCCGCCGACGATGGCCATATGCAGGCCCGACACCGACAGGATGTGCGCCAAACCCGAATCCCGCATCACCTCCACGTCTTCGGGGCTGATCCACGCCTCGTGGCTGGTGGTCATGGCGGCGGCGATCCCGCCTGTGCGAGGCCCAAGCTGGGCCACGATCCGTTCGGCCAGGGCGTAGCGCGCGCCGTTGACCGCCATCGTCAACCGGACGCGCCAGGGCGGGGGTGGCAGGTCGATGCTCCGCGTCTCCCCAAGCGCAAAGGCCACGCCGCCCAATCCTTGGAAGAAGGCGTTGCGGCCGAAGTCATAGGCGCCCGGCGCCGCCGGCGCAGGCGGCGGATTGAGGATGGCGAACAGTCGGATCGCCTCGCCCGGACGGGGCGGCGGCCCGCGCACGGTCACGCGCAGCCGCACCGGCGTCTCCTCGGGGGCGAGGCCGCGGATCCAGGTCGGCGCCGCCACCACCCGCGCCCCGTTCTGTCCGGGACTGTCGACGTCGATGACCCAGGCCTCGATCACGGTCGCTTCGCCCAGCGCCGGCGCGATCGGGGCGGCGATCGCCTCGGTCCGCACCTTGGCCGTCGCCAGCCCGCCGAGCAGACACGCCAGCATCATCAGGGGCCAGGTCCGGCCCCGCCCCCAGCCGCGCCGCCGTCCCGCCCACCAGGCGGCTGCGGCCATTCCCGCCGCTAGCAGCAGGGGCCATGACGGGGGCTCGAACCGCAGAGTGAAATAGACGGCGCCGCCCGCCCCGAACGCCACCGGCGCCCAGAGCCGCCATCTCAGGCTCTGCGCCGCAAGCTCTTGGGCCAGCCAGGCCCGCAAACGCGCGCCGGGGGTAGGTTTTGTCGTCTCGGGGCGTATAAGGGCCTCGCTTACGGACCCTTCCCCCATGACCTTGCCTTCTTCGACAGTCGTCACCCGCTTCGCCCCCTCGCCGACAGGCTATCTGCATATTGGCGGGGCGAGAACCGCCTTGTTCAACTGGCTGTACGCCAAGAGACACGCAGGACGCTTCCTGATCCGGGTCGAAGACACGGATCGCGAACGTTCGACCGAGGAGGCCGTCCAGGCCATCTTCGACGGCCTGAGCTGGCTGGAGCTGTTCGCTGACGAAGAGCCGGTGTTCCAGTTCAGCCGCGCCGACCGCCATCGCGAAGTCGTCGATCAACTGCTGGAGACCGGCCACGCCTATCGCGATTTCACCACGGCCGAGGAAACCGGACGTCTGCGCGACGCCGCCAAGGCCGAGCGTCGCACCTTTGAATCGCCCTGGCGCGACCGCACCCCGACCGTCGACGACCTGGCCCAGCCGCACGTCGTCCGCTTTCGACGCCCCCAGTCCGCCACGGTCACCGTCGCGGACGAGGTTCAGGGTTCGGTCAGCTGGTCGACCGACGACCTCGACGATCTGGTCCTGCTGCGCTCCGACGGGGCGCCGACCTATAATCTCGCCGTGGTGGTCGATGACCACGACATGGGGGTGACCCACGTCATCCGCGGCGACGACCATCTGAACAACGCCGCCCGCCAGAGCCTGATCTATGACGCCCTCGGCTGGACGCGCCCGACCTTCGCCCACATTCCCCTGATCCACGGGCCGGACGGGGCCAAGCTGTCGAAGCGCCACGGCGCCCAGGCCGTCCACGAATACGCCGAGATGGGCTATCTGCCCGAGGCCATGCGCAACTATCTGGCGCGCCTCGGCTGGGGTCACGGCGACGACGAACTGTTCAGCGACGCCCAGGCGATCGAATGGTTCGATCTGGCCGGCATCGGCAAGGCGCCGGCGCGGCTGGACTTCGACAAGCTGGCCCACGTCAATTCGCATTGGCTGCGGCTCGCCGACGACGAACGCCTGGCCAAGCTGACGCTGGACGTCCACCTCGCCCGGGGTCGCAGCCTGGCCGAGGCCGACGAGGCCCGGCTCCAGCGCGCCATGCCCTTCGTGAAGGACCGCGCCAAGACCGTGCTGGAGTTGGCCGACCAGACCGAATTCGTGCTCAAGACACGTCCCCTGGACATCGACGACAAGGGCCGCGCCCTGCTGTCCGGCGAAACCCTGGACCGCCTGGCGCGCCTGCGCGACCGGCTGGCTTTGTTCCAGTCCTGGGACGTCTTCGCCCTGGAAGCCGAGCTGAAGAGCTTCGCCGAAGCCGAACAGGTCGGCTTCGGCAAGATCGGCCCGCCGATGCGCGCAGCGCTTACCGCAGGGTCAACATCACCTGATATTGCACGAACTTTGTCCGCTCTTGGGCGCGACGAAAGTCTCGGACGCTTGGATGATGCGCTGCAACAGACTAAGTGATCAACCACAAACCTAAGAGCGCCCGGCGCCTCCCCGCGATCGGACGTCCAAATGCAAAGGGGCATTGATGACTGACCAAGCCAAAACCGCCACGCTCTCCTTCGAGGGCAAGAGCGTCGATCTGCCCGTTCTGTCGGGTTCGACCGGTCCGGACGTTATCGACATCCGCAAGCTCTACGGCGGAACGGGCGCTTTCACCTTCGATCCGGGCTTCACCTCGACCGCCTCCTGCGAGTCAGGCCTGACCTATATCGACGGCGACGCCGGCGTCCTGCTGCACCGGGGCTATCCGATCGACCAGCTCGCGGCCCAGTCGAACTTCATCGAGGTCTGCCACCTTCTGCTGCACGGCGAACTGCCGACGGCCGCGCAGTACGAGAAGTTCGAAGACAGCATCACCATGCACACGATGCTGCACGCCCAGTTCGACCGCTTCTTCGAAGGCTTCCGCCGCGACGCCCACCCGATGGCGATCATGGTCGGCACGGTCGGCGCCCTGTCGGCCTTCTATCACGACAGCCTGGACATCCATGATCCGGTCCAGCGCGACATCTCGGCCATCCGTTTGATCGCCAAGATGCCGACGATCGCGGCCCGCGCCTACAAATATCATGTCGGCCAGCCCTTCATCTCGCCGCGCAACGACCTGTCCTACGCCGAAAACTTCCTGCGGATGTGCTTCGCCGTCCCGGCCGAGGACTATCACGTCGATCCGGCCCTGGTGCGCGCCATGGACCGCATCTTCACCCTGCACGCCGACCACGAGCAGAACGCCTCGACCTCGACCGTCCGCCTGGCCGGTTCGTCGGGCGCCAATCCGTTCGCCTGTATCGCCGCCGGCATCGCCTGCCTGTGGGGCCCGTCGCACGGCGGCGCCAATGAAGAGGCGCTGAACATGCTCAAGGAGATCGGCACCCCCGACAAGATCCCCGAGTTCATCCAGGGCGTGAAGGACCGCAAATACAAGCTGATGGGCTTCGGCCACCGGGTCTATAAGAACTATGACCCGCGCGCCAAGGTGATGCAGCAGTCGGCCTATGAGGTTCTGGCCGCCACGGGCCGCGAAAACGACCCCCTGTTCCAGGTCGCCAAGGAGCTGGAAAAGGTCGCGCTGAACGACGAATATTTCACCTCGCGCAAGCTTTTCCCGAACGTCGACTTCTATTCGGGCATCACCCTGTCGGCCATGGGCTTCCCCACCACCATGTTCACCGTCCTGTTCGCCCTGGCCCGCACTGTGGGCTGGATCGCCCAGTGGCAGGAAATGATGGCCGATCCGTCGCAGAAGATCGGCCGCCCGCGTCAGCTGTACACCGGCCCGACGCAGCGCGATTACGTGCCGATCGAACAGCGCGGCTGATCAAGCGCCACAGGCCTGAAATGCAGAACGCCGGGGCGCAGCCCCCGGCGTTTTTCTTTGTCTGGGACAGGGATGGAGCCGCCTATCCAGCCGCCTTGGCCTCGATGACCCGCAACACGGCCTCGGCGGCCAGGGTCGAGGGATCCGGCCCGCCCCGCCCCATCAGGTCCAGCGCCGCCGTCTGACGCCTTGCCTGGTCGGCCGCAGCCTCGGGATCGTTCAACAGCCGCCCGACGGCCGCCGCCAGTTTTTCCGCAGACGCCTCGCCCTGGATGAACTCCGGGGCTATCCGTTCGCCGGCGGCGATGTTGAACAGGGTGATGTGTTCGGCCGTCACCAGCCGCTTCATCAGCTGATAGCTTACCCCCCCGATCTTATAGGCGATGACCATCGGCGCCCCCGCCAGGGCCAGTTCAGTCGAGACGGTGCCGCTGGTCGCCAGGGCCGCCGTCGCCGCCCGCATGGCGTCGTACTTTTCGGCCTCATCGACGACATGGACGCGGAAAGGCCAGGCGGATACGCGCCCGACCACGTCCTTTGACACCGTCCCCGCCGCGACCACGGCGACTTCCAGGCCTGGATCCTGGGTCTTCAACCGCTTGACGGTCGCCTCATAGACCGGAGTCATCCGCGCGATTTCGGCCGGTCGGCTGCCCGGCAGGATCAGCAGCAGCTTGGCGTCAGGCGTGACGCCCCGCCGGGCGCGAAAGGCGGCGCCGTCGGCCCCGCCCATGTCGACGTGCAGGGCGGACGAGCCGACCACCGTCGTCGGCAGACCTTCACGCTCGAACCAGGGCGCGTCGAAGCTGTAGAGGGCCAGCAGATGATCCACGGCCCGCGCCAGGGTCCTGGCCCGACCAGGACGAGACGCCCAGACCTGGGGCCCGACGTATTTGATCAAGGGCACGTCCGGCCGCGCGGCGCGGATCGCCTCTGCGACCCGAATGGTGAAGCCCCAGCTGTCGATCAGAACCACCGCGTCCGGCTGTTCACGCGCCGCCAGGGCAGCCGTCTCCGCCGCGCGACGGCGCACCGTCCGGTAGGCGCGCAGACCTTCGATCCAGCCCAGAATCGACAGTTCGGCGATGTCGAAGGGGCTGACGACGCCCTCGGCCGCCATGCGCGGGCCGCCGATGCCGACGAAGCTGACCCCCTGACCCAGCCGCGCTCTCAAGGCCCGCGCCAGGCCGGCGCCCAAGGCGTCGCCCGACGCCTCGGCCGCCACCAGCATGATCTTCAACGGACGGCTCATCGCGTTTCACCCCAGACGAACAGGCCCAACCGATCCGCCGCCGCCACGATCGCGGACCGGTCGATCAGGATCAACCGCCCGGCGACGCCGGCGATCCCCGCCAGCCCTGCCGCCGCCGCCAGCTCCACCGTGCGCGGTCCGATCACCGGCATGTCCACGCGCAGATCCTGGATCGGCTTGGGCGCCTTGGCCAAGGCTCCCCTGGGCGAGGCCGGAGCGCCGCGGAGATCGGCGGGCAGGTCCGCCACCCGGCGCAGCATGGCGTCGGTGCCTTCCTGCGCCTCGACCGCCAGGACCAGGCCGTCACAGACCACCGCGCCCTGGCCGATATCCAGTTCACCTGACTTTTCGGCGACGTGCAGCGCTTTTCTTAGGTCATCTATCTGTTGCGGCGTCGGAACCACCGATCCTAGGGCGCCGGCCGCTAGACTCTCCCCGCCCAGTATGTCGTCGGCGCCCTCGACCCCGAAACCCTCCACCTCAAAGATGGACAGAATCTTCCTCAGCAGGGCGTCATCTCCCTTGGTCGCCGCCGCGACGATGCCCGGCAGCAGAGATGCCCCCTTCAGATCGGGCTTCAAGGTCTTGAAATCGGGTCGATTGACGATGCCGGCTAGACAGACGCTGGTGCAGCCTTCAGCCTTCAGAGCCTTCAATATGGCCCCGATCTGGGCCATGCCGAACTCGGCGCCGGGCCAGCGGCCCAGCTGCGGATCGGCGAAACCCGCCAGACGGATCACGAAGACCGGCCGCCCCTCGACCTCGCACCGGGCCGCCACCGCCGCCGGCAGATCGCCGCCGCCGGCGATCAGGCCCAGCTTTCCGGCGCCGATCATTCCGCGTTCGGCAGACACAGAGGCCGCCGCCCCCCGTCGCGGATGAAGGCGATGATCTCCAATATCTCGGGCAGATCGGCGTATTGGCCGGCGACGGCGTCGACCCTTCCGGCGAACTCGCCCTCGCCCTCGAACAGGTCGCGATAGGCGGCCAGCAATCTTCGTATCTGGGATTTGCCGTAACCCTTGCGCTTCAGACCGATCAGGTTCAGCCCGCGCAGTCGCGCGTGATTGCCCCAGGCCGAGCCATAGGGGATGACGTCGCGGGTCACGGCGGCCAGACCGCCGATGATCGCCCCCTGCCCCACGCGCCCGTTCTGGTGCACGGCGCACAGCCCACCCAGGAAGACCTTGTCGCCGACCTGGGCATGACCGCCCAGGGTGGCGTTGTTGGCCATGACCAGATGGCTGCCGACCACGCAGTCGTGACCGATGTGCGCGCCCGTCATGAACAGATTGTTGGAGCCGACGACGGTCACGCCCGTTCCCTGGGGCGTGCCCCGGTTGAAGGTGCAGTGCTCGCGGATCAGGTTGTTTTCGCCGATCTCCAGCCGCACCGGCTCGCCCTTGTAGCCGTTGTGCTGCGGATCGCCGCCGATGACGGCGAAGGGATGGATCACGGTTCCAGCCCCGACCGTCGTGTCCTGCTGGACCACTACATGGCTGACCAGGCGCACGCCCTCGGCCAGGGAGACATTCGGTCCGACCGTGCACCAGGGGCCGACCTCGACCCCTTCGGCCAAGGTCGCCGTGGCGTCGATCAGGGCGGTGGGGTGGATGGCCATCAGGCGGCGGGCTCCGTCGCCGGCGTGGGCACCGTCACCACCATGGCCATGAACTCGGCCTCGGCCGCCAGCTTGCCGTCAATGAAGGTCTCGCCGCGGAACTTGTAGGCGTCGCCCCGCGCCTTGATCACCTTGACCTGCATGCGCAGCTGATCGCCGGGCCGCGCGGGCTTGCGGAAACGCACGCCGTCGATCGACATGAACATGATGACCTTGTCCGCCACGGCGACGTCCAGGGTCTTGGACATCAGCAAGGCGCCGGTCTGCGCCATGGCCTCTACGATCAGCACGCCCGGCATGACCGGATCAATCGGGAAATGGCCGGGGAAGAAGGGCTCGTTGTGGGTGACGTTCTTGATCCCCACGATGGAAGTCGCGGGAACAAATTCCTCGGCCTTGTCCACCAGCAGGAAGGGATAACGGTGCGGCAGCCGCCGCATCACCTCGGCGTAGTCGATCTTGCCGTCTTCACTCATCCCTATGATTCCCTTGGGGCCTTCTTTGAAGACGCCTGTTTGGCGAGCCAGACGGTTTCACGCAAGAACTGTCGGATCGGACGGGCCGGATAGCCGGACCAGGTCTCGCCCGGCGGAATGTCCGCCAGCACCCCCGCACCGGCCGCGACGCGCGCGCCTTCGCCGATCGTCAGATGGTCGCCGACCCCCGCCTTGCCGCCGAAGATGACATTGTCGCCGCTGGTCACGGAGCCGGAGATCCCCGTATTGGCCGCCATCAGATTGTTGCGGCCGATGACGCAGTTGTGGCCCACCATGACCAGATTATCGATCTTGGTGTTCTCGCCGATGACGGTGTCGTCATAGGCGCCCCGGTCGATGCAGCTGTTGGCGCCGACCGTCACCCCGTCCTGCAGGATGACCCGCCCCAGCTGGGGAATGTCCATGGCGCCGGCCGCCGTGCCGGTGGCGCCGAAGCCGGCCTCGCCGATGCGGGCGCCGGCGTAGAGCTTCACCCGGTCGCCGATCAGGGCGAAGCCGACGGTGACGTTCGAACCGATCACACAGTCCCGGCCGATCTGCACGCCCGGGCCGATGACGGTATTGGCGCCGATCCGCGTGCCGCGTCCGATACGGACGCCCTCGCCCAGCACCACGCCCGGCTCGACCACCACGCTGTGGTCCTCGGACGCCTCAGACGGGGCGATGGCGCGGTCCAGGCTCAAGGGGCGGTGCAGCAGAGCCGAGGCCAGGGCCCAGGAGGCCTGGGGCGTGCGCGAGACGATCACCGCCGCCTCGGCCGGAACCGAGCCCACCGCCTGTTCCGGCACGATGACGCAGCCCGCCTGTGTCGCCGCCAGGGCCGCCGCGAACTTGCGGTCGCCCATAAACGCGATCGCGCCCCCGTCCGCAGAGGACAGGGGCGCGACGGAACCGATCATCCGGTCCCCGCCCCGGACCGCCTCACCCCCGGTCTTGGCCGCCAGTTCGACGACGGACAGGGGCGAAAGGGTTTGGAAGAAGCGGGAATCGGGCATGAGGGCCTTAGTTGGCGGCGGCCGGCTGTTGCGGCTGCTGCGCCGGGACCGGCATGCGGTTGAACGACAGGGTCGGCAGGGCCGTGTTCAGCCGCTGGATCGCCGCGTCGGTCAGGTCCATGGCCGGGTTCATCATGAAGACGCTCTCGCGGTCCAACAGCAGGCCGCAGCCCTTTTCCTGATAGAGGGCGGTCAGGATCGGCGACACAGCCTCGGTGATGGCCTGGCGCTGCATGGCCAGGGTGTAGCGCAGCTCGTTCTCGCGGGTGGCTTCCAGCTGTTGGGCCTCCTGGGCGCGCTGCTGCAGGGCCTGACGGCGCTGTTGCAGTTGGTCTGCGGGCAGGCTAGCCCCCGAGGTTTGCAGTTGCTGGGCTTCCGACTGGATGGCGGTGGCGTAGGGCTGGAGCTCGCCCTGAACCTCCTGGGCCAGTTGCTGCATGCGGGCCTCGACCGCCTGACCGGCGGCCGACTGGGCCAGCAGGCGGGCGTTGTAATAGACGCAGACGCCCGGAATGACCGGACCGGGGTTGGCCGGCGCGGCCGTCTGGGCCGAGGCGGCGGTGGCGACCAGCGAGGCGGCGGCCGTGGCGGCGATGATCAGAGCTTTCATGGGTATTCCTCTGCGAACGCTTTTTTGCGTCGCTTCCTTAGAATTGGGTGGAGGTCGAGAAGCGGAAGGATTCCGTCTTGTCGTAGTCTTCCTTGGACAGGACCTTTGAGATGTCGAACCGGATCGGGCCCATCGGCGACTTCCAGTGGATGCTGACGCCGGCGGAAGCCCGCAGCGACAGCTCGTCGGCGATGGTGGTGTCGACCGTGCCGGTCGAGGTCAGCTTATAGCGGTCATCCAGAACTCCCAGGGTGCCGACATCGGCGAACAAGGAGGTCTTGATGCCGTACTGTTCGGGCAGATAGTTGGGCACGGTCAGTTCGACGGTGCCGATGGCGTAGAAGTTGCCCCCCAGGGCGTCGGTGGTGTCCAGGTCGCGCGGCCCCATGCCGGCGGTTTCGAAGCCGCGGAAGCTGTTGCCGCCCTTGAAGAAGCGATCGTTGATGCGGATCGGGTCGCCGTTCCAGCCGCTGACATAGCCGGTGGAGCCTTGCAGGCTGACGATCCAGCGCGGGGTGATGCCGTAGTACCAGGCGGCGTCCGCCTCGGTCTTCACATAGTTGACGTCGCCGCCCAGGCCGGCGAAATCCTGACGCAAGGAGCCGGACCAGCCGCGCGTCGGCCGGATCGGATCGTTGGTGTAGTTCATCTGAAGCGTATAGCCCGCAGACGAGTTGATGTAGCTGCCGACCTGGTCGCACAGGGCCGAAGAGCCGCTGCCGCTGGTGTTGCAATAGCCGGTCGGGACGATGATTTCGTCGGACTTCAGGAAGTAGCGGGTGCTGAGCCACATATTGCCGTTCAGCGGATAGGTCAGACGCAAGCCGCCGCCGGTCGAACGGTAGTCGTAGGAGGAATATTCGCTGAGGTCATAGCGCGAGTGGAACAGGTCCCACCCGGCGCGCAGATCGCGGCCCAGGAATTTCGGCTCGGTGAAGCGGAAGTCGACCTGCTGACGTAGCGAACCCCACTCCAGCCGGGCCACGACGTTCTGGCCCCGACCGCGGAAGTTCCGCTCTGAAATGCCCAGGTTCACCGTAAAGGAATCGACCGAGCTGAAGCCCGCCCCGACCGACAGTTCGCCGGTGGGCTGTTCCTGGACGTTGACGTTGACGATGCTCCGGTCTGGGGCGCTGCCGCGGGTCTCTTCGATCGTCACGTCCTTGAAGAAGCCCAGCGCGCGCAGATTGTTGCGCGACCGTTCCATCAGGGCGCGGTTGAAGGCGTCGCCTTCGGTCAGCATCAGCTCGCGCCGGATGACGGGATCGATGGTGCGGGTGTTGCCGATCACATTGATGCGGTCGATGTAGACCCGCTGGCCTTCTGAGACGTTGAAGGTGACGTCGACCGTATCGGTGTCGGGATTGGCGCGGTACGTCGGATTGATTTCGACGAACGCATAGCCCGCAGAGCCGGCGGCGAAGGTCAAGGCGTCGACCGCCTGTTCGATCTTGTCGCTTTCGTACAGCTGGCCTTCGCGGATCGGGACCAGGGCCTTCAGGAACTGGGCGTTGAGGCGGTCGTTCTGAGTGACCACGTCGATCTTGCCGAAGTTGTACTTGTCGCCTTCGTTCAGCGTCAGGGTGATCTGGAAAGCCTGATTATCCGGCTGAAGTTCCGCAACCGACGAAATGATGCGGAAGTCGTAATAGCCCCGGTTGGTGTAGAACTTGCGCAGCTGCTCCTGGTCGTACTCCAGGCGGTTGGGATCGTAATTGTCGTTGTTGGAGAAGAACTTCCACCACTGCGACCGCTCCGTCACCATGACGTCCCGGACGTCGTTGTCCGAAAAGGCCTTGTTACCCAGGACGTTGATGGCGCTGATGCCGGTCTGCGGCCCTTCGTTGATCTCGAAGATCACATCGACGCGGTTCTGCTCCAACTGAACCAGCTTGGGCGTGACCGTCGCGGATATCCGGCCTTGGAGACGATAAAGCTCCACGATGGAGCCGACGTCCTCCTGAACCTTGGCGCGGGTGTAGATGCCGCGCGGCTGGAGAGTGACCTCCTTGGTCAGCTTGTCCTGAGAGACGGCGCTGTTCCCCTCGAACACCACCTGGTTGATGATCGGGTTCTCGACGATCTGAACGACCAGATCGCCGTTCTGCACGCCCAACTGCACGTCGGCGAACAGGCCGGTCCGCGACAGGGTGCGCACGGCCACGTCCAGCACGGCGGCGTCGACGGTGTCGCCGGGGCGGATCGGCAGATAGGACAGGACCGTGGTCTGGTCGATCCGCTGGGCGCCCTGAACGATGATCCGATTGACGGTCAGGGCCTGGGGCGCTGCGACCTCGACGCGCGGCGGCTGTTGCGGGGCCGCGCCCTCGGCAGCGGGCGCCGGAGCCGACTGAGCCAGGGCGGGAGCGGAAAAGCCCGCGGCCACGGCCAGCGCCAGGAGGCTGGATCGGGCGCTCAGTCGGACGGCGGCGCGAGATTTCATGTCGTTCATTCTGAAAACCATCGGGGGCTGGCGTCGGCTCACGAGACGAGCCCGCCGAGGAATTGGAAGAGGTTGAGCTTCTGTAGGTCGTTCCACGTCGCGAACAACATAAATCCCGCCAGAAGCGCAAGACCTGCGCGATAGCCCATCTCCTGATACCGCGCCGCCACGGGTCGCCGCGCCACGGCTTCATAGCCGTAGAAAAGCAGGTGGCCGCCGTCCAGAACCGGAATGGGCAAAAGATTTAGAAATCCGATTCCGATCGAAAGTATGGCGGCGAAGCTTGTCAGGGTGAGAAGGAGGTTGAGCGCCATCGCCTGGGGCGCGGGATCGGCCTCGACCGCCGCCGTGGTCAGGGCGCCGGTCGCCTTGGCGATCCCCAGCGGTCCGCTGAACTGATCGCCCGACTCTCGTCCCGTGACCAGCCGCCCCAGATAGGTCAGGGTCGAGCCGATGATTTCGCCGGTCTGACGCACCCCCTCGGTCACGGCCTCGAGCGGCCCATAGCGGAGATGGCGGACATCGGCCCGGCTGGCGCCCAGCCCCAGGCCGATCCGACCCACCTTGATGCGGCCGGCGATCGGATCGTTTTCTTCCCGGCGCTCCGGCACCGCCACCAGTTCCACCGTCTGCGCGCCGCGCTCGACGGTGAAGCGAACCGGGTCGCCGGTGGACAGCATGACCGTCTGGGTCACCTCTCCCCCGTCCCGCACTGTGCGGCCGTTGACCCCGGTGATCAGGTCGCCCACCTGGAATCCGGCGGCGGCGGCGGGGGAACCGGCCTGAATCTGGGCCACCCGCGCCGGCCGGATCTGCGTGCCGATGGTCATGAAGACCAGGGCGAAGATCGAAATCGCCAGGATGAAGTTGGCCGCCGGGCCGGCGACGACGATCAGGGCGCGCTGCCAGACGGGTTTGAAATGAAAGTAGTCGCGTTCGGCCCCCGCACCGCCCTGGGCGACCAGGCGTTGGCGCAGTTCGGCCAGCCCGGCCTGATCGGGCACGCTGGATGCATCCAGATCGCCGGAGAATTTGACGTAGCCGCCGAGCGGCATCCAGCCCAGCCGCCATTCGATCCCGTGGCGGTCGGTGCGGCTGAAGATCGCCCGGCCGAAGCCGATGGCGAACCGATCCACCTTCACGCCGAAGGCGCGGGCGACCAGGAAATGGCCCAGTTCATGGATGGTGACGATGAAGGTCAGCACCAGCAGGAACGGCACGATATAGATCAGGATCTGACCCAGGGCGCCCAGCATCGTAAATCGTCTCCCCTGGCCGATCAGGCCGCGTTCGCCAGTCCGGCGATAATGGATCCGGCGATCCGTCGAGACTCAGCATCGACCGAAAGGGCCGCGCTGCAGGCGTCTCCAGAGCCGAACACCATCCCCGCTTTCATCGCACGCTCAAGGGTTTCGGCGACGACTGCGGCAATATTGAGAAAGGCCAGCTTGCGGTCAAGAAAGGCGAAGGCCGCCATCTCATTGGCGGCGTTGAACACCGCCGGCGCCGCCCCGCCCGCCTTCAGGGCCTGACGGGCCAGGTCCAAGGCCGGAAAACGCGCCAGATCCGGCGCTTCGAACGTCAGCCGCCCCAGCGCAGGCAGGTCCAGCTTGGGCGCGGGCCAGGCCATCCGGTCGGGCCAGGCCAGGGCGCAGGCGATCGGCGTGCGCATGTCCGGCGGGCCCATCTGGGCCAGGGTCGAACCATCCACATATTCCACAAGGCTGTGGATGATCGATTCGGGGTGGACCACGACGTCGATCCGATCGGCGGGCATGTCGAACAGATAGGCCGCCTCGATCATCTCCAGCCCTTTGTTGGCCATGGTCGCGCTGTCGACCGAGATCTTGGCGCCCATGCTCCAGTTGGGGTGGGCCACGGCCTGTTCCGGCGTGATCCCGATCATCTGGGCTCGCGGAGTCTGGCGAAAGGGCCCGCCTGAGGCCGTCAGCACCAGCTTGGCCACCCGCTCCGGCGCCTCGGCCGGAAACACCTGGAAGATGGCCGAATGTTCGGAATCGACCGGGATAAGACGTCCCCCCGCCCGGTTCACGCGCTCGATCAGGGTCGCGCCGCAGCAGACCAGGCTTTCCTTGTTCGCCAGGGCCAGGGTCGCGCCGGTGTCGGCCGCCGCCCAGGCCGACTTCAGCCCCGCCGCCCCGACGATGGAGGCCATGACCCAGTCGACGGGACGGCTTGCCGCCTCGACGACCGCCGCCTCTCCCGCCGCCGCCGCCACGTCCGTGCCGGCCAGGGCGTCGCGAAGCTCGTCCAGACGCGCGGCGTCGGCGGTCACGGCCACACGCGGCTTCCAGCGCCGGGCCTGTTCAGCCAGCCGGGCGATGTTCGATCCGCCCGTCAGGGCCTCGACCTCAAAGGCGGCGGCCCCGCCCGCCTCGGCCTGTTCCATCAGGTCCAGGGTGGACGAACCCACCGAGCCGGTGGAGCCCAGGACGGAGACGCGACGGCGGATCAAGACGCGCCCCGTTCGACCATCAGAACGATCAGCCGTCCGACGGCGACGACCACGACGGCGAACATCAGCCCGTCCACCCGATCGAGCAGGCCGCCGTGGCCGGGAATGGTGTTGCCCGCGTCCTTCACCCCGAAGCGCCGCTTCAGGCCCGATTCCCACAGGTCGCCCGCCATGGTCGCCAGGGCGGCCGCAAGACCCAGCACGCCGCCCCAGAAGACGGTCAACCGCCCCATGTCGAAACAAGCCGTCATGACGGCTCCGGCGACGGCGCCCGCCAGGATGCCCCCGACGAAGCCGGACCAGGTCTTGTTGGGCGAAAAGCGGGGCCACAGCTTGGGCCCGCCGAAGGTCGATCCGGCCAGATAGGCCAGGATGTCAGCCGACCAGGCGACGGCGAAGACCAGCACGGTCCAATGCAGGCCGACCGTGGCGTCCACGTCCCGCAACCAGATCAGCAGGACCGACGGCCAGCCCAGATAGAGGACCCCATAGGCGGCGTCCAAGGCCTGTTGCCCTCGGCTGCGCGCATAGAGGCCGGCGGCGGCGGCGCCGAACACCAACATCACGAAGGCGACCGACATGACGCCGAAATAGGCGCTGACCACTGCGGCGACCACGCCCAGGCTGACGGCCCCGCCGATCAGGCGTCGCGCATGCGGGGCGCTCATCGCCGCCCATTCGAAGGCCAGAACGACGCTCGCGGCGGTGATCAGGGCCAGGAACCAGACGCCGCCGATCCAGGTCGCGGCCACAGCCGCCGGGGCCAGGACTGCGGCGGAGGCGGCCCGCAAGGCGATGTCGCGTCCCTTGACCGCCATCAGGCCGACACGCGCGCAGGCTCGACCGCACGACCGCCATAGCGGCGCTCGCGCTGCCGGAAGATCAGCACCGCCTCCTCCAGCGCCTTCGGTCCATAGTCGGGCCAGAGGACGTCCTGAAACACCAGTTCGGCATAGGCGGCTTCCCACAGCAGGAAGTTCGACAGCCGCTGCTCGCCCGAGGTGCGGATGATCAGGTCCAGCGGCGGCGAACCCGCCGTGGCCAGGCCGTCGGTGATGTCGGCCTCGCCGATCGGCTCGATCGTCTCGCCGGCCAGCATCCGCTGCATATGGCGACGGGCGGCGTCGATCAGGTCCGCACGGCCGCCGTAGTTGAAGGCGACCTGAAGCAGGAACCGATCATTGTGCGCGGTCTGGGCCTCGGCCCTTTCGATGATGGCGGCGATGTCGGCCGGAAGGCCCTCGCGACGGCCCAGAACCCTCAGGCGCACGCCCGCCTTTTCCAGACGGGCCAGATCGCTGGCCACATAGGTTCGCACCAGCCCCATCAGGTCCGAGACCTCGTCGGGCGGCCGGCTCCAGTTCTCGGTCGAAAAGCCGAAGACAGTCAGACACTGAATGCCCAGATCCGGCGCCGCCTGGATGGTGCGCTTCAGGGCCTGGACGCCCTCGCGATGGCCCACGGCGCGCGGCAGCCCGCGCGCCTTCGCCCAGCGACCGTTGCCGTCCATGATGATGGCGACATGGCGCGGTCCAGCGGGAGGACGCGAGCCTGAAGGCGCGGCGCTGTCTGCCGTCATCTGTCTTACGATCCCATCAGGCCCGGTCTGTCCGTCAGACCTGCATGATCTCTTGTTCCTTGGTCTTCAAGGCTTCGTCGATACGCTTGATGGCCGCATCCGTCTCCTTCTGGACGTCGGTCTCCAGCTTCTTCTGTTCGTCCTGGCTGATCTCGCCGGCCTTTTCGGCCTTTTTGAAGTCGTCATTGGCGTCGCGGCGGACGTTGCGAACGGCGATCTTCTGCTGCTCGGCGTACTTGCCCGCCAGCTTGACCAGGTCCTTGCGGCGTTCCTCCGTCAGGGGCGGGATCGGAATACGCAGGGTCTGGCCGTCGACGATGGGGTTCAGGCCCAGATTGGCGTTGCGGATCGCCTTTTCGACCGAGACCACCATCCCCTTGTCCCAGACATTGACCGTGATCATGCGCGGCTCGGGCACGCTGATGGCCGCGACGGCCGTCAGCGGCGAGGTCGAGCCATAGGCCTCGACCCGCACGGGCTCCAGGAGGCCGGCGTTGGCGCGTCCGGTCCGCAGGCCGCTGAACTCTTCCTTCAGAGCGGCGACCGCCTTGTCCATGCGGTCGCGGTAGGTCTTCACGTCAGGCTTGGCCATGGTCTTGGTCTCTCTCGTCTCTATTCGTCGTCCGAACGATCAGCCGCGGTCCTGGATGATCGTGCAGGTGCCCTCGCCCGTCAGGGTCCGGCGCAGGGAATCGTCTTCGCGAATGGAGAAGACGACGATCGGAATGCCCGTATCGCGCATCATGGCGATGGCGGAAGCGTCCATCACCCGCAGGTCCTTGGCCAGAACGTCCTGATAGGTCAGGGTGTCATAGCGGGTCGCGGTCGGGTCCTTCTTGGGGTCGGCCGTATAGACGCCGTCCACGCTGGTGCCCTTCAAGAGGGCGTCGCAGCCCATTTCGGCGGCGCGCAGGGCCGCGCCGGAATCGGTGGTGAAGAAGGGCGCGCCCACCCCGGCGGCGAAGATCACCACCCGACCCTTTTCCAGGTGACGCAGGGCGCGGCGGCGAATGTAGGGTTCGGCTATGGCGGCCATCGGAATGGCGCTCTGCACCCGGGTCGAGACGCCGATCTTCTCCAGCGCCGACTGCATGGCCAGGGCGTTCATGATGGTGGCCAGCATGCCCATATAGTCGGCCTGGGCCCGCTCCATCCCCGCCGCCGCCTTGGACAGGCCGCGGAAGATGTTGCCCCCGCCGATCACCAGACAGATTTCCACACCCTCGGCCGCCACCTGGGCCACAGCCTTGGCGACCGTGTCCACCGTCTTCATGTCCACGCCGAACGCCTGATCGCCCATCAGCACCTCGCCGGACACCTTGAGCAGGACGCGCTTGTAGCGGAAGTTAGACGGGGCGTCGGGCATGCGGTGTGGTCCGTTGTCTGCGGCGCCGTTGAATCAGGCGACTTCTTATAGACGAAGGGCGCGCCGGCCTTCAAAGCCGAACGCGCCCCTCTGATACAAAACCCTCACGAATGAGGGAAAGGGTCTTAGGCGCCGCCCATCATGGAGGCGACTTCCGACGCGAAATCGGGTCCTTCGACCTTCTCCACGCCCTCGCCCAGAGCCAGGCGGACAAAGCCCGCCAGGTGCAGGTTGGACGAGCCCAGTTCCTTGGCCGAGTTGGCGACCAGCTGTTCGATGGTCACGTCCGGATCCATGACGAACGGCTGCTTGGTCAGCACCACGTCCTTCTGGAACTTGTTGATCTGACCTTCCACGATCTTCTCGATCATGTTTTCCGGACGACCTTCTTCCTTGGCCTTTTCGATCAGGACGGCGCGTTCCTTTTCGATGGCGGCCGGATCCAGATCGTCGGTGTTCAGCGACAGCGGCGCCGTGGCGGCGACGTGCATGGCGATCTTGCGGCCCAGGTCGCGCAGGGCGGTCTTGTCGCCCTCGCCTTCCAGAGCCACCAGAACGCCGATACGGCCGACGCCCGGCGAAACGGCGTTGTGGACATAGGTCGCAACCACGCCTTCCGACACGGACAGACGGGCCGCGCGGCGCAGCTGCATGTTTTCGCCGACGGTGGCGATCAGGTTGGTCACCTCGTCCTGGACGGTCTTGCCGGCTTCCAGCTCGGCGCCGTGCAGAGCCTCGACCGTGTGGTGCTCAAGGCCCAGCTGGGCGAAGGCCTTGGCGGCGTTCTGAAACAGTTCGTTGCGGGCGACGAAGTCGGTTTCCGCATTGAACTCGATGGCGGCGGCGACTTCGCCCTTGCCGTCTTCCTTGGACGCCACGGCGACCAGACCTTCGGCGGCGACGCGGTCGGCCTTCTTGGCGGCCTTGGACAGGCCCTTGGCGCGCAGCCAGTCGATGGCGGCTTCGATATTGCCGTCATTTTCCTGCAGGGCCTTCTTGCAGTCCATCATGCCGACGCCCGAACGCTCGCGAAGTTCCTTCACGAGGGCGGCAGTGATCTCGGCCATGTTCTTCTCCTTGGGGGATTCGTATGTGGTAACGGCCGGGCTGACTTAGCCCGGCCGTGTGTCAGTTCAACGCACGGCCCTCGTCTTGAAGGCCGTCGGGCCTCAGCCCGCAGCCTGTTCGGTCTCGACCGCGTCCAGAGCCGCCGTATTGGCCGAGGCGTCGTCCGAGGCCAGCAGCTCTTCGGCGACCGCTTCCGTACCGGCCGGAGCGGGCTCGGCTTCGGCCGGGGCCGAGGCTTCGCGCAGCATCGGCTCGACCGGGGCTTCTGAGGCGCCCAGGTCGATGCCCGAGGCCGAGGCGCCGGCGGCCAGACCGTCCAGGACGGCGTCGGCGATCAGGTCGCAGTAGGTCTGGATGGCGCGGGCGGCGTCGTCATTGCCCGGCACCGGATAGGTGATGCCGTCCGGGTCCGAGTTGGTGTCCAGGATGGCGATGATCGGGATGTTCAGCTTGCGGGCTTCCTGGATCGCGATCGCTTCCTTGTTGGTGTCGATCACGAACATGATGTCCGGAATGGAGCCCATGTCCTTGATGCCGCCCAGCGACAGTTCCAGCTTGTCCTTCTCGCGCTGCAGGTTCAGCAGCTCCTTCTTGACCCGGCCTTCGCCGCCGTTGGCCAGGATGGTTTCCAGCTCGCGCAGGCGAGCGATCGAACCCGAGACGGTGCGCCAGTTGGTCAGGGTGCCGCCCAGCCAGCGGTTGTTCATATAGTATTGGGCGCAGCGCTTGGCGGCTTCGGCGACCGGCTCGGCGGCCTGGCGCTTGGTGCCGACGAACAGGACGCGGCCGCCCTTGGCGGCGACGTCGCGCACCGCCACCAGGGCCTGGTGGAACAGCGGCATCGTCTGCGACAGGTCGATGATGTGGATGTTCGAGCGCGAGCCGAAGATGTAGCGGTCCATCTTCGGGTTCCAGCGGTGCGTCTGGTGGCCGAAGTGGGCGCCCGCTTCCAGCAGGGTGCGCATCGAGAATTCAGGCAGAGCCATGATCGTTCAGTCCTTTTTCCGATCTAACGTGGCGCGGGGATTAAAGGTCTGAAAGACCCTCGGAATGGAGCGGAGCGGGATGTCTCCCCGAACCGCGCCTCGCCCGCGTTGCGAAGTGCGGGGGCCATGTAGTCGGGATGGCCCGCAATAGCAAGCGCCGCGTGAACAGGACGAAGGGCGGCCCCGTCAAGAGCCGCCCTTCCACCTGCGATCCTAGGACCGTCTTACATGCCGTTGACCAGGGCCTGAGCCCGGTCGCGGTGGGTGGTGATGGTCGGGATCATCTCCCGCGCCAGGGTGGCCAGGGCCGGAGCGTCGCTGTTGTCGGAGAAGCCGTTCAACAGGGTCAGGGTTTCATTATGGGCCGCGACCTGCTGGTCCAGATAGACCTTGTTGAAGTCGTCCGGGGCGGCGGCGTTCAGATTGTCGATCAGACCCTGGCGGCGCTGGTCCAGCATGGTCGGCACGGTCACGTCCGGCGCGGCGGTCGCAGCGGTCGACTTCAGCTTGTCGCCCGCGGCCATGTGATCCTTCTCGATCATGGCGGCCAGGGCCTTGACGTCGGCGTTGTTCGACTTGGCCTGGGCGATCTTGGCGGCCTCGATCTCATACATGTTGCCGACCGCCAGATTGGTGACGAAGCCGTCCACCGTATTGGCGCCCAGGGTGGCCGCCGAAGTCTGGCCCACCATGCCGGACGTCGCGTCCTGGGTGGCGTTCACGGCTTCGCCGGTGTTCTGGGCCGCAGTGTCGCCGCCTTGGTTACAGGCCGCGAGAAGAGCCAGCGACGCGGCGCCGGCGAGAACGAGATTTTTCATGGAACAGTCTCCCTATGGACTGCCAAAACCCGCCCCGCCGCTGTGAGGTTCCGAAAATTCACAAGCTTCGCCATAGGCTTGGCTGTATATGGCGGCTTCAGGGCAGGCTGTATTCCAGCTGGTAGCGGTGGACGCCGCCCTCGATCTTCAGATGAAAGACGCCCGCAATCCCAGCCAGTTCGCCTTCGCCGGAACCGGGGACGATGGTGATCAGAAGATCCTGAGCGCCCGCCTCCATGACGCCCCGATGGACCAGGGCGAAGGCGCCGCGTCGACCCTCCAGAACGCCGGACACCCGCTCCATGGCGACATAGGCGCCCGAGCCGTCCTTGAGCAGCCCCAGCATCTCGCCCGCGCCCTCGCCCTGCAGATCCCCGTGAAAGGTCTTGGCCAAACGCATCCGGCCGGGCGCGCCGCCGGGCGCATCGGCGTCTGGAGCGATCGGCGTGATCTGAACCTCGAAGGTTCCGACGGCGTGGGACATGGTCTGGCTCCTTGAGGCGGTGATCGGCTGGAGGGGCGGAGCGCCCGAAGGATCGGCCCCCGCCAGACCCAGGGCGAGGATCAGACCGCAAGCCGACATCAGGCGTCCTCCAGCATCAGGACGCCGGGCGCGGACTTCAGCGCGCCGCGCAGGGCGCCGTCCAGACGATAACGGCCGGGCAGTTTGATCTCGACCTCCTGACGACCGTCCAGCGAAGCGACCAGGGCGATCTCCCCGCCCTTGCCGATGGCGCCGGACCGGGCCCGCTCCAGACGAGTCTTCAGGGCCTCGGCGTCGGCGCTGCGGGCCGAGACGTGGATCCGCAGGCCGATGTTGGCGTCATCCAGCAGATTGTCCATCCGGCTGGCGTCGTCGCCGAAGAACCGCACCTCGCCCTCGGACGCCTTGGCGCGCACGCGCACCATGACGGTGGCGCCGGGCTCCAGCACCTCGCGGCATTTGCGCAGCTGTTCGGGCGGGAACAGACATTCAAACTCGCCCGTCGGATCGGAGAAGGTGACGAAGGCGAACTTCTCGCCGGTGCGGGCGCTGGCCCGCTCCTGCCGGCGACGCACCACACCGGCCATCTGGAAGGCTTCATGGCCGCCCTCCGCCAGGGGAATGGCCTCGGCGACGAAGGTGACGCGCTTGCGCTTCAGGGCCGAACTCATCTCGTCCAGCGGATGGCCCGACAGATAGAAGCCGACGGCCGACAGTTCGTGATCCAGACGCTCCGGCCCGACCCAGGGCTCGACGCTCTTCAGACGGGGCCGTCCCACATGGGCCTGGTCTCCGCCGAACAGACTGACCTGGGACGAGGCGCGCTCGGCCGCCACGCTCTGGCAATAGGCCATCAGGACGTCGGCCTGTTCGACCAGCTGACGCCGGTTGGGATGGATGCTGTCGAAGGCGCCGGCCTTGGCCAGGCCTTCCAGCGCCCGCTTGTTGACGCTGCGCGGATCGACCCGCTCCAGAAAGTCGAAGATGTCGGCGAAGCGGCCGCCGGTCTCGCGCACCTCGATGACGTGCCGCATGGCCTCCAGCCCCACATTGCGGATGGCGCCGAGCGCATAAAGGACAGACCCCCGCCCCTCCTCCCAAGCCACGTCAAAGTCGGCCGAGGAGCGGTTGACGTCGGGCGGCAGCACCGGCACGTCGAACCGTTTGGCGTCCTGATAGAAGACCGCCAGCTTGTCGGTGTTCGACAGGTCCAGGCTCATGGACGCGGCGAAGAATTCGACCGGATGATTGGCTTTCAGCCAGCCCGTCTGGAAGGAGATCAGGGCGTAGGCGGCGGCGTGCGACTTGTTGAAGCCGTAGCCGGCGAACTTGGCCACCAGGTCGAAGATGGAGCCCGACTGGCTTTCGGGGACAGATTTCTCCAGAGCGCCCTTGATGAAGCGCGCCCGCTGAAAGTCCATCTCCTCCTTCTTCTTCTTGCCCATGGCGCGACGCAGCAGGTCGGCCTCGCCCAGGCTGTAGCCCGCCAGGATCTGGGCGATCTTCATCACCTGTTCCTGGTAGATGATGACGCCATAGGTCTCGGTCAGCACCTCCTTCAGGCTGGGGTGCAGATAGTCGACCTCGGCCCGGCCGAACTTGCGGTCGATATAGGTGTCGATCATCTCCATCGGCCCCGGTCGATAGAGGGAGATCAGGGCGGTGATCTCCTCGATGGAGCCGCAGCGCATCTTGCGCAGGGTGTCGCGCATGCCCTGGGATTCCAGCTGGAACACCCCGACCGTCTGGCCCGAGGCCATCAGCTCATAGGTGCGGGCGTCGTCCAGCGGCAGCTGGTTCCAGACCGGGGCGGCGCCGCGCCGGGACAGATAGCCGTGCGCCCGGTCCAGGGTCGTCAGAGTCTTCAGGCCCAGGAAGTCGAACTTGACCAGACCGGCCGGCTCGACCCACTTCATGTTGAACTGGCTGGCCGGAATGGTGGAGCGCGGGTCCTGGTACAGGGGCACCAGCTCGACCAGGGGGCGGTCGCCGATGACGATGCCGGCGGCGTGGGTCGAGGCGTTGCGGTACAGCCCCTCCAGCTCCAGCGCCGTCTCCAACAGGGTGCGCACCGCCGGTTCGGCGTCCCTCGCCTCCTTCAGGCGCGGCTCCAGATCGATAGCTTGGGCCAGGGTGACCGGATTGGCCGGATTGTTCGGCACCATCTTGCAGAGCCGGTCCACCTGGCCCAACGGCATCTGCAGCACCCGGCCGACGTCTCGCAGCACGACGCGGGCCTGAAGCGTGCCGAAGGTGATGATCTGGGCCACCCGGTCCTTGCCGTAGTGGGCCTGGACATAGTCGATCACCTCTTCGCGCCGCTCCTGGCAGAAGTCGATGTCGAAGTCGGGCATGGAGACCCGTTCGGGGTTCAGGAACCGTTCGAACAGCAGGCCGAACCGCAAGGGGTCCAAATCGGTGATGGTCAGGGACCAGGCGACCAGCGACCCGGCCCCGGAGCCCCGCCCCGGCCCTACCGGGATGCCGTGCTCCTTGGCCCATTTGATGAAGTCCGACACGATCAGGAAGTAGCCGGGGAAGCCCATCTGCTGGATGATGCCGACCTCCCATTCCAGCCGGGTCCAGTAGTCTTCCTCCGGGACGGCGGGCGGGACCTGCTGAAGACGGAGCTTCAGCCCCTCGCGCGCCTGGTGGGCCAGTTCGTCGGCCTCGGACCGCCCCGCCCCGGTGTCGAAGCGCGGCAGGATGGGGGCATGGGTCTTGACCAGGAAGGCGCAGCGCCGAGCGATGTCGATGGTGTTGTCGCAAGCCTCGGGCAGGTCGGCGAACAGTTCGCGCATGGCCTCGGCCGACTTGAACCAGTGTTCGCCGGTGATCCGGCGGCGGTCCTCCTGGCCGGTGAAGGCGCCGTCGGCGATGCACAACAGGGCGTCGTGGGACTTCGCCTGGGCCGCCTTGGCGTAATAGACGTCGTTGGTGGCGACCAGGGGCGCGTCATTGTCATAGGCCCACTGGACCAGACCCGGCTCGGCCCGCCGCTCGTCTTCCAGGCCGTGGCGTTGCAGCTCGACATAGAAACGGTCGCCGAAGACGGACTTCATCGTCGCCAGGGCGGCGGCGCCCTCCCCGGACTTGCCCTGGGCGAACAGGGGATCGATCGGGCCGTCGGGGCCGCCCGACAGCAGGATCAGGCCTTCGGAGCGGGCCGCCACCATGCTCCAGGCCACGCCCGGTTCGGCCATCTCGCCGGCCTCCAGATAGGCCGCCGAGGACAGGGCGCACAGATTGCGCCAGCCCGTCTCGTTCTGGACCAGCAGAACCACCGTCGGCGTCTTGGCCCAGCGCGCGACCTGCTGACCGCCGATCCCCAGGACCGGAAGGGCGCAGCCGACGATGGGCTGGACCCCGGCGTCCTTCGTGGACTGGCTGAACTCCAGGGCGCCGAACAGGTTCGAACGGTCCGTGATCGCCACCGCCGGCATGCCCGCCTCGGCCGCCATCTTGCCCAGCTTGCCGGCCTTGATCGCGCCCTCCAGCAGGGAATAGGCCGAGCGGACCCGCAGATGGACGAAGCCCTGACTGTTCACCGTTTCGCTCACTGCACCTTCCGCCTCTCGCGTCGCCGATCAGGGCGCGCACGCCATCTTGGACCGAGTCTCACATCGTCGCGCGCGGGGGACACCGCAAACCGCCCCAGAGGCGGCCGCCCCCGGCCCCGGCTGTGGATAGAGGCTTGGGCCGGTCGTGGAAAAAACAGTGTCCGAACTGTCCGATCTGTCCGAAACCTCCGCCTAAGTCTTTGATCTATTGAAAACGGTCATTCGGACTGTCCGGCGATCTGCCGATTTCAAGCGGCGGTGACGCTGAAGGCCAGGGTCCAGACCATCCAGACGAAGCCGCCGCACGAGGCCAACGACAACAGGTCTCTCATCAAACGCGGCATTGCGGCTCATCCCCAATGAATAATGTTCCCTTCTTGTTCTATGTTCACCTCTTGTTCGCGTCAACCCCACACTTATCCACAGGGGCGTTCCGTACGAAACCACTCACGCGCGTCCGTCGTATGTAGAGCAAGCAGGGAGACGACCATGCTCAAATCAAAGATCCGCCCGACCGGCGTCGGAGCCATCGTCGCGGGGACTCGTTCTGCTCGCCCTGCCCCGTGCGGCGGCCGACGCCCAGGCCCGCGACGCGCCTGGATTTCAGACGGCGGTCTTCGCCGGAGGCTGCTTCTGGTCTGAGGAAAAGGCGTTCGACGGCCTGCCCGGCGTCCGGTCGGCGGTGTCGGGCTTCGTCGGGGGCCATAGGGCCAATCCCACCTATGAGCAGGTGGTGCGCGGCGGGACCGGCCATATGGAGGCCGTCCAGGTGACCTTCGATCCGCGCGTGGTCAGCTATCGCGCCCTGGTCGACCGCTACTGGCGCACGATCGACCCGACCGATCCGGACGGACAATTCTGCGACCGAGGCCCCTCCTATCGAACCGCCGTCTTCGCCACGGCGGATCAGCGCGCAGCGGCGGTGGCTTCGCGCGATGCGGCCATGCGGGTGCTGGGCAAGAGCTTCACCACCCCGGTCGTCGGGGCTCAGCGGTTCTGGCCCGCCGGCCCGGAGCACCAGGACTACGCCCGCCGCCACCACGCCCACTACGAAGCCTATCGCCAGGGCTGCCGCCGACCGCAAAGCCTGCGCGCCATCTGGGGCGACGCGGCTGTGGGGTGAGGCAGGCGGGCGTTCAGTAGGCCTGCCTCAATAAGCCTGGCTCTCCGCCGCCCGTTCTTCCAGATGGCCGTCCTTCAGGGCGAAGACGCGGTCCATGTGGCCGGCCAGCTCCATATTATGGGTGGCGATCAGGGCGGCGACTCCCGTGGTCTTGGCCAGGTCGCGCAGGGCTTCGAACACCGACTGGCTGGTGGTCGGGTCCAGATTGCCGGTCGGTTCGTCGGCCAGCAGCAGGCGCGGCTTGTTGGCCAGGGCGCGGGCGATGGCGACGCGCTGTTTCTCGCCGCCCGACAGCTGGGCCGGCTGGTGGGTCAGGCGTTCGCCCAGACCCAAGGCCGTCAGGGTCTCCTCGGCCTGTTTGCGCGCCTGGGCCTGGCCCATGCCGGCGATCCGCATCGGCAGGGCGACGTTGTCGCGGGCGTCGAACTCGGCCAGCAGATGGTGGAACTGATAGACGAAGCCGATGCGCGACAGACGCAGGCGGGTGCGGGCGCGCTCGTCCAGATCGCCCACCATTTCGCCGTCGATGGCGACCGTGCCCTCGGTCGGCCTTTCCAACAGGCCGGCGGCGTGCAGCAGGCTGGACTTGCCCGAGCCCGAGGGACCGATCAGGCCGACGATCTCGCCGGGCATGACGTCCAGATCCACGCCCTTCAGCACAGTCAGGCCGCCGCTCGCGGTGTCATAGGTACGGGTCAGGCCGCGCACCGACAGGATGGGAGACCTACTCATAGCGGAGCGCCTCCACCGGATCGATGCGCGAGGCCGTCCAGGACGGCGGCAAACTGGCCACACAGCTCATGCCGAACGACAGCAGGGCGACCCAGGTCACGTCGACGGGATCGACCAGGGCCGGGATGGCGTCCAGCTGATAGACGTCGGCGTTGAACAGCTGGACCCCCAGGATGGCTTCCAGGGCGTGCTGGATGGCGCCGATGTTCCAGCAGAACAGCAGGCCCAGCACCAGACCCGCTACGGTCCCGGCCACGCCGATCAGGGCGCCGGACATGAAGAAGACCCGCAGGATCGAAGACTGGCTGGCGCCGACGGTGCGCAGGATGGCGATGTCGCGCGTCTTGTTCTTCACCAGCATGACGATGCCGGAGATGATGTTCATCGCTGCGATGGCGACCACCAGACCCAGGATAATGCTCATCGCCACCCGCTCGACCTTCAGGGCGCCGTAGAAGGCGGCCAGACGCTCGCGCCAGTCGCTGACGACCGAGCCCGGCCCGGCCGCGTCGCGGATGGCGGGGGTCAGTTCGCCGACCCGGTCGGGGTCATCGACCTTGATCTCGATCGCGTCCCACACGCCTTCCTTCCCGAAGAAGAGCTGCTGCTGTTCCAGCGGCATGAACAGGAAGGCGCGGTCGAAATCGGCCGTGCCCGAGCGGAACAGACCGCCGACGAAATAGGTCTTTTCCAGCCCGCCCAGATTGCCGAAGGCGCTATCGGCTCCGGTGGGCGAATAGAGGGTGACGGGATCGCCGACCCGCAGGCCCAGGGAATTGGCCAGGGCCGCGCCCATCAGGATGCGGTCGCCGCCATAGGCGCCCTTGCCGAAGTTCGCCCGCTCCTGGGGCGTAAGGCTGTCGAAGACATATTTGGTGGTGGCCAGGTCCTGGGGCCGCACGCCGCGCACCATGGCGCCGGTCGTGAAGTTGCCGACCCGGACCAGGCTCTGGCTCTCGTTCAGAGGGGTGACGCTGGCCACACCGGGGACTGCTGCGATCCGCTTAAGGGCGGCGTCGCGATCTTCCGACGTCAGGACCGGGCCCTGGACGTACATATGGCCGTTGAACGACAGCATCCGGCCCAGCAATTCGGCGCGGAAACCGGACATGATGCTCATGACGCTGATGAGCACGGCGACGGCCAGCATGATGCCGATGAAGCTGATCACCGCAATGGTGGCGACCCCGCCCT
This sequence comes from Brevundimonas sp. GW822-FHT03E11, assembly GCF_058801445.1. Taxonomy (NCBI): domain Bacteria; kingdom Pseudomonadati; phylum Pseudomonadota; class Alphaproteobacteria; order Caulobacterales; family Caulobacteraceae; genus Brevundimonas; species Brevundimonas sp. GW822-FHT03E11. The sequence continues at coordinate 130,441 of NZ_JBXANG010000004.1, read as the reverse complement.
CCTTTCGCTTGGCGCGCAGGTAACGGAGGGCGAGACCGATCTCCCAGGCGGAGAAGGGGCCGGAGGAACGGGCTGGAGGGTTCAAGCCGTCAGCCTTTCGATGGCTTCGGCCAGGGGCACGGAGACCTTTTCACCGGTGGCGCGGCGCTTCAGCTCGACCACCCCGTCCGCCAAGCCCTTGGGACCGATGGTCAGCTGCCACGGCACGCCGATCAGGTCGGCGGTGGCGAACTTGCCGCCCGGCCGTTCGTCGGTGTCGTCGTAGAGCACCTCCTTGCCCCGCTTCTCGAGCTGAGCGACCGCGTCCTCGCAGGCGGCGGAGACGGCGTCGTCATTGGCGCGCAGATTGATCACCACCACGTCGAACGGCGCCACGGCGTCGGGCCAGATGATGCCGCCCTCGTCGTGGCTGGCTTCGATGATGGCGCCCAGCAGGCGCGACACGCCGACGCCGTAGCTGCCCATGTGGACATTCGCGTCCTGGCCGTCGGGACCGGCGACGCGGGCCTTCATCGGCGCCGAATATTTCTCGCCGAAATAGAAGATGTGGCCGACCTCGATGCCGCGCGCCGACAGGCGATCGCCCTCGGCGGTCTCGGCCTCGAACCGGGCTTCGTCGTGCATTTCCTCGGTCGCGGCGTAGAGGGCGGTTCGTTGATCAACGATTGACTGAAGATCATCCCAGTCCACGTCCGCGCCCGGCGCCGGCATTTCGACCAGCTTCTTATCGCAGAAGACCGCGCTCTCGCCGGTCTCGGCCAGGACGATGAACTCGTGGCTCAGGTCGCCGCCGATCGGGCCGGTGTCCGCGCGCATCGGCACGGCCTTCAACCCCATGCGGGCGAAGGTGTTCAGATAGGCCACGAACATGCGGTTGTAGGCCTTGCGGGCCGAGGCCTCGTCGACGTCGAAGGAATAGGCGTCCTTCATCAGGAACTCGCGGCCGCGCATCACGCCGAAGCGGGGGCGGCGCTCGTCGCGGAACTTCCACTGGATGTGAAACAGGTTCAGCGGCAGCGACTTGTAGGACTTCACATAGGCCCGGAAGATGTCGGTGATCATCTCCTCATTGGTCGGTCCGTACAGAAGTTCGCGTTCGTGCCGGTCGGTGATGCGCAGCATCTCGGGGCCGTAGGCGTCGTAACGGCCGCTCTCACGCCACAGGTCGGCCAGTTGCAGGGTCGGCATCAGCAGTTCGACCGCCCCCGCCCTCACCTGCTCCTCACGGACGATCTGCTCGATCTTGCGCAGCACCTTCAGGCCCAGCGGCAGCCAGGCGTAGATGCCGGCGGCCTCCTGCTTGATCATGCCGGCGCGCAGCATCAGCTGGTGCGAAACAATCTGGGCGTCCGAAGGGGCTTCCTTCAGCGTGGGCAGGAAAAAGCGCGACAGGCGCATGATGGGGAATCCTAGGCGTAGAGACAGACCAAGGCTTTAGCCGCTGGACCGGGGCGAAAGCTAGGCCGGGATGGCGTTTAGAGAGCCGGGGCGCGCGAGAAGTCCGGCAGGGGCAGCCAGCCGGTGAAGATCAGCACCATGACGAAGGCCCAGACGATCACCGACACCCAGGTGGTGGTGATAAACTTGCGCTTCAGGTTCGGCGTGGTCGGGGCGCCCCATTGGGCGCCGTCGGTCGGCGGAGTATGGGTCTCGCGCGAGGTTCCCAGCGGCAGGACCGCGAACAGCACCGTCCACCAGACGATGATGTAGATGCCGAACATGGTGGCGGGGCCGATGGGCATGAAACCTCCTGTCGGAACTTTGGCGTCCGGTTGAAACCGGTCTAGAGGATCAGCCTCCCCACGACGAGTCCCCGCCATGCCGCAGATCAGCCAGGCATACAGCCTTGCCTGGAAGAGATCGACTGCAGGACCCAGCCGCGCCCTCAGGGATGCGGCCGACCGATCCCGTAGCGGGCCGCCAGATAGGGGGCGATGGCGTGGTCCTGGAGGAAGCGGCGGCCGGTGACTTCGCTGACCTGGGCCTCGGGCCAGTCCAGTTCGCCGTCCAGGATCAGGATCGGGCAGCTCTGATGCGCCTCGCCGACCTCGGCGACGACTGGCGCGCGCGGCCGGGGGTGGTCCAGATAGACCACCTCAAGCGCCTCCCGCAGCTGGGGATAGAAGGCCAGGACGCCCTCGATATAGGCGCCGGGCGGACAGAACCAGGGCCCGCCCTGATCGTCGTGCCAGTCGGGGTTCAGCAGGAAGAGTCGTTCGGCCATGAGCGCGATATAGATCGGCTCATGACCGAAGCGCCAGAGGGAGGCGCCGTCAGACTCGCAGGACGACCGTCTCGACGATGGGACGGCGATCCCAGATCTGCTGGCTGGCCTTCTTCAGCACGCGGGCGACGGCCTGTTCGATGACCAGTTCGTCCTCCAGAGCCTCGCCCTTCAGGCTCTTGACCACCTGCTCGACCCGCTCGGCCAGATTGTCCAGGGCGTCGCCCAGAGGCGTGGCGGTGTCGCCCGGCAGGCCGACGCTGCGGATGTCGATGTCGCTGACGATCCGGCCGCGCTTGTCCAGGGCGAAGCTGACGATCAGCACGCCATTGGTCGAGGCGTGGCGACGCTCCTTCAGGGCCTCGCCCTGTTCGGTCACCAGCATGCCGCCGTCGACATAGAGCCGGCCGTTCGGCACTTCGTCGATGATCTGCGCCGGACCGGGCGCCAGGCGGACCATGTCGCCGTTGCGCGGGGTCACCGTCTCCTTGACCCCGACCTCCTTGGCCAGGTTGGCGTGCTCCAGCAGGAAGCGGCGCACCCCGTGGGTCGGAACCGCGATCTGCGGCCGGACCCATTCGTACATCTGCTTCAGCTCGTCGCGGCACGGGTGGCCGGAGACGTGGATGCCGGGGTGATCCTTCTCGGTGTAGAGGCGCACGCCCCGGTCCGCGAGACGGTCCTGCAGATTGCCGATGGCCAGTTCGTTGCCGGGGATCTGGCGCGACGAGAAGATGCAGTGGTCGCCCAGGCCCAGTTTCACGACCGGGTGCGTGCCGTCGGCGACGCGCGACAGGGCCGCCCTCGCCTCGCCCTGGCTGCCGGTGCACAGGTACAGGATCTGGTCGGCGGGCCAGACGCGCGCCTCCTCGTCCGACAGGAAGGGCTTCACGTCCTGCAGCATGCCGACGTGTTTGGCGGCGGCGGTGATCCGGTGCATCGAACGGCCGGCCAGGGCGACGCGACGGCCGCAGGCCTCGGCGGCGCGGATGACGCTGTCCATCCGCGCGACGTTGGAGGCGAAGCATCCGACGGCGACCCGGCCCTTCAGAGTCGAGATCAGCTTGGCCAGGGCCACGGCCACGTCGCCTTCGGACCCGGCCACGCCCGGCACGAAGACATTGGTCGAGTCGCAGACCATGGCCAGGACGCCCTCGTCGCCCAGGCCGCGGATGGTCGGGGCGTCCGTCTTGGTCCCGATGACCGGTTGGTTGTCGATCTTCCAGTCGCCGGTATGGAACACCGTGCCCAGGGGGGTGTCGATGGCCAGGCCGCTGGGCTCGGCGATCGAATGGGTCATGTTGACGAAGGTGACGCCGAACGGGCCGATGTCGACGGTTCCGCCCAGGGGAACCTCGATCAGTTCGACCTCGTCGAGAATGCCGCGCTCGCGCAGCTTGTCGCGGATCAGATAGGCGGTGAAGGGCGTCGCATAGACCGGCGCCTTCAGGCGCGGCCACAGCCAGCCCAGGGCGCCGATATGGTCTTCGTGCGCATGGGTCAGGACGATGCCCTTGATCGTCTCCCCTTCCAGATAGGTGGGGTCCGGCACGATCACGTCCACGCCGGGCGTCGACAGGTCCCCGAAGGTGACGCCGACGTCGACGATCAGCCATTCACGATTGGCCTCTGGCCCGAAGCCATAGGCGTTGAGGTTCATACCGACCTCGTCCGAGCCGCCCAGCGGCAGGAAAACGAGTTCGTCTTGGGTTTGCTTTTTCATTCAGTCCGTCAAATGGGCGTTACGACGCCAGATTTCGAGGAGGCCGCGGATAGTCAGGTCGGGATCGAAGTGATCGATGCTGTCGGTCGCGCCTTCGAACAGGCTGGCGACCCCGCCGGTTCCAATGACGGTCATGGGCCGCGCCCATTCCGCCTTGATGCGCGCGACCAGGCCTTCGATCAATGAAATATAGCCCCAGAAGACGCCGGACTGCATGGCCTCGACCGTGCCCTTGCCGATGACGTGTTCGGGCTTCTGTATGGCGATGCGCGGCAGTTTGGCCGCCGCCTCGTGCAGGGCCTGGAGCGACAGATTGATGCCCGGCGCGATCAGGCCGCCCTCGAAGGCGCCGTCAGCGGCGACGATGTCGAAGGTGGTGGCCGTGCCGCTGTCGATCACGATCAGGTCGCCCGGATAGACCAGCTTGGCCCCGATGGCGTTGACCAGACGGTCGGCGCCGGCTTCGCTGGGCTTGGCGATGCGGACGTCGATGCCCAGCTCGGCGTTCTCGCCGATCACCAGGGGTTCGATGTTCAGATAGCGGCGCGACAGGTTGCGCAGATTGAAGATCGACTGGGGCACCACGCTGGAGATGATGCAGCCGGTCAGAGCGGCGAACTGAAGCCCTTTCATGACCATCAGCTGGTTCAGCCAGACGGCGTATTCGTCGGCGGTGCGGCTGGCCTCTGTGGCGGCGCGCCATTGGGCGATCCAGTCCGAACCGTCGTGAACGGCGAACAGCGTATTGGTGTTGCCCTGTTCGATGGCGAGCAGCATCAGTTCGCCTTGCCGAAGAAGACGTCGCCGGCCGAAATCAGGCGAACCGAACCGTCGGCCAGACGCAGGCGCAGGGCGCCGTCGGCCTCGACACCCTCGGCCACGCCCTCCAGGGTTTCATTGTCCAGGCGGGCGACGCACGGGCCGTTCAGGCCGGTCAGGCGGCTGGTCCAGGCGTCCAGCACAGGCTCGAAGCCCAGGGTCTGCCAGCGGCCCCACCAGACGGCGAAGGTCTCGGCCAGGATCTCGGCGGCGGCCTCGATGGGGGGAGCGAAGGCCAGGTCGGCGCGCAGACGCTCGGCGACCGCAGTCGCGCCGCGCTCCGTATTGTCCGGCGCATGGGCCAGGTTCACGCCGATGCCGACGGCCAGCCACAGGTCGCCGTTCGCATGGGAGCCGGACTCGACCAGGATGCCGGAGACCTTGACCCCGTCCAGCAGGACGTCGTTCGGCCATTTGATCGAGACCAGGGCCGGCGAGACGAAGACGTCCAGCAGGTCGGCGACGGCCAGGGCGGCGACGAAGGTGGCCTGGGCCGCCTCGGCCGCCGACTTGGGCGTGGTGATCAAAAGGGTGGCCGCCAGGTTGCCCTGTTCGGTCTCCCACTTGCGGCCGCGGCGACCGCGACCGGCGGTCTGGCGCCGAGCCACGATCCAGCGCGGCCCGGCTTCTCCGGCCTCGGCGAGACGCCGGGCCTCGGCGTTGGTCGAGTCGATCTCGTCGAGGATGACCAGGGGGGCGGGCGTCAACGCCCTAACCGTTCCCGAAGCCGGCGCTCGCAACCCGGGTCAGCGGTTCCAGCCAGGTCAGACCGACGATCACCAGGGGGAAGGCGAAGGCGGCGCAGGCCCAGCCGATCAGGCTGGTTTCCGGCGAGGCCTTGTCGGTCACGATCTCGTCCACGGGCGCATCGAACCACATCAGCTTGATGATCCGCAGATAGTAGAAGGCGGCGACGACCGAGGCGACCAGACCGACGGCGGCGACCGGCCACAGGCCGGCCGATGCTGCGGCCCCGAACACATAGTATTTGGCCCAGAAGCCCGACAGCGGCGGCATGCCCAGCACCGACAAGGACAGGACGGTCAGGGCCACGGCGGTGACCGGACGGTCCTTCTTCAGACCGGCGAGATCGGCGATGCGACGGATCGGGCGGCCCGACTTGGACAGGCTGAGCAGGATGGCGAAGAAGCCCAGTTGGTCGATGACATACAGGGTCATGAACATCAGCATGGCCTGCAGGCCTGCGCTGGTGCCCGCGGCGATGCCCAGCAGGGCGTAGCCGATGTTGGCGATCGACGAATAGGCCAGCAGCCGCTGGATGTCCTTCTGGGCGATGCCGCCGAAGGCGCCGACCACGAAGCTGAGCAGGGAGATGGCGATCAGGACCTGCGACCACTGGGCGTGGGCCTCGGCGAAGCCGCCTTCCAGAACCCGGGCGATCAGGACCATGGCGGCCACCTTGGGCGCGGTGGCGAACAGGGCCACGACCGGGGTCGGGGCGCCTTCGTAAACGTCAGGCGTCCACATGTGGAAGGGGGCGGCCGAAACCTTGAACGCCAGGCCGCAGATCAGGAAGACCAGGCCGAACACCAGACCCGGGCCCGGATGGTCTTGGGCGAAGGCGGCGATGTCCTCGAATCGCATCGAGCCGGCGAAGCCGTAGATCAGGCTGGCGCCGTACAGCAGCAGGCCGGACGACAGGGCGCCGAGCACGAAATACTTCAGGCCCGCTTCCGACGCCTTGGCGTCGTCGCGGTGGAAGGCGGCCAGGACGTACAGGGCCAGCGAATGCAGCTCGATGCCGACATACATGGAGATCAGGTCGCCCGAGGAGGCCATCATCCCCATGCCGACCGCCGCGAGGACGATCAGGACCGGATACTCGAACTTGGCGATGCGGGTGCGCTTCATCCAGCCGTCGCCGAGCACGACGGCCACGGCGGCGGACAGATAGATGACGCTCTTGCCGTAGATGGCCAGCGGGTCGGCCACATAGGCGCCGTTGAAGGCGACGCCCCACGGTCCCATGACGGCGATGGCGGCGGCGGCGATCAGCAGCAGGACCGACAGGATGGACACCAGCCGGGCGCTCTTGTCGCCGATGAAGGCGCCGACCATCAGCAGGACCAGGGCGCCGACCGCGAGGGTCAGCTCCGAGGCGGCGAGGTGCAGGGCGGAGGACAGATCAGGCATGCTTGGTCTCACCCGCCGATCGCGGCGCGATAGGCGCTGGTCAGGGCCTCGACGGCGGGCCCGGTGTAATCGAGGACGGCGGCCGGATGGACGCCCAGCCACAGGGTGCCGACGATCAGCGGCACGAACAGCGCAAGCTCACGCTTGTCGATGTCGGCGATGGTCATCAGCTTCGGATTGGTGATCTCGCCGAACATGACCGAACGATACAGGGTCAGGGCGTAGACCGCCGAGAAGATGACGCCCGAGGCCGCCACCAGGGCCGCCCAGGTCGAGGCCCGATAGGCGCCCGTCATGGTCAGGACTTCGCCGATGAAGCCCGAGGTGCCCGGCAGGCCGACATTCGCCATGGTGAACATCAGGAAGATGGCGGCGAACCAGGGCATGCGCGAGGTCAGGCCGCCGTAGAAGGCGATCTCGCGCGTGTGCATCCGGTCATAGACCACGCCGACGCACAGGAAGAGCGCGCCCGAGATCAGGCCGTGGCTGATCATCTGGAAGACGGCGCCCTGCATGCCCTGGTCGTTGCCGGCGAAGATGCCCAGGGTCACAAAGCCCATGTGGGCGACCGACGAATAGGCGATCAGCTTCTTGATGTCCGTCTGACGCCAGGCGACCAGCGAGGTGTAGACGATGGCGATCACCGACAGGGTGAAGACCAGCGGCCGGAACATCTCGGACGCGACCGGGAACATGGGCACGTTGAACAGGATGAAGCCGTAACCGCCCAGCTTCAGCAGGATGCCGGCCAGGATGACCGAACCGGCCGTCGGCGCCTGAACGTGGGCGTCGGGCAGCCAGGTGTGGACCGGCCACATCGGCATCTTCACCGCAAAGGAGGCGAAGAAGGCCAGCCACAGGATGGGCTGAACGGCGGGGCTGAAGGCGTACTGCTTAAGCTCCGGAATGCTGGTGGTGCCGGCGGTGTGCGACATCCACAGCATGGCCAGCAGCATCAGCACGGACCCCAGCAGGGTGTAGAGGAAGAACTTGTAGGCCGCGTAGATCCGGTTGGCGCCGCCCCAGATGCCGATGATCAGGAACATCGGCACCAGGGTGCCTTCGAAGAAGATGTAGAAGAGATACAGGTCCAGGGCCGTGAAGACGCCGATGACCAGGGTCTCCAGGATCAGGAAGGCGATCATATATTCGACGACGCGCGTCTCGATCGACTTCCAGCTGGCCAGGATGCAGATCGGCATCAGGAAGGCTGTCAGCAGGACGAACAGCACCGACACCCCGTCGACGCCCAGATGATAGCTGGCCCCGGCGAACCAGGGGACCATTTCGACGAACTGATAGGCGGTGTTCGACGGATCGAAACCGGCGACCAGCACGACCGAGACGCCCAGGACGACCAGGGTCATCAGCAGGGCGATCCAGCGCGCGGCCGGGGCGGCGGCGTCCTGGGACTTGGAGGCCAGCCGGGCGAGATAGATCGCCAGGGCGCCGACCAGCGGCAGGAAGGTAACGAGGCTCAGGATGTAGGGCACGGGATCAGGCTCCCCACGCGAGGATGGCGAAGGTGAGCAGACCAGCCACCCCGAGCAGCATCACGAAGGCATAGTAGTAGAGGAATCCGGACTGGAACTTGGACAGCCAGCCGGCCGATTTCAGCGAGGCCCAGGCGGCGCCGTTGGGGCCGAAGCCGTCGATGATCTTCACGTCGAAGATCTTCCAGAAGGCGTCGCCCAGGGCCCGGAAGCCGCGCACGAAGACGAAGTCGTACAACTCGTCGAAGTACCACTTGTTGTAGAGGAAGCGGTAGATCGCGCCGTCCCGCTCGGCCATGCGACGGCCCATGCCCTCGCGCGCCACATAGATCCAGTAGGCGAAGGCCGTGCCGATCAGGGTCAGGATCAGCGGCGACCACTTCACCCAGGTCGGAACCTCGTGGCTTTCGTGGAGCACATGATTGTGCTCGCCGGTGAAGATGGCGCCACGCCAGAACTCATGCTCGTGGTGGCCGATGAAGTGCGGCGAGAAGACGAAGCCTGCAGCCACGGCGCCGACCGACAGCAGGATCAGCGGAACCAGCATGACCCAGGGGCTCTCGTGCGGGTGCAGCGGGCCGTGGTGGCCGTGGTCGTCGTGGGCATGGTCGTCGTGACCGTGCGTGTCGTGACCGTCGGCGATCGGCTCGGAATGGGTTTCCAGCTGGGCGTGCGAGGCGTGGTCGTCGGCGTGGTGAGCGTCGCCCTCTTCCTTCCACACAGGCTTGTTGTGGAAGGTCATGAAGACCAGACGCCACGAGTAATAGGCGGTCAGACCGGCGGCGATAATGCCGACGAAGAAGGCGAACAGCCCGACTGCGCTATGGCCGCTGGCGGCCGAGGCGTAGGCGCTCTCGATGATCGAGTCCTTCGAATAGAAGCCGGCGAAGCCGCCGACGCCGGGGATGCCCAGGCCGGTGATGGCGATCGTGCCGATGGTCATCACCGCATAGGTGACCGGCAGCAGCTTCCACAGGCCGCCCATCTTGCGCATGTCCTGCTCGTGATGCATGCCGTGGATCACGGAGCCGGCGCCCAGGAACAGCAGGGCCTTGAAGAAGGCGTGGGTGAACAGGTGGAACATGGCCGCCTGATAGGCGCCGACGCCCGCCGCGAAGAACATGTAGCCCAGCTGCGAACAGGTCGAATAGGCGATGACCCGCTTGATGTCGTTCTGGGTCAGACCGACCGTGGCGGCGAACAGGGCGGTGATCGCGCCGATGATGGCGATGATCTGGGCGGCGCCGGGGGCGTGCTCATAGATCGGCGACAGCAGGCAGACCATATAGACGCCGGCGGTCACCATGGTGGCCGCGTGGATCAGGGCGGACACCGGCGTCGGGCCTTCCATCGCGTCCGGCAGCCAGGTGTGCAGGAAGAACTGGGCCGACTTGCCCATGGCGCCGATGAACAGCAGGAAGCCGGCCAGATCCAGCGCGGACCACTGGACGCCCAGGAACTCCCAGGTCGTCCCCGCCTTGGAGGCGACCAGCGGGAACAGTTCGGCGAACTCGATGGTGCCGTACATCCAGAAGACGGTCATGATCCCCAGCACGAAGCCGAAGTCGCCGACCCGGTTGACGACGAAGGCCTTGATGGCGGCGGCGCTGGCGGTCGGCTTCTTGTACCAGAAGCCGATCAGCAGATAGGAGGCCAGACCCACGCCTTCCCAGCCGAAGAAGATCTGCATGAAGTCGGCGGCCGTCACCAGCGCCAGCATCATGAAGGTGAAGAGGGACAGATAGGCGAAGAAGCGCGGACGGCTGTCGTCCTCGGCCATATAGCCCCAGGAGTAGAGGTGCACGAGCGACGAGACGCTGGTGACCACGATCAGCATGGTCGCCGACAGGGCGTCGATGCGGATCGACCAGGCCGACTGGAAGTCCCCCACATTGATGAAGGGCGCCAGGCGGATGGTGAAGGGCTCCAGATGGCCCCAGGTCCACTGGCCGAACACCGTCCAGGCGACGGCGCACGAGAAGAACAGCAGGCCGGTCGTGACGGTCTGCGACGGGATGTTGCCGATCCGACGGCCGAACAGGCCGGCGACGGTCGCGCCCAGCAGCGGGGCGAAGATCCCGAGAATGATCAGGGTGTGGAGGTTCACGCTCAGCCCTTCATCACGGAGGCGTCGTCGACGGCGATGTCGCCGCGGTTACGGAAGAAGGTCACCAGAATGGCCAGGCCGACGGCGGCCTCGGCGGCGGCCACGGTCAGGACGAACATGGCCATGATCTGCCCCGACACCTCATTGAGATAGGCCGAGAAGGCGACGAAGTTGATGTTCACGGCCAGCAGGATCAGCTCGATCGACATCAGGATGATGATGACGTTCTTGCGGTTCACGAAGATGCCGAAGACCCCGATGGTGAACAGGGCGGCGGCCGTGCTGAGATAGTGGATCAGACCGATTTCCATCAGAGAAGCTCCTCGGGCGAGACGCCCTGCCCGGTCTGCACCGACTTGACCTCCATCGCCTTGGCGGCGGAGCGGTTGACCTGGTCCGAAATGTTCTGGCGCTTGATATGCGGCTTGTGGCGCAGGGTCAGGGTGATGGCGCCGATCATGGCGATCAGCAGCACGATCCCGGCCGCCTGGAAGAAGTAGACATAGTCCGTATAGAGCACCCGACCGATGGCCTCGACATTGGTCATGTCGGCGCTCGGCGCGCCCGGCGCCGTCAGGCCGGCGGTCGCGCCGCCCTGGATGACGGCGATGGACACAAGGATCATCTCGAACAGCAGCACGGCCGCGACGATGGCCCCGATCGGCAAGTAGCGGGCGTAGCCGCCCCGAAGCTTCAGAAAATCGACGTCCAGCATCATCACGACGAACAGGAACAGCACCGCCACAGCCCCGACGTAGACGACGACCAGCAGCATCGCCAGGAACTCGGCGCCGAGAAGGACGAACAGACCCGCAGAGGAGAAGAAGGCCAGGATCAGGAAGAGAACGCTGTGCACGGGATTGCGCGCGGTCACGACCAGAAGGCCGGACACCACGGCGGTGGCCGCCAGCAGATAGAAGGCTATGCCTTGCAGCATGTCGGGACGAGGCCCCTTTCGTCTCGGTCGTGACCCCGTTTGGGAATCGCCGACCCGTTAGCGTGAGCGCCTTAGCGGTAAGGCGCGTCGAGTTCCAGATTCTTAGCGATATGGCGTTCCCAGCGGTCGCCGTTGTCCAGCAGCCGGGCCTTGTCGTACAGCAGCTCCTCGCGCGTTTCGACGGTGAACTCCGAGTTCGGACCCTCGACGATGGCGTCCACCGGGCAGGCCTCCTGGCACAGCCCGCAGTAGATGCATTTCACCATGTCGATGTCGTAGCGGGTCGTGCGGCGGCTGCCGTCGGCGCGGGGCTCGGCCTCGATGGTGATGGCCTGGGCCGGGCAGATGGCCTCGCACAATTTGCAGGCGATGCAGCGCTCTTCACCGTTCGGATAGCGGCGCAGAGCGTGTTCGCCGCGGAAGCGGGGCGATTGCGGGTTCCGCTCGAACGGATAGTTCACGGTCGCCTTGGGGCGGGCCATGTATTTGAGGGTCAGGCCGATGGCGCCGATGGCGTCGAGCATCATCGCGCCCTTGGCGGCCTGGGCGATACGGGTGAACATCAGAGGCGATCCTCTGGCGCCGGGGCGCCGTTGGTTGAAGTCTGGGCCGGGGCGACGGCCTGGGTCTTGGTCGGGGTCTGGGCTGGACCCTGGGTTTGGGCGGCGCGCCATTCGCGCTCGATCCGCTCCTGGCGTTGCTGCCACTGATAGCCGGATTCAGGCATCCGGGTGTCGGGGGCGCAGGCCGTCATCACAAGCGCGAGGACCAGCAGCGGGAGGATCAGACGGGTCATGCTCCGCCCCTCCGCAGCACGTCCTTGCAGTCCATCGTCTTATAGCGGGGATCGTCGCGGTTCATCATCCGGCACAGATTGACCGTCTCGCCGTCACGGCGCGCCCCGTCCTCGCGCCGCTCCAGCGACGCGACCGGATCGGTCGGCGCCGGCGCCGGCGCGGGAATGGGCGCGAAGGTGCAGGCGGCGAGCCCCCCCGACGCGGCCAGAACCAGGATGACGGCGCGCGAGACCATCTAGGCCCCCACCGCGAAGACGCGCCAGGCGGCGGTGACCACCACGGCGACCAGAGAGGCAGGCAGGAAGATCTTCCAGCCCAGCCGCATCAGCTGGTCATAGCGGAAGCGAGGCACGAAGGCCTTCACCAGGGCGATCGCCAGGAACCAGAAGACCGTCTTGGTGACGAAGGTCAGCAGATAGATCGTATAGGCGATCCAGGCCGGCAGGTCGTCCAGCGTCTCCTGCGACAGGAAGCCGGGGTTCCAGCCGCCGAAGAACAGGATGGTCATCATCGCCGACATGAAGACGATGTTGACGTACTCGCCCATCATGAACAGCAGATAGGTGGTCGAGCTGTATTCGACCTGATAGCCGGCCACCAGTTCCGACTCCGCTTCGGGCAGGTCGAACGGCGGGCGGTTGGTTTCCGCCAGGGCCGAGACGAAGAAGACGATCGACATCGGGAACAGGATGACGATCAGGGGCCAGGTGCCCTGCCCGCCGCCGAAGGCGTACCAGTTCCAGAAATAGCCGCTTTGACCTTCGACGATCTGCGACAGGTTCATGGTGCCGGCCAGCAGGATCACATTGATGATGATCAGGCCCAGCGAGACCTCATAGGACACCATCTGGGCCGCAGAACGCAGCGAGCCCAGGAACGGATACTTCGAGTTCGAAGCCCAGCCGCCCATGATGATGCCGTACACGCCCAGCGACGACACGGCGAAGATGTACAGGATGCCGACGTTCAGGTCCGACACCACCCAGCCCGGCGCGAAGGGGATCACCGCCCAGGCCATGAAGGCCAGGACGACGGTGATGACCGGCGCCAGGATGAAGACCGCCTTGTCCGCGCCGGAGGGGATGACCACCTCCTTCAGCACGAATTTGATCATGTCCGCGAAGGACTGGAGCAGGCCGAAGGGACCGACGACGTTCGGCCCTTTGCGCATCTGCACCGAGGCCCAGACCTTGCGGTCGGCCAGCAGCAGGAAGGCGACGGCGACCAGGACGCCGACGGTGATCAGCAGGATCTGACCGAGGGTGATCAGCGTCCAGCCGCCGGGCGTGGCCCAAAAGGAGGTAGCAGCGTCCATGACTTACTCCGCCGCCATCGCGACCGGGGCGATCCGCAGGGCGGACAGTTCGGCCATGGTCGCACTGGCGCGCGCGATCGGGTTGGAAAGATAGGGATCGGCGACGATCGAGGTGAAGGCCCGGTCGCCCAGGTCGCCCTTGACGCCCAGCTTCGACGGGTCAAAGGCGGCCGGCGTCGGCAGATAGTCGATCCGGCCGAAGGTCGGATGATCGGCCATCATCCTGGCGCGCAGCTGGTCCAGGGTGTCGTACGGCAGGGTCTGGTCGACGCGGGCGGACAGGGCGCGGATGATCGCCCAGTCTTCCTTGGCCTCGCCCTTGGGGAAGACGACGCGTTCAGCCATCTGCACCCGGCCTTCGGTGTTCACATACAGGCCCGACTTCTCGGTATAGGCCGCGCCCGGCAGGATGACGTCGGCGCCGTGCGCGCCCCGATCGCCGTGGCTGCCCAGATAGACGCGGAAGGCGTTCGAACCGGTCGGATCGACTTCGTCGGCGCCCAGCAGGAACAGAACGTCCAGCGCGCCCGGCTTCAGCATGTCCGCTGCCGTCAGGCCGCCCTCGGCCGGCACGAAGCCCATGTCCAGGCCGGCCACGCGCGCGGCGGCGTGGTGCAGGACGTTGAAGCCGTTCCAGCTGTCGGTCACGACCCCGACCTTCTTGGCCAGGGCGCCCAGGGCGTTCAGGACGGCGGCGCCGCCCTCCCCGCCCAGAGCGCCGGAGCCGACGATGATCGCCGGCCGCTCGGCCTTGGTCAGGAAGTCCATCGCCGACTTGGGCAGCTTGGCCAGGGTCTTCGACCCGGCGCCCAGATAGGCATAGTCGAAGGTCAGATCGGCCTGTTCGCCGATGACGCCGATCTCGACCCCGCCCTTGATCCAGCTCTTGCGCAGACGGGCGTTCAGCAGCGGCGCCTCGACGCGCGGGTTGGCGCCCACGATCAGGATGGCGTCCGCCTTTTCAATGCCTTGCAGGCCGGAGTTGAACAGCCAGCCCTCGCGCGGGCCATAGCCCAGGGCGGCGCCGTCCTGGCGGCAGTCGGTGTTCTTGGAGCCCAGGGCGCGGAACAGGTCCAGGGTCGCCTTCATCGACTCGGCGTCCTGCAGGTCGCCGGCGATGACGCCGATGCGGTCGGCCGAGGCGGCCTTCAGCCGGGCGGCGACGGCGTCCAGCGCCTCGTTCCAGGTGGCGGCGCGCAGCTTGCCGTTCTCGCGGATCCAGGGGCGGTCCAGGCGGCGCGCGGTCAGACCGTCGACGACATAGCGGCTCTTGTCCGACAGCCACTCCTCGTTGATCCCCTCGTTCACGCGCGGCAGGACCCGCATGACCTCGGAGCCGCGGTAATCGGCGCGGATGTTCGAGCCCAGGCCGTCCATGACGTCGATGGTCTCGGTCTTCTTCAGTTCCCACGGACGATAGTGGTACTGCCAGGGCCGGTGGGTCAGGGCGCCGACCGGGCACAGGTCGTTGACATTGCCCGACAGCTCCGAGGCGACCGACTTCTCGAGATAGGTGGTGATCTCGGCGTCCTCGCCGCGCGAGATCATGCCGATGTCCGGCACGCCCGCTACCTCGGTGATGAAGCGAACGCAACGGGTGCACTGGATGCACCGCGTCATGAAGGTCTTGATCGTCGGCCCCATGTTCTTTTCTTCGACCGCGCGCTTGTTCTCGGCGTAGCGAGAACCATCGCGGCCATAGGCCATGGACTGGTCCTGCAGGTCGCACTCGCCGCCCTGGTCGCAGATCGGGCAGTCCAGCGGGTGGTTGATGAGCAGGAACTCCATCACGCCTTCGCGGGCCTTCTTCACCATCGGGGTGTCGGTGAAGATCTCCTGGCCGTCGGCGGCCGGAAGCGCGCACGAAGCCTGGGGCTTGGGCGGTCCGGGCTTCACCTCGACCAGGCACATGCGGCAGTTGCCGGCGATGGACAGGCGTTCATGGTAGCAGAAGCGCGGGATTTCCTGCCCCGCGCGCTCGGCGACCTGGAGCACGGTCATGCCGGGCTCGAACTCAACTTCGACGCCGTTGACCTTGGCGACTGGCATCAGCGGGCCTCTTCTTCAGCAGGAACGGCCAATTCGGCCTGTTCCGTCGTCCCATCCGGGAGGGTCTGGGTGATGGTGATCGTCTCGCCGTCCATGACGTAGCGGACCACCGGATCGTCCGACTGGTTCATCCAGCGCACGAAGGTTGGATCGGGCAGATCGAGCGGTTTCCACACGATCAGGTCTTTCTCGACGCGGCAATCGGCGCGCATCCGGCCGCCGTCGACCGGCGCGCGCCACGAGGCGTGGACCACCTCGCCCTCCACGCCGTCGATGGCGACGGCGCCGGGCTGCTGCCCGTGAATGGCGGCGAGGCCCGCGCGACAGACCCGGCGCAGATCGGCCGGGGTCAGGACCGCCGGCGCCGTCTTCACGGCGTCGGACGGCTTGGCCGCGGCCGCGACCTTTTCCGCAGGCGTGGGCGCAGCCTCGCGCTCGCCGCAAGCGGCGAGAGCCAAGGCTCCGATCACGAGGGCGGACAAGCGGCGCATCCCTACTCCGCAGCGATCGCGTGGCCGGCGAAGTTCGCGCGGCGGCTGCGGTAGTTGGCGATACGCTCTTCAATCTCGTGACGGAAGTGACGGATCAAGCCCTGAACCGGCCAGGCGGCCGCGTCGCCCAGGGCGCAGATGGTGTGGCCCTCGACCTGACCGGCGACGTCCAGCAGCAGGTCGATTTCCGACGGATCGGCCTCGCCCACGGCCATACGCTCCAGCACGCGCCACATCCAGCCGGTGCCCTCGCGGCACGGCGTGCACTGGCCGCAGCTCTCGTGCTTGAAGAAATAGCTGATGCGGGCGATCGCCTTCACGATGTCTGTGGACTCGTCCATCACGGTGACGCCGGCGGTGCCCAGCGACGAGCGAACCTCGCGCATGGAATCGAAGTCCATCAGCACGGTTTCCGCCTGTTCGCGCGTGATGACCGGGCAGGAGGCGCCGCCGGGGATGATGGCCTTCAGATTGCCCCAGCCGCCGCGAACGCCGCCGCCGTGCTCTTCGATCAGCTGGCGTAGCGGGATCGACATGGTCTCTTCGACGACGCAGGGCGTGTTCACATGGCCCGACAGCGACATCAGCTTGGTGCCGGTGTTGTTCGGACGGCCGAAGCTGGCGAACCAGTCCGCGCCGCGGCGCAGGATGGTGCCGACGACGGCGATCGACTCGACGTTGTTCACCGTGGTCGGGCAGCCGTACAGGCCCGCGCCGGCCGGGAACGGCGGCTTCAGGCGCGGCTGGCCCTTCTTGCCTTCCAGGGATTCCAGCAGGGCGGTCTCTTCGCCGCAGATATAGGCGCCGCCGCCGTGGTGGATATAGACGTCGAAGTCCCAGCCATGGACATTGTCCTTGCCGATCAGCCGGGCCTCATAGGCCTGTTTGACCGCCGCCTCCATCCGCTCGCGCTCGAGCACATATTCGCCGCGCAGATAGATGTAGCAGGCGTGGGCCTGCATGGCGAAGCTGGCGATCAGGCAGCCTTCGATCAGCAGATGCGGATCGTGGCGCATGATCTCGCGATCCTTGCAGGTCGCGGGCTCGGATTCGTCGGCGTTGACGACCAGGTAGTGAGGGCGATCCTTCACTTCCTTGGGCATGAAGGACCACTTCAGCCCGGTCGAGAAGCCGGCGCCGCCACGGCCGCGCAGGCCGGACGCCTTGACGTTATTGATGATCCAGTCGCGGCCAAGGTCCAGCATGTCCTTGGTGGCGTTCCAGGCGCCGCGGCTCTTGGCTCCGTCCAGCGTCCAATCATGGAAGCCGTACAGGTTGGTGAAGATGCGGTCCTTGTCTTCGAGAATGCCGACCATCAGGCTGCTCCTCCGTCTACGCCGACGGGGGGGACCGAGAGCGGACTGGCGTTCGAGGCCGAGATCGCGTTGGCCGGGCGGCGGCTGACGCGGTTCAGGGCTGGGTTTGTTACGCGGTTCGGAAGCATCAGCAGGACCGGGTGAAGGCGTAGAGGGAGCGGTCGCGGGTGCGACCGAAGGGGATGTGGGCGGGGTTTGCGCCGATACGGGCCCGGCGCTCAGCGACAGACTGGCCGCGCCGGCCAGATTGACCAGCAATCGACCTGTCCCGGCGGGGCTCCACCCGCCTCGGCCGCGCTTGGGCGCGCGGCGCCCTGCCCGCTTCTGATCCGTCGACATGGCGCCCCCCGGCACGCTGCATCGAGTTCAAGAAACCACAGTAGATCGACGCGCTCATGACGAAGCGCCTTCCAGCTCGCGCATACGGCGTCGGTGATGTTGGGTGCGGGTGTAGACGGCGCCGATGACGCAGGCCCAGCCCAGGCCCAGCATGACGTAGGAGGCCGTATAGGCCCAGTCGCCCAGGCCGGGCGTGCCCTGCCGGGTGAACAGGATCAGCATGGCGGCGCCGACCACGAGCGCGAGTCCGCCCGCGCGCAGGGGGCGCGCGACCTGGCGCAGCTCCTTGCGGTATGCGGCGCGGCCTTCGTCGCTGTCGAGGTCAGGGGCAGGCATCAGGCCGGAGCCTTCTCGACCGGCGCGGGATCGCTGTTGGGCAGTTTCTTGATCGGCTTGGCGGCCGAGCCGTCATACAGCTTCGGGTCCAGCAGAGTCTTGGCCCCGCCGGCCGGCGCTGCGTTGTGGCGACCGATGTAGGAGCCCGGCTTGGGCGCCTTGCCCGCCGCGAAATCGTCGATGATCTGGGCCATGGTCTCGGGCGTCAGGTCTTCGTAATAGTAGTCGTTGATCTGTGCCATGGGCGCGTTGGAACAGGCGCCCAGGCATTCGACCTCCTGCCAGGTGAAGCGGCCGTCGGCGGACAGATGGTCCTTGGGACCGATCTTTTCCTTGCAGACCTTCATCAGCTCATTGGCGCCGCGCAGCATGCAGGGCGTGGTGCCGCACACCTGGATCAGGGCGGTCTTGCCGACCGGCTCCAGCATGAACATGGTGTAGAAGGTCGCGACCTCCATCACCCGGATGAAGGGCATGCCCAGCAGTTCGCCGACCGCGCGAATGGCGGGTTCTGAGACCCAGCCTTCCTGCTTCTGCACCAGCCACAGGATCGGGATCACCGCCGACTGGCGACGGTTTTCCGGATATTTCTTGATCCACCATTCGGCCTTGGCCTGGGTGTCCTTCGAAAAGGCGAACGAGGCCGGCTGTTCCTTGGCGAGACGACGAACGCTCATCGGTCCACTTCTCCGAAAACGATGTCGAGCGAGCCCAGGATGGCGGAGACGTCAGCCAGCTGGTGGCCGCGGTTCATCCAGTCCATGGCCTGCAGGTGACGGAAGCCCGGCGCCGAGATCTTGACGCGATAGGGTTTGTTGGTGCCGTCCGACACCAGATAGATGCCGAACTCCCCCTTGGGCGCCTCGACGGCCGCATAGACCTCGCCTTCCGGCGTCTTGAAGCCTTCGGTGTACAGCTTGAAGTGATGGATCAGGGATTCCATCGACCGCTTCATCTCGCCGCGACGCGGCGGCACGATCTTGTTGTCCTCGACCATCACCGGCTCGCCGGGGCAGTTGCGCAGCTTATGGATGCACTGCTCCATGATGCGCACCGACTGCTTCATCTCCTCGATGCGGCAGAGGTAGCGGTCCCAGCAGTCGCCGTTCTTGCCGACCGGAATGTCGAACTCCATCTCGGCGTAGCACTCGTAGGGCTGCGACTTGCGCAGGTCCCAGGCGATGTCCGAGCCGCGCAGCATCACGCCCGAGAAGCCCCAGGCCAGGGCCTGTTCCTTGGACACCACGCCGATATCGACGTTGCGCTGCTTGAAGATGCGGTTTTCGGTGACCAGGCTCTCGATGTCGGCCAGGGCCTTGGGGAACTCCAGGCACCAGCGACCGATGTCGTCGATCAGGTCCATCGGCAGGTCCTGATGGACGCCGCCGGGGCGGAAGTAGTTGGCGTGGAGACGCGCCCCGCTGGCGCGCTCGTAGAAGACCATCAGCTTCTCGCGCTCTTCGTGACCCCAGAGCGGGGGCGTCAGGGCGCCGACGTCCATGGCCTGCATGGTCGCGTTCAGCAGGTGGTTCCCGATCCGGCCGATCTCCGAATAGAGGACGCGGATCAGCTGAGCCCGGTACGGAACCTCGATGCCCAGCAGCTTCTCGATGGCCAGGCAGAAGGCGTGCTCCTGGTTCATCGGCGCCACATAGTCGAGCCGGTCCAGATAGGGCACGTTCTGCAGATAGGTGCGGGCCTCCATCAGCTTTTCGGTGCCGCGATGCAGCAGGCCGATATGCGGATCGACGCGCTCGACGATCTCGCCGTCCAGCTCCAGCACCAGACGCAGCACGCCGTGCGCGGCCGGGTGCTGCGGGCCGAAGTTGATGGTGAACTTGCGGTCGTCCATGTCGCGGGCATGGTCGGTCCGGTGATCCATCGGCATGTCTTCGAAGGGATCTCCGCCGCCGCCGCTGTTCGCGGACGCAGGGATACGGGCGCCGTCAGCCATCAGCCCTTCACTCCAGCCTTTTCGTCGCCGGGCAGGACGGGCGCCGGATAGTCGGCGCCTTCCCACGGCGACAGGAAGTCGAACGTGCGGAATTCCTGCGTCAGCTTGACGGGTTCATAGACGACCCGCTTCTGCTCTTCGTCGTAACGGACCTCGACATAGCCCGTCATGGGGAAGTCCTTGCGCAGCGGATGCCCCTCGAACCCGTAGTCGGTCAGCAGGCGCCGCATGTCGGGATGGCCTGCGAAGATCATCCCGTACATGTCGTAGGCTTCACGCTCGAACCAGCCGGCGGACGGATAGACGTGGCAGACGGTCGGGACCGGCTGGACCTCGTCGGTGGCGACCTTGACCCGGATGCGGGCGTTCCGCGTCAGGGACAGCAGGTGATAGACCACCTCGAACCGCTCTTCGCGATCCGGGTAGTCGGCGCCGCAGACGTCCAGCAGTTGCTGGAACCCGAACCGGTCGCGCAGGGCGGTCATCACCTCGACGATGTGTTCGCGCGGCGCGACCAGGGTCAGTTCGCCAAAGGCGACCTGGGCCTCGACGCCCCAGCCGTCGCCGGCGAGCGCCCCGACCAGCTCGGCGCCCATCGGCGTCAAGGCGGCCTCGAACTGGGCTTGAACGGCCAGCGAGCTCATCGGTCGATGGTCCCCGTGCGGCGAATCTTCTTCTGCAGCTGCAGCAGGCCGTACAGCAGGGCCTCGGCCGTCGGCGGGCAGCCGGGCACATAGACGTCCACCGGCACCACGCGGTCGCAGCCGCGCACGACGCTGTAGCTGTAGTGATAATAGCCGCCGCCGTTGGCGCAGCTGCCCATCGACACGACGTAGCGGGGATCGGGCATCTGGTCATAGACCTTGCGGATGGCCGGGGCCATCTTGTTGGTCAGGGTGCCGGCGACGATCATCAGGTCCGAGTGACGCGGGCTGCCGCGCGGGGCCATGCCGAAGCGTTCGACGTCGAAGCGCGGCATCGACATCTGGATCATCTCGACGGCGCAGCAGGCCAGGCCGAAGGTCATCCACATCAGCGAGCCGGTGCGGGCCCAGGTGATCACGTCGTCCAGCGAGGCGGTCAGGAAGCCGCGCTCGCCCAGTTCGGTGTTCACCGCCTCGAAGAACTTGTCATGGACCTTGGGGTCATAGCCCTCGACCGTCGACCGGGCGGCCGAGTTGGCGGGAACCATTGCGCCGGGAAGCGGCGACGAAGGCGCGATCACTCCCATTCCAGGGCTCCCTTCTTCCATTCATAGATGAAGCCGATGGTCAGGACGCCCAGGAAGACCATCATCGACCAGAAGGCGAAGATCATGCCCGCCTGCGACAGGTCGAACATCGACACGGCCCAGGGGAAGAGGAAGGCCACTTCCAGGTCGAAGATGATGAACAGGATGGACACCAGATAGAAGCGGACGTCGAACTTCATCCGCGCGTCGTCAAAGGCGTTGAACCCGCACTCATAGGCGGACAGCTTCTCGGCGTCCGGATTTTTCGGCGCCAGCAGCAGCGGCAGGGCGATGAAAAGCACGCCGATGAAGGCGGCCACGCCGGCGAAGATCAGCACCGGCAGATATTCGAGCAGAAATGCGTTCATTCAAAGAACCTCGGCCGCCGGGGAGAGGCGGGATTCGGGGCTTCTTAGACCCAACGTCGGCGCGGTTCAAACCCCTGTGACGACGGGTTTTTTGTTGCGAATCGGTCGCAGGTCTTCGGGCTATATGTCGCAGGTGGGGCGCTTGCCGTCTTCGGCAGCGCGCGGCCCTACTGACGGCCTGATTTCGCACCCGAAAGTCCGACGATGAATCCAGCCGCGCGCCTTCTGAACACGGTCGAGAGGATCGGAAATCGTCTGCCCGATCCGGTCTTCCTCTTCCTCTGGCTGGTCGGCGGCCTGATTCTGCTCAGCATGATCGGCGCGGCCCTGGGCTGGTCTGCGGTGAATCCGGTGACGGGCGATCGGCTGGCGGCTCAGAGCCTGCTGTCGCCCGAAAACCTTGAGCGGCTGATCATCGGCATGCCGCGCACCCTGGCGGACTTCCCGCCGTTGGGGATCGTCGTCACCATCATCTACGGGGCTTCGGTGGCGGAAAGGGCGGGCCTGTTCGCCACGGCGATTCGCGGCGCCCTGCTGAATGCGCCGCGCGCGATCCTGACCCCGATCGTGGTTGTGACGGGCATGGTCTCCCACCATGCGTCGGACGCCTCCTATGTCGTGGTCATCCCCCTGGCGGCGGTCATCTTCGCCGCGGCGGGCCGGCACCCCCTGGCCGGTCTGGCCGCCGGCTTCGCGGCCGTGTCGGGCGGCTATGCCGGAAATCTGTTTCCCGGCGCCAGCGACGCCTTGATCCTGGGGATCACTGAGCCGGCGGCCCACCTGATCGACCCCTCCTATTCGGTGAACATCGCCGGCAACTGGTTCTTCATCATCGGGGTCGTCCTGGTCTTCACCCCCATCGTCTGGTTCCTGACGGACCGGGTGATCGAGCCGCGCCTGGGGCCATGGGCGCCGTCGGCGCACGCCGCCGCTCCCGCCGCCTCCGAGAAACAGCCCCTGACCGCCGATGAGAAGCGCGGCCTGGCCTGGGCCGGACTGGCCCTGATGGGGATGATCGCCCTCTGGGCCCTGATCACCCTCCTGCCCGGCTCGCCCTTCGTCGATCCGACGGCGGAGCCCGAACAGAGGTTCAATCCCCTGTACCGTTCGCTGGTGGCCTTCTTCGCCGTGACCTTCTTCCTGACGGGCGCCGCCTATGGGGCCGGTTCGCGGTCGATCCAGTCGCATCGGGACCTGGTCCGCATGATGCGCGACGGCATAGCCCAGTTGGCGCCCTATATCGTGCTGGCCTTCTTCGCCGCCCATTTCGTAGCCATGTTCAACTGGTCGGGGCTGGGGCCGATCCTGGCGGTCAACGCCGCCGCCGAGCTGAAGAGCCTGGCCCTGCCCGCCCCCCTGCTGCTGATCTGCGTGGTCTTCGTCTCCTGCTTCTTCGACCTGTTCATCGGTTCGGCCTCGGCCAAATGGTCCGCCCTGGCTCCGATCGTGGTGCCGATGTTCATGCTGTTGGGGATTTCGCCCGAGATGACGACCGCCGCCTATCGGATGGGCGATTCGGTCACCAACATCGCCACGCCGCTGATGAGCTACTTCCCCCTGATCCTGACCTTCGCCCAGCGCTGGGATCCGCGCTTCGGCCTGGGGTCTCTGATGGCGACCATGCTGCCCTATGCAGGGGCCTTCCTGGTCGCCGGCCTGATCATGGTGGCGGCCTGGGTCACGCTGGACCTGCCGCTTGGGCCGGGCGTCGGCGTCTATTACGAACCGCCCGCCCCCGCCGTCGCCGCCCAGGAGCCTGCTGCAGGCGGTCTGGCGGGTCCGCACACCCCGCCCCAACCGGCGGCGGTCCCTTCGCCCACAGCCCCGTCGCGCTGACGCCCGTCTTATCGAAAAAGGTCGCTTGACGCGCTGTGTAAGCCCGCCTAAACGACGCCCCTCGCCGGGGCGCACAGCCGCTTCGGTTGGGAAACGCGGGTGTAGCTCAGTTGGTTAGAGTGCCGGCCTGTCACGCCGGAGGTCGCGGGTTCGAGCCCCGTCACTCGCGCCACTCTCTCTAGAAATAGATGGAGTGGCGCACACCGCCTTCCCACACAGTTTTCGAAACAACTCTAAAGTTTCGACCCAGGTACGCGGGTGTAGCTCAGTTGGTTAGAGTGCCGGCCTGTCACGCCGGAGGTCGCGGGTTCGAGCCCCGTCACTCGCGCCACTTCTTCTGTAACGAAGAAGCGGCGCACCGCCCCGCAAGCGCGCAAATCCCATATTTTCTTGGAAAAACATCATCCCCGTCCGGGGTATGATCGGCGCGGACTGCAGTCCAAAGCCCGCCCCCGGGGACGGGCGGGCCCGCTGTGGGATCAGTGGACGGCGAACGCCGCCTCGGGCTGAACGAAGGCGGCCTCGCCGGTCAGCTCTCCATAGACCATGCACAGGTCTTCAAAGACGCGGTTCCACGCAAACCGGCTCACCGCCTTTTCGCGGGCGGCGCGGCCGATGGCCTCGATGTCGCGGGCAAACAAGGCCTCGATCGCCTGGGCGTAGTCGTCGGCCTCGGCGCTGGCGGCCAACTGGCCCACGGTCGAATCGACCGTCTCGGCCACGCCCCCGGCGTTTACGCCCACCACGGGCCGACCGCAGGCCATGGCCTCCAGCACGATCAGACCGAAGGGCTCCTTGTCATTGGCGTGAACGAAGGCGTCGCAGCTGGCGATGATCTTGGCCACCGCCCGCGGGTCCTTCTCATAAGGCAGGGAGATCACCCGGTCCTCGGCGGGCATGCCCGAACCGGCGCCGACCAGGACCAGATGATAAGGGGCGCCCAGCTTTTGGACCGCCTCGATCAGAACATCGACGTTCTTCTCCTTGGCGGGACGGCCGGCAAAACACAGAAGGCGTGCGTCCGGGCCGAGGCCCAGTTCCTTCAGCAGCCAGGACCGATCGCGGCGGTCGGGCCGGAAGGTGTCGACCTCGACGCCCAGCGGACGAATGACGATATTGTCCACCCCCGCCTCCTCAAGCCGCCGCGCGATGAAGCGGCTGGGCGAAACGACGCGGTCAAACTGGGAGAACAGACGGGCCCAGCGCTTTTCGACGGGCTTCTTGGCCCATTCGCCGAAATGAAGCGCCGCCAGGCCGGCTGGGTCCGAATGGCAGAAGCCGACGACGGGACAGCCGACCCTCTGGCCGGCCTCCAGGGCGCCCTGTCCCGGCGTATAGGGGTCGCCCGCCTCAATGATCGACGGCTTCATGGCCGCGACCCATGCGCTCCAGCGCTTGACCGAACTGGGCCAACGATAGCCGTCTCCGAACGGCAGTCGCGTGGCGCGCAGCTGAACGATCCCGTCCGCCCGCGCCCTGTGTCGGGCGCCCGGCACGATGAGGGAATGGCTGACCCCCGGCCGATTGGCCTCGATCCACGCCTTCTTCGACAGCAGGTATCGCTTCACGCCGCCGGACCGGGGCGCGTACAGCATGGTGGTGTCCAACAGCCGCGGCCGCTCGTCCTGCGACGCCTGTTTCAACGCCCTCAAGGTGTCCGCCACCTCCACGTCCAGTCCGGGAATCAGACGAAGTTCGCTTTCGTGGACGTCGAGATCAGTCAGGGTCATTCGGGGGTTCTCGTCAGGTCTGCGCTCGCAAACGCCGAAAGGCGCGGAATGGATGCCTCATCCTCAGAGGCGGTTGACCATGATCTTCGCCCCTAGACCCGGCTGCGGCAAAGCTCAATAGGGAGCGAGAAAAACCCTCCGAACCCCGCCCATCACGACTGAAAATCAGGACCTTGGCCCGACCACCCCGCCCTTTCGGCGCCGCAACAGATGGGGCGCGGCCTTGCATTCGCCTCAAATTCGATAAAGTTGGGGAAGGCTGGCCCGGACCCTGCTAAAGGGTCGCCTGCATCGTGATCGCGTGACCACCAGGGGTTTTCTTCCGAATGCGTATTCTGCTCGCGACCGCCGTGGCGATCGCCCCCTTGATGGCCGTAAGCGGCGCTCAGGCCGAGGTCGTCGTCTCGACCGCCCGGACCACCCCGATCCGCACGGCGAACGCCACCGGAACGGCGGCGGACAACGTCCGTCTGGCCAGCGGCGGCTCGGTCGCCGTCAACTCGGGCGCGGCCGTGACGCTTGATTCCAACAACACGGTCGATCTGGACAGCGGCAGCTCCATCACCATGGACAAGGCCGCCGACGGCGCCACCGGCATCCTGGTCAACGGCGGCAACACCGGGTCGGTCACGGTCGGCGGGACGATTAACATCACCGACAGCCAGGAAACGGCTGACATCAAGGACACAGACGGCGACGGCGATCTGGACGGCCCCTTCGCCACGGGAACCGGCCGCTATGGCGTGCGGGTGACCGGGGCATCGCCCTTCACCGGCAACGTCCTGGTCGAATCCAGCGGCTCCATTACGGTCGAAGGCAATAATTCCTACGGGCTCGGCGTCGAATCGGCGGTGAACGGCAAGGTTCAGAGCCTGGGCACCATCCGGGTCGTCGGCGACAACACGGCGGGCGTCCGCACCACGGCTCCGGTCTCGGGCAATGTGGATCTAGCGGGCTCCATCTCGGCCACCGGCGCGGGCGCGACCGGGGTCTCGGTCGAAGGCGCCGTGGGCGGCGCTCTGAAGATCCATTCCACCATCGCCACCACCGGCTATCGCTACACCACCCCGCCTCCGGCGCGCCCCTCCACCGGGACCTTCGACAACGCCACCACCCTGTTCCTGGATGAGTTGGACGCCGATGACCTGCTTCAGGGCGGCCCGGCCGTCCGCGTCGGCGCCGATGTGGCGGGCGGCGTCCTGCTGGACAAGGCCCTGGCCTATTCGGCCGCCGGCATCGACGGGGACGACGACAAGGACGGCGTCAAGAACGGCGACGAGGACGACGACGGCGACGGCGTCAAAAACCGCGACGACCTGGACCGCGACGGCGACGGCGTGCCCGACGCCAGCGAAACCACGGCCGCCCTCACCTCTCTGGGCGCCGCGCCGGCCCTGCTGATCGGCTCCACCGCAAACACTGTGACCTTGGGCGCGGTCGGGACGGGCGACGCCGCCTATGGCCTGATCAACCGGGGCGCCATCACCGGATCGGGCGTCTATTCCGGCGTTCAGGGACGCGGGCTTCAGCTCGGCGTGGACGGCGGACAGGCCGTGACGATTGCGGGCGGCGTGCGCAACGAAGGCTCGATCGCCGCCTCGGCTGTCGACGCCAACGCCACCGCCATCCAGGTCGGCGCCGGCGTCTCTGCCCCCGCCCTGGTCAACACCGGGACTATCCAGGCCGTCGTGGCCGGCAAGGGAACCGAGGCCGCCACGGGTGTTCTGATCGGCGCCGGCGCAAACGTCGGCAGCCTGACCAACACCGGCACGATGATCGCCTCCTACGGCGGCGACGACGGTTCGGCGACCGTGATCCGCGATCAGTCGGGCTCCCTGACCCAGCTGAACAACGCCGGCGTGATCGCCGGCTCCCTGACCGCCAGCTCCAGCAGTCTGGCGGACGTCTCCGGCACGGTCACGGCCATCGACCTGTCGGCCAACACCAGCGGCGTGACCCTGCGCCAGTACGGTGTTCCCGCCGCAGCCGACAGCACTGCGACCGACACTGACAAGGACGGAGTGCCGGACGCCAGCGAGCCCCAGATCGTGGGCGCGATCAAGCTGGGCTCGGGCGCCGACACCTTCAATGTCGAGAACGGCACGGTCGTCGGCGACATCGCCTTCGGCGCCGGCGCCGACCGGCTGGCGATCAGCGGCGGCGCCGTGGTGCAGGGCGCGATAACCGACAGCGACGGCGCCTTGGACATCAACGTTTCCAAGGGCACGCTGAACGCGACCCAGACGACCGCCACCAACATCTCCAGCCTGAACGTGGGGGCCGACGGCGTCCTGATCACGACCCTGGACCCCAAGGCCGATCGCGCCGGCGGCTTCAACGTCAGCGGCGCCGCAACCCTGGCCACGGGCGCGCAGCTGGGCGTGCGCTTCTCCTCCCTGCTGGAGGGACCGGAGCGGTTCGACATCATCAAGGCCGGCACGCTGAACGTCGGCCAGATCGACAAGCAGCTGCTCGCCGAAAACTCGCCGTATCTCTACGTCGTCGAAGCGGGCGTCGATCAGGGCGCCAACAGCCTCTATATCGACGCACGGCGGCGCACCGCCCAGGAGGCCGGGCTGATCCCGGTCGAGGCCTCGGCCTATGACGCCGTCTACGCCGCCCTGGGCGCCAATGAGACGGTTCGTAACCTGTTCCTGTCCCAGACGGGCCGCGACGGCTTCATCGACGCCTATGAGCAGATGCTGCCGGACCATTCGGGCGGCCCGCTGATGTCGCTGTCGGCCGGGGTGGATGCGGTGACCCGCGCCCTGACCGGTCGCAACGCCTCCGCCGCGCCCGGCGAGACCAGCGCCTGGCTGCAGGAGATCAACTTCTACGCCGACAAGGACAAGACCGACTCCTACGGCTTCCGGTCCGAAGGCTTCGGCGTGGCCGGGGGCGTCGAGAAGGGCTCTAGCCTGGGCGCTTTCGGCGTGACGGCGGCCTTCACCTCCTCGGACATCAAGGATCCGGAAGCGGAGGCCGAAGAGGTCCTGTCCGCCAATCTTCTGGAGCTGGGCCTCTATTGGCGCGCCCAGGGTCAGTACTGGACCACCTGGGCTCGGGCGGCCGGCGGCTACGCCAGCTTCAGCGCCGACCGCTCGCTGGTCGCCGGCGGCGTCTATCTGAACAATACCTCCGACTGGCACGGCTGGACCGCCGCCGCCGCCGGGGGCGCCTCCTATGAGCGCAACTACGGCCGGCTGAACGTCCGTCCCGAAATCTACGCCGAATACTTCCGCCTGTCGGAAGACGCCCGATCCGAAAAGGGCGGCGGCGACGGCTTCGACCTGGACATTGATTCGCGCGACAGCCACATCTTCTCGGCGGTGGCGGCGATGAACGTCGGCTACGGCTTCGGCCGCGACGGCTGGATCCGCCCCGAACTGCGGATCGGCTATCGCCAGAACCTGTCGGTCGACGCCGGGGAGACCATCGCCCGCTTCGCCAGCGGCGGGCCGGACTTCATCCTGTCGCCGGACGCCGTCGAGGGCGGCGGCCTGCTGCTGGGCTTCCGCATGAACCTGGGCAACGAGCTGGGCATGCTGTCCCTGACGGGCGACGCCGAGCTGCTGGAGGACTATGTCCGCTATTCGCTGCTGCTGCGGGCCAGCTTCCGGTTCTGATCGGAGCCTCAGACCCAATGCGAAAGGCCGCCGGAGCGATCCGGCGGCCTTTTTGATTGGTAGGCGGCGACGGGCTCGAACCGCCGACCCTCTCGGTGTAAACGAGATGCTCTTCCAGCTGAGCTAGCCGCCCTTGAAACCAGAGCGGGGCTTATGCCCTCTGGGCGTCAGGCGTTCAAGGCGCTTTTCAGGCCTTCGCCGGCGCGGAAGCGGGCGGTGCGGGAGGCGGCCCGCGCTATGGCCTGGCCGGTTTGAGGATTGCGCGCCACCCCCGCCTTGCGCTCGATCGTGGTGAAGCTGCCGAAGCCGATCAGCTTGACGTCGTGACCGTGAGACAGGGCCTCGACAACACCGTCGGTGAAGGCCTCCAGCGCCGCCTTGGCCTGGTCCCGACTGATGTTCGCCGCCGTCGCCATGCGACCGATGAGTTCCGCTTTCGTCATCGTCATCCCTCCAAACGGTCAGTAAACGTCCGATAGGCGCTCGCGTCAAAAGCGAAAACGCCGCCGACGGGCTGTCGGCGGCGTTCCGGCGTGCGACTTAAGTCGCGTTTCAGTGGCTGACGGCCGCCGTAGCGCCCTCCGCGGGGGGAACGGGCGTCGGCAGGGGTTCAGCCGTCTCGTCCCATTCGACCGGGGTCAGGGCGCCGACCAGGGCCCATTTCAGGGCCTCGTCCGCTGTGGAAATCGGCACGATCTCCAGACCTGACTTCACATTGTCCGGCACGTCGGCGAGGTCCTTTTCGTTCTCCTGGGGGATCAGCACCGTCTTGACCCCGGAACGCAGGGCCGCGAGCAGCTTCTCCTTCAGGCCGCCGATGGCGGTGACGCGGCCGCGCAGGGTGATCTCGCCGGTCATGGCGATATCCTTGCGGATCGGCACGCCCGTCAGGACCGAGACCATGGCCACGGTCATGGCGACGCCGGCGGACGGACCGTCCTTGGGCGTGGCGCCGTCCGGCACGTGGACGTGGATGTCGGTTTTCTCGAACACCGGCGGCTTGACGCCGAAGTCCAGAGCCCGCGAACGGACATAGGAGGCCGCCGCCGAGATCGACTCCTTCATCACGTCCTTGAGGTTGCCGGTCACGGTCATGCGGCCGCGACCGGGCATCTTGATCGCCTCGATCGTGAGAATGTCGCCGCCGAACTCGGTCCAGGCCAGGCCGGTGACGATGCCGACCTGATCCTCCTCGTCCGTCTCGCCGTAGCGGAACTTCTTCACACCGGCGTATTCGGCCAGCTTGTCCGCATCGACGGTGATCGAGGCGACGCCGGTCTTGGCCATTTCGCGCACGGCCTTGCGGGCCAGGCCGCCCAGGGCCCGCTCCAGCGAACGCACCCCGGCCTCACGGGTATAGTAGCGGATGAGGTCGCGGATGGTCTCGTCCGGAACGACCAGTTCGCCGTCCTTGAGGCCGTGGTCCTTCATCTGTTTGGGCAGGACGTGACGCTTGGCGATCTCGACCTTCTCGTCCTCGGTGTAGCCCGACACCCGGATGATCTCCATCCGGTCCATCAGGGGCTGCGGCATGTTCAGGCTGTTCGCGGTCGTCACGAACATGACCTGGGACAGGTCGTAGTCCACCTCCAGATAGTGGTCGCCGAAGGTCGAGTTCTGGGCCGGGTCCAGCACCTCCAGCAGGGCCGAGGACGGGTCGCCGCGCCAGTCGGCGCCCAGTTTGTCGATCTCGTCCAGCAGGACGAAGGCGTTGGTGGTCTTGGCCTTCTTCATCGACTGGATGATCTTGCCGGGCATGGAGCCGATATAGGTCCGGCGGTGGCCGCGGATCTCGCTCTCGTCGCGCACGCCGCCCAGCGACATGCGGACATATTCACGCCCAGTGGCCTTGGCGATCGACTTGGCCAGAGAGGTCTTGCCGACGCCGGGTGGGCCGACGAGGCACAGGATCGGCCCCTTCAGGCTGCCGGTGCGGGCCTGGACGGCCAGATATTCGATGATCCGTTCCTTGACCTTCTCCAGGCCGAAGTGGTCCTCCTCGAGGATCTCTTCCGCCCGCACCAGGTCGATCGGCTTCTGCTTGGCCTTGCCCCACGGCACGGACAGCAGCCAGTCGAGGTAGTTGCGCACCACCGTCGATTCGGCCGACATCGGCGACATGTTGCGCAGCTTCTTGACCTCGGCCTCGGCCTTGGTCCGGGCCTCCTTGGACAGGCGCGTCTTACGGATGCGCTTCTCCAGGTCCATGATTTCGTCGCGCGCGTCGTCGGTCTCGCCCAGCTCGCGCTGGATCGCCTTCATCTGCTCGTTCAGATAATATTCGCGCTGGGTCTTCTCCATCTGACGCTTCACGCGCGAGCGGATCTTCTTCTCGACCTGCAGGACGGAGATTTCCCCCTCCATCAGGCCATAGACCTTCTCCAGCCGCTTGGGCACGTCGATGGTTTCCAGCAGACCCTGTTTGTCGATGATCTTGACCGACAGATGGGCCGCGACCGAGTCCGCCAGTTTGGAGGCGTCGGTGATCTGGGGGATGGAGCTGAGGGCCTCGGGCGGCACCTTCTTGTTCAGCTTCACATAGTTTTCGAACTGCTCGACCACGGCGCGCAGCATGGCCTCGGCCTGAGAGGTCTCACCCGGCTCGTCCTCGATCTCGACGGCCTCGGCTTCGAAATAGTCGGTGCGGTCGGTGAAGCGGGTCAGGCGGGCGCGGCCCTTGCCCTCGACCAGGACCTTGACCGTGCCGTCCGGCAGCTTCAGCAGCTGCAGGACGCTGGCCAGGACGCCGATGGGATAGATGGCGTCGGGCGACGGGTCGTCGTCAACGCTGTTCTTCTGGGTCGCCAGAAGGATCTGCTTTTCGCCCTTCATGATCTCGTCGAGGGCCTTCACCGATTTTTCGCGGCCCACGAAGAGCGGCACGACCATGTGCGGAAAGACCACGATGTCTCTCAACGGCAGGACGGGCAGGATCTTGGTGTCAGTCATGATGCGTACTCCTGGGCCATTGGTGATCGCCGGCCCGCCGCCACGGTCGCCCGGGCAAGAGGCCCGACCAGCGCGTGACGGCCCGTCGATTCCGACGGCGTTCGGATGAGTATGTGGTTTGAAAGACCTGCGGTTCAAGCGTGGCCGCCCATCCGCCCACATGCACGTGTCTTTCAGCCCACGCCGCCGGGGTCTGCGGCCGGTCGGCGCGCGGTTTTCGGACGGCTGAAAAACAGTGTCCGATGTGTCCGATCTGTCCGATCTGTCCGATTTGTCCGATTTGAAAGTCACCTCCGTCACGCCTCTGCGCCGCCTCGGCTGATCCCGCCAGCATAAGCCGCCCCGGCGCCGCGACGGGTCGATCAGCGCCTGGGACCGACAAGTCTTTGTATTGCCTATGAGACTGAATGCGGGAGTGCGCGGATGAAGCGCCGGCCGAAAGGGCGAGAGAAGGTGCGGGTTTCTTCCACCCTGCGGGAGACTCGTGAGATTTCCCCCTCCGTCGCTGGATCGCTGCGCGATCGACGCGACACCTCCCCCGCAAGCGGGGGAGGATCCCAGCTGAAAAAAGGGCCGGAGCGGCGTCGCTCCGGCCCTTGTGACGTTCAGCGGCGGCCCGATCAGGCGGCGCCGTCGGCCTTCTTCTTGGAGGCTTCGGAATAGATCAGCAGGGGCTGGGCCTTGCCGTCGATGACCTCGGCGTTGACCACCACCTCCTCGACGCCTTCGAAGGTCGGCAGTTCGAACATGGTCTCCAGCAGAATGCCTTCCAGGATCGAACGCAGGCCGCGCGCGCCGGTCTTGCGGGTGATGGCCTTCTTGGCGACGGCGATCAGGGCGTCGTCGGTGAAGGTCAGTTCGACATTCTCCATCTCGAACAGACGCTTGTACTGTTTGACCAGGGCGTTCTTGGGCTCGGTCAGGATGGTGACCAGGGCCGTTTCGTCCAGATCCTCCAGCGTCGCCAGGACAGGCAGACGGCCGATGAACTCGGGGATCAGGCCGAAACGCATCAGGTCGTCAGGCTCCACCCCCTTGAGGATGTCGCCGGTGCGGCGCTCGTCGATTTCCTTGACCTTGGCGCCGAAGCCGATCGAGGCCCCCTCGCCGCGCG
The DNA here is from genome assembly GCF_058801445.1 of Brevundimonas sp. GW822-FHT03E11. NCBI lineage: Bacteria > Pseudomonadati > Pseudomonadota > Alphaproteobacteria > Caulobacterales > Caulobacteraceae > Brevundimonas > Brevundimonas sp. GW822-FHT03E11. The sequence continues at coordinate 97,533 of NZ_JBXANG010000004.1, read as the reverse complement.
CCGAAATCACCTTCTCCAGCCCGGCGAAGGCGCCGCCCACGATGAAGAGGATGTTGGCGGTGTCGACCTGCAAGAACTCCTGCTGCGGATGTTTGCGGCCGCCTTGCGGAGGCACGGAGGCGACGGTGCCTTCCATGATCTTCAGCAGGGCCTGCTGCACGCCCTCGCCCGAGACGTCGCGGGTGATCGAGGGATTGTCCGACTTGCGGCTGATCTTGTCGATTTCGTCGATGTAGACGATGCCGCGCTGGGCCCGTTCGACATTGTAATCCGACGCCTGGAGCAGCTTCAGGATGATGTTCTCGACGTCCTCGCCCACATAGCCGGCCTCGGTCAGGGTCGTGGCGTCGGCCATGGTGAAGGGCACGTCGATGATGCGGGCCAGGGTCTGGGCCAACAGCGTCTTGCCCGAACCGGTCGGGCCGATCAGCATGATGTTCGACTTGGCCAGTTCGACGTCGTTGTTCTTCGTCGCGTGGTTCAGCCGCTTGTAATGGTTGTGGACGGCGACCGAGAGGACCTTCTTGGCGTGCGACTGGCCGATGACGTAATCGTCCAGGACGTCGCGAATCTCCTTGGGCGTGGGGACGCCGTCGCTCGTCTTCTTGAAGCCGATCTTGTGCTCTTCACGGATGATGTCCATGCACAGTTCGACACATTCATCGCAGATGAAGACGGTCGGTCCCGCAATGAGTTTGCGGACTTCGTGCTGGCTCTTTCCGCAGAACGAGCAGTACAGGGTGCTTTTGGCGTCAGAGCCGGCTGCTTTGGTCATAGACCCTTATCTCACTCCCGCGGAGCGGACCGAAATGGCCCGATACGCGCTTCCTCCGCGTTGATTCCAGCACTCTGGACGCAAAGGTCTTCAAAAAATGACAATCACCCATCCCACGTTCCACGACAACCCCGAAGGCGGAGGGGCGAGGTCACGGAAAGGGGATGGATCAGTGTCGTTGGGGATCACGGCGAATGTCTGACATGGGAAGCCTGCAGGAATTACGCCAGTCCCGGATCAATTCGGAACAGCCGCTCGTCGCCTTCGACTTCGACGGCACCCTGACGATTCGCGACAGTTTCACGCAGTTTCTGCGCTGGAAGGCCGGTCCGGGCGGCTGGGCCCTGGGTCTGGTCAAGCTGGCGCCGGCCCTGGCGGCCTATGGGCGGGATCGTGATCGGGGCCGGATCAAGGCCGCCTCGGTCAAGGAATTCCTGGCCGGCATGGACCGCGAAAGTCTGGAGGCCGAGGCGGAACGGTTCGCCGACCTGGTCTGGGACCGCTTCATGCGGCCGGACGCGCTGAAGGTCTGGAACGAATGGGGCGAACGGGGCGCCCATCGCGTGATCGTGACCGCCTCGCCCGAGACGACGGTTGAGCCCTTCGCCCGCCGGCTGGGCGCCGAGGCCCTCTTGGGAACGCCCCTGACCTTCGACGCTGAAGGCCGGGTGACCGGCGCCTTCGACGGCGCCAACTGCCGGGGCGAGGAGAAGGTGCGGCGTCTGAAGGCCGCCTATGGCGAGGATCTGGTCTTGACGGCCGCCTATGGCGACACCTCCGGCGACGCCGAAATGCTGGCCATCGCCCAGTCGCCGGGGTTCCGGGTCTTCACCCAGCGGCCCTGAACCGCTTCAGCGGCCGTCGGCGTCCACGTCGAAAACCATGGCCTTGCCCCGCGAGGTCGGGTCCCAGCCCGCCTCGATGGCGGCGGTGACGGCGTTGCGCACCGCATCGACATTGACCCGCTGCTTCTCCACGTCGGGCCGGCCGTTGGGACGCAAGGGCGGCGGAAACTGGATGATGGCCTCGCGCTTGAAATCCACATGGCGAAGGGAGACGGCCATCCCCTCCCACACCGCGCCGCCGACGGGGCGTGGCTGGCGTCGGATTTCCCAGGCGTAGGTCTCGCCCTCCACCTCGATCGTGCCTGAGGGGTCTCTTGTGAACTGCATCTCGGTTCCGATGGACGAAAAGAAAGGGGCGCGCCGCCAGGACGCGCCCCCTCATTCTAGCTGAAAACGGGGCTTAGGCGCCGGGCGTCTTTATGCCGTCGGCGTCCGCCTGTTCGCGCCGGTCATAGACGTGGTCGACGATGCCCCAGGCCTTGGCCTCTTCGGCCGACATGAAGTGGTCGCGGTCCAGGGTGCGCTCCACCTCCTCATAGGTGCGGCCGGTATGATGGACATAGATCTCGTTCAGCCGCTTCTTGGTGTAGCGGATGTCCTCGGCGTGGCGCTCGATGTCCGAGGCCTGGCCGCGGAAGCCGCCCGAGGGCTGGTGCACCATGACCCGGGCGTTCGGCAGGGCGATCCGCTGGCCCGCCTCGCCGGCCGTCAGGATCAGGGAGCCGGCCGAGGCCGCCATGCCCATGACCACGGTCGAGACCGGGCTCTTGATGTATTGCATGGTGTCGTAGATCGCCAGCGCCGAGGTCACCTGACCGCCGGGGCTGTTGATGTACATGGAGATTTCCTTCTTGGGGTTCTCCGACTCCAGGAACAGCAGCTGGGCGCAGATCAGCGACGCCATGCCGTCCTCGAACGGCCCCGTCAGGAAGATGATCCGCTCGCGTAGCAGGCGCGAGAAGATGTCGAAGGAGCGCTCGCCCCGGCTGGACTGCTCGACCACCATGGGGACGAGGTTCATGTTCATCAGTTCGATCGGATCGCGCATGGAGCCTTCTCAAGAATGCGGGGGAGCGCGCGACTCGCGGTCGCTCGCCTTGTTGTTCTGCATATCGCGTTATGAAGGCCGCCTTACAAGGTGGGGCCCGCATACGAAAAAGGCGGGGATCGCCGACCCCCGCCTCTTCACGATCCGATGAAGGAGGCGATCAGCCCTCTTCGTCTTCCTTCAGCAGCTCTTCCTTGCTGATGGGCTTGTCGGTGACTTCGGCCAGGCCGACGATCAGGTCGACGACCTTTTCCTCATAGATCGGGGCGCGCATTTGGGCGGCGGCGTTGGGGTTCTGACGGTAGAAGTTCAGGACGGCCTGCTCCTGGCCCGGATAGTTGCGGGCTTCCTGCAGCAGGGCGGCGTTCAGCTCCTGGTCGGTGACCTGGACATTGTGGGCGCGGCCGATTTCGGCCAGGACCAGGCCCAGGCGCACGCGACGCTCGGCGATCTTCTTGTATTCGGCCTTCAGGTCCTCTTCGGACTTGGCGGCGTCTTCTTCCGGCAGGCGGCCGGCGGCCTTGTCGGCCTCGACCTGTTGCCAGATGCCGTCGAACTCGGCTTCGACCATCTTGGGCGGCAGGGGGAAGTCATGGGCGGCGTCCAGCTGGTCCAGCAGGGCCCGCTTCAGCTTGAAGCGGGCGGCGCCGGCGTACTGCTGGTTCAGGTTCTGGCTCAGAAGCTCTTTCAGGCGATCCAGCGATTCCAGACCGATACGCTTGGCGAACTCGTCGTCCACCTTGGCTTCGACCTCGGCCTTGATGGCCTTCACCTTGATGTCGAAGGTGGCCAGTTTGCCGGCCAGATGGGCGGCCTGATAGTTCTCGGGGAAGGTGACCTCAATGGTCTTTTCCTCGCCGACCTTGGCGCCCTTCAGCTGCTCTTCGAAGCCGGGGATGAAGCGGCCCGAGCCGATCACCAGGTCCGCGTCCTCGGCGGCGCCGCCTTCGAAGGGTTCGCCGTCCAGCTTGCCCAGGAAGTCGATGGTCAGTTGGTCGCCCTCGGCGGCCTTGACGGTCTTGCCCTTCTTGTCCTCGTAGGACTTGGCCTGGCCGGCCAGTTCGGTCAGGGCCTCGTCCAGATCGGCGTCCGACGCCTCATAGGTGGGGCGTTCCAGCTTCAGGGTCTTGGGATCGACCGGGGTGAAGTCCGGCATGATCTCCAGCGACATCTCATAGGCCAGGTCTTCCTGACCGGCGATGACCTTGTCCATGTCGGAGGTCAGCTTCATCTCGGCCGGGGCGGCCGGACGGATCTTGGCCTCGTCCAGAGCCTTCTGGCTGGTCTCGTTCAGCTGGGCGTTGATGATCTCGCCCATGAAGTCGCGGCCGAAAGTCTTCTTGACGTGGGCGACCGGCACCTTGCCCGGACGGAAGCCCTTCAGCTTCATCTGCGGGGCGACTTCCTTGACGCGGGCTTCGAGCTTCTCGTTCAGCTCCGCGACGGGAATGGTGACCGCGATCACGCGGCTGAGGCCTTCGTTCGACTTTTCGACGACTTGCATGGTCGGGATTTCTGACGCTCTGGGGCGCATGAACCGTCGGGACGGTCGGCGCGGAATGGATAAAGCAAGAAGGCCGCCCCGTTTGGAGCGGCGCCTCGAAGCCCGCCCTTATGTCGAGAAGGGCTCAAAAGGTCAACGCGAGCGTGGGCCGCAGCGGTGGTTTCGCGTCACGGGGGCGGCTAAGAAGGCGTCATGACCCAGCCCGCCTCCCCCATCGGCGTCTTTGTGACGCCCGTCACGCCGCTTCAGCAGAACTGCACCACGGTCTGGTGCACCGCGACCAACAAGGCCGCCGTGATCGATCCGGGCGGATCGGTGGATGCGGTCCTGGCCGAGGTGACGCGGCGCGGCCTGACGCTGGACCAGATCTGGATCACCCACGGCCATCTGGACCACGCCGGCGGCGCGGCGGAGATGCAGGAGAAGACCGGGGTCCAGATCACCGGACCGCAGAAGGCCGACCAGTTCTGGATCGACCGGATCGTGGAGACCGGCCGGATGTACGGCCTGCCCGAAGCCCGGCCCTTTACGCCTGACCGCTGGCTGGAGGATGGGGATACCGTCAGCCTGGGCGAGACGAGCTGGGAGGTGCGCCACTGCCCCGGCCATACCCCCGGCCATGTGATCTTCTTCAACCGGGCGGCCCGGTTCGCCCAGGTGGGCGACGTGCTGTTCAAGGGCTCGGTCGGCCGCACCGACTTCCCGATGAGCGATCCGCCCGCCCTGATCCGCGCCGTGGTGGAGAAGCTGTGGCCGCTCGGCGACGACGTGACCTTCGTGCCGGGCCACGGGCCGATCTCGACCTTCGGCGAGGAGCGGCGGACCAATCCCTTCGTGTCGGATGCGGCTTTGCAGAGGGCGCCGATCCAGCGGGAGCCGACGGGGCCGGCTTAGATCTTTTCCTTCTCCCGTGGGGAGAAGGCGGCCCGCAGGGCCGGATGAGGGACCGGCGGCGGGCCAGCTCGCACCACCGTGCCCCTCACCCTTTTGCGCAAGGACGATCGCTGCGCTCTCGTGCGCTCAAGCCCTCTCCCGGCGGGAGAGGGTTTGCTTTTAGCGGCGCATCAGCATGCCGATGATCACCCCTATGCCCAGGGCGTAGAGGGTGGTCTTCATCGGCTCATCGCGGATGCCGTCGCGGGCGGTCTCGACCCGGCCGGCCAGCTTGCTGCGGATCATCGCGGCGTCTTCGCGCAGAGCCTGACGCAGCGACGTGGTGTCCTCGAAGCTGCGGGCTTCGCCCTCGGCCAGGATGGCGTCCGCCTGTCGGTCGAGGCGCTGGGTCGGGCCGTCGTCTTCCGTGACGATGTCATCGGGCGAGGAAGGGGCGATGGGGGTCTGGGTCATGGGAATCTCCGGGGTTCGGACACTGAACCGGCCCGACCGGATCCAGTTCCCCAGGTCCGCCCCCAAAGCCGGGGGTGAACATTGGGGTGCGGGCCGCGTTCTCCATTCAGAGGAGAAGACCATGACCTATGTCGAACCCACGCCCCCCGGAACGCCGCAACCGGAAATCCAGCCCGAGCCGACGCCCCAGCCCGAGATCGATCCGGCCGACGCGCCCGACGAAATGCCGCCGATGGAGCCGGGCGGCGGCGGCGAAGGCGATTCCCGCCCCTATGCAGCCGTTTGAAGTCAAACCACAAAGACGTTCAGATCACCGCGGTAAAACGAAGTTACCTACGGAACCGTCACGGAGTCACAGGGTTCATTTCGGCAAGCGCAACGGCAGCACTGAAAGGAACACCGATGGACGGCCAGACCTCGCGACCCTCCGGCGTTTCCAAGCGAGGCTTCGCCTCCATGGATCCCGAACGTCAGCGCGAAATCGCGCGCAAGGGGGGCGCCAGCGTCCCCAGCGAAAAACGAAGCTTCTCCCAGGACCGCAGCCTGGCGGCCCAGGCCGGACGCAAGGGCGGCGAGGCCTCGCACGGGCCGAAGAAGGACGCGGCTTCGAACGAAGCCGAGTGATACGGTTTCAGTGAGAGTCTGCAGGGCGGCGCGTCGAGGATGCGCCGCCCTTTTTCTTTTCCACGCACTCGCCCGTCATCCTCGGCCTTGTGCCGAGGATGACGATCTTATCTGTATTGTCAGAAAGGAAGTGGCCCCCTCACCCCCGCAGTAAGGCCAGGGCGACGCGGGGTTCGGGCGAAACCTCGAAACCGGCCATGGACCAGCCGGACTCCCTGGCCATGGCCTCGACCGAATCCCGCGTGAACTTGCGCGAGCTTTCGGTGTGGAGGGTCTCGCCCACCATGAAGGTGAAGGCCCGGTCGCCGACGTGGGCGGCGGTTTGACGCAACGCCTGAAGGTGCATTTCCATACGCGACTGATCCGGGTTCCAGACGGCGCGGTGGGCGAAGGCGTCGAGGTCGAAATCGGCGTCCAGGCCGGCGTTGGCGCGGACGAGGAGGTTCAGGTTGAAGGCCGCAGTGACGCCCCGGCTGTCGTCATAGGCGGCGACCAGGGTCGCGGGATCCTTGACCAGATCGACGCCGAGAATGAACAGCGCCCCCTCCCCCAAGATCCGCCGGGCCGAGGCCAGGAACCCCACCGCCTCCTCCGGCTCCAAATTGCCGATGGTCGAGCCGGGGAAGAAGCCGATGCGCCGGCCCTGCGGCAAATCGTTCGGCAAGGGCGACAGATGTTCGAAATCGCCGAGGACCGGCTGGACCCGCAGGGCCGGATAGTCGGCGGACAGGCGGGCGACGGCGTCCAGCAGGGCCGTCTCGCTGATGTCCAGCGGCACATAGGCGCCGAGGTCGGGCGCGGCGTCCAGCAGGATGCGGGTCTTTTCGCTGGCGCCCGAACCGAACTCGACCAGGACGGCCTCGGGGCCGAAGTCGGCGGTCAGGGCGGCGGCCCGGTCGCGCAGCAGGGCCGTCTCCTGACGGGTCGGATAATATTCCGGCAGGGCCGTGATCTCTTCGAACAGGCGCGAGCCCTCGGCGTCATAGAACCACTTGGGCGGCACGGCCTTCTGGTCGCGGGACAGGCCCTGGACCAGGTCGCGCCGGAAGGCGGCCGTCTGGGCGTCCTCAATGAAACTCGTGCGCCCGCGCGGGGCGTCTTCGGCCAGTCTCAGACCCATGAAGGCCCACCTCTGTTGGGGATAGAAGAAGTTGCGATAGGTGACGCGGGCGTGGCCGGGCGGCGTGGCGAAGGCGCCGCCGCGCAAGACCATCTGATTGGCCATGAACTTGCCGTTGTACTCAGCCGCCGTGCCAGGCGTCGGCTGGAAGCCGGGGTAAGGGGCGTAGGCGCTGGACGTCCACTGCCAGACCTCGCCCGACAGGTTTGAGAAGGCGTCGGGCGCCGTGGTCGCGGCATGCTCCCACTCCGCCTCGGACGGCAGGCGCTTGCCGGCCCAGCGGGCGTAGGCGTCAGCCTCATAGAAGCTGACATGCCGCACCGGGGCGGTCGGATCGACCGGGGCGCGGCCGATCAGGCTCAGGACCGTCCAGTCGTCGCCGTCGCGGCGCCAGTAGAGGGGCGCGGTCCAGGCCTCGGCCTTGACTGTGGCCCAGCCATCGGACAGCCACAGCTCGGGCCGGGCGTAGCCGCCGTCGGCGATGAAGCCCAGCCAGTCGCCGTTGGTCACCAGGTCGGCGGCCAGGGCGAAGGGTTCCAGCCAGACCCGGTGCGACGGCCCCTCATTGTCGAAGGCGAAGCCGGCGCCGCCATGACCGATCGAGACCAGGCCGCCCTCGAAGACGACGGCGCCGCCGCGCGCGGCCTCAGGCGGGGCCTGTCGCGGCTCGACCGCATAGGCGGCCGGGTCCAGCGGCGAACAGGCCATCAGGTTCAGCAGGTCCATCAGGAACAGCTCCTGATGCTGCTGGTCGTGGTGCAGGCCCAGTTCGAACAGATAGCGCTGATGGCCGCTGGACGGCCCCGAGGCCAGCCAGGCGGCCATGCGGCGGTCGATCTCGCGCCGATAGGCCAGGACCTCGTTCACCGAGGGCCGGGTCATCAGGCCGCGCTGGGGCCGGGGCACCCGCTCGCCCAGGGCCTCGTAGTAGGAGTTGAACAGCTGCTGGAAGCGCGGATCGACCGGAGCATAGTTCGGGTCGGCCGACAGGATCATCGCCTCGAAGAACCAGCTGGTGTGGGCCAGGTGCCATTTGCCGGGGCTGCAGTCCGGCATGGACTGGGCCGCCAGATCCGCGGGCGACAGGCCTTCCGCCAAGGCGGGCATAGCGCCCCGGATCGCCCGGAAACGGGTCACGTCGGACGCCGCCCGCGTGTCGGGCTCGAAGCGCGCATTCATCTCAGCCGTTCCGTCCCCGCTTGCGACGCCCCGGCTGGCCTCGCGTCGTCCAGTCCTGAAACGTCAAGCTCCGCCACGGGTTCCCGTCTGAAGCGGACGGCGCGACGCCGATTCTCAGGCCGAGGGTCTGCCGCCGTGTTTGGCGTACTCCAGCCGGGCGATGGTGCGGTTGTGCACCTCGTCGGGGCCGTCGGCGATGCGCAGGGTGCGCACGGTCGCATAGAGTTCGGCCAGGGGGGTGTCGGCCGAAACGCCGGCGCCGCCGAAGGCCTGGATGGCGTCGTCGATGACCTGAAGCGCCATGCGCGGGGCGGCGACCTTGATCTGGGCGATCTCGGAGCGGGCGTTCTTGGCCCCCGCCTCGTCCATCATCCAGGCGGCCTTCAGCACCAGGAGGCGGCACATTTCGATATTGGTGCGGGCGTCGGCGACCCTCTGCTCCCACACCGAATGTTCGGCCAGCTGTTTCCGGAAGGCGGTGCGGTTCAGAAGGCGGGTCACCATCAGCTCCAGCGCCCGCTCGGCCGCGCCGATCACGCGCATACAGTGGTGGATGCGGCCCGGGCCGAGGCGACCCTGAGCGATCTCGAACCCCCGGCCCTCGCCCGCGATCAGGTTCTCGACCGGCACGCGGACGTTCTCCAGCACCACCTCGGCGTGGCCGATGGGCTTTTCGTCATAACCGAAGACCGACAGCATCCGCTCGACCCGGAAGCCGGGCGTATCGACGGGGACGATGATCTGGGACTGCTGGGCGTGCGCAGCGGCGGCCGGATCGGTCTTGCCCATGACGATGGTCACGGCGACGTTCGGATGGGCCATGTTGGTCGACCACCATTTGCGGCCGTTGATGACATAGTGGTCGCCGTCGCGCTCGATCCGGGTCCGGATATTGGTGGCGTCGGACGAGGCGACCTCGGGCTCGGTCATCAGGAAGGCGGAGCGGATCTCGCCCGCCATCAGCGGCTTCAGCCAGCGGTCCTGCTGGGCCGCGTTTCCGTACATATGGAGCACCTCCATATTGCCGGTGTCGGGGGCGTTGCAGTTGAACACCTCGGCCGTCCACAGGTGGCGGCCCATCATCTCGGCGAGGGGGGCGTATTCGAGGTTCGTCAGGCCGGCGCCCCCGTTCTCACCGTCATGGCCGCCCGGCAGGAACATGTTCCACAGGCCCGCCTCGCGCGCGGCGGCCTTCATGGCCTCCATGACCGGAGGCTGGCGGTTCGGATTCTCCCGCACCTGGGCGAAATACTCGGCCTCGCGCGGGATGACCTGTTCGTCGAGGAAACGGCGCACGCGGGCGTGCCAGTCCAGGGCGCGGTCGGAATGTCTGAAATCCATGTCGTTTCCTCGTTTTTTCGGTCGCGCCTCTGACGGACGCTGAAGACGAGAACGGCGCGGCCCCCGAGGGGCGCCGCGCCGCAGTCAAGTATTGATCAGCAAGCCATCAGCGCTTCAGCAGCGGAGCCAGCTTCTGCGCGATCATCATGTCGCCGGCGATCTTCAGCTTGCCCTGCATGAAGGCCATCATCGGGTCCAGCTTGCCTTCCGACAGGGCCATGAAGTCGTCCCACTTCATCGAGACGGTGGCGTCGGCGGGCTTGTCTTCGTTGGTGACGGTGTTCGGCACGGAGGCGCCGTCGATGAAGATCTTGCCCTCGTCGCCGAGGTCGAGCTTCACGGTCTTGCCGAGGCCGGAGTTGTCGCCGACGGCGTTGCGGATGTGATCAGTGACTTGGGCGAGATCAGGCATTGGGGGCGTCTCCCTTGGACGTTGAGGCTCCTGCCGTAGCCCGCATCGCGCGGGGCGCCAAGATCACGTCGGGTAAAGCTGTCGTCACTTGTCCGGTGAAGAGCCCGAATAGAGACTGGCCAGACCAAGGGCGGCCATGAAGAAGACGAAGGCCGCGACGATGGCGGCGACGAAGGGGACGGCGTCATGGGGCATGGGAAATCTCCTCAGCCCCACCCTCGCGCCGCCTCCGCCGCCTCGCCTTGATCCGGATCAAACCTGCAGAATCGGGCCGTCAGGCTTCGGGATCGCCGTCGCGGAACCGCCATTTCATCACCAGAACCCAGGACGCCATGACCAGGGCGCAGGAATTGGCCACGGTGACGGGCCAGGCCTGGGTCATCACCCCATAGACCACCCACAGGGCGAAACAGGTCACGGTCAGGGAATAGGTCCTCAGACTGACCGAGGAGGCGTCCCTCTCCTTCCAGATCTTGAGCGCCTGGGGTGCGAAACTGGTGACGGAACAGACCGCTGCGGCCGAGCCGACGATATTGGCGATCAGGTCGCTCATTCGGGGAGGATCGGCTTTGTCATGAAGGCCCAACAGCGGACCGCCGATCAAGGTTCCTGAAGGACGGGCGCGAGCAGAGGCGCGACGGCGCGCGTGCCGTTCAACGAGCCGGGAAAGGCCGGCGCCACCCGCTGCGGTCCCAACTGTTCAAAGGCGTAGCCGAGCGCGAGCACCCGCGCGTCCTGCCACTGGCCGCCGATGAAGCTGAGCCCCACCGGAAGCCCGCCCACCTGCCCCATGGGCACGGTCAGGTGGGGATAGCCCGCCACAGCCGGCAGCGTCGAGGCCGAGCCCAGATAGTGGTCGCCGTTGACGACGTCGGTCATCCAGGCCGGGCCGGTCGTCGGCGCGATCAGGACGGCGACGTCATTGTCCTTCAGCAGTCGATCGATCCCCTCGGCCCCGGCCAGACGCAGCGAGGTCTCGCGCGCGGCCACATAGGCGGAGTCGGACAGGCCGCCAGTCGCCTCGGCGGCTTCGAACAGGTCCTGGTCGAAAAGGGCCAGCTCGCGCGGGGTCGCGCGGTTGAAGGCGATGACGTCGGCCAGGGTGCGCGTCTGAACCTGAGCCGGATCGGTGGTGGCGAGATAGGCGTTCAAGTCCGCCTTCAACTCGGTCAGCAGGACGGTGAATTCCGCGCCGCCGACAGCGTCCATGTCCGGTCCGTCCTTGATCTCGACGAGGACGGCGCCTGCCTGGCGCAACCGCTCCAGATTGGCGTCGAAGACGGCGTCCGTACCGTCGGAATAGCCGGTCAGGAAGCGGGCGACGCCGATGCGAACCCCGCGGAGACTGGCCCCCTCCAGAGCCGCCGCATAGTCGGTCTTGCGGGCGTCGGCCTCGGCCGTCGCCGGATCGGCGGGATCGGTCCCGGCGATGACGGTCAGCACCAGGGCGGCGTCCCGGACGGTCCGGGTCATCGGCCCGGCGGTGTCCTGGCTGTGGCTGATGGGGACGATCCCCGTGCGCGACACCAGGCCGACGGTGGGCTTGAACCCGACCAGGCCGTTCATCGCCGCCGGACAGGTGATCGACCCGTCCGTCTCGGTGCCGATGGCCACGATGGCGAAGCCCGCCGCCACCGCCGCTCCCGAGCCCGAGGATGAGCCGCAGGTGTTGCGGTCGCGGGCGTGGGGATTGCGGGTCAGGCCGCCCACGGCGCTCCAGCCGCTGATGGAGTGGGACGAGCGGATATTGGCCCATTCCGACAGATTGGACTTGCCGATCAGCACCGCCCCCGCCGCGCGCAGCCGGGCCGTGATCGGCGCGTCGCGGTCCGGCTGGTTCGCGGCCAGGGCCAGGGAGCCCGCCGTGGTCGGCATGCCGCGCGCCTCGACATTGTCCTTGATGACCAGGGGCACGCCGTCCAGCGGCAGGGCCTGTCCGGCGAGGCGGCGGGCGTCGGAGGCGCGGGCGTCCTCGGGCGCATCGGGGTTGATCGCGATCAGGCTGTTGATCGCGGGACCGGGCTCGCCGAACCGGCCTTCGACGTCATAGGTGCGAATCTGGCTGAGGAAGAAGCGCGCCATCTGCTCCCAGGAGCCGTAGGGCGTCCGCTCGCGCTGAACCCAGGCGATGTCGGCGTTCGGCGGCGGCGGCGGGGGCGGCGGCGTCTGCGCCGAGGCGAACGGCGCCGCGACGCCGGCCAGGACGACGGCGAACACGCCGGCCAAAAGCTTGGTCTTCAACATGTTCGCCCCGTTCCTGATTAAGCCGTCAGTCCGCCGTCTCAGCCCTCTTGCCGATCGTGCGGTCCAGGAAGTCGAGATAGGTCCGCCATTGCTGAAGCTGCCGCGGTTCGCCGCGGACGCCGTGCCTTTGGCCCGGATAGAGCATCATCTCGAACGGCGTGCTCTTGGCCTGGAGGGCGTCGATCACGCGGGTGGCGTTGCCGAAGATGACATTGTCGTCGGCCATGCCGTGCAGGATCAGCAGGCGCCCCGTCAGATGATCCAGGCGCGGCAGGACGTCGGTGGCGGCGTAGCCGTCCGGATTGTCCTGGGGCGTGGACATGTAGCGTTCGGTATAATGGGTGTCGTAGAGGCTCCACTCGGTCGGGGCGGCGCCGGCAAGCGCCGAGGCCAGTCCAGCGTCCGGATCGGTCAGGGTCAGCAGGCTGAGGAAACCGCCGAAGCTCCAGCCCATGACCGCGATATGGTCGCCATCAACATAAGGCAGGGTTTTCAGCCATTTGGCGGCCAAAGCCTGATCCTCGACCGCAGGAATGCCCAGGCGGCGATAGATGCTGGTCTCAAACGCCTGGGACCGGTCGCCCTCGCCGCGGTTGTCCACGCGGAAGACGATATAGCCGGCCTCGGTCAGCAGCTGGTTGGTCAGGGGCTGCCAGCTCTTCTGCACGCCCGCGCCGGTGCCGGGACCGCCGTAGACCTGCATCACCACCGGGTACTTCTTCGACGGATCGAAGTCGGGCGGGGTGGTCATGCGCCAGACCAGGGTCTCGCCGTGGCTCTGCATAGTCCCGAACTCGGGCGTGCGCAGCCGCGAGACATAGGGGGCGAAGGGGTGATCGGCGTCGAGCCGGTTTTCCTCGATCCAGCGGATCCGCGTGCCGTCGATCCGGTAAAGGGCCGACTGGGGCGGGGTGGCGGGATCGGAATAGTTGCCGACATAGGCGGTCGCCGGGCCGTTGACCGAGACATTCCACCAGCCGCCGGCGGGGGTGACCGCCACCGGATCGACCGTGCGGTTCAGACTGGCGCGGAACATCTGCTGTTCGATGGGCAGTTCCTTGCCGTCGCGCATCGAAGCGGTGAAATAGACCTCGCCGGTCCTTTCGTTGACGCCGTCCAGATGTTTGACCGGATAGTCGCCGTGCGTGATCGCCCGGATGCGGCGGCCGTTGCGGTCGTACAGATAGAGGTGCCGCCAGCCGCTGTCCTCGTTCGACCAGATGAAACGGCCGTCCGGCAGGACATGGAAATCGTTGTTCAGATCGACCCAGGCCTCGGCCTTCTGGCTGAGGATGACCCGCGATGCGCCGGTGGCCGGATCGACGCTGAGCAGGTCGAGCGTCTTCTGGTCGCGCGACTGACGCTGGACATACAGGGTCTTGCCGTCATGCGACCAGTCGACCCGCGCCAGATAGATGTCGGTGTTCGCGCCCAGATCCACCTTGACCCGCGCGCCGCTCTGAAGATCGCGGACATGGAGTTCGACCAGGGCGTTGGGGCGGCCGGCGCGGGGATAGCGCTGCTCGACCATGGTGGCGCCTCCGCCGGTGATCTCGAAGCGCGGCACGACGTCTACCGGGCTTTCGTCGACGCGGGTCAGGGCGATGTAGCGTTCGTCCGGGCTCCACCAGTAGCCGGTGTCGCGATCCATCTCCTCCTGGGCGATGAACTCGGCCGTGGCCCAGGTGATCAGGCCGGCGCCGTCGTCGGTGATCGGCGTCTCCTTGCCCGTGGCCAGATCATAGATGACCAGGTTCTGGTCGCGGACCCAGGAAACGAAATTGCCCTTGGGCGAGACCTTGGCGTCGATCTCGTCGGCCTCGGTCTCGGTCAGGCGGCGCACCTTGCCGTCGGCGCGGCTGGCCAGGAAGATGTCGCCCTCCAGCGGCGCAAGGATGTAGCGGCCCTGCTGGTCCCAGGCGTATTCGACCACGCCGCGGGCGCTGATCCGCATCCGCTCGCGCCGCGCCTTTTCGGCCTCGGACAGTTCGCCGGCGTCGGGAACCAGGGCGCGGGCGTCGATCAGCTTGTAGGGCTCGCCCTCGCCGGTGGGCGCGGCCCACAGGTCCTGGACGTCCACATTGTCCTCGCGCGAGCGCAGGAAGGCCACCAACTGGCCGTCGGGCGACAGGCTGACCCCCTTGGCCACCGGGCCGTTCAGGCTGGGGCTGGAGAAGACCCGTTCAGGCGTCAGGATGTTGGAGGGGGTCTCCTGGGCGACCGCTGAACCGGCCGAGAGGAGGATGGTCGAGGCGAGAAGAAGGGTGCGCATGGTCGGCGACGCTAGCGACGCTTCTGCAAGCCGTCACTAGGAAAAGTGGTCGCCGCCCGGAGCGCTTTTTCTTCCCTGCGACCGGTTCTCAGACTAGAGAGGCCGCACCATGACCGACGCCGCCCTCTCCCCCGCCCCTGCGAAAGCCAGTCCGTTCAACGAACTTGAGGTCCTGTGGGTTCGCCACTGGACCGACAGCCTGTTCAGCTTCGGCGTGAAGCGGCCGGAGGACTTCCGATTCCGCTCGGGCGAGTTCGTGATGATCGGCCTGCCCGGCGAAGACGGCGGAAAGCCGATCCTGCGCGCCTATTCCATCGCCAGCCCCTGCTGGGCCGAGGAGCTGGAGTTCTTCTCGATCAAGGTCGCCGACGGCCCCCTGACCTCGCGCCTGCAAAAGATCGTGGCCGGGGACACGGTGCTGATGGGCAAGAAGCCGACCGGCACCCTGGTGCTGGACGCCCTGACCGGCGGCGAGCGGCTGTTCCTGATCGGCACGGGCACGGGTCTGGCGCCCTGGCTGAGCGTGGCGCGCGATCCGGAGACCTATTCCCGCTTCGGCCATGTCTATGTGATCCATACGGTGCGCAACGTCGCCGACCTGGCTTACCGCGACTTCTTCACCCGCGAGATCCACGACGACCCCCTGATCGGCGACGAGGCCAGGGCGCAGCTGACCTATTATCCCACGGTCACGCGCGAGGAATTCCAGACCCCCGGCCGCATCACCGACCGGATCAAGTCGGGCGACTTCTTCCGCGACCTGGGCCTGCCCGAGGGCTTCGATCCGGCCAAGGACCGCGTCATGCTGTGCGGCTCCATGGCCATGATCAAGGAGGCCGGGGAACTGCTGGAGACCTATGGACTGAAGGAAGGCTCCAACGCTGAACCGGCCGACTATGTGCTGGAGCGGGCCTTCGTCGGCTGACACTTGAATAATCCGCTCATCCCGGCGAAAGCCGGGACCCAGATCTTTGGGCGATCCCTGTCTCTCGACGATCTGCGCCCTTGATCCCAGACACCAGTGTGGCGAAAGCACTGGGTCCCGGCTTTCGCCGGGATGAGCGGAAAGTTTTGATGCACCACCCTGCCCTTGTCGCCGTCGATCCCCGCGTCGATCCTGCCGAATGCCAGTCGATGGCCGAGGTCCGCCAGGGCGTCGACGCCGTGGACCGCGCCCTGGTCGCCCTTCTGGCCGAACGCCAGCGCTATATGGAGGCGGCCGCCCGCATCAAGCCCGACCGCGACGCCGTCTTCGACCAGGCCCGGATCGACGACGTGGTGGCCAAGGTGCTGACGGCCGCGCAAGCGCACCACCTGTCGCCCGAGATCGCCGAACCGGTCTGGCGCCTGCTGATCGACCGGTGCATCGCCCATGAGTTCGCGGTGTACGACCGAACTCGAAGCTAAGCCTTAAGCCCCCGCAGCATCAGCTCGTGGCGATAGGCCGCCACGTCGGCCAGCGCCGCCTCCAGGGCGTCGCGCACCCGCTCCAGCGCCGGCGCCGCCAGGGCCTGTTCGACCGTTTCCGCCTCGGCGCAGACCGCCGCCAGGTCGCCGGCGCCGATCCCTGCGGCCGCGCCCCGGATGGTGTGGACTCCGTCGCGCCAGCCCTCGACCTTGGGGTTCAGCAGGGCGGACCAGAGGGCGGCCTGTTCGACGAACAGGCCCAGCACCTCTTCCGAAATCGCCGCGTCGCCGCCGGTCATGCCCTCCAGCACGCTGAAGTCGACGGCGCCGGTCAGGTCGCGACGGGCCATCAGGCGGCCTCTTCCTCGCCCTTGGCCAGGCGGGAGTTGCGGGACGACCAGGCCAGATAGATGAGCACGCCGATCAGGTTCCAGGCGACGAAGCCGATCTGGGTCACCGGCTTCAGGCTGAGGAAGAAGACGACGCAGCCGATCACGGTGACGGCGCCCACCAGGGGCCACAGGGGCGCCTTGAACACGCGGCGTCGGCCCGGCTCGCGAATCCGCAGCACGATCAGGCAGACGCCTACGGCGCAGAAGGCGGCCAGAGTGCCGGCGTTGGCCAGGGAGGCCAGCTCGTCCAGCGGCAGCAGCCCAGCCAGGATCGCCACCACCACAGCCGTAAAGACCGTCACCACCGCCGGAACGCCGCGTGCCGAGACCTTGGCCAGCCGACGCGGCAACAGGCCGTCGCGCGCCATGCCCAGGAAGATGCGGCTCTGGCCGAACAGGAAGGCCAGCAGAACGGTCGGAAGGGCGATCACCGCCGCCGCCGCGATCCACTGGGCCGCCGTCCCCTGCCCCATCTGGCGCAGGATCAGGGCCAGGGGCTCAGGACTGTCGGCGAAGTCGGAGACCGGCCGGGCGCCGATGGCGGCGGCGGCGACCACCAGATACAGGGCCGTGCAGACCAGCATGGAGCCGATGATGCCGATGGCCAGGTCCCGCTCAGGCTTCTTGGTCTCCTCCGCAGCCGTGGAGATGGCGTCGAAGCCGTAGAAGGCGAAGAAGATGATGGCCGCCGCCGCCATGACCCCCGTCTGGACGAAGGGGGCGCCGAAGCCGTTGGGCATGAAAGGGGTGAAGTGCTCCGGCTTGAAGGCCGGCAGGGCGATGGCGACGAAGACGACCAAGGCGGCGATCTTGATGACCACCAGGACGGCGTTCAGGGTTGCGCTCTCCTTGGTGCCCAGCAGCAGCAGGCCCGTCACCACCCCGATGATGGCGACGGCCGGCAGGTTGATGATTCCCCCGGCGTGCGGCCCCGCCGTCAGGACCGTCGGCAGATCGACGCCCAGGCCGCTCAGGAAGCCGACCGCATAGCCCGACCAGCCCACCGCCACGGCCGAGACCACCAGGGAATATTCCAGGATCAGGCTCCAGCCGACGACCCAGGCGATCATCTCGCCCAGGACGGCGTAGGAATAGGTGTAGGCGCTGCCCGCCGTCGGCATCATGGTCGACAGTTCGGCATAGGCCAGGGCGGCGCAGACGCAGACCAGGCCCGCCAGGCCAAAGCTGATCAACACCGCCGGCCCCGCCAGACCCGCCCCGACCCCGATCAGGGTGAGAATGCCGGTGCCGACGATGGCGCCCACACCCAGAGCCAGCAGATGCGGCCAGCTGAGCGTCGGCTTCAGCCGCGGCCCGTCGTGGGGCGCCGTCATGACGTCGATCGAACGACGCCGGTTCCAAAAGGCCATGATGCTCACTCCCCCGCCGTCTTTGCGGCTGATTCCGCCGAGACCATGCCCGTCAAAGAAAGTTTGCGAAAGCGCTTGCCAAGCCCGGAACGGGTGGGTAGTAGGAGCGCCCTTCGGCAAGGCGGTCGCCTCGCCGAAGGTCTGACGATCGGTGTGGGTGATTAGCTCAGTCGGTAGAGCAGCTGACTCTTAATCAGCGGGTCCACAGTTCGAACCTGTGATCACCCACCATCGTCCTTTTGATTTCATTGAAGATTTAGAAAAACCCCTCGGGGCCACCGTTTCTCTGAATCAGAAAAACGGTGAGAAAAACGGTGGGGATCGCAGCCAGCTTTCTGCCGCTTCGTCACTACGGTTGCCAGTGTCTGGCATAAGCAGAATCTATCGTCCGTTTGGGACATGTCCCGGGGACGTACGACCGTGCCATTGCGGGTATCCGCTCATTCGGGGCCGCCGGAGAATCGTCTGCTTTTCGAGCGGAAAGGACAGGAGCGATGACCGACGAGAGTTTCCCGCCGAGGCGTTTCCTGCGGACACCGGAAGCAGGCCGGTATCTGGGTCTGTCCGGCCGCACGCTGGAAAAGCACCGGAGCTGCGGCACCGGACCGGTCTATCGAAAACTCGGCGGGCGGGTTGTCTACGCGATCAGCGACCTGTCCGAGTGGGCGGACACCGACGTCAGAACACCCACGCCGATCTAACCTCACGGGTCGGTTCCCAGGTTCCCCGAAGCTGCACGTTGCGGCTGATCGAGCGGCTCCGTACATGCTCCGGTTCGGAAAACAGGGCTGGGCCATGAACGAGAAGACGACGAGCGCGCCAGCGGGCCTGGCCGGATACGACTATCAGGTCGACATCTCCATCTACCTCGCGCTTGATCTCATGCTGGTCCAGAAGCGGCTCGACGAAATCACGCTCGAGCCGGCCAACCATGAAGACCTCGCCGCCGATCTGAAGGACGAAACCCAGGTCTCGGCCGCAACGAGCCTCTCCATCGGGGGATACCCCCTCGTCGTCCAAGCCAAGCTGCGCAACGGGGAGCCTTGGTCCGACACCGATATCGAAACGCTTCTCACGAAGGGCAAGGCGCGGAAGTCCCCCAACACGCTCCTGACGGAGAACACGGCCCTCCGATATCTGCTGATCACCAGTGCTGCCACAAAGGGGGTCGCGCGTGATCTGCGGACCGGTGCGGTCGCGGCGAACTGGCCGGCCAAGCTGCCGAAGGGCATTGGATCAAGGCTGCCAGGCCTGGACGGACGGGTTGCGGTGCTCGACGGCCTCGATGAGACGAAACTCGATGGCCAGATCCGCGATGTTCTGCTGACGACCTGCAAGGTCCCGCTGCCCAACATCGTCGACTGCATCAAGGAACTGCGGACCGTCGCCCTTGAACACATGCGCAACGGACCCAGCGTCTGGACCCGAAACGCCGTGGAAAAGACCATCACCGCCTTCGGGGGCTATCTTGCGACGGCCCCAGAGGTCGGACTGTTCGTCAAGCCGACGAACTGGGGCGACTTGCAGAACCAGCTGGCGACCCGCCACGGCGTCATCATCAGCGGCAGCTCGGGCACCGGGAAAACGATGGCCGCCGAAGTTCTGCTCGATGAACTTCGCAGCCGACCGGACGGTGCGTTCAAGGTGATCCGCGTGACGGCCGGACCCGAACAGGTCTGGAACTCGAAAGAGACGGGCCGGGTCGTCTTCATGATCGAGGATCCGTGGGGCAAGTACCGCTATCATCCTGAGCAAGGCGTGTGGAACCGCGACCTCGATCGCATGCTGAACGGGGCGCACGCCGACCGTCAGTTCATCGTCACCACCCGATCCGATGTCTTCAAGGAGAGTGGCGAGCGGCTGGCCGCCCATTGGTTCGTCTCACTGGAGACCCGGCATTATGGCCAACGCGAGCGCTTCCGTTTGTTCGACAACCAGGTCAGGCTGCTGCCCGAGGTCTTGAAGGCCCCGGTCGACGCGCATCGCGACGTGGTCCTGAAGCGGCTCGAGAGTCCGTACGAGATCCAGAAATTCTTTGACGGGCTCGCAGGCGAAATGTCGCCTGACGAGAACCTGCCGACCTTCATTCACCGCTGCATAGACCTTGCCCACTACGACGCGATCGAGAACACGATCGTCGACCAGGTCGAAGCGCGGGACGACGCATTTCCGGCGATCGCCGTGTGGGGCCTGCTGAAAGCGCTACCGCGTCTGTCCTGGGAGGTGGTCCCTCGACTCGCCGAAGCCATCGGCGAAAAGGACCAAGAGCTCGAGGACAAGATCGTTCCGCTGATCCGCTTCATGGCCGCGGGGCGAAACCTGCGTCAGCCGAACGACGTGCTCAGCTACTACCACCCGCGCGTCGAGGCCGGGCTGGAGCGCATCCTTAAGGGCCACAGCGGACGTGCGGCACGCCTTCTGGGAAGCATGGTTGATGTGCTTGTCGCCATCGATGGTGACGGCGACGCGGACTGGGGCCGCGAGGCGGCCGCACGCCTCGTCCAGGGCGCCAGGAAC
Organism: Brevundimonas sp. GW822-FHT03E11; assembly: GCF_058801445.1. Taxonomy (NCBI): domain Bacteria; kingdom Pseudomonadati; phylum Pseudomonadota; class Alphaproteobacteria; order Caulobacterales; family Caulobacteraceae; genus Brevundimonas; species Brevundimonas sp. GW822-FHT03E11. Next base: position 77,136 of record NZ_JBXANG010000004.1, on the reverse strand, counting down.
GATCGCGTCAAGGTGACCGTGAGCCCCGACGCCCAGGCGGCGCTCGACGCCTTCGTCCGGCGTCGTCTTGTCACCCCGTCCGACACGCTTGAGGCCGATCTCAAGCTGGCGGCCGACGTCGGTTCGCCTGACGACACGATCACGCTTTTCGCGCGCTGGGTCGGCGCTCGCGGCGACACCTTCGGCACGCTGCAAAACTGGCTGGAAACGCCGGTCAGTCCGCCCGACGCGGCGCGCACCGCCGCCGATCCGGATGTGGCGATCGTCGCGGCGCGCTTCGTCCGGGAGACGCTCGCGCGCACAAACGACCACTTCCCCGATGATTTCGCGGCCCGCATCACGGTGATGGCCGGACCCCAGACCGATGCATTCCGCGACGCAGCCTTGCGCATGGTCGGCTTTGGGTACGACTTCAACGCTCGTGCGGTGGGGACGGGGGCGCTGGTCGACTTCGCCGGGTTCGAACCGGTGGTGGACGCCGCGATCGCGGTGAACATCAGCCTGCGCGATGACGATGACTCGGTTTGGCTGGAAATCCGCAACGGCGAGCACAGCGAGGGTTATGCCGAACACCTCGCCGACATGCATCATGATGACGGCGACACGGCGGACAGCTTCATCCAGCTCTATGTCGCGGATTTGCGCCTGCGGTCCGGCTGGAGCGCCATCATCGCCCGCACCCAATCGCCGGAGTTGCTCTGGGGCTGGATCCAGGTGCTGGGCGCCGACGGCGTCGTGCCGCAACCGGGCGAAATGGTGGGGATCGCCGACGCCGCGCGCGGACATCGCCACGACGGGCGTTTCTGGGATCTGGCGCGCAAGAAGTGGTCGGCCGACCTGGGGTCTCGCCTTGAAGACTACCTCAAGACGCCCGGCCTGGCCGAGGACACGCGCCACGCCGTCCTGAAAACCATGATCGTGCATCAGCCGTCGAACGGCCGGGCGTGGCTCCAGGCCATGGCCGCGGCCGGCGACCTTCAGGGAGTCCTGCGGGCGATGACGGATCTGCGCGCACTGGCGAACGGCTACGACCTGAAATCGGAGGTGGCCGTGTTCGCGGCGGAGGCCCCGGGCCACGTCGAGCCCTACGGCGCGTTGGCGCAGGCGGTCCTCGACGAGGCGCCCTACGCGCTGTCGCCGTCGGAAGTCGCTCAGCTGGAAGCGCTCGACGCCGCCGCAAGTCCCGATCTGCAGCTGGCGCGGGCGCGTCTCCTTGCAGCGGCCGGGCGGCCGGTCCGGACCTATGTCGAAAGCCTGCTCGCAACCGCCGGCGATGAAAGTGAGGATATTCAGCGCGCCAGGGCTGCGATCGCGATCGCGATCGCGCAGGGTCTGACGGACATTGTCGAGGGCGGGCTGAAACACCGGTTCGCCGCCGTGCGCCGCGACGCGCTGCGAACGATCGCCGACGGTCTCGCCGCACCCCTGCCCGCCCACATCCTGGCGCTGGCGCATGACAAGGGGAGCGGGGTGCGTGAGGCGCTTGTCGAGATCCTCAAGACCAAGCCTGACGCCAGCCACCAACCGACGCTCATCGGTCTGACCTCGGACACCTGGGCCCGTGCGGAAATCTACTACGGCGACGAGGCGAGCTACCCCATCGCGACCGGGGCGGCGGAGCTGCTCGGCGACCAGGCTCCGCTTTTCGCCGATGCCATCGACACCCTGATGGCGCGGGCTGCTGCCACCAGCGACCCCGATCTGCGCAACGCACTCCTGCTGGCCGTGGCCAAGCAGGGCGACATCGCGGGACGCGACCGACTGGCGGACCTGGCGCTTGAGGTCGGACGTCCCGGCCTGCACGCGGCCGCCGCCGAGGCCCTCTTCCTCGCCGGCGACCGGTCGGCTGTCCGCGCCTCCCGGTTCGAGCCGCATCTCCGCGCCGGGCGAGCGGCGCCGGTCGTCATTTCCATGGCGCTGGCGGTCGGTGCGACAGGGGAAAAGGCCGCCACCCTGACGCTCGCCCGCACCCTGCGAATGGACCCAGATCGATCCGCCCTTGTGGTCCCGCTGCTGTTTGGCGCGATCTGGGGTGAGGAAGGACTGTACGATGCGATCGCCGCGCTCCTGCCTCAGGATATCCGATACGGTCTCACGGGCGCCTTCAGCGACCAGGGCCTCGCCCCGCGAACGCTCATGGACGCATTGGGCGACTTCAGAATTCGCGAGGCGGTGATGAAACGCCTGCGCCAATTCTTCGAGCCCAAGCCGAAGGATATCCCCCCGCCGCGCCAACCTGCCTAGCGGACGACGCCGTGGGGCGCGCCGCACGTTTCGGTACGAGGACGCCTCAGACGCAAGCGGCTCTGGGCGCGGGCGTTCAGGCCAGGGCGAAATCCACAGCCGCCATCGCGTGGATATCCGTGCTGTCGAAGGCCGGGACCGGACATCCGTCGACGTTCAGGATCATGCCGATCTCGGTGCAACCGAAGATCAGACTGTCGGCGCCGTCCGCCTTCGCCCGTTCCACAAGACCCAGGAGCGCCTGACGTGAGCTGTCCCGAACTACGCCGAGGCAGAGTTCGTTGAAGATAATGTCATGGGTCAGCCCCCGCCCATCGGCGTCGGGGGTCATGACCTCGATGCCGTGCGTCTCCATGCGGGCGGGATAGAAGCCATTCTCCATCGTGTAGCGCGTCGCCAGCAGAAGCGGCTTTCGACAACCCGCCGCCTTCAGGCGGTCCGCAGTCACATCGACGATATGAAGGAAGGGGACAGTCACCGCCGCCTCCACGGCAGGGGCGACCAGATGCATCGTGACTGCGCACATCATGACGCAATCCACTCCGGCGCGCTCGAGGCCTTGGGCGGCGTTGGCGAGATAGCGCCCCGCGTCATCCCAACGGTCGGACTTCTGCATGTCGACGATGGTCTGGAAATCGACCGAATGAAGGATGAGGTCCGCAGAATGCAGCCCCCCGAGCCGCGCCTTCACCCCCTCGTTGATCTTGCGATAGTACAGCGCCGAGCCCTCGAAGCTCATGCCGCCGATCAAGCCGATTCTACGCATGGTCCTGCACCGTTATTCCGGCCCCGAAAGGCCGCTGCACCCGTCGTGACAGCCCTGCCGCCGCGCTCTGGCGAGTGCGACCGCAGCGGGCAGCCGATCCCTCAGGTTTAGTTCGTCGGTTTGTGTCTGTCTTCACGGCGCGTGAACGGCGGCATGCGGCTGGCGATTGCGCCCCGGTCGAAGACAAGGTGTTTGATGACCGCACCCACATGCAGGATCAGAAGCGCGTAGGTGACCTTCACGAGAAGGACGTGCGTGTCTTCAAAGGCTGCGTGCCCCGCGCGAGGCAGTCCCGGGATAAACGGGAAGCTGAGACCGCCGACGAGCGGAGTGGTCGCGCTCTGGAGTGCGCCGGATCCCGTCGAGATATAGGCCCAGCCGGTGAGGGATAGTCCGATCAGGACGATGTAGAAGGCAGCGTGGTTCAGCCGCGCCAGCCAGCGCTCCCAGGTCGGCGTCTGCGCCGGCCAGGCCGGGGGCGGGTTGACCAGACGCCAGACGAGCCGGCCGACGGTCAGCAACAGGATCGCGAAACCGAGGGTCTTGTGCCAGTTGAACCACTCGGTACGCAGGGCGCCCCGTTCCATGTCCCCGAACGTCCAGCCGACGTAGATCTGCACGAGCAAGAGGATGGCGACGCCCCAATGGAAGAGGGCGGCGATCTTCGAGTAACGGCCCGTATCTCTGATGCGGCTCATGACATCACCTCTCCTCAATGGTCCCGGTCCGTCGGGGTCAACTTCAACTGATTCCGTCCCGGCGACGCGCCCGGGGCTGCCCCCTGCGACAAAAGATACTCCGAGGGAGTAATCCGAAATCAGGCGCCGCCAGACGCTGGCGCGTGCCGAAATATACTCTATGGGAGTATATGTCACTGCCGATTTCGCCAGTGCCCAGATGGAGACCTATCCGATGAGACTCGCCCCTTCGGCGCTCGCCGCTGCCTGCATCGTCCTGTTCGCGGCGCCGGCGCTCGCCCAGACCGCGCCTGCCGCTCAGCCGGCCCACCCGGCCCATCCGACGAGCTCGGGTTCTGCTCCCGCCGCCCACGCGCCCCTGCCGGCCGGGCATCCTCCGGTCAGCGCGCACGGCTCCGCCGGCGCCGCCCTGCCCGCCGGCCACCCGCCGGTCACTCCGCACGGAAGCGCGAACGCGCCTGCGGCCCACGGCGCCGGGGCTCACGGCCAGGCTGGCCACGGCGCGGCCCATCCGACCGCACCGCTCCCGGAAGGCCATCCGCCCGTTTCCGACGCGCCGGCCGCCCATCCGCAAGGGACGATGCCGTCGCGGACCACCCCGCAATAGGCCGTCCGTCCTGCTCTTGAAAATATACTGGTAGGGAGTATATGAGCCGCGGTCGAGTTTGTGCGCCCTCCCCTGCACGACGGCTCGACCGCGGACCACTCCAGTGAAGACACCCTGTATCGACATCTGCGTTTTCGATTCCACGACCGGCTGGTGTGTCGGATGCGGCCGAACCCGCCCGGAAGTCGCGCAATGGCGCAAGCTCACCCCGTTTCGCCGCAAGGCGGTTGAACGCGAGCTTCCACGCCGGATGGCCGCGCTGGGTGCGAAATCCGCGACGGCGGACTAATGAAGCGCGAACGTCGTCTCTCCAAGGATTCCCGCCATGGCTCACATCGCCGCCGACAAACCCAAGCTGCTCGCGCGGGTCCGCCGTATCAACGGTCAGGTCAGCGCGCTTGAGCGCGCGATCAATGAGGATGTCGATTGCATCGCCGTCCTCCAGCAGGCCGCCGCCGTTCGCGGCGCCCTCGGCGGTCTCGTCGAGGCGCTGATCCTTCAGCATCTCGAGCACCATGTGGCCGCACCTCATCTTGACGAAGCCGAGCGCCGCAAGGGCGCTGACGAGCTGATATCCATCATCGGACGCTATAAATGACCTTCCCGCCCGCCCCGGCATCTCACGACCATGTCTTCCTAGCCGCGAACCACGACGAGAACGCCCGTCGCACCTTGATCGTGGTCATCCTGACGGCCGTGATGATGGTCGGCGAAATCGTCGCCGGGGTGCTGACGGGGTCCATGGCGCTGCTCGCCGACGGCATCCACATGCTGACCCATGCCGGAGCGTTGGGCGTCGCGGCTCTTGCCTATGCCTATGCGCGGCGTCACGCCCATGATCGTCGCTACAGCTTCGGAACCGGCAAGGTGGGCGACCTGGCGGGCTTCGCTTCGGCGCTCGTCCTCGGCCTGTTCGCCATCGGCATCGGCGTGGAATCGGTCCGCCGCCTTTTCGAGCCGACGTCGGTTCTCTTCGGCGAGGCCGCGATCGTCGCGGTCATCGGCCTGGCGGTCAATGTGGTGAGCGCCCTGCTTCTTTCGGGCGGCCACCACCACGGTCACCATCACGGCGACCACGACCATCACCACCACGACCATGGCCATGGCCATGGCCATGGCGGCGATAACAACCTGCGCTCCGCCTATCTCCACGTCCTGGCCGACGCCCTGACCTCGGTGCTCGCCATCATCGCCCTGCTCTCGGGCCGCTACCTCGGGTGGACCTGGCTGGACCCGATCATGGGCCTGGTGGGCGCCGCGGTGATCGCCAAATGGTCGTGGGGCCTCATGCGCGATACCGCGGCCGTCCTGCTGGACCGGACGGACGAGCATGTCGCCGAGGAAACGCGTGAAGCGATCGAGACGCCGGGCGACGCGGCGATCCGCGACCTGCACATCTGGCGCATCGGTCCCGACGCCCACGCAGCGATCATCAGCGTCTCCGCAACGGGCGTGACCCTGGACGCGCTGCGCGCGCGGCTCGTCCCCGTGCATGAATTGAAGCATGTCACGATCGAGATCGAGACCGCCGAGGCGCTCGCCGCCTGAGGTGCGACACTTTCCGTGTTGAAGGAATCGTCGCCTTCCCGATAGTGGGGGGGAGTTCGGGAACAATCACTTGCTGCGTCTTCTGCGCCAGATCTGCATCGGCCTGACCGTGACCTTGATGGTCGCGGTGCAGGGCTTTGCCTTGCGCGACGCCCAGCACCGGCTCGAACACGCGGTGCAGTTCCCCGGCGTCGACTATGTGGATGTGGCCGTCATCGCCTCCGGGCCCGACCACGATCACGACCATGGGCACAGCCACGACGAAGGTGGTCCGGTCGCGGACTTCGAGACCGCTTTCGACGGAGCGACCGACGGGGACGAGATGCCGGTCGTACCGCATCATCACCACTCCGGCGGGGGCGAAATCCATCTGGCGTTAGCTGGCCCGGCCTACCCGCCCTCTCTGCAGAAGACCGACGGAGGCGCGCTGACCCCGGCGCGCGACACCCTGCTTGCGGGCACACGCCCGGAAAGCCCCCTCGACCCTCCCAAACAGCGCGCCTGATCACCTGAAAGTTGATCTTGCGCGGCTGCGGCCGCGCGCGCCCTGTTTGGAGAATTTCCTTGAACCACCCTGCATCCGGCCTCGCCGGACGGCGGGTGCGCGCCACAGCTGCGTCTGTGCTCGCACTCGCCCTGGGGGCGACGCTCGCCCCTGCATCGGCGTACGCCCAGACCTCGCCGACCTCCCCGTCTGTCGCCCAACCCGCGACGCTCACCTTGCGCGACGCCCTGTCCCTCGCCGCCCAGGCCGATCCTGCCCGGCCGGGTCTCGCGGCGCGGCAACGCGCGGCGGAAGCCGGGGTTCGTCAGGCTGACGTCCGGCCCAATCCGACGCTCGGCCTCATGGTCGAAAACCTCCCGACGCTCGGCGGCGGCGACATCCTGAACCGGACGGAGACCACGCTCACCTACGAGCAACGCCTCGAGCGTGGCGGCGACCGGCCGGCCCGGACGGCCCTGGCCCGGGCGGAAGGCGACCTCGTCGTCGCCGAAGCCCAGGTCGCCCTGCTCGATCGCCTCGAACAGGTTCAGCGCGCCTGGGCTGAAGCCTTGGCGGCCGAAGCTGCGGTGGAGATCGCCCGCGAGCGTCTGGACCTCGCCGAGGCCTTCTCTACGGAGGTCCTGCGTCGGGTCGGCGCCGCACGCGACCCGCTGTTCGCAGGCGCCCGGGCCGAGGCCGAACTGGCCCAGGCCCAGATCGATTTCGACCAGGCCGAGATCACCGCACGGCTGACGCGCGCGAACCTGAGCCTGTTCTGGGGCGGTCGATCCGACTTCACCCTGGGCTCAAGCCTGTTCGAAGACACTTCCGCATCAAGGCTGGAGGCCGGACCGGTGGCCCCGGTCGATCTCGCCGTCTTCAACGCACGGCGCCTCATCGCCGACGCCCAGGTGCGCGTCGAGGAAGCGCGCGCCGTCGCCGATCCGACGGTACAGGTCGGCGTCCGGCACATCTGGGACAATGAAGTCGCCCTGGTGTTCGGCGGCTCGATCCCCTTGCAGCGCTATGATCGCAATCAGGGCGCTATCGACCGCGCTCGCGCCGAAGGGGTCGCCGCCCAGGCGGACAGCCGGGCGTTCGCGGCCGAGCGGGAGCGGGAGATTCTCCGTCTCCAGGTGCAGCTCGCCGCGCGGGCGAGTGAGGTCCGACGCATCTCCGAAGAGACCATCCCCCAGGCCGAGCGCGCCGTGCGGCTGGTCCGGGACGGCTTCGCGCGAGGGGGCTTCACCTACAACGACGTGATGTCCGCCCAGACCGCCCTGCTGCAGGCGCGAGCCCGGCGCGTCTCCGTCCTGCAAGAATTTCACAACGACCGCGCGCGCCTCGAGCGCCTGACGGGCGCACACGCCGATCTCGTCGGCCTGGAGATCCAACCATGAAGAAAACCTATCCGATCCGCCGCGCCTCCGGGGCGGCGATCTCCAGTCTCGCCCTGCTTCTGGCCGCCTGCGGCCAGGGCGGCGCCGCGCCCGAGAAAGGCGCCGAGGCGGAAGCGGCGGCCGCCGCCGACTATGAGCGCGGTCCGCATAACGGCCGCATGCTCAGGGACGGCGACTTCGCCCTTGAGGTCACCATCTATGAGGACGGTCCGGAGCCCATCTTCCGGCTCTATCCGTATCTGAACGACAAGCCGGTCGCCCCCGGAGAGGTCCAGGCGGCCATGGCCCTCACCCGGCTGGGGCCGTCCGTCGATCGCTTCGCCTTCACGGCGGAGAATGACTACCTCACCAGCCCGGGCGTCGTCACCGAGCCGCACTCCTTCGACGTCGCCGTCAATGCGACGCATCAGGGCCGCCGCTCGAACTGGACCTACCAGTCCTATGAGGGACGGACGACGATCGCCGCCGCCGCGGCTCAAGCCGGGGGTGTGAAGACCGAACAGGTCGGCGGGGCCACCCTGGGCGAGACCCTGTCGCTGAGCGGCCGGGTCGAGATCAAGCCGGAAGGCATGGCCGAGGTCCACGCCCGCTATCCGGGCCGGATCGTCTCGCTGAACGTCGAGCTCGGCCAGCGGGTGAGCCGCGGCCAGGTCCTCGCGCGCGTTGAATCAAGCGAGAGCCTGCAGACCTACACCGTGACCGCGCCGATCTCGGGCGTGATCACCGTGAAGAACGCCAACCCGGGCCAGATCACGGGCAACGGCCAGCCGATGCTGGAGATCGGCGACCCGACGCAGTTGCACGCGGAGTTCTTCCTGTATCCGCGCGACGCGGAACGCGTGCGGGTGGGCCAGAGGGTCGAGGTCCGCAGCCTTGCCGGCGACCACCGCGCGACCGCCACCATCGAAGCGATCCTTCCGGCGGCGGACGTGCTGAGCCAGACCCTGGTGGCGCATGTGCATCTACCCGTTCAGGCCGGGGCCTGGCGCCCTGGACTGGGGGTGTCCGGAGAGGTGCAGATCGGCGCGGGAGACGTGCCGCTGGCCGTTCGCACGCGCGCGCTCCAGCCCTTCCGGGACTTCACCGTCGTCTACGCCAAGGTCGGCGACACCTATGAGGTGCGCATGCTCGATCTCGGTCGCAGGACCGATGAATGGACCGAGGTTTTGGGCGGTATCGAACCGGGCACGACCTACGTCACTGACGGCGCCTTCCTGATCCGCGCGGACATCGACAAGTCCGGCGCGAGCCACGACCACTAGGCGGAGCGCGAACCATGCTTGAACGCATCATCGCGTCGTCGATCCGCTTCCGCTGGGTCGTCCTCGCCTTCGTCCTTCTGGCCTGCGTGGTCGGCGTCTGGAGCTACCAGCGCCTGCCGATCGACGCGACGCCGGACATCACCAACGTCCAGGTCCAGATCAACACCGAGGCTCCTGGCTATTCTCCGCTCGAAGCCGAGCAACGGATCACCTTCCCGGTCGAGACCGCCATCGCGGGCATACCGGGCCTGTCCTACACGCGCTCGATCTCGCGCTACGGCCTGAGCCAGGTGACCGTCGTCTTCGAGGACGGCACGGACATCTACCGCGCCCGACAGCTGGTCAATGAGCGTCTGCAAAGCGCCCTCAGCCAACTGCCGCCGGGCTCTTCGCCCGAGCTCGGCCCCATCGCGACGGGTCTGGGCGAGATCTTCATGTACACGATCGAGGCCGAGCCCAACGCCCGCAAGCCCGACGGTACGGCCTATACGCCTGAAGATCTGCGCACCCTGCAGGACTGGGTCATCCGTCCGCAGATGCGCAACACGCCCGGCGTCACCGAGGTCAACACCATCGGCGGCTTCGAGCGACAGTATCACGTCACGCCCAACCCCGACCGTCTGGCCGCCTTCGGCGTCACCATGGCGGACGTCGTGTCGGCGCTGGAGCGCAACAACGCCAACGTCGGCGCCGGCTATGTCGAGCGATATGGCGAACAATGGCTGATCCGCGTTCCCGGCCAGGCCTCCACGCCTGAAGACCTCTCCAACATCGTCATCACCACCCGAGGCGGCGTTCCGATCCGGATCGCAGAGGTCGCGGATGTCGGCGTCGGTGAGGAACTGCGGACCGGCGCGGCGACAGAGGACGGCCGCGAGACGGTCCTCGCCACTGTCCTGATGCTGGCGGGTGAAAACAGCCGGGTGGTCGCGCAGGCCGCCTCCGCCCGCCTGGAGGAGGCCGCCAAGGCGCTGCCCGCCGGCGTCATCGCGCGCCCCGTCTATGACCGGACCGATCTCGTCGAGCGTGCGATCAAGACGGTCGCCAAGAACCTCGCGGAAGGGGCCCTGCTGGTCATCGTCGTGCTGTTCCTGCTGCTCGGGAACATCCGCGCCGCCCTGATCACGGCTGCGGTCATTCCGGTGACCATGCTGATGACCATGACGGGGATGGTGAGGACCGGCGTCTCGGGCAATCTGATGAGCCTCGGTGCCCTGGACTTCGGTCTCATCGTCGATGGCGCCGTCATCATCGTCGAGAACTGCCTGCGCCGCTTCTCGGAGGCCCAGCATCGCCTCGGCCGACTGCTGACGCGGGAGGAACGGTTCGAGCTGGCGTCCTCGGCGTCCAGCGAGGTCATCCGGCCGTCGCTCTTCGGCATCCTGATCATCACGCTCGTCTATGTCCCGATCTTCGCCCTGGAAGGGGTGGAAGGGAAGATGTTCCACCCGATGGCGCTCACCGTCGTGATCGCCCTGACCTGCGCCCTGCTGTTGTCGCTGACCTTCGTGCCCGCCGCGGTGGCCATGTTCGTCACCGGAAAGGTCCAGGAGAAGGATCCCTTCCTGATGCGCTGGGCCCGTGTCGGCTATCAGCCGGCGCTGGACTTCGCCCTGCGCACCCGGACCCTCATGGTGGGCGGCGCCGTGGCCCTGGTCGCGCTCGCCCTGTTCGGCGCATCGCGGATGGGTTCGGAGTTCGTGCCCAATCTGGATGAGGGCGACATCGCCCTTCACGCCCTGCGTATTCCGGGCACCAGCCTGGGGCAGGCGATCGAGATGCAGACGGCTCTGGAAGCCCGCATCGCGCAGTTTCCGGAAGTCGAGCGCGTGGTGGCCAAGATCGGTACGGCGGAGGTCGCAACCGACCCGATGCCGCCCTCCGTGGCGGACACCTACGTCCTGCTCAAGGATCGCAAGGACTGGCCGGACCCCCGCAAGCCGAAGACGCAGCTCGTGGCGGAGATGGAGGAAGCGGTCGCCGCCATTCCGGGCTCGAACTATGAGTTCACCCAGCCCATCCAGATGCGTTTCAACGAACTCCTTTCGGGGGTGCGCGCCGACGTGGCCATCAAGGTCCATGGCGATGATCTGGACCAGTTGGTCGAGCTCGGCTCGCAAATCCAGGAAATCGTCGCGGGGATCCCCGGTTCGGCCGATCCGCAGGCGGAGCAGGTCACCGGCCTCCCGATTCTGCAGATCACGCCGGACCGGGCGGCCATCGCCCGCCTCGGCCTCAGCATGGAGGACGTCCAGTCCGTCATCGCCACCTCCATGGGCGGCACGACGGCGGGTCAGATCTTCGAGGGCGACCGCCGTTTCGACATCGTCGTCCGGCTTCCCGAGGATCTGCGCCGCAACACGGACGCCATCGGCCGGCTGCAGATCCCCCTGCCCGGCGCGGAAGGCGTGTCGCGCGGGTTCGTCCCCCTCAGCGAGATCGCCACGATCGCGCTGGAGACCGGCCCGAACCAGATCAGCCGCGAGGACGGCAAACGCCGCATCGTGGTGACCACCAATGTTCGGGGTCGGGATCTCGGTTCGTTCATCGGCGAGACCCGTGAACGGGTCGAACGAGAAGTCCAGCTTCCGGAAGGCTACTGGGTCACCTACGGCGGGACGTTCGAGCAGCTGATCTCGGCCGCCAACCGTCTGCAGCTGGTGGTCCCGGCGGTCCTGCTGCTGATCTTTGGCCTGCTGTTCGCCCTGTTCCGTTCGGTGAAGGACAGCGCCATCGTCTTCTCCGGCGTGCCTCTGGCGCTCACCGGCGGGGTCGCGGCCCTGGCTCTGCGGGGTCTGCCGCTTTCCATCTCGGCGGGCGTCGGCTTCATCGCCCTGTCCGGCGTGGCCGTCCTGAACGGCCTGGTGATGGTGACCTTCATCCGGTCGCTGATCCAGCAGGGCAAGCCCGTCCCCGAGGCCATCCGCGAAGGCGCCCTGACCCGGCTTCGGCCGGTTCTGATGACGGCCCTGGTGGCCAGTCTCGGGTTCGTCCCGATGGCTGTGAACGTCGGAGCCGGCGCCGAGGTCCAGCGTCCGCTGGCGACGGTCGTCATCGGCGGGATCATCTCGTCGACGATCCTGACCCTGCTGGTCCTGCCGGCGCTTTACAGCCTCGTCCACGGCCGTGAGCGCCCCACGGACGGCGCGCCCCGCACCTCGTGGATGGATCGTCTGCCGTTCCGGAAACGGAGCGTCTGATGGGCCCCGCTCTTCCCCGGAAGAGCGGGAGCGGCGCCGACGCGGTCCCCAACGCGTCGGCGCCGGCCTTCCCGAGCCGGCTGCCGGCCCTGACCGGCATCCGGTTCTGGCTCGCCCTCGGCGTCGTGCTCTTCCACTACCAGCTGAACATGGTCCCCGAGGGCGGGACGGGCATCGCGCTGATCGAACGCGCGCGCCTCGCGGTCGATTTCTTCTTCATCCTGTCGGGTTTCATCCTGGCCCACGTCTACGGGCGTCAGGTGCGGAGCGGGACCTACAATCACAAGCGCTTCCTCATCGCGCGGCTGGCCCGGATCTATCCGGCCCACCTCGCCATGATGGTCGTGATGGCGATCATCGTCCTCGTCGCGATCGCGCTGGGGCAGCCGTTCGCGAATGACAGCTACTCCCTGCCGGGCTTCCTGTCCGCGCTGTTCCTGACCCACGCCTGGTTCCCGGCCACCGTCCCCAACGAGTGGAACGGGCCGTCGTGGTCGCTTTCCGCTGAATGGGCCGCCTATCTGGCCTTCCCCGTGTTCGCCTACATCGGACTGAAGGCGGGCCGCCGGCCCTGGGTGACGATCGCTCTGTCCGTCGGCCTGTTCCTGTTGATCGACGGCGTTTACCGCTGGGTCTTCAAGGATCAGCTGACCCACGCCGAACTGGTGCTCGGGGTGCTGAGGATCATTCCCGAGTTTCTGTTCGGGATCGGCCTCTACCAGCTCGGCAGCCGCATCCGGTGCGGTCGCCGGACCGCGACGCTCGCCGCGATCGGCTCGCTCGCCGCGCTGCTTTGCCTGATGGCGATCAGCGCCGACGAGCGGTTGATCGTGGCGATGTCGGGCGCCGTCATTCTCGGCCTCGCCCTGTGGGATCGGGCCGAGGACGACAGCGTCTTCAACCACCCGCTGCTGCTGGAGGCCGGCGAAGCCTCCTACGCCCTGTACCTCGTCCATCTGCCGCTTCTGATCATCTGGAAGAACGGCATGGCGATGCTGGGCGGCATCGACAGCACCTACCGGATGTCCGCGTCCGAAGCGGCTCTTCTGCTGGCGCTCACTGTCGCCTGCGCCTTCGCGCTGCATGCCTTCTGGGAGCGTCCGGCGCGCGCCCTGATCCGCAGCCTTTTCCTTACCCCCTCCCCCAAACCTGAGAGAGGTCAATCATGACGTCTACCCTGCGCCGCGACTCCTGGTCGTGGCTCCGATCCCCCTGGACGGCGCTGCTTCTCGTGCTCGGCTTCATGCTGCTCGACGGCGCCTTCAGCCAGGCCCTGGCCCACGGCGTCGCCGAGGGCGACAAGGGCTACATCCAGGAGACCTCCGGCTTCCTGTTCTGGCCCTTCGTCTATCTGGGGGCCAAGCACATGGTCACCGGCTACGACCACCTGCTGTTCCTCTTCGGAGTGATCTTCTTCCTCTACAAGATGAAGGACATCTCGATCTATGTGACGCTGTTCGCCATCGGCCACTCGTCCACGCTTCTGCTGGGCGTCCTGACCGACATCAGTGTGTCCAGCTACATCGTGGACGCCATCATCGGTCTGTCGGTCGTCTACAAGGCGCTCGACAACATGGGCGCCTTCCAGCGCTGGTTCGGCTTCCAGCCCTCTACCAAGGCGGCGACCCTGATCTTCGGCCTGTTCCACGGCTTCGGTCTGGCGACCAAGCTGCAGGACTTCCAGATGTCGCCTGACGGCCTGCTCGGCAATCTGATCGCCTTCAACATCGGGGTCGAGGCCGGACAGCTTCTGGCCCTCGGCGGCATCCTCATCCTGATGGGCTTCTGGCGCCGGTCGAACAGCTTCTGGAAGCACGCCTACCTGACCAACGCCGTGGTGATGTGCCTCGGCTTCATTCTGACGGGCTACCAGCTCGTCGGCTTCTTCGTCATGTGATCGGAGCCCCTCCATGTACAACGCAAACCGACCCACCCGCGACCAGCTGCCGACCACGGCGGAGCTCCTGAAATCCACCGGCATCGCCGCCGTCGTCGCCGGGGCCATTCTGGTCACCGTCGTGTTGCCGGCTGAGTATGGCGTCGACCCAACTCGCATCGGCTCGGTCTTCGGCCTGACCGAAATGGGTCAGCTGAAACGCCAGCTCGCCCTCGAGGCCGAAGCGGATGCTGCGGCGGAGGCCGCCGCCGGTCAGACCTCGGGTGTCGCCGCCGCCCCGCCCCTGACCTCCGCCCCGGCCCCGGCGGGAACGCCAGCCGCGCCGATCGCTCAGCCCGTCACGGCGGATGCCGCAGCGGCCGGCGTCCGCTCGGACGAAACCGTGATCGAACTGGCCCCCAATCAGGGCGCCGAGCTGAAGATGGATATGGCCGAGGGCGCCAAGGTCCGCTTCACCTGGACCAGCAACGGCGGGGCCGTGAACTACGACACCCACGCCGACCGTCCGGGCCTTCGCTACCACGGCTATGGCAAGGGAACGGACCTGCAGCAGTCGGGTGAACTGACGGCCGCCTTCACCGGCAGCCACGGCTGGTTCTGGCGCAACCGCACGGGCCAGACGGTGACCATCACCGTCCGGACGGAAGGCGCCTATACCGAGATCAAGCGGGTGGTCTGACCCGTTTGACGATCAGCCGCCGCCAGTCGGCTGGTCAGATGGCGGGGCGCGGAACCCCCCTGCAGCGCCCCGCCATCACTTATCGTCCCGATCCGGCCAACGCGGATGCTCATCGTCGATCACGACGGGATGGGCGTGCCACCGCGAACGGGAATGCGGACGGTCTCCCTCGGCCAGATGGGGATGATCCGCATCCAGCTCGTCATGAGCGTGGGCCAGATTGGCCGGGTCGTACTTCGGCCAGACGACGAGGGCGAGAACCACGCCCACCGCGCAGAGCGCCGCCAGAACCAGGAAGGCCGCCCGCGGATCCGCTTCGGCGGAGACCAGGCCCGCGACGGGGTAGGCGATCAACCAGCAGGCATGGGACAGGGCGAACTGGGCGGCGAACAGGGAGGGCCGGTCCGCACCCGTCGAAGAGCGCCGCAGCGCCCGGCCCGCGGGAGTGATCGTCAGCGAATAGCCGAACCCCATCACGATCCACAGGCCGATGAGGATCGCATAGGTCGTCGCCGCGAAGGCGCCCAGCAGCAGCACTCCTGTCATGACCGCCGCGCCGGCGATCATCGCGGTCCGGTCGGTCACCCGTTCAAGCACCTTCGGGAGCGCCAGTGCCGCGGTCATCGACCCGACCCCGAACGCCGCCAAGGCCCAGGCCGTCGCCTGTTGCGACAGGCCGAAGCTGCTCTGGACGAGAACCACCGTATTCACGAACACCATGGCCCCGCCGGCCGCCGTGGCGAGGCCGACCGCCAGGAGCCCTCTCAGTCTCGGGGTCAGGGCGAACAACCGGACGCCGCCGGTCAGCCGCCGCATGAACGGCAGAGGCGCCGCCCCCGAAGCGCGTGGCAGCACGGCCCGGATCACGAAGGCTGCGGAGAGCGCGAACCCGAGCGCGGTGCCGAGGAACAGATTGTTGTAGCTGATGAAGGCAAGCAGCAGAGCCGCCAGAACGGGGCTCGCCACGCTTTCCAGATCCGCCGCGAGACGCGAGAGCGACAGCGCCTTGGTATACTCCCCCTCGTCTTCCAGCAGGTCGGGGATCATCGCCTGGAAGGCCGGAGTGAAGGCGGCCGAGGCCGTGTAGAGCCCCGCCATCAGCGCATACACCTGCCAGGCCGCGCCGACGAACGGCAGGGTGATCGCCACGCCCGCCCTGACCACATCCAGCGAGACCAGCAGGGTCTTGCGCGGCAGTCGGGCCGCGATTGCGCTCGCGAAGGGCGCTACGGCGATATAGGCGACCATCTTGATCGACAGCGCCGCCCCGAGGATTTCCCCGGCGCTGGCGCCGGCCAGATCGTGCGCCAGCAGGCCGAGCGCGACGGTCGCCATGCCAGTCCCCAGGAGCGCCGAGACCTGGGCGATGAAAAGGCGGCGGTAGGCCGGATTGGACAAGGGAGAGAACATCGCGGGGTCGCCTCGATCATATACTCCGGGAGAGTACCGGACATGTGGTCCGCTTTCCGCGTCATTTCCAGCCGTCGAGAGCGGCCGGGTCGATATTTCGCTGGAGCGGCGACGCGTTACAAGATAACATACTTGTATGCCCTCCCCCGGCTCCAGCCTCGATCGCACCCGCCAGGCCGACCTCATCGGCGCTGGCCTGTCCGTCGCCTGCGTGGCCCACTGCCTGTCCAGTGTGGGGGTGCTCAGCCTCCTGCCCGTGGCGGGGCTCGCCGGTGGCGAATGGCTTCACTGGACCCTCGCAGCCATCGCGGCGGTCGCGGCCTGGGTCGCCCTCGTCAGACCGCGCGTCGCGGCGCCGACCGCCCTTCGTCTGCTGGCCGGGCTCGGCATCGCCGCCCTCATCGCCGGCGCGGCGGAACTGCCGACCGCCGGGAGCGCGCCCTTCGCCACGATCGCCGGCGGGGTGAGCCTGGTTCTCGCCCATCTGCTCAATCTCGCGCGCGCGAACCGGGCGCGGCCGCTCCAGCCGGTCTAGCGCGCGCTCGCCGCCTTCGCCGGGTGATGGTGGCGTGGGGTGAAACGGATCTCATCGCGAGCGATGTAGAGCGCCGTCGCGCCGAGAACGCAGACAAGCGCCATTGCGCCGGCCATCACCCATCCCGCCTTGTCCCGTCCCGCGACGCGGTAGGTTATCGCCGTCAGCAACAGCATCACCACGGCGAACGGCGCGTAGAGCGGGATCCGATACGTCGCCGCGAGCGGCACGGCGATGACGCAGACGACCAGACCCGCCACGAGGCTGCAGCCGGCGGCGATCAGGGTGTCCGGGACGGGATCGAACGGCCGGGGACGGTCGCGGCGTTTGAAGCGTCCGCGACCGCGATAGCGGCCCGGCCGCCAGCGTGGCGCCTGGCTGCGAATGGGTGAGCGTTTGCCGCCCATGGTTCAGTTCGCCGGTTCCGCGGGACGAGCGGCGCGATTGGCGAGCCAGACCCGCATGCGCACAATCTCCGCCTCCTGGGTGCGGATGACCTCTTCGGCCAGTCCGCGCACCTCGGGGTCCGCGCCATGCTCCAGCGCGATGCGAGCCATGGCCACCGCCCCTTCATGGTGGGCGATCATCCCGCGCATGAAGTCGACATCGGCGTCGCCGCTGTAGTCAATCTCCATCGCCAGGTGCATGCGCTCGTTCGCCTCCTTGTAGGACCGGGTGGCCGGGCTGTCCGACGCGGCGTCGGCGTGGCCCGCATGGGCGTCCACCGGGCGCGCGTCGATCGGCGCCCCCGCCGGGGGAGGCGCGGCGTTCTGCCGGGAGATCATCCCGAAGGCGAACACCGAGACGAGGAGGAAGAGCGCGATCACGCTGGCCCATCCGAAACGTTTCATGAGGGTCTCCAGTTCGATTGGTTCAGATTTCAGGACGCGGGACGGGGATCGCGCCAGGCGAGCAGTCGCAGGGCGTTGAAGACGACCAGGAGGGTCGAGCCTTCGTGCAGGGCCACGGCGGGCCCTATGCCGAGACCCAGGATGGTGGCCGGGACCAGGAAGGCGACGACACCGAGGCTGACGAAGAGGTTCTGACGGATGATGCGGCGCGTCTGACGGCCGAGCCCCACCGTGAACGGCAGTTTCGACAGGTCGTCCGCCATCAGGGCGACGTCCGCCGTCTCCAGGGCGACATCCGACCCGGCCGCGCCCATGGCTACGCCCACGGTCGCCGTCGCCATCGCCGGCGCGTCATTGACGCCATCCCCGACCATGGCGACCGCCGCCTCGGCGCGCAGTTTCCGGATCGCCTCGACCTTGTCTTCGGGCATCAGGTCGCCCCAGGCCTCGGTCAGGCCGACCTGGCCGGCGACGGCCTGCGCCGCCTTCTGGTGGTCGCCGGAAATCATGATCATCCGGCGGATGCCCAGAGCCCGCAGCGCCGTAAGGGTTTCCCGAACCTTCGGACGCGGCGTGTCCAGCAGGCCGATCACGCCGAGATCCTGGGCGCCCTTGCGGACCACCATCAGGGTCCGGCCCTGATTGCGCAGGCCGGCGACCGCGATCTCGGCATCGGGTCCGAGCGGCGCTACGTCGTCGGCGCCGAACATTTCCGGCTTGCCGATCCAGACCGTCTCGCCATCGACCTCGGCTATCACGCCCTTGCCGGTGAGGCTGCGCAAGTTCTCGGCTTTCGCCCCCCAGGATCCGACCACGCGTCCGATCCCGTCCCTCACGATCGCCTCGGCCAAAGGGTGATCGCTGAGACGTTCGACAGCGATGGCGATGCGCAACAGATCTTGCTCGGTCGTCCGGCCCAACGGGACCACCTCGGTGATGCGTGGCCGCCCCTCGGTGAGGGTGCCGGTCTTGTCGAAGGCGATGGCGTCCAGCGCGCCGAGGTTCTCCAGCGGCGCCCCGCCCTTGATCAGCACCCCGGCGCGGGCCGCCCGTGCGACCCCGGACAGCACGGCGCTGGGGGTGGCGATGGCGAGAGCGCAGGGGCTGGCGGCGACCAGGACGGCCATGGCGCGATAGAAGCTGTCGCGGAACGGCTCATCGACGACGACCCAGGCGAACAACAGGACAAAGGCCAGGCCCAGGACGAGAGGGACGAAGACGCGTTCGAAGCGATCGGTGAACCTCTGGGTCGGAGACTTCTGGGTTTCGGCCTCGCTGACCATCCTCACCACCTTGGCCAGGGTGGTGTCGTCTGACCGCCGCGTGGTCTCGATCTCGATGGCTCCGGCGCCGTTGATCGTTCCGGCGAACACGACCGAAGCGGCGGCCACACCCGCCGGCCTCGCCCGCGCCGCCTCGCGATCCGCCACCGCCTGCTTGTCCACCGGCATGCTTTCGCCGGTGACTGGAGCCTGATTGACGCTGGTGGTTCCCGCGATGACGAAGCCGTCGGCCGGTAGCCGCTCGTTGGGCCGGACGACGACGATGTCGCCGACCTGCAGATCCTCGACGGGCAGTTCCATGACCTCGCCGTCGCGACGGACATGGGCGGTCCGCGGCGCCAAGGCGGCGAGCGCCTCGATCGCCCGCTTGGCGCGACCGAGCGCATAGTGCTCAAGGGCGTGGCCCAGGCTGAACAGGAAGAGGAGAAGCGCGCCTTCGGCCCAGGCGCCCAGGGCCGCAGCGCCGGCGGCGGCGACCAGCATCAGGGTGTCGATCTCGAAGCGGCGGCGACGCAGGTTCTCGATCGCCTCGCCGACCGTGAAGAAGCCCCCGAACAGATAGGCCGCCAGGTAGAGGACCAGCGTCGCCCAGCCCGGAACCGACGGTGCGAACCGCTCGATCAGGAACCCCACAGCGAGCGTCGCGCCGCTGGAGAGGGCGAAGATCAGCTCGGTGTTCGGTCCCAGCAGACCTCCGTCGCCGTGGCTGTGTCCCTCCTCGGCGGCGTGGTCGTGCCGATGCGGAGGCGAGGGATCGGGGGAGACGCCACGGGCGTCATTCCTTGCAGGTTCAAGGGTCATTTGACCACTCCGGTGTCAGAGGCCGCGCGCGCATCGCGCAGGATTTCGAGGCCGCCCTTGGCGGCGATGGCGGCGACCACCACCCCGACCAGCAGGTCGGGCCAGGATTGATCGAGCCACATCACCAGTCCGCCGGCGATGAGGATGCCGCCGTTGGAGGCGAAGTCGTTCAGGCTGAAGGTCTCGGCGGCTTTCATGTTGACGTCGCCGCTATGCTGGCGACGGATGAGCAACAGGCAGACGAGGTTGATGACGGCGGCCACGACGGCGAGGACCATCATGGTCGGGCCGACCGGTTCGGTTCCGATCAGGCTGCGCCGCAAGGCGTCCAGCAGGACGAGCACGGCGAAGATCAGCAACATAATTCCTGACGCCCGGGCGGCGCGGGTCTTCCAGATCAGCGCCCGACCGACGGCGAGGAAGCTGATCAGATAGACGGCGGCGTCCGACCCGTTGTCGACCGCATTGGCCAGAAGCGCGCTGGAGTCGGCGGCGAGGCCGCCGACTCCCAGGCCCACGAACAACAGGGCGTTCAGAACCAGCACCGCCAGCAGGATGCGGCGCTGGTTCCGCTCCGTGTCGTGGGCCGCGCTCACTCGTCCAGCCCTTCGGCTTTGCGATGCTTCACGGCCTTGGCCGCGAAGGTCGGGAGGACGAGAAGGGTCAGGGCCGTCGCCGTCAGCAGGCCGCCGATGACCACAGTGGCCAGAGGCTTCTGCACCTCGGCGCCGGCCCCGTGGGCGAGGGCCATCGGGATGAAACCGACGATGGCGACCATGGCCGTCGTCAGCACCGCCCGCAGACGGCTTGTCGCCCCCTCGATGGCGGCGTTGCGGGGATCGGCGCCGGCGGTCAGCCGGTCGCGGATCGCCTGCATCAGCACCAGCCCGTTCAAGGTGGCGACGCCGGAGACCGCGATGAAGCCGACCGCAGCGGACACCGAGAACGGCATCCCCCTGAGCAATAGCGCCAGGGCCCCGCCGACCAGGGCCAGAGGCACGCAGGCGAACACCAGTCCCGCCTCCGCGAAGGAGCCCAAAGCCATGAACAGCAGGATGCCGATCAATATGAAGACGACCGGAATGACGAGCCCCAGACGCTGCTCGGCGCGCTTGAGGTTCTCGAACTGTCCGCCCCAGTCGAGGCGCACGCCGGTCGGCAGCTGGATCTGATCGACCTGCTGCTGGGCGTCGCTGACGAAGCCCCCCAGATCGCGCCCGCGGACGTTGGCCTGAACCACCATGCGGCGGCTTCCGTCGTTGCGGCTGATCTGGTTCGGTCCCTCGGCGCTCTGGATACGGGCGACCGAGGACAGGGGCACGGTCACCCCGGTCGACGACACAATCGGAAGGGCGGCCAGGGCCGCCGGATCGTTACGCGCATCGTCCGGAAGACGGACCACCACGTCGAAGCGGCGGTCGCCCTCGAAGATCCGCCCGGCCTCGGCGCCGCCGATGGCGGCCGAGACCGCTTCGGAGACGTCGGCGGCCGACAGGCCGTAGTTGGCCGCCGCGAAGCGGTCCACGCTCACCGTCAGGGTCGGCAGGCCGGAGGCCTGTTCCACGCGGACGTCGGCGGAACCTTCGGTCTGACGCAAGGCGTTGGCGACCTGGTCGGCGACCTGCTGCATGGTGGCGAAGTCATCGCCATAGACCATGACGGCCAGGTCGGTCCGCACCCCCGAGATCAGCTCGTTGAACCGCAGTTCGATGGGCTGGCTGAACTCGAAGCTGTTCCCGATCTGTCGCGAGGCGACCTCCTCGAAGCGGGCGATCAATGCTTCCTTCTCGAGGTTGGGGTCCGGCCAGGCCTTGCGGTCCTTCAGCACGATGACGCTGTCCGAGATGTTCGGCGGCATCGGGTCGACGGCGGCCTCCGCGGTGCCGGTGCGGGAGAACATGGTCTCCACTTCCGGCTGGGCCGTGATGGCCCGCTCCAGCGCCATCTGCATGGCGAGGGATTGCTCCAGCGATGCGGACGGAACCCGCAGCGCCTGCATGGCGACATCGCCCTCGTCCAGGGTCGGGATGAACTCCCGGCCCAGGGTGGTGAAGGCGATCCCGCCGATCAGGACGGCGCCGAGCGCCGAGGCCAGAACGATCCTCGGACGGTCGACCGCGGACCGGATGGCCGGTTCGATCCACCGACGCGCCTTCCGGAGGATGAAGGTCTCGTGCTCGTGAGCGTGGCCGTGTTCGTCGACCTCGACCTTCTTGGGATCCCGCACCAGCAGGGCCGTCATCGCCGGCACGAAGGTGAAGGAGAAGATGAAGGCGCCGACCAGGGCCAGCATGACCGTCGCCCCCATCGGGATGAAGGTCTTGCCCTCGACACCCTCGAGCATCAGCAGCGGGGTGAAGACCAGAAGGATGATCAACTGGCCGAAGGCGGCCGGCTTGACCATCTGGCGCGCCGCCGCGGCGGCGACGCCGAGACGTTCGCGGCGCGTCAGCATCCGCCCCGCCTCGGCCCGCTTCTGGCTGAGCATCAGCAGGGTGTTCTCGACCACGACGACCGCACCATCGACCAGAAGGCCGAAGTCCAGGGCGCCGAGGCTCATCAGGTTTCCACTGATGCCGAAGCGGTTCATGCCGATGACCGCGAACAGGAAGCTGATCGGGATCATCAGGGCGGTGATCGATGCGGCGCGGATGTTGCCGAGCAGCAGGAACAGAACCACGATCACCAGCAGGGCGCCTTCGGTCAGGTTCTTGGCGACCGTGGCGATGGTCTTGTTCACCAGGGCTGAGCGATCCAGAACCGTGACCGCCTCGATGCCGGGCGGCAGGGTGGACCGGACCTCCTCAAGGCGCTCGCCGGCGGACTGGGCGACCGTCCGGCTGTTGCCGCCGGCGATCATCAGGGCCGTGCCGAGCACCGCCTCGTGACCGTCCCGGCTGGCCCCGCCCAGACGCGGCGCCTGGCCGATCTCGACGGTGGCGACATCGGCGACGCGGACCACCAGGCCGCCGCGATTGACGACCGGCGCCTGGGCGAGGTCCTCGATGGTGAGGGCCAAGGCGTCGGTGCGGACCGTCAGGGCCTCGCCGGAGCGCTGGACATAGCCGGCGCCGGCCTGGGTGTTGGCCCGGTCCAGCGCCTGGATCAGGTCGCCCAGACCGAGGCCGTAACCCGAGAGCCGGGCCGCATCGGGACGAACCGCATACTCCTTCACATAGCCGCCGACGGTGTCGACGCCGGCGAGGCCTGCGGCGGTCCGCATCTGCGGGGCGATGATCCAGTCCTGAACCGTGCGCAGATAGGTGGCGCGGGCCTGGGGCGTGGTCAGCAGCTCGCCGTCAGGGGTCAGATAGGCGCCTCCGGTCTGCCAACCGGGCTGGCCGGGCTTTGCGAGGTTTTCGGTGTTGAACGGCTTGTAATCGACCGTCCACATCAGGACCTCGCCCAACCCCGTGGTGATGGGGGCCATGGCCGGCTCCACCCCCTCGGGCATGGCTTCGCGCGCGCCGGCCAGACGTTCGGCGACCTGCTGGCGGGCGAAATAGATATCGGTCTGGTCGGTGAAGATGACCGTGACCTGGCTGAAGCCGTTGCGGCTGAGAGACCGGGTCGTCTGCAGACCCGGTATGCCCGCCATGGCGGTTTCGATGGGATAGGTGACCTGCCGTTCGATCTGCTCGGGCGCGAGGGCCGGAGCGACCGTGGTCACCTGGACCTGCCGGTTGGTGATGTCCGGCACGGCGTCGATGGGCAGTTTGGTGAGCTGGAACAGGCCCCAGGCCGCGACCAGGGCCGTGGCGAGCACCACGAACCAGCGGAAGCGGACGGAGGCCTCGATGATGGCTTTGAACATGCGATCGCCCCCTTAGTGACCGTGCTCGGCCTCGCCCTTGGCGAGTTCGGCCTTGAGCAGGAAGGCGTTGGCGGCGGCGATCCGTTCGGATCCCGTCAGACCGCGCAGGATCTCGGTCCGCCCGGCGGCCTGACGGCCGGCGAGCACCTGGACGGCCTGGAAGCCGCCCTCGACCTGGACGAAGACCACGGTGTTTCCGTCAACGGTCTGGACCGCCTCGGTCGGCACGGTCATGCCCCCGGTCGACTGGCCGGTGACGACCGCGCCGGTGACGGCCGAGCCGGCCGGCGGGAGCGTCGCGCCTGAAGGTCGGGCGCGGATCACGGTGGCCCCGCTCTCCCCGATCCCGGCGTCTGCGGCGACCCCGGTGACGATGGCGTCGAACTCGCCGTTCGGTCCGGTGACCCGCATCGCCGATCCGGTGCGAACGTTGGCCGCCAGCGCCGGCGGCGCATTGAACACCATCTCGACGCGGGCGGGGTTGCTGACCTCGGCGACCACGCCGCCCTGGGCGACGAAGCCGCCCGGACCGACCTGGACATTGCTGACCACGCCCGAGATCGGACTGACGACGCTCAGCCGGCCCGAAGCGTTGGGCGAGCCGGCCGCGGCGGAACGGGCCCGCGCGGCCCGGGTGGCGGCCTCGGCGCTGAGGAACTGGGCGCGGGACGCTTCCACTTCCTGGCGAGCGACGATGCCCTGATCCGAAAGACTGCGATTGCGCTCGTAGGCCTGGCGCGCCGCCTCGGCAGACGCCCCGGCGGCGTCTGCGTCGGCCCGGAAGGTAGCCGCCTCGCCGCTGACGAGACTGACCAGGGGCTGGCCGGCCCGCACCGCCTGGCCTGGAGCGACCAGCACCCGCTCGACCCGTCCGCCGACAGCGGCGGCCACCGCCGCGCGCGAGTCGACCATCGGCTCCACGCGACCGGCCAGGCGGGTCTCCCCGCCTCCGCCGCCGCCGACCCCGACGACGGTGATCCCCGCCGCCTGGATCTGGGCGGCGGTGAGCGTCACCTGGCCCTCGGGCGCTTCGCCCTCCTCGGCATGTTCGGCTTCGCCCTCGACGTGACCGGCTTCGTCTTCAGTATGGCCGGCTTCGCCTTCGGCGGCGGGCGGCGATGCCGGGTCGCCGCCTCGGGTGGCGAACCAGAGGCCGCCGCCGCCAAGGATCACCAGGGCGGCGACGCCGCCGATCAACAGGGTTTTGTTCGATGTGCGCTTGCGCATCACAGGGCTCCTTGGAAGGGGGCGCGGCCGTCCAGGCGCGCGAGATCGATTTCGGCGCGGACCCGCGCCAGGCGGGCGTCCACCGCGGCGGCGCGTGCGTTGACGAGGGCGGTGCGGGTGATGCGCAATTCCACCTGGGAGATGCGTCCGGCCTCGAAGCCGATCCGCGACAGGCGGTAGGCCTCCTCGGCGGCGGTGACGCCGGCGTCGGCCGCGCTCACCCGGCTGACCGAAGCGGCCAGACGGGCCACGGCCGCGGCGCGGTCGGCCTGGACCTCCTGCCGCGCCGACATCAGCCGGGCGTCCGCAGCGCGGAACTCAGCCTGGGCCGCGTCGATGTTCCCCCGGTTCCGATCGAACAAGGGGAGCGGCATGCTGATTCCGAAGGTCAGGGCCGTGGCGTCCTCCGCCTCGAACCGGCGAATGCCGACGCTGGCGTTGATGTCCGGGCGGGCCTGAACCCGCTGAACATCGACCCGGCGCTCGGCGGCCGTGCGCTGGGCCTCGGCGACGCGAACCGTAGGGGCGTCCTCAATAGCCGAGCCCCCTGTCGCCGGCGTTTCGTCCAGCAGGCTCGCATCGATCGCGGTCACGGGCGCAGGGATCATCGCGACGGCGGTCAGCCGGGCGTAGGCGGCGTCCCGTTCGGCGACGGCCTCGTCCCGTGTGGCGCGGGCGGCCGCGGCTTCGGCCTCCCCTTGAATACCGCGCAGCAGGGGCTCACGGCCTTCCTCGACCAGCGCCAGGGCGGCCCTGGCGTCGGCGACGGTAAGGGTCAGGGTTTCTTCGGCGAGCGCCGCCCGCCGTTGGGCGGCTTCCGCCTCGGCATAGACGAGCGCAAGGCGTCCGGCGGCGTCGATCACCGCCAGATCGCGCTGAAGTCCCACCGCGCCGGCCTCCGCACGCGCGGCGGCGACGCGGGTCGGACGACGCCCCCACAGTTCGAGATCCTGGCTGATCGCCAGGGTCATGTCGGCGTTGTTCAGCCCCGAATAGGGCCCGGAGCCGTAGGCGTTCTCGACATCGAAGCCGAGCACGGGGTTGGGCCGGACGCGCGCCTGACGGACACGCGCCTCGGCGGCGTCGTAGTTGGCGCGCGCCTCGAGGGTCGCCGGGGCTTGCCCGAGCTGGGCGAGAAGTTGGGCATAGGTCGGGGCCGGGTCAGCCCAAACGGGACTGGCCAGGCTCGCCGCGATCGCGACGAGGGCGCAGCCGACCGCGTAACGCGGCCGTCTGCGAGATGTGGGAGACATGATTCATTTCCAGAGTTTCTGAGGACGAAGAGGCGCGCAAAGGCGCAGGTCTTCGGTCAGACTCTGGGGGGACGCTTCAGCCCGTCGGGCGTGATGGAGGCCCGGAAATCATCCTGGCGGCCGCTCTCCAGCGGCGGTTCGCCGAAGGCGGGCGCGATCGCGTCCACGCCATTGGCGCGGGCGGTGGTCGTGTGGTGGCAGTGTCCGTGCGAGCAGACGCCGTGGCCGGCGCCCTTGTCGCTGTGATCGCCGCCGCCCTGATCGTGATCCACGATGGCATGGGCCGCGGGCGGCTCCGGCAGGCAGGTGGCGGCGTCGACGGCAGGCGCGAAGAAGAAGGCGGCGAACACGATAGTCGCCGCCACGATCAATCTCGCCCATGTCGTCATCGACCAGGTCATCTCGCGCTCGTTACTTCCGATCCCGAAAACAGGCAATGCGTTACAAAGTCCGCGCAAAGGCGGCTGTTGCCGGCCTCCGGCCCCCACATGAAACAGGATGGCGATGGCGAACCGCACGATTACACCGCTTTGCATCAGGCCCGCCCGACGCTCGCCCACGGGATCTCCACCATCCAAACCGGCCCGCCGCTCGGCGACCGCGCGCGGTTGGCAGGGTCGATGTCTGGCGTTAGATCGTGTGACGAAGCCTCATCGCCAGACCTCCGACAGACTCAGGTGAATTGTTGGGCGGCGTCGTTGAGGGATAACGCCAGCTTGAGCGCCCCCACCGGATCATCGCTCGGGGTCAGATAGGTCATCATGCCCTTGATCGCCGTGGGACGCGGACCGCCCCCATGCGTGGGAAGGGCGGAAGCGGCGGCCTGGCCGATGAACATCACCGGGAGAGCCGCCTTGCGGCCCGGTCCCAGGGCGGCGAGCCAATCATCGGCCGGGATTTCGTCGAGGGGCGCAAGGATCGCCCGGATCTGCTGGAAGTAGTCGGATGTGAATTTGGTCTCCGGGAAGGGCATCGACGACGCCGGCCACAGGGCGTCGTAGTCGAGCAGGTTCTTCACGTTCAGCACCACCAGACCATGGTCCGCCTCGCATGCCTCGATCTGGTCGGACGCCTTCTTGATGTTGTCGTAGATCGTCCGCGGGCGGCGGCTATGCAGGGTTTTCAGTGCGAGGGCCCAGCGTTTGGAGCGGTACGTCAACATGACATCCGGATTATCGCCCTTTGACGCAGAAGGATGATCCAGCTTCACGTCATCGGCGAACCTCATGGCCAGGGCGGCGACATAGAGCTCGATCACCTTGTTCCCGGCATCATCGGTCACCGGGCTGGCCGCATTCTGCAGCACGGTCGTCTTCGCCAGCATCTTGAGATGAGGGATCAGCTCCCCGAAATCCTTGTGACCCGCGACCCCCACCACCTTGCCGGCAAGATCGACGAACCCCATCGCCGCGCGCAGAACCGGCCGGGGATCGGCCGGCAGCAGGTGCGGATCGCGCCACATCTGGATGACGTTCATCATCTGCAACGCCTCGTCCTGCGACGCGCCGGCGAGGTCTACGCCGTGATCTGAGAGGATTTCGAGGAACCGGTCGACCGTCTCCTCGGCGCTGGTGAAGGAAGGGTAGGACATCAGGGCTCCATCGGCGTGCGGCCGGTCGATCCAAGCTACCATTTCTGACCTCCGGCGCCTGGCCCGGGGCGACGTTTCCGCAGTGGATCGACTCCGGGCGGGAAGCGCCCCTAGACTATGAGCCGGCGGGTTCCGGAACGGATAAGCGCTGATCGAGAGCCGGGGGACGCGAAAGCGTCGGCGGCGGTCATCGCTGAAACTCCCGGCTTCGGTACAGAAGTTCCAGACCCGCCCCCTCCTCGCTCCCGGCCCGAGACTTCACTCCGCGTCGGGGTCGATGATGCCGTCGCGGACGGCGACCGCGACCGCCTCAATACGGGTCCGGACACGGAGCTTCGCACAGGTTTTCTCCAGATAGCTGTCCACCGTGCGCGGCGAGAGGCCGACGATCTGGCCGATATCGGCCGAGCTTTTGCCTCGGCTGACCCACAGAAGGCACTCCGACTCGCGTGGGCTCAACGCGGGTGTCTCGTGAGGCTGGGTCGGTGACGCGCAATCCATGGACAACTCCCTGAGTGAACAGGATTCACGTTGGGCGGGAATCGTCGTTTCAGGCAACGACAGTGATTTGCGGTCTCCCCGCCAGATTTTTGCGGAAAGGCGGCCGGCGCGCCGCGGCACCGGGCGACTTGCACCCGCCACGCCTTTGATTCATGCTTCCAGGGCCGACGTTCGCGTTGGTGGGGCCTGGAATCCCCTGTGCGACATCAAGTCATCGACGACCCCGTGCGACGCACGGATGTCGGTTGCCGGCGCCTGCGGAGGCGTGCGCTGACGCGCGCGCGGCCGCGCGTGCGGTCTCGCCCGGATTCCGGACCTCTGTCGAAGAGGTCGGAGAGGCGTGGTGACAGACACGAAGCAGCTGGGCGCGGAGGGACAGGACGGTCTGGGCCGTCTCTACCGTCAGTACGCCCCCTGGCTGGGACGGCGTCTGCGCGGTCGGATCGGCGCAGACGCCGCCGCGGACGTGGTCCAGGAGACCTACATCCGCGCCGCGCCCTACGCCCTGGCCGACATCCGTCACCCCAAGGCCTTCCTGCTCAGGATCGCCCTGAACCTGCTGAATGACGAGCACAGGCGGGACGCCCGTCAGCGAAGGAACCGGGAGGCGGCGCCCGAGCCTGTCAGCGAAGCGGCCGCGCAATTCGACGCCGCGCTGCTGACCGAGACAATCCGCGAGATGCCGCCCCTGTATCGCAAAGTCTTCGTTCTCAACCGCTTTGGCGGTATGACTTATCCGGAGATTGCCCGGACCCTCGAGATCAGCGAGCAGACCGTGAAGTGGCGGATGGCCCGGGCGCTTGAGTATTGCGCGTCTCGGCTGGACCTTTAGGCAAGACGAATGACGATCGAGGCGGAGGCCGACATCAGGCGCAGGGAAGCCGTCGAGTGGTTCACTCGACTCAATCAGCGCAAGGTGACCACAGCGGACGTGCGCGGCTTCAGCGCCTGGCGCCGCGATCCCGCCAACGCGCGGGCTTTTCAGAAGATCGAGTCGATGTGGGAAGCCGCCGGCGCCCTGGCCGGCAACCCGGAGATGGCGGCCCTGACGGCCGAGGCGGCGCGCGGGCCTGAAACCCGACGGAAGCGCAGGCCGTCGGGCCGTCTGGTCTCGCTGGGCGTCGCCGGGGCGACCGCCCTGGCGGTCTGCGCCTTCAGCCTCACCTGGCTCCAGCAGAGGCCCGCGACCTATGAGACGGCGATCGGGGAGCAGAGGACGGTGCGGCTGGAGGACGGCTCGCGGATCACTCTGGACACCAACACGCGGGTCGCAGTGCGCTACACGCGGGATCGTCGCGCCGTCACCCTCACGTCCGGCCAGGCGATGTTCGATGTCGAAGGCGACGCCGCGCGCCCCTTCGTGGTGGCGGCCGGGGACACAAGGGTGACCGCTCTGGGGACCCGTTTCGACGTCCGGCGCTCCGGCGCGGGCGCGCGGGTCATCCTGGTCGATGGGCGGGTCGCGGTCCGACACGATGTGGACAGACCGGCTCAGTGGTCCCTCGCGCCGGGGCAGCAGGTCGTCACTTCCGCCCGCCAGCCCCAGGTGGTGACCACCAACGTCACGGCGGCGACGAGCTGGACGGTCGGACGGCTGACCTTCGAGAACACCCCGGTTTCGGTGGCGGTGGCGGAGGTCAATCGCTACAGCCGCGAGCCGATCGAGCTTCAGGACGCCAGGGTCTCGGAAATCCTTGTCAGCGGCGTCTTCAATGCAGGCGATGTCGACGGCTTTGTCGCGGCCCTGACGGACCTCTATCCGCTCCAGGCCTCGCGGACAGACGACGGCCGGATCGTGCTGCGCCGCAGCGCCTGAAAATAATTCGTTCCCGGACTTAGACTGAAGTCCGCGACCCAACGTCTCCTCCCCGCCCCGCACATTCGCGGGTAGAAAAATGGGGGAAAGCCATGGGCCACGGATACACTTCAACTGCGCTCGCCGCGCTGATGATGGCAGTCGCGACGCCCGTTATCGCGCAGTCGTCGGACGACGTCCGCCGCTTCGAGATCGCCGCTGGGCCGCTGGAGCGCACCTTGCCCGCCTTCGGCCGTCAGAGCGGTCTCCAGATCCTCTATCCGAGCGCCCTTGTCGCCGGCCGCCGGTCTGCGGCCCTGAGCGGAGATCACGCGCCGGAAGCCGCCCTGCAGCTCATGCTGCGCGACACCGGTCTGTCGTATCGCCAGAGCCGGCCGACGGTCTTCGTCCTGTTCGATCCCGCCGCGCGCGCCGACCTGGACGTGGACGAGGCCACCGAGCTGGGCGAGGTCGTGGTGACCGGCACCTATCTGCGCGGCGCCGACAGTCCGTCTCCCGTCACTGTCGTCACCCAGGCCGACGTCGACCGACAGGGACGGGGCACGGTCGCCGAAACGCTCGCCGCCCTCCCCCAGAACTTCACCGGCGCGGCCTATGAAGGGTCGGCCGGAACAGGCGCAGACCGCACGAGCCGCAACCTCGCCTATGCGACCGGAGTGAACCTGCGAGGCCTCGGGGCTGACGCCACCCTGGTCCTGGTCAATGGTCGGCGGATCGCTGGCACCGGCAGCGCGGGCGACTTCTCGGACATCTCGAACATCCCCACCAGCGCGGTCGCGAGGACGGACGTGCTCCTCGACGGCGCGTCCGCCCTGTACGGTGCGGACGCCGTAGGCGGGGTCGTCAACGTCATCCTGAAGTCCCGCTTCGAGGTGGCCGAGACCCGCCTGCGCGTGGGAGGGACGAGCGACGGCGGCGCCGAGGAAGTCTTGCTGTCGCATAGCGGCGGCTTCGACTGGTCGAGCGGCAGCATGGTCGCCGCCTACGAGTTTCATGACCGCGGAGAGCTTCGGGCGGCCGATCGCCGGCTGACCGCCGATGCCGACCTTCGCGCCCTGGGCGGGTCTGATCATCGCTTCTTCTACGGTGCGCCCGGCAATCTGATGGCGTTTGATCCCATCAGCGGTTCGTATGAACCAACCCACGCCATTCCCCCGGGTCAGAATGGCCTCAATCTCACGGCGGGCGATTTCCGGCCCGGCGCGGTCAATCTGACCAACCAGATGCAGGGACAGTGGAGCCTCCCCCACCAAAGGCGGAACAGTCTCTTCCTGGCGGGGCGTCAGGACCTGCCGGGCGGTTTCAGCCTGGACGGCGACATCCGGTACACGGACAGACGGTACAAGCAGGACACAATGGCCGATATCGGCATCCTGTTCGTATCCCCCGACAACCCCTATTTCACCCCTGTCGCGGGTGAGCCGTACCAGGAAATCGCCTACTCCTTCATCAACGATCTCGGCCCCGGCCGGGACGAGGGGTTCTCACGGAGCGTGGGCGGAGCCTTAGGGATCAGCGGAACGCTATTCGGATGGAACACCGACGCCTATTTCAGCGGAGGGCGTGAAACGACGGGGCTGCTGGCGACCAACCGTGTGCAGACGTCCCGGCTCGACGAAGCGATTGGCGCGACGCCCGATAATCCTGCGACCCCCTTCCGCCCGTCGGTCGACGGCTTCTTCAATCCCTACGGCGATCCGGCGTCGCACAGCGCGGCGCTGCTGGCCTTCATCGGGTCCGGCTACATCCGGTCGGAAAACGTCAGCACGGTCGCCTCGATGAACCTGAAGGCGGACGGCGTCCTGCTGAGCCTGCCCGGCGGCGACCTCCGCATGGCGATCGGCCTCGATGTCCGGCGCGAGCGGTTCGAGACCTCCGGTGAGAACTTCATCTCCGGCGCGACCCCACGTATCGCCGCCCCGACCCGGTTCGAGCGCGATGTGACCGCCGCCTTCGCCGAATTGCGAATCCCGATTGTGGGGCCGGACAATACCCGCCCCGGCCTCGAACGGCTGGAGGTATCGCTCGCCGGCCGGATCGAGGATCACGAAGGGGTCGGTCAGACGACCAATCCCAAGGTCGGACTGCTCTACAAGCCGACCACGGATCTACTTTTTCGAACAAGCTTCGGCACCTCGTTCAGAGCGCCCTCATTGCGCGAACTGAACAGTGCATATCGATTGGGCCCGGTTTTCCTCGATCGCGCGGGCTCCAATGTGATCAGCATCGTTCAGTACGGTGGCAATCCTGATCTGTCCCCGGAGACCGCCGAATCCTGGACCGCCGGGTTTGTCTGGACACCGAGCTCGATGGAAGGGTTGCGGATCGAAGGCGGCTGGTTCCGCACGACGTTCGAGGACCGGATCGCAACTCCGGTGGCGGAGAACCTGATCGACGCCCTGAACGATCCGACGCTCGCGCCTTTCATTCGCTACGTCGCCCCGCGCACCGATGCGGCCGATCTCGCCTATGTGCAGTCGCTCCTCGCCCATCCCGGCAACTACAACCCGAACGTCTTCCCCGCGACGGCTTATGGCGCGGTGATCGACAATCGCTATGTCAACGCCTCGGCGGTGGAGGTGCAGGGGCTGGATCTGTCGACGCGCTATCGCTTCACCCTTGGATCTGGCGACCTGTCGCTCGACGCGACCGTCACGCACCTGATCACGAACGACAGGACGATCACCCCGGCCTCGCCGACTGAGGACCTCCTCGGCGTTCCCAACTTCCCCGCGCGTTGGCGGGGCCGGCTGGGGGCCCAGTGGATGCAGGGGCCCATCACCATCGGGGGCGTCCTCAATCACGTCAGCGGCGGGCGGGACACCGCCAATGGCAGGGCGATTGATGACTGGATCACCCTCGACGGTCAGGCGCGTGTGGATCTGGATTCTGGCTGGATCAGGGGCCTTTCGCTCACCCTGAACGTGCTTAATCTCCTGAATGAGGGGCCGCCATTCTATGACGCCCCGGCGGGCATCGGCTACGACGCTGCGAACACAAATGTCCTCGGGCGCCAGGTCTCTCTCCAGCTCGTCAAGCGCTGGTGAGCGCGAATGCGCAGAGCCCTGTTTCTGATGGCGAGCGCTCTTGCGCTCGCCTGCCCGTCCCTCGTCCGGGCTGACCCATTGACGGTTGAGATCGCCTTGGGTCTTGAGAGCTACGGGCGCGTGGCGATCGACCCAACCGGCGCCATCGCCGTTTTCGAGGAACGCCTCAGCCGGATCGATCTCCCCCGACATGATGTCGAGGCCGAGGGCGCCAACCGCTACGCCCGACTGTATCGTCTCGATCTGGACGACACCGCCCCGCCGCGACCGCTTTTGCCGATGGCGGACAACGCCGGGTACACGGCTGGCCCGTTCTCGCCGGACGGCAGCCGCATGGTCGTCTTCAGACTTCGGGACGACGCCTGGCGTCTGGGGGTCGTCGTCCTGGCTACGGGGCGGGTGGTCTGGACGGAGGTTGCACCTGACCTGGGGCTGTGGGGGCGGTCAGTCGAATGGTTGGGAAACGACAGCCTGATCGTGCTGGGAACACCTGACGGCTCACTTCCCGCACGACTGGCGGGACCGCGCACGGAGCAAGCGCGCTTGCTGGCCCTGAGAGCGGCGGCGATGGAGGGGGCCGCTGCGGCCGTCATGGTGGGCTCAGACGCAAAGGATACCCTGGCCCCTCGTCGCCTCTGGCGGATCACGGCCACGACCGGACGCGCCTCCGCAATCGCCGACGGCCCGTTCCTGGACTTCGAATCCTCGCCGGATGGCCGCCATGTCGCGCTTCTCCTCGATGGTCCGCTGCTGCCGCCCCCAGCCGCCGAGGCCTCGACGGAGGTGAGGCGCGCGCGAGGCCTGCAGATCGTCTCGCTGGAGGATCGCCGGCTCATATCCCCCCCTGGGACTGGAGACATCTCCACCAGCCTTCTCGCCTGGTCGCCCCGATCAGACGCACTTCTCGTGGTCGCCATTGACGGCGACCGCACGCGGCTTCTGACTGTTGGGACCGACGGGCAGGTGCAGGATCAAACCCCGTCGGGCGTCACCCCCGTCGCGGCGACCGACTTCCAGGGAATGCCCACCGCCGAGGGTGGCTGGCTGGACGGCGCCCCGGTGTTCAAGGGCCGCTCCGAGGCGGGAGAAGGCTGGTTCAGCCTCGATGGCGGCATCCAGCCGATTTCCGGTCTGGGGCCGAACGCCCGGCTCGTTGCGGAACACCCGTCCGTCGTCCTCTTCAATCACGGAGGGAACCTCGTCCGCCTCGATTCAGACGGCCAGGTGACCGTGCTCGGACCGGCGGGATCCGCGGTCGACCCCGGCGGACCTTTCGGCCTGCGGGCCCTGAACGGCCCGATGAAAAGGCGCTTCGCCACCTTGTCACAACTTGGCGGGAGGCTCTGTCGAGTGTACGCCGACCCCGCTCTCGAGACGGCCTGTGCGATCGCCGCCCCAGGGGCTGCGGTCAGCTGGAGCCACGGGGTGAGCATCGACCGAAGTGGGCAGGAGGACGAGCCCGACGTCTTGAGGCGGCAGGACGAGCACGGGCGTACCGTGGTCCGGCGTATCAATCCCGAGCTGGACCGCATCGAGGTGGCGGCGCCGCGCCGGGTTTCAGCTCCGGGCGGCGTCGGCGGGTGGCTCTATCTTCCTCGAGATCTGTCCTCGAAACCGCCGGTCATCGTGGTGCCCTATCAGGGTGACGCCTATGACGCGCCGCCCTGGTGGATGCGGCGGGAATCCACGAGCCTTTCCATGGCCCCGCAACTGCTCGTGGCCGAAGGCTACGCCATTCTCATTCCGGACCTCCCGCCGACGCGCGAGCCCGCTGACGGACTGGCCGCGCGCATCCTTGCCGTTGTCGACGCGGCCGGCGCCGAAGGCCTGGTCGATGGGGAACGGGTCGGCGTATGGGGCTGGAGCTTCGGCGCCTGGTCAGCGGTCATGGGCGCGGCCCAGTCAGACCGCTTCGACGCCGTGGTCGCCCTGAACGGACCCATGAATTTCTCGACGGTCATTGGCGATGTGGGGTCGACCCTCAGGCTGGAGGGGGGGCATCCCCTTGCGGCCTCCGCCAGCGCGCGCTGGCTCGAGTCCGGCCAGGCCGCGATGCGGACGTCCTACTGGAGCGCGGCCGACCGATACCGCCGCAACAGTCCCTTCGACCAAGCCGACCGAATCCACACACCCACTCTCCTGGTCGCCGGGGAGTACGATCTCATGCTGGGCCAATCGGAACAGCTCTACGGCGCGCTCCACCGTCTTGGACGGCCCGTCGCCCTGACGCTCCTGATCGGGGAGGAGCATGGCCTTCGCAGCCCCGGCAATATCCGGCTCTACTACCAACAGGTCAGGGCGTGGTTCGACCGTTACCTCAAGCCCTCTGGAGGGCCAGCCGATCTCGCCACCGCCGAACCCAAGCCTCCGTCTGCGCCAGACTGAGCAGTTCTGAATGGCCGCCCCGCCAAAGCAGGTGATCACGGGTCAGGCGATCCTCCAGCGAGGGGGCGAGCAAGCCAGCTTCCGCCAGGGCGCCCCCGAGGAGATAGTCTCTGATGAAGGGAAGATGCTCGGCCACGGCTCGACCGTAATAGGCCCCGAGTTCGCCCTTGGATCGACGATCGAGGACGACGGACGGCACCGTATCGGCGAAAGCCGCCCGTGCGGCCGCGCGATCGCGACCGCCCCAGGTCAGGTCGACTGCGGAACGGGCGAGACCAGCCTCCATGACCGGCTGGCTGAGCAACGGATTGATACACGGTCCGCGACGGCTGCGGACCGCCGGGCCCTGAAAAGTCTGGCAGAAGGCCAGCGCCGAGATCTGCATGGCCTTGGCGGGCGGTACGCCCCGAAGGTCCTCGAGCCACGGATGCGTCCAGGACGACCGGTAACGGAGCTCTTCACGCCAGTCCCGGGCGAGCGCCGTCGGCCAAACGGGACGGCGCAACCAGCGGGACAGGCGATGCAGGACCTCGCCCCTCGCCCTGAAGCCACGCTCCCAGATTTCGTCCAGACCGATCAGCAAGGTCGGCATCTGGAAGAAGACGGCGTCGCCGCCCTGCCCCGTCAGCGATCCCCACGCATCGAGTTCCTCTATGCGTTCGGCGATGTCGTCATTGTAGTCGGGGTCGATGTCATTGGAGGCTGGCCGAAAGCCATCCGCGGCAACCTCAAGCCGTGGGGCTCCGAGACGCAATCCCTCCCGACGCACCTCGGTCAAGGTCACGCCGTGACGTCGAGCAACCGCCCGGGCATATCCCCGCTCGTCACCCTCCCGATGATCGACATAGTGATTGACCCAGGCCGCGACCCGTCCGCGCTGGTCGGTGGACAGGGCGGCCGCCACGATGGCGGAATCCAGCCCGCCGCTGAGTTCCGCGACCCAGCGCCTCGTCCCGGCAAGCGCGGTGACACCGAGTACCACGGATGCCTTGAGGTCCGGCGGCGCGGTCCGATCGCGATGCCTGTAGACTTCGGCCGGCTTCCAGATCCGGTCGCCGAGGTTGAACGTCTCTCCGACGGTCCGCAGTTCGCCGGCGGCGACAGGGGTCAGTCCGGTCAAGGCCAGGTTATGCCGGTGCTCACCCGGCCGACGCACCAGGGCGGCCACCTCGCTCCAGTCGATCGCCGTCGTGTCCGGAAGCCAGGGATCGAGGACGACATCGGCGCCGGTCGCAATGAAGGTCACGCCGTTTCGGCGCCAGACCACGCAATCGATTCCGCCAGACGGGTCGCGGAGAATGGAGACCTCGCCGGAGAACCGGCGAAGGAGAAGATAACGGCCCCAGTATTGGGAGCACACGTCACGGGCGCGCGCGCTGTCGAGACGACGACACCCGAGGACGCCCCGTTCCCGGGCCTCCAGTCGCTCCCCGTCCCTGTTGTAGATGTCTCCGATCAGAAGCCCATGGCCATCGAGGCCGCAGGTGATGTCCAGCCGTCCGGCGGACGGAGCAAACACCGCAAGGAAGGGCGCCTGAACCTTGCGGGACCAGCCGCGTCGGCTCAGTCGTTTCCGCATCGGCGCGATGGCCGCCTCGAGCGCGGCGGGATTGTCGCCGACGAGGACGATAGCCGAGTCCGCCGCCACGTCAGATCACCATGATCGGGCGGTAGACGATGAGGGTTTCAGGCGCCTCGCTGACGCAGTGATCGCCGCACTGGATCCAGCAGTGCGCAAGGAAGGGGAACGTCCTGACGCCGAACACCCAGTCGGCGTCGAGGCCGGCGGCATTGAGAAATCGCAGAAGCATCTCTGCCTGAAGGAGGCATGCCCCGGTCACGGGCGCGAACGGCAGCAGTTGTCTGAAGACCTCGACTCGGGCGGCGAGCGCGACCGGGTCGTCCCGCCGTCCCTGTCGCTCGGCGTGCCGTTGCTTGAGCTGAAGCAGCGTTGGCCGGCGTCCTGCACAATCGGCCCATATCCGGGCAAAGACGATGATATCCCGGATATCGGGCCTGGTCGGCGGCGGCGGCGGAAGGCGGGTCGATGGAAGTTTCGGCGCGTCCGGTCGGTCGTCCTCGGCCTGCATGGGATGCAGCAATTCTTCCGCCGCGAGACGCAGGAGGGCCTCCATGGGGCCGGCGAGACTGCGACCGGTGACAGTGATGTCTCCGCACTCCGGCAGGCACAGATAGTCGTCTGCATTGAGGTCGAGGAGGACAAGGTCATCGCCGATCCGGACCGCATGAAGCCCGTCGGCCAGCGAGGCGCTTTGGAGCTGCGGTGCAACGAGAGAGGTCCCGGACGAGGCGGATTGGATCACAGCAGGGTTCCAGCATTCGAAAGGAGCGCGTGACGGCATCAGGCCTCTCCACATCACGCCCAAGGTCGGATCGAAGGGACCGTCGGGGGCCGCCCTGAGGCGACCCCGTCCGGATCATTCGGGCGGCATCGTCCAATGCCGAGCCGGATTCAGTTCGGTGAACGGTCCCATAGCGATGGCCCGGGTCAGCCGGCGAGCGGCCCCCAGTCGCAGGATCGTCGCGTCGGTCCGGATCTTCATCGATCCATCTCCTTGTCACGAAGAACGCCTCTGATCGCGGGGTCCGGGGCGAGGCCCAGCCCGGAGGTCCGGGCCGCCGAAGCGGCCCGTCCGCTTACTCGGTTGGCGGAATCGTGTACTTCAGCACAGGATTCAGCTCGTCGAACTCGCCACGCGAGTTGGCGCGGGTGAGCTGGCGGGCGGCGCCCAGGCGAACGAGGCGCGAGATGCTCTTGGTGGTCATGGTCGTCTCCTCTTTCTGAAGGTCGACAGAAGGTCGACGACAGACCATCAGCGCCCGATCCCAAATCGATTCAAACGATATTGCGCGTGTATTCGGACTGGCCGGGATCAAGCCGCCGGATGCGGGCGGCCACGAGGCCAGCCGCGACCCGCCACCGTGCATAGTAGGCCTCCAGCCGATCGCCTTCGTCCGGCGTCTCCGCATCGATCATCGCTTCGCCCAGGCGACGCAGGGGCGCGAGCCGGCGTCTGACCCGGATCAGACTCTCGACCAACGGCTGGCTTTCGCAACGGGCGACGACGTCCGTGATCCACCGTTCAACGACTTCATTGGTCGCATCGACCGGCCCCGGAACCATCCCGTCACGGGCGGCCAGACGAACATGGGCGGCCTCCAGATCCAGAAGCCCAACGATATCTTCGAATGGCGCGGCGCGGGTGAAGTACCCGAGCCCCCGCCGATCCTCGATCAGACCTTCGCCGCACAGCCTCGAGAGGGCCTCGCGAACGGGGCTGGTGCTGAGCTTCAGGGAGGCGGCGATGTCCGCGACCGACAGGTGCTGACCAGGCGCGAGACCGTCCTCGATCGCTGTCCGCAGACTGGCCATGGCCATGCCGAAGGGATCACGCTGCCTCATACGGGGCGCGGCGGATACGACCGCTCTCCCCGTAAGCGGACGACCGCTCGGTAAAGGGTCGTGCGCGCGGGTGAGTAGAGTCTATGGTGGGTTCCGCAATAAACTTGCGTCATGACCGCAGCTTTTACGTCGTTGATATTTCGAGGGTTTCATTTGACCCCCGGCTGATGCATTTTTCAACCAGTAGAGGTAGGGAGTATATCTCGCGTGATGTGGATGGCCGGGGCATAGACCGACAGATGGACTCCCAGCACCCCCTGACGCCGAACGCCGTCCTCTCCACCAGCCTGCGCCTCATCCGCACGCACAGACGTATGCGCACGATCGATGTGGCCCAGGGGATGAACATGGCCCTGCGGTCCTACGAGCATTTCGAGTCCGGCGCGGGCCGGATCAACATCGAGCGAATCCACCGCTTCGCCGAGGTCACCGACAGCGATCCACACGGCATCCTCGCGGCGCTGGCCCTGGGGTCTCCGGACTTCGCCTTGCGGTGCGCCGACAATAAACTTGCGACCATCCTGGTGGTCGTTCTGCAGGAGTTCGACGAGGAAGCAGGCGACGCCATCAACGACCTCGACGCCCGCACCTTGATCAACACCTTCACCAAGACGCTGCGGGATCTGGCGGTCCAGTCCGTACATCGTGACGCCGAGGCCGACGCCTGGCTTGAGGAACGTCGGGCGCGGCTGATGCGCCCGGTCCGCGACGACGCCAGCTGACCGAGCGTTCTGGCCGAGCGGACCGACCGTAGGTTTACGGCGCCAAGGTCACGGTCTTTCCAGATGCGCCTCAAGCTCCGCTCAATAGGTCATGTCCCTCGCCCCGACATCGCCGGGCTCGCTCGGATCGTCGATCGACGCCCTGTCAGACCGACAGTTTGAGTGCCTGCGGCTGGCAGCCACCGGTCTCTCCTCGCCCGGGATCGCCGAGCAGATCGGCATTTCACCGCGCACGGTGGACGAGCATCTGGCCGCGGCCTGCGAGGCGTTGGGCGTGCGCACCCGTATCCAGGCCGTGGCGCGTTTCGCCAAGGTCGAGCGTGAACTCTCCGAGCCGCGGTCCTTCCTACCGTAGATCTCCCACAGGGATCTCGCGGGTGGCCCGCAAACCCTCGTCTCTGGTGAGGTGAAGCCTTCTCGTTGGAGGCCTCATGCTCGAACTCGCCGCCGTTCTCGCCCTCTCGCAGGCCTGCGCGCCGTCGGTCGCGCCTGAAACGCTCGCAGCGATCGCCCATGTCGAAAGTCGCTTCGACCCCCTGGCGATCGGTGTGAACCGGGGCGGGACGGCGCCCGCGCGCGCCCGCGATGCAGCCCAGGCTGCGCGCGTGGCGCGGGCTCTGCTGGCGCGCGGCGCCAACATCGATCTCGGCCTGGCCCAGATCAATAGCCGCAATCTTGAATGGCTGGATCTGTCAGTCGAGGACGCCTTCGATCCCTGCCCTAATCTCGCGGCGGCGGCGACCGTGCTGCGGGCCGGTTACCGGGTTTCCGCGGAGACGCCCGCCGACCGTCAGGCCGCACTCAGGATCGCCCTGTCCCGGTACAACACCGGCGACGCCCGACGTGGGTTCCGGAACGGTTACGTCTCAAGAGTGGAGGCTGCGGCGGTCCAGCTTCGGCTGGCTGCGCCGCCCATCGTCGGGACCCTCGCGCGTCCCGATCGCGCCGACCCCGATCTGTCACCGCCAGCGCCCGCTCCGGCCTGGGACATCTTCGGCCGCCGGCAGGCCGGCCCCGTCGTCTTTGCAACTCCAGCCGAACGGTGAACCCGATGAGCCTGATCGCATCCGCGCGCCGCCCTTCCCGCTCCGCCGCGGCGACCCTCTCCATCGCCCTGGCCGCGACGGTCCTTACGGCCCAACCGGCCTTCGCTTCGGCGAACGTCGAGGGGCTGTTGCAAAACGTCGTCGACATGCTGACGGGAAACACCGCCCGTCTCCTGGCCGTGCTGGCGGTCGTGGTCGTCGGCATTCTGTGGATGTTCGGGCTCTTCGACCTGCGGCGGGCGGCGATCGTCGTTCTCGGCATCGTCGTCGTTTTCGGGGCGGCGGAGATCGTCAATCTCATCACGGGCGGAGCGTGATGCCCTCGCCCGGCCTGCTCTCCCTGATCGGACTGGCGTCGGCGCTCCTGGCTCTGTGCCTTGCGGTCGGGCTTGGTCTGATCTCACCGAAACGGTTCGCCCAGCTGATCGGCGGCGGCGCCTGCGGGGCTACCCTGGTCGTCACAGGCGTCTGGCTCGCCGATGGAGGCGGGCATGGCTGAAGAGCGCCTGACGGAGGATCCGCTGTTCCTCGCCTGCACCCGGCCGGCGATGGTGATGGGCGTGCCGATGGAAGCCATGGGCGTCAACGTCATCGTTTCCGGCGTGGTCTTCCTCGTCGGCGGCAGCCTTCTCTACCTCCTCGTGGCGCCCGCCCTGCACCTGGTGTTCCGGGCGATCTGCCGGGCGGATCACAATGCCTTCCGGCTCCTGTTCCTCTACGTCGACACAAAGGGACGGTGCCGGAACGGCGCCCTGTGGGGCGGCAGTTCGGTGTCCCCCCTCCCCCTCGTCCGCCGCTACCAGCCGATGGAGGTTCTCCGTGGGTGACGGCGGCGCTCCTTCGTCCCGCCTGCGCCGGGAGACCGAGTTCCGGTCCCAGCTCCCCTATGCGCGCCATGTGAACGACCAGGTGGTCGCACTGG
The DNA here is from genome assembly GCF_058801445.1 of Brevundimonas sp. GW822-FHT03E11. NCBI lineage: Bacteria > Pseudomonadati > Pseudomonadota > Alphaproteobacteria > Caulobacterales > Caulobacteraceae > Brevundimonas > Brevundimonas sp. GW822-FHT03E11. The sequence goes on along the minus strand of NZ_JBXANG010000004.1, from coordinate 35,723 downwards.
ACAGCGGAGCCCTGATGATGGTGTTCCAGGTCTCCGGCGCCAGTTTCGAGACCGCCGATGCGCGCGACCTGAACGACTGGCACGTCAAGCTCAACCAGGCCTGGCGCAACCTCGCCGACGACCGGCTGGCGATCTGGCATCATATCGTCCGGCGCGAGGTCCCGCCTTCTCCCCCGGGGGGCCATGCCTCGGCTTTCGCCGCCGGCCTCGCCGAGGCCTACGACGCCCGGATGGCCACTCGCCGCCTGTGGGTCAACGAACTGTTCGTGACCCTGGTCCTGCATCCGGGCCGCGACGGCGCCGACCGCGCTGCGGCCATGATGCGGCGGCTGCGCCAGGCTCGCCGGGACGACGCCGAGGTCATGACGGCCCAGGTGCGGCGTCTCGAGGAGGCCGGGCGCGACCTGGTCCAGTACCTCGATCGCTATGGACCGCGATCGCTGGGTCTCTACGAGAAAAACGGGCTGTGGTTCTCCGAACCTCTGGAGGTGATGGGGCTGATCCTGACCGGTCGCCGCTCCGCAGCACCGCTCGTCCACGGCCATCTCGGCGCAGCGGTCTATACTGTCCGCACCATCTTCGGCCGCGAGGTTCTGGAGTTGCGCGACGCGGCCGGAGAACGGTTCGGCGGGGTGCTGGCCATCAAGGAATATCCGGCGACGACCCGGCCAGGCCTCTGGGACCCCCTGCTGAACGCCCGGTTCGGCTTCGTCATGTCGCAGTCCTTCGCCTTCCTGTCGAAGGCCGCCGCGCGCGCGGTGATGGAGCGCAAGCAAAACCAGATGGTCTCGGCGCGCGATCGCGCCGGGTCGCAGATCGAGGGCCTGTCCGACGCCCTCGACGACCTGACCAGCAACCGCTTCGTCATGGGCGAGCATCAGGCGTCCGTCCTCGTCCACGGCGAGAACCCGTCGGAGCTCGCGGACCATCTGTCCAAGGCCCGCGCAGTGCTGGCTGATTCCGGCCTCGTCGTCGCGCGGGAAGACCTGGGCCTGGAAGCAGCCTTCTGGTCGCAGTTCCCCGGCGTCTTCTCGAGACGGACCCGACCGGCCGCCATCACCTCGCGCAATTTCGCGGCCCTGGCGCCGCTCCACGCCCACCCGGTCGGCAAGGCCGAGGGCAACCACTGGGGGTCCGCGGTGGCGGTGTTGCGCAGCACCGCCGGCTCGCCCTTCCATTTCAACTTCCATGTCGGCGACCTTGGCCACACCTTCATCTGCGGGCCCTCGGGATCCGGCAAGACGGTCGTCCAGAACTTCATGCTCGCCCAGCTCGAGCGGTTCGGCGCCCAGCAGCTCTTTATCGACAAGGATCGCGGCGCGGAGATCTTCGTCAGGGCCAGCGGCGGCACCTATCTGGCGCTCCGCAATGGGGAGCCGACCGGCTTCGCCCCCTTCAAGGCGCTGGCGCCCTCCGCCGCCAACCGCGCCTTCCTCGTGCGCCTCATCCGCACCCTGGTCGCCCGCCCTGACGAAACGCTGACGGTCGCCCAGGCGCGCGCCATCGACGACGGTGTCAGCGCGCTCGAGGCCCTGCCGCGCGACCGCCGCTCGATCGCAGCCTTACGCAGCCTCCTGGGTCAGGCCGACGCCGGGGGCATCGGCGCGCGCCTGGAACGCTGGCAGAAGGGCGGCCCTCTCGGCTGGGTGCTCGACAATGACGAGGACGCACTCAGTCTCGGCGCCCGGTTCGCCGGCTTCGACATCACCCAGGTGCTGGACCACGACGAGGTCCGCACGCCGGCCATGCTCTATCTCTTCCATCGTATCGCCGAACGGGTGGACGGCCGCCGCCTGGTTCTGGACATCGACGAGTTCTGGAAGGTTCTGGGCGATCCGGCCTTCACCGACTTGGCCCAGGACGGCCTGAAGACCTGGCGCAAGCAGAACGCCTTCATGGTGTTCGGCACCCAGTCACCCGCCGACGCGCTGCGTTCGCCGATCGCCCACGCCATCCTCGAACAGTGCGCCACCCAGATCTTCCTGCCGAACGCCCACGGCCAGGCGCGGGATTACATCGACGGATTTGGCCTGACCCGCGAGGAATTTCGCCTCGTCCGGGAGGAGCTGACGCCGGAGTCCCACCGCTTCCTCGTCAAGCAGGGCCACGACAGCGTCGTGGTCGAGCTAGACCTCGGCGGCATGGATGACGCGCTCGCCGTCCTGTCCGGTCGCGCCGGAACGGTCGCCCTGCTGGACCGCCTGCGCGCCGAGGTCGGCGACGACTACGCGCAATGGCGCGCACCCTTCCATGAGCAAAGGAGAACCCTGTGATCCTCCGTCCTCTCGCCGCAACAGCCCTGGCCGCAGGTCTGTTGTTCGCCGCCCCCGCCGCCCACGCCCAGTATGTCGTCCACGATCCGCGGGCCCTGGTGCAGATGATCGAGGATGCCCGGACCAGCCTCGAGCAGCTTCAGGCCCTGCAGGCCCAGATCGAGGAACAGCGCGCCCTGTTCGACAGCCTGAACGATCTGTCGGATGTCAACCGCCTGGCCGAAAGCCTGGGCGCACCCGAGCTTCGCAATCCCCTCCCGGACGGTCGTGCGCTGCGCGCCGCCGCCGAGGGAGATCTATCCGCCCTCGGCGCTCTGGCCGACCGGGCCGACGCGATCCGGCGCGAAACCCGGCTCTACACCCCGTCCGGAGGGGAGCTGTCCGAGGCCGACGCCTATTACCGGGACAGTCTCGAGCGGGCAGGCGCCCGCACGGCCCGGGACCTGGCGATCGGCGAGGCGGTCGGCGCGGCCTCCGATCGAAGGCTGGATGGGCTGGAAACGCTGCGTCGCGCCCTGGACACCGCCCCCAACGCCCGCGCGGTGATGGATCTCGAAGCGCGCCTCTCCGCCGAACAGGCCCTGATCCAGAACGAACAGCTTCGCCTTCAAGGACTCGCGGTCACCCAGGCGGCCGAGGCCCGGCTTGAGGAGCAAAGGAACCGGGAGCGGGCCGAGGCCGCTCGCGCCGCCCGTCAGTCCGCCTACGAACGGACGTTCCGGTGAAACGGCTCGTCTGTGTCGCCGGGCTGCTGCTGGCCGCCTGCTCCAGCCCTCAGCGGGACGCGGCGGATTTCGCCGCTGACCCGGAAGCGGCGTTGAGGACCGTGGCCGAGTGCGACGCGGGCGCCCGGCGCCCGGAATGCGCCGCCGCGCGGGAGGGTCTGGCTAAAGCGCGTCGCCGGGAGCGGATGGATGCCTATGCGCGGACGTTCGGCGAGCCCTGACCATGTCGTTCCGCGTCTTCGAGCCGAGCTACGATTTCATCGACGAGCGCCTCAATGTCTTCCTGGGCGAGCGGCTGGCCTCGGTCATCGGCGAGGTGGATGGTCCGCTCCGGATCGCCCTGCTGCTGTATGTCGTGCTGTACGGCGTCGCGATCCTGCGCGGCGCCATCTCGGAACCGGTGATGGATTTCGCGGTCCGCTCGATCAAGCTGGCCTTCCTCTACGCCCTGGCGACGACACCGGCCTATTCCAGCTTCGTCACCGAGCCCCTGTTCACCAGCCTGCCCAACGCCCTGACCCGTGCGGTCAGCGGATCCGAGACGCCGAGCGTCGGGGCCGCCTTCGACCAGTTTTTCGCCTACGCCGCCTGGCTCGGGGAAGACATCTCGCGCGACGCCTCCGCCTTCAATCCTGCCCCCTATATCGTGGCGGCAGCGGTCTTTATCATCGGTGCCCTGGCCGCCGCCCTCGGCTTCGGCGTCGTGCTCGTCGCCAAACTCGCCCTGGCGCTGCTGGTCACCCTGGGGCCCATCTTCATCGCCTGCGCCCTGTTCGACGCCACGCGGCGTTACTTCTTCGGCTGGCTGAGCCAGGCCGTGAACTATCTCGTCCTGTTCGCCCTGATCATCGTCATCTTCCAGCTGGTCCTGTCGCTGGTCCGCGATCAGTGGGGCGCCATCCAGGGGGCCGACCCGATGATCGGCGGTCTGATCTTCGTCGCCCTTTGCCTGCTGGGCGCGATCTTCTTCCTGCAGACGCCGGCGATCGCTGCGGGCATCGCCGGGGGGGCCAGCGCCGGCCTCGCCGACTTCGCCAACGCCGCCGCTCTCGGATCCGGGTTCTCGGGCCGGGCGCGAGGGCCGCTGGAAGCCAGTCGCCAGCCGCCCAAGGGCGGCGGAACCATCCGACCGACGAACGGAGCCTGACATGAGCCTTCGCCTGATGCTGATCCTGAGCGGCCTGCTCGCCGGCTGCGCCACCGGTCGCGACGCCGCGGCCCCGACCTGCGACGGGCGCGATCGACGGCCCGCCAACCCCTATGGATCGATCCTCCTGCCGACGTCGCCGCCTTCCCAGACCGGCGCCGAGCCGACCGCCGGCGAGCCATCCGGCGTCGCCGAAGAGGCCCCGGTCGCCGGAGGGTGCGCATGACCGGCGTTCAGTCCGACGACCTGAAGCAATACTTCACCGAGGCCCGACGGTGGGACCAGGACCGACTGGCGGCGGCCCTGCGATCCCGGCGCCTCGCCTGGGCCGCCGCGGGCGTGGCCACGGCCCTTGCGATCTCCGCCACGGCCGCTGTGACCTTCCTGACGCCGCTGAAGACCAGCGAGCCCTTTGTCATACGCGTCGACCAGGCGACCGGGGCCGTCGATGTCGTTCGGGGCCTGTCGGAGGAGACGGGTCCCATTCGCTATGACGAGGCGGTCAGCAAATACTTCCTCGGCCAGTATGTCCGGGCGCGGGAGGGCTACCTCGACCCGGCGGCGGAGGACGCCTTCCGCCAGGTCTCCCTCCTCTCGGGGCCAGGCGAACAACGCCGCTGGGCCGAGCTTTACCGGGGATCCAACCCCGAAAGTCCGCAGAACCTCTACGGCCGCAGCGGCGAGGCGGTCGTTTCCATCCGCGCCATCGGCTTCATCAACGACAGCGTCGCCAATGTGCGGTTCCGACGCACCGTCCGTCAGGCCCAACAGGTCACCGAGAGCGACTGGATCGCCACGATCGCCTTTTCCTACACCCGGGCGCCGATGACGGAGGCCGATCGCCTCCGCAACCCCCTCGGCTTCCAGGTCACATCCTATCGCGCCGACCCGGAGGTCATCCGATGAAATCCTTGAGCCTGCCCGTCGCGGCCGTCCTGCTGGCGATCACCCTGCCGGCCGGCGGCGCGCACGCGAATGATCGGATCCAGGAGTTCACCTATGCTCCGCACGCCGTCTACGAGATCTCGGGCGCCTTCCGGACGGCCACCCAGATCATTTTCTCGCCTGAGGAAACCATCCGCCACGCCGCCATCGGCGACAGCGTCGCCTGGGAGGTGGCGGCCGAGGGTTCGGTCCTGTTCCTGAAGCCTCGCGAACGCCATCAGGCGACCAATCTCCTGGTCGTCACAGAGCGGGCCGGGCTGGCGCGCCATTATGTGTTCGAGCTGGTCGCCCGCGATCCGGGCGCCCGTTCCACCGCCTACCAGGTCCGCTTCCGCTATCCTGAGGACGAGCAGGCTCGGGCGGCCGCCCAGTTGGCCGCGTCGGCGACCGCGCTCGAGGAACGGCTGGTCGGGCTGGAGCTTCAAGCCGGCGCCATCGAGGGCCGACGGAACCTGGCCTATTCGGTCCAGGGCGACGCCCGTCTCCAACCGAGCGAGGTCACCGACAACGGCCGCTTCACCGTCCTGCGCTTCCCGGGCGCCCAGCCCATCCCCGCGATTTTCGAGGTGGCCGGAGACGGCTCCGAACGGCTCGTCCCCTACGACGTGCGCGGCGAGTTCGTCGTGATCCACGGCGTGACGGCCGGGCTTCGGCTACGCCATGGCGGGTCCGTCCTCTGCATCTTCAACGACGCCTTCGATCCGCGTGGTGTGTCGACCGGCACCGGCACGGCCTCCCCTGTCGTCGACCGCACCGTGACAGGAGACCGGTCATGACGACGGATACGCCTCCCCCGCCGCCCGCTCCCGAGCCCCGGGATCCGTCGCCCGTCCAGGATCGCGGCGTATCGCCGATCGCCGGCCGCATCGGCGGTCGTCAGGGACGCCTGATCACCCTGGCGGCCCTTGCGGCCGGCTGCGGGGTCTTCCTGTTCGCCACATGGGACCGGGGCGATGCGCGCGACCGTGACAATCCGGCCGAGGACGCGCCGCCGCGCCAGCTTGCCCCCTTCGAGCCCGCGAGACGACCGGGGCCGCCGTTGCTGGAGACGGCGGCTTCCGATCCAGATGCGCCCCTGCTGCGCGACGAAGGCGAGGTGGTTCCCGCGATCGCGGCGACCGAACCCGACGCCCGGGCGTCCGGCCCCACGGCCGCGGAACAGCGGCAAGCGCTCGCCGAAAGCGCCCGCCGCGCCCCGGTGCTGGCCTATAGCCGCCCGGGGGCGATGCCGGCGGACCGTTCGCTGGTCGCCTCGCCCACACAGACCATCGTCCCGCCATCGGGCGCCGACCACGCGCTGGACCAGTTGCGGCGGATCAGCCCGATCGGCCAGGCGCGGGCCGGCCGACTTCCCGACCGCAACCTGCTGATCACGGCGGGCTCCACCCTGCCCTGCGTCCTTCAGACGGCGATGGACAGCGCCACCCCGGGCTATGTGACCTGCCTGATCTCCCGGGATGTCTATTCTGAGAACGGCGCCGTGGTCCTGCTCGAGCGGGGCACCCGGGTGCTGGGCGAGTACCGCGGCGCGCTGGAGCCTGGTCGCGGCCGGTTGTTCGTGCTCTGGACGCGGGCGGTGACGCCGGGAGGGGTGGCCATCGCCCTGGCCTCCCCGGCTGCGGACGCGCTCGGTCGCTCCGGCTTCGACGGCGCGATCGACACCCGGTTCTGGGACCGGTTCGGCGGGGCCCTGCTGCTGTCGATCGTCGATGACGCCGCCTATGCGGCAGCTGGCGGCGGCCAGGGTCTCCAGTCCACAGCTCGCGTACCGTCGGACGCGGCGGCCGTCGCTCTTCAGGGATCGATCGGCATTCCGCCGACCCTGCGCAAGGCCCAGGGCTCGGAAGTCTCGATCTTCGTCGCCCAGGATCTGAACTTCGCCGACGTCTATGGCCTGCGCCCGAGGTGATGCGCGACACCTCCGTCATCGACCACTACCTCGCGCCGCTGCGCCCCTATCTCGAACCGGCGACGGTGACCGAGGTGGTGATCAACCGGCCGACCGAGGTGGGGGTCGAGGGTCCGGAGGGCTGGCGTTGGCATACGGCGCCCGAACTCACCGAGAGCTGGCTGCGCACGCTCGCCGTCGCGGCGGCCGCCTACACCGGACAGGATGTGGACGCGGAGCGACCGATCTGTTCGACCGTCCTGCCGGGCGATGCGCGCTGCCAGATCGTGCTCCCGCCGGTCGTTCCACCGGGCACGGTCTCCCTGACGATCCGCAAGCCTTCCGGACGACGGATGGGCCTGGAAGACTTCCACGCGGCCGGCCTGTTCGCCTCGGCCGAGACTGTGACCGGCGACGAAATCGATGACACCGACGCGGCCCTGGTCCGGCTGCGGGAGGCCGGCGACTGGGTCGGCTTTTTCCGGCTGGCGGTGGAGAGCCGCCGCAACATCCTGATCTCCGGCGCCACGGGTTCTGGCAAGACCACCTTCGCCAAGGGTCTTGTCGAACTGATCCCGGCCCACGAGCGACTGCTGACCATCGAGGACACGCGCGAACTGATCCTGCCCCAACGCAACGTCGTCCATCTGGTCTATTCGAAGGACGGCCAGGGGCTGGCCAAGGTCGGCCCCAAGGCGCTCCTTGAGAGCGCGCTGAGGATGAGACCGGATCGGGTTCTGCTTCAGGAACTGCGCGACGGGACCGCCTTCTTCTTCCTGCGCAACGTCAACTCCGGTCACCCCGGATCGATCACCACGGTGCATGCCGATTCCGCCAGCCTCGCCTTCGAGCAACTCACGCTTCTGGTCCGCGAGTCCGAGGGCGGGCGCGACCTGCCGCGCGACGACATCCGCACCATGCTGCACCTGATGGTCGATGTGGTGGTGCAGATGAAGAAGACCAACGGCCGGTTCCTGATGACGGAGGTGTGGCATGACCCGCTTCGCAAGCGCCGCGCCGGGAACTAGGGCGGCCCTGGTCGCGGTGGGTCTGACCGCGGCGCTCGCCTTGATCACGACCGGCGCGCTGCTCATCGCCCTCATCGGTCTGGGCCGGTTCTCCGGAGAGATCGATCCCGTCCGCGTCCCGGCCTGGTTCTACTATTACCGCCACGATCCCGAGGTACGGCGCTGGCTCGGCGTCGGGGCGGGCGTGATGGGTCTGATCCTTCTCATCCTCATGACCGCGATCGCTCTCGGCATGCGCAGACCGCTCCATGGCGCGGCCCGCTGGTCGACCGGCGCGGAGCAGCGTCGTCATCATTTGCGGGACCGGACCGGCATCCTGCTGGGCCAGACCGCCGACGGCCTTCTGGTCGCGGGCGGCCCTATCCATGTGATGCTCTACGCCCCGACGCGGACGGGCAAGGGCGTGGGCGTCGTGATCCCGAACCTCCTGGCCTGGCCCAGTTCGGTCGTCGTCCTCGACATCAAGCGGGAGAATTTCGACGCCACGGCCGGCTTTCGAAAAGAGGCGGGACAGCAGGTGCATCTGTTCAACCCGCTCGCCGCGGACGGTCGCACGGCGCGCTTCAACCCGCTCCAGCACATTGATCGCACCGCCCCGATCGTCGTTCTGGATGAACTCCAGCGCATCGCAGGCATGTTGTTTCCGGCGCACAGCCATGCCGACCCCTTCTGGTCCGAAGCCGCCCGCACCGGCTTCATCGGGGTGGGCGCCTATGTCGCCGCGACGCCGGACCTCCCGTTCACGCTCGGCGAAATCTACCGCCAGCTCACCGAAGGCGACCCCCGCGAGCGTTTCCCCAAACTGCTGGAGGAGCGACGCCGGATCGGCGATCCGGTTCCGGCTGGCGCCGCCTCCGCCCTGACCGACTTCTGCAGTTCGGGCGAGAACACCTTCGCCTCCATCCGCCAGTCGATCACCACCCGGATGGGTCTCTGGCTCAATCCCCTGGTGGACGCGGCGACGTCCGCGAGCGACTTCGACCTCCGCGATATCCGCAACGGCCGTCTGTCGCTCTATCTGGCGGCCTCGCCCGAGAACATGGACCGGGTCGCCCCGCTCTACGCCCTCCTGTTCCAGCAACTCGTCGATCTCAACAGCCGCACCCTGCCGGCCGCCGACACGCCGCCGACGCTGGTCTTGCTGGACGAGTTCGCCCGGCTCGGTCGCGCCCCGGTGCTGGCCCACGCCTTCGCCTGGGTCGCCGGCTATGGCCTGCGTCTGCTTCCCGTCATCCAGAGCCCGTCCCAGCTGCGCGCCCTGTATGGACCGGACATCACCGAGGACATCCTCACCAACTGCGGTCTCGAGATCGTCTTCGCGCCAAAGGAACTGAAGGTGGCCCAGGAGTTGAGCGAACGCCTCGGCTTTTACACCTATCGCGCTCGCAGCCGCAGCCGGCCGATCGGTCTCGGCCAGGGCCGCCGCAGTCTGACGGACTCCGACCAGAGGCGCGCCCTCATGCTTCCGCAGGAACTGATGCAGTTGTCGGACAAGGCCCTGATCGTCCTGAAGGCGGGCCTTTCGCCGACGCGCGGCCGCAAGCTCGTCTACTACCGCGACCGGCGCTTCACGGATCGACTGCGCCCCCCGCCACCGCCGCCGGCGGCGACGGCGCCCCGTGCGCCCACACCGCCGCCGCCGGAGCCCCTGCCCCTGACAGAGGTGGAGACCGACATGGATTTCGACAGCATCGTCCGCCGCTTCACGGCTGAAGGCCTGACGCCCCCGGCGCCGGGCGCGACGGAGGCGGAGGTGCAGGCCTGGCTCCAGCGCGTCGTCACAGCCCCCGTCGGCGCTCCGTCCCGGGAGCGGCTGCCATGACATCCGCTCGGCCAAAGCCCGCCCCGGGCAACCGTGTGTCGCCCAAGCCGGGGACGCGAGCGGACGGCCGCTCGCTCGACAAGGGCGATGTCCCGACCCAGTTGCTGGATCGCTACCTGATCGAGCGCGACCGTCAGGGTCGCCCGGAGCGCTACTATCGCGACCACAAGGCGGCGGACCCGATGTTCCGCGATCATGGCCGGGCCCTGTCCTCGCCGCAGGCGTATCCGGACGCCGTCGCCTCCATGTTGCGGATCGCCCAGCACCGCGGCTGGTCCGGCATCAAGGTCTCGGGCGACGAGGCCTTCCGCCGTGAGGTCTGGGTGCAGGGACGATCCCTGGGCCTCGACGTGGCGGGCTACAAGCCGACCGAACGGGATCGGCAGGCCGCCAATGAGCCAACCGAACGCGCCGAACGCCGCGCCACGCCCCCCAGCCGGGAGGAGATGAAGCGTCGTCTGGACATGGCCGCCGTGGTCGTCCGCACCCTCATCGCCGACCCGGCCGCCCAGGCGCGTCTGCTGCAACAGGCCTGGGCGCGGGTTCAGCCCGGTCCGGACAAGTCTCGCGATACCGACAACCGCCAACGGGCCGAGCGAACCCGGCAGCGCTGATGACGACCTTCGCCCATGGTTGGGCGATGGCTGATCGTCCTCGTCAGCGGGTTCGATCCCTGCCCCTCTCCGGCCGCCCCTGACCCTCTCCTAGTGCTCGAGCGAGGATCTGGCGCCGCGTCGCCGCTGGCGGCAGGGTCCGGACAAACGTCTCCAGATCCCGCCCGAGACTCCGATCTGACTCCGATTTCGACGCCTGGAGCCGCAAGGCTTCGACCACGAGCGCCTTGCGGATCTGCGCCTGCCTTTCGCGCAGACGGACCTCCCAGGGGGCCGCTTCAGCCGGCGGCCGGGCCGCATCCTTCAGGGCGCCTTTCAGGGTCTCCGGCATCGGGCCGTCTCCACGCTCGAACCGCTCCCGCAGCTTACGAACGGGCATGCGCTCGCCCTTGCGCACCACGCCCCGCGCACGTCGCGGCGTGGCCTCGGCCTCGACGCCGCGATCCCGCAGGGCCGCCGCGAAGGTCTCTCGCCAGAGCTGGAGGTCCGCCTTGCGCGGATTGAGCCTCTCCCCGTCACGTCCGAGCGCCCGGACCGTCAGATGGACGTGGGGGTGTCGGTCGTCCGTGTGCAGGGCGAAGACATAGGGATGCCGATCGCCGAACAGGGCGTTCGCAAACGCGCGCGAGGCATCGTGCACGCGGCCGGGATCGACCCCCGCCGGCATGCTCAGGATGATCGAGAGGGAGACCGGCGCATCTTTCCGGGAGGTCAGCACATCCAGCTCGGCGCGCCAGTCCTCGGCAAGGGCGCGGACCTCCGCCCGTCCCGACAGGCGCTCGCCGTCGGGGCCCTCCAGGACGAGTTTTCCGTTCCGGGTGATGTAGTCCAGGTGGCGCTGCAGATGGCCTGCGTCCCGCGTTCGTCCGGTGATCTTGACCATCACCTCCGGAACCCGGCGCGCGACGCGTTGGAGCCTGGCGTTCGCCGGTTCGCCCGTCTTCCCCCGGGTGACGCGCAGCACCGCATGCGCCAGCCTCGCCCGCCGCATGCGGACGGGAGGACGCAGCGCCTCCTCGAACCCGGACGGGACGCGGAAGTCGTTCACGGATCGGGGGACCAGTAGGACAGGTTACCTGCGAAGGCGTCCCTTACCCCGACCAGATGGGCGCGGATTTCGCGGACGTAGGCGTCCAGCTGGGCGACTTCCAGGTCCAGCACCGCGCCCTCCATCACCGCCGTATTCAGGGCCCGGGCGATCTGGTTGATGTTGACGCCGATGCGGCGAAGCTCGCGCTGTACCTCTAGAAAGGCGATCGCCTCGCCACGGCTGAGTTGGGGGCGCCCATGCAGTCGCGCACGGATCAGGGCCACGGTCCATTGTGTCCGGGATTGGCCTCTCAGGGCCGCCTCGCGCTCCAGGGCGGCCATGTCCACGAGGGTCAGTCGCAGGCCCAATTTGCTCGACAGGCGCGCAGGCGGCGGCGTTTGAGCCTCCGGAAAGGGCGCCTGCGCCGCCGCCTCCATCAGCCGTCGCAGGAGCCGGGCGCGCCCGCCGCTCAGGGCCGCGGCGGCGTCGAAGCGGCGGATCAGATCAGGCGGGACGCGGAGGGTGAGGCGATCCATGAGGGTGTCGGTCTGTCAGACATTGCCGGCGCAAAGCCTATCCTGCCCTAGACCGTCACCCCCTTCGCCCCGTAGGCCTACGGGGCTGCTCGCCCTCCCCTCGGCGGCCGATTCCGGCCGCTCGCCCGCCGCCCTGAAGGGCGCCCCAGCCGATCGGGATACGACGCTGATGCGAAAATCAGGGAGCAGGGTGGGTCTTTCAGGCGCCCCACCGGTCAGGTCGTGACGTTCCGGACCTGGGTCACCACACAGCCACTGAATCATCGTGACTGTAACCATCGCTCCTGGCGTTAATCAACCGAACCATACCCAGTCAGGTGGGTCATGAAAGCACCATACCCCTCGAGCCCCCCCAACCTTGTTCGTGTGATGGAGCGCCCATAGGTTGTTCCGTGAAGGAGCTTTCCATGACCACCTCGACCACCCCGACCGTTGTGCCGTTCGCGCCCTTGGCGTCGGCTCCCGCCAAGGCCGCCGCCTCCCAGGACAAGATCTGGGGCAAGGCCGTGATCTCCAACGGGTACGCCGGCATCCCCTCGATCCTGATTCAGGCTCAGGCGCGACTGGGGCTGACCCCGATGCAGTTCAACATCCTCGTGCAGTTGCTGGACTACTACCGCGATCCGGGTCGCGCCCCCTTTCCTTCCAGGGCGGAGCTGGGTCGGCGGATCGGCGTGGGGCCGAAAACCATTCAAACCAACATCCGCCAACTGGAGCAGGCAGGTCTTGTCCGGCGCGAGCAGCGCAAGACGGCGGCCGGGGACTGGGGCTCGAACGTCTATCATCTGGATGGACTGGTCGAGCGCGTGCGCAAGCTCGAACCGGAATTCACCCAGGCGCGCAAAGACCGGGAGGCCGCCCGGCTGCGCGTCTCCACGCCGGTGGGACTGAGGCAGTCGTAAAGGCTGGGCCCAGAATTGATTTACCCCGGGGGCATGCTTTGCAGCAGAGGCGGTCCCAGGGTGTACGCAGGTAGAGCTAATCCATGACCCACCCCGATGCAAGGTCGGCGGCCGGCGCCGACGCGGTGGAAGCCGCGCTGTCTCTCGAACGCTTCGCCCGCTACGTCGCATGGGCGCAAGGCGACCGCGAGCGCGCCGTAGCCCTCCATACGCTGAACACCCGGGTCTCCGAAGCCCTCTATGTGCCTCTCCAGGCCCTGGAGGTGGCGCTGCGCAATCGCATCCATACTGTGATGTCCGAGGCCCATGGCGGGGTGGTTCCAGCCCGAGGCCGGTCACCTCACCGACCGTCAGGCCGAACAGGTGCGCGCGGCGATCGCCGAGCTGACCGAAGCAGGCAAGCCGATCGAGGACGGCCGGGTGGTCGCCGCCCTGACCTTCAGCTTCTGGACCTCGATGTTCGGGCGGGAGCAGGACGATCTGTGGCAGCGCACCCTGCACCGGATCGCCATGCGGGAGGGCCGCTTCCTGGCCCGCAAGGACTTCACGGCGCCTCTGACGCAGGTGCGGCTTCTGCGTAACCGGATCGCCCACCACGAACCCATCCTCTACTGGAACCTGCCCAAGCTGCATCAGGCCATGCTGGAGATGACCCGCTGGTTGTCGCCGGCGATGGACGACTGGCGTGGGACTGTCGACCGGTTCCCCGAGGTCCACCCGGCCGAACGTCTCGCCCTGCCTCGTCCCGGGAAGGGCGAGGCATGAGCGAGCCCCCCGAGACGACGAGGCAGGTCATCGACGTGAACGCGATGAGGCGGGCGTTGATCGAGGCGCACGGCCTAGTCCACGCCGACAGGACCTACTGGCTCTATTACGACGAGACAAACAACATCCGGCGACTGCATCTCCAGGCCGACGCCTTCAACGTGCCGGAGCTGAACTGCTGGGCGCTCGGCGGCGTGGGTCGTCGGGATGCGGCCCCGATCGATGTCGGGCCGCTGAGAGCGCGGGCCTTTATCCAGCCCAATGCCGAGGAGCTCCATTTCGCGCTCTTCGGCCGGGGCGAGTTTCCGAAGGTCCTCGGATCGAGGAAGCTGGAGGCGTTTCTCGACTGGGCGCTGGAGGAAAACCTCCTCGTCCACTACCTCGCGCTCGACCCCTTCTATTGGTCGGTCGTGGATGTCGTCGACTCGGTGCTGGCGGCCGGGGAGATGCCGGACGGCTTCGGGGAATCCCTGAAGTCGGACCTGTGCACCTTGCTTCGCGCCGACAGGCCCAGAACTGCGGCCCTGATGGCCCGGTTCGACTATCCGGACCTGAAGCCGGAACGCAGGCGCGCCTTCATGACCGAGCTGATCGCCTTCGCGGAAGATCACGCCGATCGCCTCGATCATTTCGGCTACCAGATGCTGCGGGGCCTGCTGCAGATGGGCCGCCACCATCCCCTGCCCTTCATCGAGGGCGGGGAGGCGCGCGTTCTGATCGACGGTTTCCGGGACTTCTTCCTGGAGCGCATCTGCATCCTGAAGAATGCGAGCCACGTCTTCGACGCCGAGGACGTCGTCTCCGGCGAACTCGCCCGGATGACGTTGACGGACGGCGACGCCCCCTTCTGCAACTATCGCTTCGTCGAGAGGTCGCATGACGATCCCGGCGTTCAGGTCTCCGATGTGATGGTCGGCTTCCTCGCCAAATTCTTCAGCTGGATCTCCACTGTGGACGAGGACGAGGTTCAGGAGCTGAAGGCCGCCCTGAGCCCGGCCCAGGCGCGCAACCGGGAGCGCCTCATCCGTCTTCTTGAAGCCAGCTACGCCGAGAACGCGGCGTTCACGCACACGGTCGTCAGCCTCGCGGATCGGCACAAGGCGGCGATGTTCCTCGATTTCTGAGGAAACGGGCCGACCGGTCGTCGGCCCGTCCCGGCCTCAGGGCTGCAGGCCATGTAGATGATCGACGGCCTTCTGCGCGTGCGAGGCCGCCGAGACGATGAAGCGCTTGTCGTCCTTCAGGACCTCCAGCCAGCTGGCGATGTAGGCCGCGTGATCCTCGCGCGGTTCGAGGGCGAGCCCGAGGTCCGCGCAGAGGAAGGCGGCGCCGAGTTCGGCGACCAGCTCCTCGCGGGCATAGCCGGCGTCCCCGAAGCGCTGGCGCCCCAGGTCCCGGTCAAGACGGGTGTGGTGGCGCGTCCAGTGGGTCATCTCGTGGCCGAGCGTGCTGTAGTAGTCGTCCGCCGTTTCGAAACATTCGAACGGCGGCATCTGCACATGGTCTGGACCCGGGGCGTAGTAGGCGCTGCCGCCGCCGTGCCGGATCTCGGCGCCGCAGTGTCTGAAGAAGGCGTCGATGCGGGCGATCCGTTCATCCGGATTGATGTCGATGGCTTCCGGGTCGCCGTAGCGCTCTGGCAGGCCGTCGATCTGGTCGACGTTGAAGACGGTGTAGGCCTTCAGGAACGGGATGCGCTGCTGGACATCCGCGCCCGTGGCGTCGGTGTCTTCACGGACGATCTGGTTGGCGTAGACGACCGTCGCGCCGCGTTCGCCCTTGCGGACGTGGGCGCCGAGGGCCAGCGCCTGACGGAAGGTCATCCAGGTGGACCGGCTGAAACCCCGGCTGGCCGCCTCGCCCCAGAGCAGGACGACATTGATGCCGTTATAGGGCGTTCCATCATGGCGGAGCGGACGGCTGACGGAGATCGAGGCCTTCCAGGGCTGGGTCCAGGGGCGGACCCCGGCTTCGAGCTGGGCGATGATCTGTTGGGTGATCCGGGTATGGATGTCCGGGCGTGCGGGGTCGGCAGGGCGCGTCATGGCGGCCTCCTCGAAACGGATTGTGGGAAGAAGGAGCGGCGGCGCGGTCTCCGCGCCGCCGCGGCTCTTGGTTCAGCGGGACCAGATCAGGCTGTGTCCGCCCTCGACCTCCACCAGGGAGGCGTAGATCGGCGCCGGGAAGCTGGGATCGTCGAGCTTGACCGAGAGGTAGTCGCGATCTTGCTGGCTCTTGCGCTTCCAGGCGGCGCCGAACTCGGTCTGGCCGGCGAAGATCCGGAAGTCGGGGGCCTTGTCGTCGTTCTTCTCGTTGGGCCGCAGAACCGCCGACTTGACGTTGAGGGTGAGGGTCTTGATCGAACCGGTGTAGCCGTCGCCTTGGGCGGTGAAGGTGCCGATGGTGGCCATGTCAGTCTCTCCTTTGCTTCGGGCCACGCCTGCCGCGGCCTCGATGGCGATCGGGAGACCGGAGCCCGGGCGGCGCGCAGGGAGAGCGGAGCGAGCCCCCGCAGCGAAGCGGAGGACCGCGACAAGAGACTTTCTTGTTTCGCGAGGAAGGCCGTCAGGCCGGGGATGAAAGTCGCGCAAGCGGTTGCGCCAGCCGACCGGGTTTCGGTCAGATCCGCCTCATCGAGAGGCCGCGCCGGCTGGCGCGAAAAGGATGCGAGACCCCGGCCGCCCCGAACACCCGGTCATCGCCATGGCCCCCGGCACGCTTGATCAGGCTCCCACCCGCCCAGGCTCAAACCGGCGCTCAGGCTGCGGCGGGGAAGACCTTCTCGACGTCAAGGCTCCCGGCGGGCAGAGCCCGCAACAGTTCGGTCTGTGGCCGCTGAAGGTCGAGCCAGGCCGCACCGTCCTCGGGCCGAAGCACCACGATCTGCCGGTCGTGATAGGGGGCGATATCCTCCCCCGGCTCGGTGGTCAGCATGGCGAAGGCGCCCTCCTTGATCAGGCCCGCCACCCAGAAGAGCCGCTGGCCGGACAGGGTGAAGCGCCATTTGGTCTTTCGCTTCTGTCCGGGCTCGGGGTCGGTGAATTCGAAGAAGCCGTCCGCCGGGATCAGGCACCGGTGCGAGCCATCGAAGGATCGCCCATCGGAACGGAAGTTGAAGACCGGGCGTCCGCCCGGCCCCTTCCAGGCCCAGGGGGTCATCACGGCCTCGGGCCCCTCCGCCCCCATCTGGATGATCGGGGCCCGATCCCCGATGCGGATCGAGGCCATCGGGCCGAAGTTCGGCATGCCGCCGGGAAAGACGAGCCGGTTTCCCGTCAGATTGAACGCCGCGATCACATCGTCGAACGGCAGGATGAGCTGGTACTCGTTGCACATCACACGACCTCCCGTGCTCTTGAACCGAGGATTTCACGAGGCCGCGCCGACCGCAAATCCCGGGGGATAAGACGCCGGCCGGATTGACTCCGACGCCGCCTTAGAACCAGAACATTTAAAGAACATTTATCTCCCCAGGGAGGACCCGTCCATGCAGGCCGTCTGCCCGGCCGACCTTGAAGACCTGCGCGCACAGGTGCGCGCCCTGGAGCAGGCCGATCGCAAATCGGTCGGCGTGCTTCCGTTCAGGGTCGCTGCGCTGGACGCCGCGCTTCCGGGCGGAGGTCTGGCCCTGGGGGCTTTGCACGAAGTCGCCGGCGGCGGAGACGACGCCGTAGGCGGCGCTGCGGCCGCGCTGTTCGCGGCCGGCATCGTCGCCCGTCTGCCGGGACAGGTGCTGTGGTGCATCACTCGACCGGACCTGTTCGCCCCGGCGCTCAGCCAGGCCGGTCTCGATCCGGACCGGGTCATCTATCTCGAAGCCGGTGACGAGAAATCTCTGATGGCCTGTTTCGAGGAAGGGCTGCGTCATGGCGGCCTGGCCGGCGTCGTTTGCGAGACGTCGCGCCTGACGATGACGGCCTCGCGCCGGCTTCAGTTGGCCGCCGAAGCCTCCGGGGTCATGGGCCTGGCGGTCCGACGATGGCGGCGCGCGGCCGAGGCCGCCGACTTCGGCCAGCCGACCGCCGCCGCGACGCGCTGGCGTGTCAGCGCCGAGCCGTCCGCCCCCCTGCCGGTCCCTGGGGTCGGCCGGGCGCGATGGCGGATCGAACTCATGCGTTGCCGCGGCGCCGACGCGGCGGACTTCATTGTGGACGCTTGCGATGAGACGGGTCGTCTCGCTCTTCCTGCCGAACTGGTCCGTCGATCGGCTGCGACGGCGGCTGGGCGCCGACGCGCCGCCGCCTGATCGCCCTCTCCTCCTCACGGGCCGAACCGGCCGCAAACGAATCGTGACGGCCTGCAATGCCGCCGCCGCCGCATGCGGCGCGCGCGTCGGCATGGCGGCGACCCAGGCGCAGGCGCTGATCCCGGGACTGGACGTGAGAGACGCCGACCCGAACGGCGACGCCGACGCCCTGGAGCGTCTCGCCCTGTGGGCGATGCGCCGATACGCGCCGGTCTGTCAGGCCGATCCGCCGGATGGTCTGGTGATCGACATCACCGGCGCCGCGCACCTTCAAGGGGGCGAGGCGGCGCTGTTGCGTGATCTGACGGCGCGGCTCCATGGGGCGGGCGTTACCGGCCGTGGCGTTATCGGCCCCACCTGGGGCGCCGCCCATGCGGTCGCGCGTTTTCGCGCCGACCAGACCCTCATCGCAGACGACGGCGTCGATTCGGCTCTCGCTCCCCTGCCTCTGGAGGCGTTGCGCCTGCCGGCGGACCTCACCGCCAGCCTGAGGCGGATGGGTTTCGAGCGGATCGCGGACATCGCTCATCGACCTCGCGCCCCGCTTCAACTGCGTTTCGGCGCGATGCTGGGGCGGCGGCTCGACCAGGCCTATGGCCGGGCGGCCGAGCCCTTGGTCCCGGTTGAGGCGCCCGAGACGCCGCGCGTCGAACGGATTTTCGCCGAGCCGATCGGCGCGGCCGAAACCCTGGCGCGCTACGCCGAAAGACTTGTCGAGACCCTGTGCGTGCAACTGGAGGCGCTCGGTCTCGGGGCTCGTCGACTGGACTGGCTCTGTTTCCGCATCGACAACCGGATCGAGGCTGTTCGCATCGGTCTGGCCCAGCCGATCCGGGATGTGCGCCGTCTGACGCGGCTGCTGACCGACAAGATTGAGACGATCGATCCCGGCTTCGGAATCGATCGCATGACGCTCGCGGCCAGCGCGGCCGAGCCGCTGAACTGGCGCCCCGCCGCCACGCGCCTCGGCGCGGAGGCGGCGCCGGATGTCTCCATGCTGGTCGATAGCTTGTCGAACCGCATCGGCGCCGACCGGCTGTATCGTCTGGCCCCGGTCGAGAGCGAGGTTCCCGAGCGGTCGATCCGCAAGGTCGCGCCCCTGGCGGCGCCGACCGGAGCGGCGTGGACGCCAGACTGGCCGCGTCCCACGCGGCTGTTCCGCAGACCGGAGCCGATCGAGACCATGGCGCTTCTGCCTGACAACCCGCCGACCCACTTCACCTGGCGGGGAATCCGCCGCCGCATCCGCCGGGCCGATGGTCCGGAACGGATCTTCGGCGAATGGGGACGCCGCGACGCCGAGATGTGGGCCGTCCGCGACTACTTCCAGGTCGAGGATGAGGCCGGCGAACGCTTCTGGCTGTTCCGCGCCGGCGACGGCGAGGACCCAACGACCGGCTCCCAGGCCTGGTTCATCCACGGGCGTTTCGGATAGGACGACGCAGAGTATTCAGCGATTTCAGAAGCGAAACGGAAAACCTCAAAGCGTCTCTTGAACAGTGCGAATCCAACGCCGCTCGAAATCTGTGAGTTCGCCAACCTCATCGACTTCCAGCCCACGCAGCTTGGAGATAACGGCATCGAGCACGATGTGCGGCTCAAGACGGGACGAGATCTTTCCGGCGATCTGGAGCGGAACACCATACTCGTCCAGCGCCGCCACGGTGGCGGGAAGGAAGAGATGGTTCGCCGCTTCGGCGTAGACGGTGTAGTCGCCAGCTTGGACATCCAACATGGCGGCGACTTCTAGCTGGATGTTGTGGATGACCATCAGATCCTGCGGAAAGCTGAAGCTGACGATGTTCCGCGCGATCTTCAGAGCCTCGTCGATCTTCGACGAAATGTCCTGATGCGGGAGCACGCCCTTGGCGACATCCGCAAGGTAAGCGCGCAGACCGCCATCCTGACTCAGGCGCGACAGATGCCAATGTAGCTGACTGGCAGAGGTAACGCCCAGATTTTGCATTGCTGCCCCCGAGAGGAAGTCCATGATCAGCTGGGCGACAGCGACGAGCTGATGCTTCTTTGGAAACCCGCGCCAAGTGTAGAGATCCGGCCTCTCCGCCATTGCGTCGTACAGGGCGCGGGCGATGAGGTTCTGGGTTTCCGGTTCTACCGAGCCGTTCAAGCGTATCGTGTCCTCGCTCAAGAAACTGTCCTTGAGCGCGGCTGCGACGCGAGATCGCGATATGTCCGTGAGATCCTGGTCTTCCAGCTGCATGATCAACGAGAGCGGCGTCTCCTGATCCTGCTCGCCGACCGGATACTCGACCACGGTTTCCTCGTCCGCTGGCGCCTTCTCCAGCATGTAGACCTTGCCGATGAAGTAACGCCCCATGCGACCGGCGCGGCCCTGGATGTTCTTATATGTGAAGAAGTCGAGCACGTTCTTGTTGCGGCGGCGGTCGTAGACGATCACGTTCTCTGCTGCGGTATTCACGCCCTCAATGAGTGTCGAGGTGCATATGAGACGCGTGATGACGCCCTCGTTGAATAGCCGGACCATGTGCTGCTGGAGGGCGCGGGGAATGCCTCCATGGTGCAACCCGATACCTCGTCGCATCGCCTTTGCGACAACCCATTCGGAGTGGAAATTCTCGTCTATCCAGTCCGCATGTTCGGCGCAGTCGGGTATGTCCTCCTTGGCCACCTCCCGCATCAAGGTCGCGGCGACTCGTGCAGCGCTTCCGGGCGCCTGGCAGTAGATCAAGGTCGCCGTATCGAGCTCACGGCAGAGCTCGACCAGCTTCTGATCCCGTTCATCACCACGGGTCGGCAGGTCGAAGTTGACCACATCCACAGCGACAGTGGAGTACTCGGATGGAATGAAGTGGATTTCATAGCGATCAAGCCCCTTGATCGCGTGAATGTTGGGTCCGAGCAGATAGAACTGCGCCTTGGTGCCCGCGAGTTGATGGAACGCGAGATTAAGTTCGATCGCGCGTCGTTTGTCCGTCTCATGGCGCAAATCGAGTTTGTAGAACTCGTCGATGACGAAAAAATCGACATTCGACAGGTCGATCCGTTGGCGGACGCGCTCCTGCGTCAGCACATAGACATTCGTCGTTTTCAGGTCTGCCGTCTGCGTCGGGTGCGTAATGACATGAACCCCGTCCCTGAAACGGCGGACGAGGCGCTTCCGAGTCTCGTCGATCAGGGCCAGGGTCGGCACCACGATGACGATCTTCTTGAACCTCCCCAGCGCGATCATGGCATCGATCAGCAGGCTCTTGCCTACGCTGGTTGACGCACTGAGCACGACATTGGAGCCGGTCCGGAGCTGGTAATAGACCTTCGCCTGGAGACTATGAAAAACCTCATCCATTCCGTCAGGTCGATGGAGCTCGTAGGCGAGGCGATCATCGTCTTGGGCGAAACGGAGCGCTTCGCTCATATAGGGATAGAGACCGACGGCCCGGACGAGAGATGTCAAAACCTGCATCTCGAATTCGTCGAAAGCGTCACTTCGCGCGAGCGCACGGATCACCAGGTCCCGTCCGTCCTGCGCGGCCTCCTTGTCGTTGACGTGGTTTGCGATCGCGCGCAGCAGATCGAACGGCTCGATGCCGTCGAAATCCTGCCCGGCCAAGGCCGATCTCACACGCGCGTAGTTCATGACAGCCCCAGGTTTTCGGCGAATTGGTCCTGGAGCGCCGAAAGCTTCTCCACCGGGATAAGGAAGATGTGGACCCGGACTTCCTCCACTGAGGTCGGGAGGCTCGCCGTCACACCTGCCCCAAGCTCGCTGAGTTCAGTCAGGAGATGGGTTTCATAATCATCGGCGTGCCCTCTGGAGAGTACCTCGCTGTCGTAGGCCACCAGGATGGGCAAGCAGAGGACGTTGATAAAGTCATCGATCGGCGCGCCGGGTGCGAGGGCCTCGCCGACCGCGTGGTCTGTATAATGCTGAGGCTCCCTCAGCTGCAGAATGATCCCCCGCTCTTCAACGAGCAGTTCGGTATCGAGCGCAGTTGTAAGCTCGGCGCTGATGCGCTCGAACAGCGGCGCAGGATCCTTCTCGTCAAACAGATGCGTGCGGCCGATCCAGAGTTCATCGCCCTGCTCTCCGTGCACCAGGTGAGCATTCTTTGTGACCCTGTCGCCATGGACCGACCGGTGAAACAACTTGCAAGGCACAGGCTCACTGCCGAACCAGTGCCGCAACACCGCATGGAGCATGGTCTCGGCCAACAAACTCGAGACATCCAATGCACGCTCGGCCTGAACGGCGCGAAGACCGGCCTCGAGCTTCTCCCGCATATTCAGGGCCGTGATCTCGACGAGCTCGCTGGCCTTCAGCGTCAGTTCCGGAACCCAGTCGGCGAGGTGGCGCGCCAACTGCTTTGAACGCCAGACTTTACGCTCGTACCGCGCGTCATAGCCCGATGATGATCGGCGAAACGACGCATCCTCAATGCGGTGAATTTCGGCGAAGAAGCGATCGCCCTTGGTTCTGTACGGCTTGGATGTTCTGGCCTGGGCGGCGCTCGTGTCCGCCAAATGCTTATCCCACCAAGCCACAGCTTGCTCACGCGTGATCGTCTTCTGTTCGGGGGTCTTGCGAGACGCCACGGCGGCGGCGTCCACGATCCCGAGCAGATCGTTGTAAATCGCCTTCACGTGCGAGTTGGTCGGATTGGCGCCCGCCACCTCGGCCATCGTGTTGATCGCCTGAAGGTTCTTCAACTCGACGTGGTCGACGCCGGGCAACACTTCCCATTGCGCGTTCCGGCCCCAGTACGCCAGATCATGGCCCCTCGCCGACTTGGTGCCGCTATGTTTCGCCAGCAGCTTCGCTGCGAGGGTTTCAACGGGGCCGTCGGTTGCTCGTTTATCGACCGGATCCAGAAGCGCCGAAGCGGTTTGGTTCACCGGCCGGCGTGTGACAATCCGGAAGCGCGCATTGTCTCCATCGGTGTCCGTCAGAAGCGATTTTTCAACGATTGAAGTCGGCCGTGTCTTTGCCGAGGGGTCTCGATCCGTGAGCTCCGTGAACGTCCACTTTTTGTCCCGGTCCGTACTCTTGACCTGAACATACTCGCGAAAAGAGCCCGCTGCGCGGCGATGCACCAGCGTGATATCATCGCTCGTTTCACACTCCACCTGGGCCATTCTGCGATCAGCGACCATCTGCAGAACAAACATCGCCGCGACATGGTCCTGGTACTTGAACCCCAGACGCGCAGATACGCCGCCTGCATCTGATGTTGCGCTCACGTCTGGGTGCCCTCGCGACTCGTTCCCGGATCACCACAATCATGGAGCGATGTTCAGCTTTATCAAAGACAAGGATCGCGCGGAGCGTGTGCGCGCCCCCTCCAGGCCGTGGATTGCAACGAAGGACGTCGAAACATAATAGAACAAAACAGCAACAGTTCGTCGCCCGATGCAATACGCAGAGCTCCAGTGCGCCTCCCACTTCTCGTTCCTTCGGGGTGCGAGCGGCTGCGACGAGTTGTTCGCTCAGGCGGCCGTCTGCGGTCTGTCAGCCCTTGCGATCACAGACCTGAACAGCGTCGCCGGTATCGTGCGCGCCCATGAGGCCGCCAAGGTTACCGGCGTTCGCCTCATCATCGGCTGTCGGGTCCAACTGACTGACGAGACCGCCATTCTCGCCTACCCAACGGATCGGGCCGCCTACAGCCGCCTGTGTCGCCTTCTGACCCTCGGCAAGGGGCGCGCCGGCAAGGGCGCCTGTCATCTCGACTGGTCGGATCTGGCTGACCACGCCAAGGGTCTGATCGCCGTGCTCGTGACCGATCGCGCCGATGCCCAATGTCGGCGACGCCTCACGGCTTTGTCCGAAGTCTTCGGCATGGACGCCTACTGCGCCCTGACGCTCCGCCGCCGCCCTCGCGACCAGATGCGACTGCATCAGCTATCCGAGCTCGCCACGGAGCTTGGGGTGAAGACTGTCGTGACCAACGACGTGCTCTTCCACCACCCTGACCGCCGCATTCTCCAGGACGTTGTGACCTGCATCCGCGAGGGCTCCACGATCGACGATGTCGGCTTCAGACGGGAGCGCTCCGCCGACCGCCATCTCAAGCGAGCCGAAGAAATGCACCGGCTGTTCGCCCGCTATCCCGATGCGCTGCGCAACACCATCGAGATCGCTGATCGGTGCCGGTTCAATCTGGACGAACTGTCGTACCAATACCCCAAGGAGGCCGCCCTCCCCGGCCAGACGCCGCAACAGGCGCTGGACCAACTGACCTGGGAGGGTGCGGCCGATCGCTATCCGGACGGCGTGCCGGAAAAGGTCCGCGCCAGCCTCAAGCATGAGCTGACCCTGATCGAGACGCTGGGTTACGCCCCCTACTTCCTGACGGTGAACTCCATCGTCCGCTTTGCTCGAGGTCGCGACATCCTTTGTCAGGGTCGGGGGTCAGCCGCCAATTCTGCGGTGTGCTTCGTTCTCGGAATCACCTCGATAGACCCCAGCCGAAACGATCTGCTGTTCGAGCGCTTTGTCAGTCAGGAGCGGAAGGAGCCGCCTGACATCGACGTCGATTTCGAGCACGAGCGGCGCGAGGAGGTGATCCAGTGGGTCTATGAGACCTACGGTCGCGACCGGGCGGCGCTCTGCGCCACCGTGATCCGATATCGATCACGCGGCGCCCTGCGCGATGTCGGTAAGGCGCTGGGACTATCCGAAGATCTGATCAAGACCCTCTCATCCCAGGTCTGGAGCTACTCCAGCGAGGGGGTCGAGGATCGACATGCCGAGGATCTGAACCTCAACCTTCAGGATCGCCGACTGCGGTTGGCGCTCGACCTGTCGCGCCAGTTGATCGGCTTCCCGCGACACCTGAGCCAGCACCCCGGCGGCTTCGTCCTGACGGATGACCGCCTGGACGATCTCGTTCCCATCGAACCGGCTGCGATGAAGGATCGCCAAGTCATCGAATGGGACAAGGACGACATCGACGCCCTGAAGTTCATGAAGGTCGATGTGCTGGCGCTCGGCATGCTGAGCTGCATGCGACGCGGTCTGGACCTGTTGCGCGACCACAAGGGCGTCGGGCTCGATCTGGCCTCGATCCCGGCCGAGGATCCGAAGACCTATGCGATGATCCGCAAGGCGGACACGCTGGGGGTCTTCCAGATCGAGAGCCGGGCGCAGATGGCGATGCTGCCCCGGATCAAGCCCCGGACCTTTTATGATCTCGTCATCGAGGTCGCGATCGTTCGCCCCGGCCCGATCCAGGGGGACATGGTCCATCCCTATCTGCGTCGACGCGAAGGCAAGGAGCCGGTCGATTATCCCAAGCCGGAGCTGGAGCGGGTGCTGGGCAAGACGCTCGGCGTCCCCCTATTCCAGGAGCAGGCGATGCGCGTCGCCATCGAATGCGCGGGGTTCACGGCCTCTGAGGCCGATCAGCTGCGCCGGGCTATGGCCACCTTCAAGTTCACCGGCGGCGTCAGCCACTTCAAGGACAAGCTGGTCTCGGGAATGGTCGAGCGCGGCTACACCGCCGCGTTCGCCGAAAAGACCTTCAGCCAGCTGGAGGGCTTCGGCTCCTACGGCTTCCCCGAGAGCCATGCCGCGTCCTTCGCCCTGATCGCCTACGCCTCGTCCTGGCTCAAATGCCATCACCCGGACGTCTTCTGCGCCGCTCTGCTGAACGCCCAACCCATGGGGTTTTACGCCCCAGCCCAGATCGTTCGCGACGCCCGTGAGCACGGCGTCGAGATCCGCCCGGTCTGCGTCAACGCCAGCCGCTGGGACTGCACTCTGGAGCCGACCGACCGTGAGGAGCGGTTCGCTGTTCGTCTCGGCCTGCGCATGGTGCGCGGCCTGGCGAATGCCGACGCCGGACGCCTCGTCGTTCACCGGCAGGCCGCCGCCTTCGCCAGCGTCGAGGATGTCTGGCGGCGATCCTCGACGCCGGTCGGCGCCCTCACCCGTCTCGCAGAGGCGGACGCCTTCCTGCCGTCGCTGGGCCTGCAAAGACGCGAGGCGCTATGGGCGATCAAGGCCCTGCGCGATGATCCCCTGCCCTTGTTCGCCGTCGTCCAGGATGATGGCGCGACAACGCCTGAGGTCTCGGAGGCAGATGCGACCCTGCCTGTAATGCCGGCGGGCCAGGAGGTGGTCGAGGACTACAGCCATGTGGGCCTGACGTTGCGCGAGCATCCGGTCGCCTTCCTTCGCGACACGCTCCAGTCGCGCCATGTCATGACCTGCGCCGACGCCTCGACGATGCGGAACCGCCGCCTGACCCGCGTGGCGGGCCTGGTGCTGGTTCGGCAGAAGCCCGGCTCGGCCAAGGGCGTGATGTTCATCACCATCGAGGATGAAACCGGCGTTGCCAATCTGGTCATCTGGCCCAGCCTCTACGAACAGCAGCGCCGGATCGTGCTGAGCGCCAGCCTTCTGGTCGTGGACGGGAAGGTCGAGCGCGAGGGCGACGTCATCCATATCGTGGCGACACGCCTGCACGACGGTTCCGACCTTCTGGCCTCACTGGGCCAGCGGGACCACTTCCCCCTCCCCCATGGTCGCGGTGACGAAGTCTACCGCGGCAGCGCCCCGGATGCCCGCACCCCAAAGGTCCGCGACATCTACATTCCCGACCTCTCGCTTGAGGCGATCAGAGTACGGACGCGCGATTTCCGATGAACGATGTGGACCGCCCACCGGTGAAAGGTCCGGCTGGCGGAGCGACGGGTCAGGCACGACACTGCACTCATGCCCCACGCCGATCAGCCGGGCGAGATGCCCGCGCCCCCATCCGCTAGGCGTTTCAGTGCCGGCCGGCTTCGGGGACCTGAACGAGGTCGGCTGGTTGCCGTGTTTTGTAGAGGGTCTGGAACTCCGTGTCGGTCCAGGATCCAGCCCCGTAGTCGTCCTTGTCGGCAACCACCATCTCGGGTTCCAGGGTCTGGATCAGATGATGAGGCCCGACGAAGAAGCAGTTCGGGATAAAATAGGTTCGAACGAAGGGGTCGGTCTCGTAGCTCTTCGCGATGAAGCAGGTGCCTGCAGCTTCTGGAATAAACCAGGGTCGGACGGCGAACGTCGAAAACTGCAAATCCAGAATGTCGCGGATTGCAATCACGGCTGCGAGAGCATCGTCTCGCAGCCGCCCGTAGGTTCCAGGGTCGAAGTGGATCGACCGGTTTCTGAGTTTTGCCAGAGCGCGAAAGCGTTCGACCGCCTCGGGAAGAAGGACGCCCCACGCTTCCAGGGCATCGATCGCGATGGTCCAGTTGTCGAAGGACTGTTTGCGGGCAACCTTCCGGTACTCCGGCGTCGTAACGTAGAACTCGCGCAGATCCAGAATCAGATGGTTCAAGACCCGCTCGCCCAGCGCGCAGGCACCAACGAGCGCTGGGTAGTAGGCGCCCATCACGAACGCATTGCGGACCTGTCGATGTAGCGCGTTGTGGTAGGAGATGATCGACATCGATAGCTGCCCGATGGCGATGAAGTTCTCCTCTTTACGGTCGGCCGCATGGCTCCCGAACTCGGCGATCAATCCCAAGCGGATGCTCGCCTTGATCGTCTCCCACTGCTCGATGATATGAGGCTCCCAGTCGGGGAGGATCTCGATCTCAAGGCTATTCACACGGGCATCAAAGTCGTCTGCCTTGCTCATGTAGCGGCGACGCCCGGCGTCCGGCAGAGCGGCGTCCGCAATCTGGATTGCGACGCCGCGTTGGCCCGGCGTCAGTTCACTCACCCTCGGAGCTAGCCTCTTCACGCAGCTGCGTCAGGCGCTCCTGACAGACGACTTCCGTCAGCCCGCGCAGCACCTCAACCCGTTCCGTCAGCCACACGAGTTCCTCATTGGTGATCGTGTAGAAATCCGAATAGCGGGCCTTCACATAGGCTTCGCGCAGCAGCTCGAAGCAGCGGCGTTCGAACTTGGTCTCGCGCGGCCAAGCCTCGGCCAGACGGGCATCAATGGCCTCAGCCTTCTTGCGCAGGAAGGCGAGGTTGTGAGCCTTGCCGCTGTACAGCGTCACAACAAGAAGGATGCAGTGGTACAGGTGCTCCGCTGACTGATGCAGGCTGAAGGCGGCGAGGTTCGGATCCGCACCATCCCCCATGTAGAATTTGGCACCGCGTGCGAAGCTCGCAGAACTCGACGTCCATTTCGCGAAATACTTCTCCGCCTCGACCAGGGCAGCCTTGGCCTTGATCGACGCAGGCTTGTGCAGCTTGGCGCCGGGCGTGTCGTAAAGAATGACGCCGTCGCGGAGAATGTCCGCGAAGAAGTACCGACCGCGATCCAGCTGCTCGTTCACGTCGTCCAGGCTGTGAACAATGATGCTGACAGGCGTACGGATTTCCCCTTCGCCCGGCATGGTCCGATTGTTGGCGTCGTACCAGAACTCGCCGTCTGTCAGATCTTCATGATCGACGATGACCAGAAGATCGAAGTCCGAGAAATACCGGCCCACCGGATCATGGACCCAGTCGCCGCGGGCATACGATCCGTAGAGGATGATCTTGAGGATCCTGCCGTTCTTCAACCGCTCGGCGCGACGCGTCGAGATCGCTTCCTCGAAGGAGTCGCGGATCACATCGACGACGTGACGCAGTTCGGACTGCTTGGGCAGCGGCAGATGATCGAGGTTCTTCTTCACTCCGCGAGTCTCCGCGATCTGGTCGGATACAGCAAGTCAGTCATAGTCGCATCTCAAGCTTGTCGAGGTTGAGCAGCGGCGCATTGTCCTGCTCCAGATGACGAATGTCGCCAATCAGGGTCCGGGACACATAGAGCGTCTTGATGCGAGCATCGCCGCGGAGCTGGACGGCCACAGTCTCGGTGATCGCCTGCTCGCCGATCCGACCCGGAATCAGATCGCGACGAACGGTGACTGTCCTGTCCCATTGGTCCAGGTCGTCGGCCCAGCGCTGACGGAGCTCGGAGATGATCGCGCTCTGCTCGGTCATGTACCTTCGGACAAGCTTGTGCAGATCGAGCCGTTCAGGCGTCGTCGGCTCCGCGTCCCGCATCGCGCTGAACTCAGCGACGATGCCCTTCCATTTCGGGAATCCGGCGAACTCGCGCAGGTCGAGCTCGGGGCGAAACGCCTGTACTCTCTGCCGGCCCTTTTGCTCGGGCAGGTCGATCCACCGGCTGCTATAGGTCTGGCTGTTGACCGCCAGACCCTGGTGCTGCGCGTGATTACGAAGCTTCTCCATCACCCGATAGGCGAAGCTCCCGTCGTAAAGCCTGCGCTTGAATTGCTGGTGTTCATCGAGAACGACCGGCCCGTAGATCGCGCTCACCGCGCTCTCCGCCACGTGCTGGAAGGTTCGCACGCTGCTAAGCAGATTGCTTATTGCGCGGCTCATCTCCCGACGGGTGGAATGCCATCGCACGCCCGAGAAGTCGCGGCGCGTCTCACGCGAGATCAGTATCCCGGCCACGGCTCTTTCGAAGTCCGCGTAGTTGCTCACCGCGACATCGAACGTCTCTTCGACCTGCATGACGAGCGCGAGCCGCCGTAGAGCCTCCTGGACCTCGATGAAGTCGGCTTCGGTGATGGGGACCACGTCGGGCTCATCGAACGTCTCGTGGACAATCTGAAACGTGTCGCTCATCGCGAACTCTCTCCTGACGGACTGGGCGTGATCGCGCGCGTCGCGCAGTCTCCCGTCCCGCGCGCCTGCGCCCTGCGCCGCCACGAGAACCGGCGAGATCGTGAAGCGACGGTCCGATCTTCAGACACAGTCACCACCAGCCTCAGGCCGCCTGCCGCGTCGCCCATCCCAGGATGAGGACATCGAGACTGTCCAGGGCCGCCTCCGACACCTGAGCGGAATGCTCGCAGTCCTCGGCGTCACCGAACACGGCCCAGCCCGTCACCAGCGCCTGCACCGACCAGTGCATTCGGGTGGCCGTGACCTCGTCGAGTCCGAAGCGGCCCAGCACCGAGACGATCTCGGTGGCCGTGCCCTGGAACGCGTGCTTGACGGACCGGGCGCTCATCAGCAGCGCCCCCGCGTCACGGGTCGTCTCCTGCGCGCGCCATATGGCGAGCCCGAAGGCCCGCAACCAGGATTGCCAATCCTCGGAGGGCGGGATTGAGCCCAGACAGTCGCGCAACAGACGCTCGCCCATCGCTGCGCGCAGATCATCCTTATCGGCGATGTGCCAGTAGAGCGACGGCGCCTTGACCCCCAGGCTTGCCGCTACCTTGCGAAGGCTGAGGTCCTCGAGTCCCACCTCCTCCAGCAGCCGCAAAGCCTCTGTAACGATGACGGGACGGGAGAGCTGCCTGTCGGCCACATCGACTTCCTTCGATCACAAGAGCCATTGCCTATCGCCACTCTTACACTGTAAGTCGATAGTTAGCGAACGCCCCGACCCACGGCGGGAATGCGGAACACGCTCATGTAAGGATATCGCGATGCCCCAGACGAAAGTGGCGCTCCTCTCCGACTACGGAGACCTCGACACCCTCTCGATCGACACGGTCGATCTCCCGCCCCCTGGTCCCGGCCAGGTGCGCGTTCGCGTCGCCGGAGCGGCGGTCAATCCCGTGGACATCAAGACGCGCAAGGGCCTTCTGAGGGATTGGTTCAACCTCGCGTTTCCTGCCCAGCTCGGCAATGACCTCGCCGGCGTGGTGGAGGCGGTCGGCGAAGGAGTCGCCAAACTGCAGATCGGCGATCGGGTCGCCGGGCTTGTCGATCCGGCCCAGGGCGGCGCGTATGCGGAGCGGGCCAACGTCTATGAAGCCGCCCTCGTGAAAGTACCAGACAATCTCGACCTGATCGACGCCGCAGCGGCGCCGACCGGGGCGCTGACCGGCACGCAACTGATCGAGAGAGCGATCCGGCCGAAGCCGGGCGACCGGATCCTGGTCACGGGCGCCAGCGGCTCCACCGGCCGGGCTGCGGTGTTCGCGGCCCTGGACGCCGGCGCCATCGTGTTCGCGGGCGTCCGTGCGTCCGGCGTCACCGCCGTCGCTGACCTGCCGGTCGCCAGTGTCGTCGTTCTCGAAGACCAGTCCAGTCTGGAGACCATGGGGCTCCTCGACGCCATCGCCGACACCATTGGCGGGGAAACGACCGAAGGCCTGTTCATGTATGTCAAACCGGAAGGAAAGGTCGTCTCGATCGCTGTCCCGGGCCCCAATCCGCCTATCGGGTCCACACAGTCTTACAGCCCCTATGTCGTCACCTTTGACGGTGAGCGTCTGGAGCGCTTCTTCACCGATCTCGACCGCCTCGGTCGCGTCATGCCGGTGGCCCGACGCCTGCCGCTGGAGGATGTCCGGGAGGCCCATCGCCTGATGGAGGTCGGCGGCCTGAACGGCAAGATCGTCCTCGTCCCCGAGGCCCATTGACCGCCCCCGGTCCGGCCGGCGGCCAGCCGTCGTCCGGACCGGGCAGCGTCGATGCGGTGCGGCCTCCCGCCGCGTGGAACGGCGGGCTGATCGTACGCATTAATTAGACTGTTCAGTCTCGTTAATGGTCGCTCCGTCCCCATGAGGCGTGCGGACGACGCATCGCAAAGGTTAGTCATGAGTCATCTCGATTTCGAAGGCCGCGTCGCTCTCATCACCGGAGCGGGGTCGGGCATGGGGCGGGAGCACGCGCTCCTTCTCGCCCAACGCGGCGCCAGGGTGGTCGTCAACGACATCGCCGGCGAAAAGGCCGAGACCGTCGCCCGGATGATCGTCGAGGCGGGAGGCGAAGCGGTCGCCGACACCCACGACATCATCACGGGGGCCGCCGCGCTCGTCGAAACAGCGATCGACGCCTTCGGCCGTCTGGATGTCGTCATCAACAACGCCGGCATCTCCCGGTTCGGACGCTTCTGGGAGACCGAACCGGAGGCCTGGTGGCATGTGTTCGACACCCATTTCCGGGGCGCGGTCGAAGTCTCGCGTCACGCCTTCCCGCATCTGATCGCCTCGGGCAGCGGACGCCTCATCAACATCTCGTCCAGCGCCATGCTCGGCGCGCCGCAGTTCTCGGCCTATGGCGCGGCGAAGGCGGCCATCTGGGGGCTGGGCAACGCCCTCGCTATCGAGGGCCGGGACGTCGGCGTTCAGGTCACCACCGTCCAGCCATCGGCCTGGACGCCGATGACGGAGGACGCCTTCGACAATCCCGCCATCAAGAAGGTGCTGAGAGAAAAGCTCCCGCCGGCGGCCGTGTCGGCGTTTGTCGCCTGGCTCGCCCACCAGGACACGCGCGCCTATGGCGGCTGTTTCCAGACCAGCGGGGCGTCCGCGGGGCGCGGCGTGTTCGCCGCCTATCCGCGGGTCCTGTTGGCCGAGTCCACCCCTGAAGCCTGGGCTGAAGCCGCCGACGCGCTTGAGGCGGGCGGCGCACTGACGCCTTTGACCAGCACCAGCGAATCCTTCCGCGCCGAACTCGTCTTCCTCGACCCTTCGATGGAGGACGAAATCCCCCGCGACGCGGCCGATGTGACGAAGCGCGACCCGGACTGACAGCCGCCCCCTGACGTCACGACCGGCTCGAGGTCAGACCCCGCACAGGCGGGTGAAGGCTTCGAACCGGTCGTCGAACCAATCCGTGGACTTGCGCCCGTCGAGGGCTGTCCGCGAGCCCAGGCTCTGCTGGAGACGATAGGGGGCGCCGTTGATCAGATCGAGCAGCAGATGGGCCAGCGCGCGGGGATCGCCGGATCGCAGCCGGCCCGCGTCCTGGGCGCGAACGATCAGGTTCTCGAAGGCCGACATGCTCAGATCGTGCCAGCGCTTCTGGCGGCCCTGGAGTTTGGGATTGGTCAGGGCCGCCGTGTTCAGATAGGCGGCGAAGTGGGCGTTCTCGGGCCGAACGGCGACCGTGAAATAATGGTGGGCGAACACCTTGAGCTTCTCGAGCGCCTCGCCTTCGGCGCGACCGGGGAGGATCGCTGCCTGCATCCGGGCCAGTTCACGCTCCACCACGGCGTCGAGCAGCGCCTCCTTGCTCGCAAATCGCCGGTAGAGGGTCTGTTTGGCGACGCCGATCTCCGCCGCGAGCCGGTCGATCGAGATGGTCGCGAAGCCGGCGGATCTCAGCGTGTCCATGGCGCGGTCCAGCACCAGGGACTCAAGCGCCGCAGCTTCCTGAAGACTCGGGCGTCCTGCCCGTCTTTGCGCCATCTGAGGCTCCCGCGAGGTCTTCACCCCTTATCCTGTCGTGCCGCCGCCAGACCAAACGGTCTGCGAAGTCGCGCCCGAGCGTCCAAGCCTCAAGGTGTGAACTGATGATCGTTGCGCGACGCTCCGGCAACGGTCAAGGGAAGCGCATTACTGTCAGGGCGTTTCACCTAAGACGCTCGCCGTCCAACCAATCGAAGAGGCCGCGAGCCGTCGGGGCCTGCTACTCCGCGCTCTCGGCGATGCTTCGGCTTGCGAGCCAAAGCCTCAAGACGCCTCCTGCGAGACCGTCGAGGGTCGCCAGACAGAAAAAGGCCGCGCGCCCCCGAAGGGCGCGCGGCGAGTTTTCCGGTCCTGATACGGTCTATTCGGCGGCGAACCGATAGGCGTCATCGTCGGAGGCGGGCGGCTCGGTCTCTTCGCCTTCGGGCTCCGGCGCGTCCGGATCGGCCGCCGGAGCGGTTCTCAGGACGGTCGGAAGCCAGCCCTTGCCCTCGACCAGCCGCTCGGCGGCCTCGGCCATGTCGCCCTTCTTGAACCCGGCGATCCGCCCGGCCTCTTCGGGCGTGGTCGCCTCGGTCACCGCTTCCAGCACCCGCGCCTTGGACACCCGCGAGAAATAGCTGGCGGCGGTCGCCGTCCACGTCCCGGTCATGTCCAGACCGGTGACGGTCGCCAGAACCTCGGCGTGGGCCAAGGCGTCCGGCTTGCGGTCGTGCGGATCGCGCACAGCGTAGACACCGACGCCCGCGCAGCAGGCCATCAGGTCCAGAAGCTCGGACGGCGGCAGGGTCATCAGAACGGCCCAGAGGTCCCGCGCCTCTTCCGGCAGACGGGCGCCCCATGCCTCCAGCCGGTCGGCCACCCGCCGCCCGGCGGGGCTGTCGCCGACGCCGGGGGCCAGCCGGTCCAGACCGGTGACGCTCAACCGCAATTGCAGGGGCGTCCACGTCCCCCATGCCGGATAGAAGACCTGCAGGGCGAGCGCGTGAACCACCATCGTCAGGGCGATGTTTTCGTCGGCCTGAACAGCGTCGCGCAGCCCCATCGTCCGATGGGCGGTGAGGTCGATCACCAGCCGTTCCGAGAGGGGCGCCAGCCCTTCGTCGGCCTCCGCTTCGGGAGCGGGCTGGGCCTCCCCTTCCCGGTCGCCGTCCTCGGACCAGCTCTCGGGCGCTTCGGGATCGGGTCGCCGCTCTTGGACCACGTCCTCGGCCCGCACCAGACCGCGCTCGAACCGGGCCAGTCCGTCATGGCCCAACAGGACCATGACCCCGGCGCGCGCCTTGACCTCGGCGGGATAGTCGAAGTCCGGGCCGAAGGCTTGCAGGGCCGCGTCGATCTCCTCGAGACGGGCGTCGGCCTCGGGCGTCAGCCCTTCCGGCCCGGCTTCGGAGACGATGCCGTCATACTCCTCCGACAGGTTGGCGATCTCGGCGGCGTCCGCGTCGCTGCGCCCGACCTGCGCCGGATAGACCCGGCCCAGGGCGCTGACCTCGGCATATTCAGACACGGCCTGAGCCCATTTCCAGCCCTCGCGCCCGCGCGCCTCCTCGGCGAGCGCGGCCAGCTTGTCGCTGACCATCCGGTCCAGAAGGGCCGGGTCCTCCAGCCAGCCGCCGCCGTCCTCGGTGAACAGATCGCGCAGCACTGTCCCGCCTTCGGCCTCATACGCCTCGACGCCGATGAAGACGGCCCGGCGGTCGTCGGCCCGCACCTTGGCCTCGGTCATGGCCCGGCGAATGGCGTGAACGGGACGGTACTCGCCCAACTGCTCGAACACCTGCCGCTGCCGGTCCTGATCGGCGCTGACGCAGAAGGCCATCAGCTGGTCCAAGGCCAGCGCCCCGTCCCGATACGCCGTCATCAGCTCCGGCGCCGCCGCGCCCAGCCGCAGACGCTGGCGCACCACGGTCGCCGTCACCCCGAACCGGGCGCCGATCTCCTCGGCGCCATAGCCCTTCTCGTCGGCGAGGCGCTTGAAGGCTTCGAACTGGTCGGCGGGATGCATGGCCTCGCGGGTGGTGTTCTCGTCGAGGCTGATCTCATGGGCGTCGTTCTCGGTATCGACGACCACCTTGACCGGATGGGTCCGCTTGATCTGCTTGCGCTTGGCCAAGAGCCGCAAGCCCTGACGGCGCCCTTCGCCGATGGTCACGAGATAGTTCCCGGTGGCGGTCCCGTCCTCGCCGCGCTCGATCTCGACCACGGGCGGCTGCAACACCCCCTTGACCTTGATGGAGGCGGCGAACGCCTCGATGGTCGCCGCGCTGTGCGGCACCTTCCGGGCGTTCCTTGGGGACGCCTTCAACCGGTTCAGCGGAACCACGATCTCCGCGCCGTGCACCGGCTCCTGAACCGCTCCGGTCGCGGCGGCGACAGCCGCCGCAGGGATACGGGCTTGGGTGGATTGAGCAGTCATGTCTGCCTCCTTTGGGCAAGGGTTGCAGGCACGCGACACGCGCGCCTGAAACCCTGCCCGTCGGCGAGACCGGGGTAGCAAGGGCCAGGGCGGATCGGCCGGAGGGGGATCGCCCGGCCTGCACAAGCCTCGCACCGATCGCAGTCATCGCTCCCGTCGCCGGCGCGGAAGGCCGGGGAGACCGGCCGATCCGGCGGCGCAGCCGCTTCACCCTGGCCCGCGCGAGGGCGGAGCCCTTCCATGTCCTTTTTCAAGTGTCTGGACGTGCGAAAACCCCTCCGCGCCGCAGGCGCGGA
>NZ_JBXANG010000003.1:0-478547 GCF_058801445.1 Brevundimonas sp. GW822-FHT03E11 | reverse complement strand
TCCTTCCTCCTCGACGCTGCTGAAGGCTGCAGCATCCGGCATCACGCCGGACGAGGGAAAGGACATACGGACTTAGCCCTTCCTTGCACCACATGCGCCTGTTCGCGGCGTTCTCGGGTCGGCGATGAATGGGTGTGTTGTTCCCGCTCCTTCGCGCTGTAGTCTGGGGGCGACGGGTTCCGGGACGATAGGGGCCGATCGGGAGCCGGGGGACGTTCAGGCGTCGGCGGCGATCCGCTCCGAAACACCGGGCTTCCTCGCAGAAGTTCCAGGCCCGTCCCCCATTCGTCTTCGCGGAGGACCGCCCTGACCGAAGACCTCTCGGATGAGGAAGCGGAGATCTATCAGGATCTGGCCGGGCGCGCCGGCGTGGTCGCCAGGCGCCTGCTCGCGGAGCGAGGCTTGATCTATCTCGAGGATCTCGATCCGAGGCGGCCCGCGAACTCCTGAGAGCGGCCTGGCGGGAGGCCGCCTGCGAGCGATTCGCCGGCCTGGATATTTCCGGGCTGGACGCCGAGATCGACGCCATGGTCGACAGCCTCGCCATGGTCACGTCCGCCCCGGATGGCGTGCGGCTTCAATAGCGGGTGAGAAGGCGCACCGTTCCGGTGCATCGCGCCGCTGAGAGCGACCAGTTCTAGGCGCCTGGGTCTTCTGGACGTGACGGCGCCACCCCCTCCTGCTCAAGCTCCCATGGCGTTTCCATTCGCGCCATCGCATCCCAGAGCGGGGCGATAGCGCTTCCCTGGGCGGCGCCGACGGAGAGCCGCCTTCGTTGAGGGTCGGGACGACCGCGTTCGCGAAGGAGCTCAAGGCTCATCAGATGAGGTCGCAGCTTGCGGCCCTCCGCAGCCAAGGCCTGCTCGAGCGATCGGAAAATGCGCAGTCCGCCTGGGTCGATGTCGCCCCAGTGATAGACCGTCGGCTGGCTAAGGCGCGCGAGGCGCAGGAGGGCGGCGAGGACGGCGCGGGAGGGGAAGCCGCCGGTGTAAATGACCAGCCCTCCATCGTCTCCCGCGCATTCGCGCGAATGTCGGATGAAGGAGGTGTAGTTTTCGATGGTCAGAAGGTAGGCCGGAGGCGCGCCCGGGCTTAGATGTTCGGCGACTGCTCCCGGGAACCCGAGATACTCAGCCCGCGGGAGGACCGCCCCATCCAAGGCGACCGCTCCGCTGATGAGCACCGGCGCGGGCAGACGCTCCACTCCGTAAAGTGCGACCACATCTTCCGGGATCAGATCGGCCAGCCTCGCGGGGTCGTCGGCCTGAAGCAAGGCCGCCACCGTCACAAGCGTATCGGCCAAGGCCTTGCTGTCCCCCGCCGCATCCCGGGAGAAGCTGCGGTAATCGATCTGGCGGACGCTCTCGTTGGTTTGCGAACGGCGTCGAAGCGCCCGCGCCAGCCGCGCCGCCTTGTCGAGACGGTCGGTTTGGCCGGGCCTCAGCCCGAGAATGGTCTTGTGCCTCGCCCACCCCGCTTCGATCCGGGCGATGACCGATGCGAACCCGGCTCCATCCGCCTCCTCCGGGACGGAGGCGACAGCGGCGGCTGCGCCCTCCCGGGAGGGTGTGCGTCCCAACACCTGATAGACCACTTCGGGGTCGACGAGCCGCACCGTCCGAATGTGCTCCACGCCGCCTCGGCGGGTCCGAACGAGGCGCAAACCGCCCTTCCGCTCGACGGTCCCGAGGACGGCGAGAAAGGCATCCCAGTCAGCCACTGAATGAAAGCGGTCCTCGTCGATCCGCGCCGTCGCCGCCGCGCTGCCGGCCTGGCGTTCGTGACGGTCCAGCAGCCCGTGCAGGAGCGCGACTGGGTCAAGGGTCTCCGTCATTGAGCGGGCAAGGGCGCGGCCGCCATCTCCGCGATCAGATCGTCATCCGTCCTGTTGCGCGGATTGGCGCGCCTGAGGGTTTCATGGACCAGCGGCTTGATGCGCGCCGACTCCGCGGTGACCGCGTCGCCGAAGCGGTATACGTCGATGACGCTGTCCAGATTCTCGAAGATGACCGAACGCTTTTCCGGCGGCGCGGCCACCACCACCTGCAGACCGATGTCGCGGTAGAAGTCCAACAGGATGCGTTGGTTCGAGCCGTCCATCTTGCTGAACGCCTCATCGAACACGGCCAGACCGATCCCGCGCTCGACGCCGGGCGTAATCCGCCGTCCGTGATAGATGCTCGCGAGGGCGGCGCCGATGATGACGTAGAAGGGGACTTGGAGTTCAGCGCCGCTCGCCACACCGCGCCGCCGGTCGAAGCTTGTCTGCCGACCCGTGGCCACGTCCTTCATCCGGAGCTCGAATGCGTAGTAGTTGCGATAGTCCTGGTAGATCGTGAAATCGAGCGTTTCGTCCTGCATCAGGCGCTCGACCTCCTTGAGCGCGAGCGCGTGCTTCTCGTCCCGAGGTTCGCCCCGGCCGAACAGCGCCGCGAGGACGTCTTCGTCGGACTCGCTGTCCCGGGCGAGGCGGTACAGCGCGTCG
The DNA here is from genome assembly GCF_058801445.1 of Brevundimonas sp. GW822-FHT03E11. Classification (NCBI taxonomy): domain Bacteria; kingdom Pseudomonadati; phylum Pseudomonadota; class Alphaproteobacteria; order Caulobacterales; family Caulobacteraceae; genus Brevundimonas; species Brevundimonas sp. GW822-FHT03E11. The sequence continues at coordinate 476,062 of NZ_JBXANG010000003.1, read as the reverse complement.
AAGGCGGGTTTGATCTCCCAATGGACCGAGTAGACTTCGCCGTGAAGCGGCCGGGATTGGAGGGCTGCGTTCAGCGCCAGCATCTCGCTCCTGAGACCGCTGAACCGACCGTTCAGTTCATGGACAAAGGACGTCCGGAAGAGGTGGCTGACTTCCTCGGCCGCCCGGTCGGCCTGTTCGCGATACTGGATCAGCTGATTCCGCTCGAGAAGAGCGATGCCTTCCTCGAGCCAAGGCATGATTTCCGCGATGATGCGCGCCTGGGGCTCCGGGACCGATGCGGATCCGAACTTCGCGCGGAAGCGGCCGAGGTCGACGCGCAGCGCGCTTTCGACCTCTCGGTATCGAGCAACAAGCGTCTCGGCCTCCGCAGCCTGATCACGGGCGATCTTCTCCGGACGACGGCCCGCTCTGAGCGCCGCGTAGGCCTGCCGCACCGGAAGGAACGCTTGGCGGCCTGGAAGCCGCTGGCGGAAAGTTCGCCACCTCAGGGCCAGGCACAGCCTTGAGCCTGGCTGGGCCTCGCCGCTCTCGAGACGGCGTTGGAGATCCTGGAGGGTCTGTCCCAGTGAACCGCGCTGCTCGGCCAGGGCGAGCCTTTCCCCTTCCGCCATCTCTTGACGCCGCCGCGCCACCGCCAGCGCTTGCTCAAGCTCCGGATCCACGTTCGCCGCCAGATCGGCCAAGCGTCGTCTTCGGTCCTCCGCCTTCTCCTCGGCGTCGGCGATGCTGAAGACGAGGGTATCGAGGCGATCGGCCGCCTCTACCGGGCTGGAGAGGTCTTCCAGTCGCCGCACCACGTCATCGATGAAGGCGACGTTCGCATCGTGTTTGGACAGGATGGCCGTCAGGTCTCGGATCTCATCGGTGAGGCGAGTCTGCATGAGGCCCGCGGCGGCGCGGCCAATCTTGAGGCCTTGCGGATGAAGAACCTCGACGACCAGGCCGCTGTTGTAGGCGCCGTCCCGCATAATGGCGCGCGGGCCCGCCATCAGTTCCTCTTGCGTCTCGGCCAGCCGCACCGAACCGGCGCGCTGGACAAGGAAGGCCATGGCCAGGCTGTCCTCACTTGTGAACACCGAGGAGAGAGATCCTGGCGTCGCTTCATGGGCCGATCCCTGGAGTTTACGCGTGTTGACGACCCGGCACCCGCGGAAGGCGTCTCGTCCGGCGCGAAGAATCTCGACCGCACGTGAGGCGTGCTCCGGCGCAACGATCACCGCTTCCCGGTCTCGGCCCAGCAGGGCCTCCGCAGCATTGCGCCAGCTTTCGTCGGTCAGACTGACAGCCTCACATACGGCGCGGGGCTCCATTCCCAGCGAAGCGAGCTTGGCCATGAGCGCTTCCGTTCGCGGGTCCAGCAAGGCCGCGCCCTGCTGGCTCTTGCCGAGCTGGGCTTTCGCTTCCTTCAGCTCGGCGCGGATGCCCTCCCTTGCTCCGATGCGGCTGTTCCGCTCTTCGCGCACGCCGTCGATCTTCTCAGCCGCGATGGTCGCAGCCGTACTCAGCAGCGTTTCCATCCCGGCCGGATCCTGCGGCCAGTCGGGGGGATTGCGGCCTTCGCTCTGCTTCTGAATCGCTTCGAGCGTGGACGTGAGCTGACCCAGCCGGAGCGGCTGCAGCAGCGCCCTCTGGTCGAGGAGGGACACTCCGCGGGCGGCGCGGAGAAAGCGCGCCTGAAGCCGGCCAAGGAGCTCGGCCCGTTCCTTCAGGGCGAGCTTCATTTCGCTGTTCAGCACGGCCTCCTCCGCACCGCGACCCTGCGCCTGAATCTGGGCCGTCAGGGACACGACGAGATCCTTCGCGAGCGCAAGTTCTGCTTCGCAGCGATCAAGATCCTCCTCGACCCGCCGGCGTTGGTCTTCGGCCTCGCGATGCGCTCGCAGATTGTCGAACAGGGCGCCGCCCGCTTCGATTACCTGGGCAAGCTGTTCGACGCTGCGGGCGATCTGTTCCCGTCGCAGAAGATCCTCGAACGAATCCGCCTGCATCTTGAGTTCACGAAGGGCGGCAAGCCTGTCCTCCAGGTCGTGAATGTCCTGCTGAATCTGGCGGTAGCGCTGGATGGACGCGCGGAGCTCGCCAATGTCGATGTCGTTCTTTTCCAGCAGATAGGTCTGAACGAAGGCTTCGACAGACGGGATGTGGTGGAATGACAGGGCGAGGACGAACGCCCGCGCGAAGCGCTCGGGCTCGGACCGCTGCCCCTTAGTGAACAGCAGGCGCATATATTCTCGGATGAAGTCGCGCGCCTTGGTCTGTCGCCGGAGTTCGTAGCCGCCCGCTGCGCAGGCCGCCTCCAGCCTCTGTTTCACGACCGGCCACTCCGCAGAACGTGCGACGCCATCCACCTCCTCGACAAACAGCGCGGAATCCGCGCGAACGCCCTCGGCGACATATCGCCCGAGGATTACGGCGTTGTCGCGAGAGGTCGCTTCCACGCAGAGGCCGAGAGTGACCGGAGGGCGATCTCCCTCCGCGTCTTCGAACGTCAGGGCGATGTGGGTGATTGTCTGATCGCGCAGGCTCACGCCCTCGTCCAACCGTCCAAGGCAGTAGCTCTGGAGCGTGCGCTCTGAACGTCCGGAGCCCTCGCCGGCCGAACGATTGTATTTGTAAAGGCTGGCCGCCCCGCCCGACATCACCGTCTGGATCAGGTCGATCAGGGTCGATTTTCCGGACCGGTTCTCACCTAAAATCGCACCATTGCCGACGATATCAAGGTCGGCTCGGGCCAGCAGATGCCACTGAACCAGGGCGATGCGGCTGAGGGTCATCATGCGGAGACCTCCACCTCGGCCCGATCGGCCTCGGGAGCGGCAGGCTCCTCATCGGCATCATCCTCGACGACATCCGGTCTCTGAAGAAGCTGCTCAAGCGAGGTGAGGAAATCGTCGCCGGCCACTTCGCTGACCAGCGCCCGTATCGTGAGTTCGCGGTCCTGCGCCTGATCATCTTCCGGACCGAGCCGTACTATGGCGCGCCGTTCGAGCGACAGCAGGACATCGCGAAACTCCCCGACCTTCAGCGCCGGTCGCCGAGCTCGCGAGACTGTTTCCTGATAGGCGTCGTAGGCCGCGTTGAGGGTCAGCAGAACACTGGCATGAGGCTGTATGTCGCCGTTCTGGACCTCTTCTTCCCAGAGCCTGCGCAGGACGAGCAGGACCAGAGAGTCCTCGATGCGCATCCTCGGCGCCGTGATCCGGTCGAGGTCCGGGAAAAGCCCGGCCCAGCCCTCACTTTCGCGCACGACCAGCCGGTAGCCGGCGACATCGAAATAGTCCCTGAGCAGGGTGACGGCCGCCGCTCTTCGCAGCGTCTCCATCAGCCCGGCTGCGCCGCGGTCGTCGATATGCAGGAACTGGTGACGAAGCAGGTGGGCGATGACCTGGGTGACACGCGCGTACAGCCGGGCGTCTTTCTCCTCCAACTGTTGAAACTCAATCAGCATGCGAGCGCTCCAGCGTGATGGCGTCGGTCTTGCGCCGGACGATGAAGCCTCGGCAGGCGATCCACTCATTGTCCACGAGGTCTCCCTCCCTGGTCTCGAACTCGAAATCCTGAGACAGGGCGGTCAGGAGTCGTTTCGCGGACTGGCCGCCGTCCGCGCCAGCCACGGCGACGCGAAGCGCGTCGAAGGCGAGGAAATCATCGAGATCGCCAATATGGAGATCGCTCGCCGCCTGGCTCGTCAACGGAAGCACTCGCCGTTCAAGGAAACGCTGTACCTGCGCCGGACGAACATTGAGGCGGTCGAGGTAACGCCGCTGGAGGTCGCGGCGATACATCTGCAACGGCGTCAGGCTTTGCAGATCGAGGACGCCGCTCACGACCGCCGGGCGAGCGCTTCGCGGGCGGGCGAGCAGGAATGGAGACAGGAACTCCCTCTGCGCCTCCATGGGCCCCATTGCTTCGATGGCGACCGACGTCTGTAGCAGGCGATCGAGGAGGATCACGACGCGCTCGCTTCTCTGCAAAAAGCCGCCCGTCTGGCGACCGGCGTATCGGACCGTGTTCCTCAGTCGGGTTTCCAGGCGGCCCCGATGCTGCTGGATGCGCCGGAAGGCGTCCTCGATCCGGTCGAAAACCGTTCGGATCGTCAGCAGATCGTCCTGGACCACCGCGGACGCATCCCGAATATCCTGTCCTAGGCGGGCCTCGAAATAGGCTTCGGCGAGCGAGTCCATGTCCATGGCCGAATCCTCGATCGCCTGAATGGTCTCGAAGATGTGGTGCCGAAATCGATAAGGGTGCGACGTCGTCGAGATATCGGCGTAATCGCGGAGCAACACCTGCTCGACGAAGTCGTGGAAGTAGTACTTGAGCCGCTCTTCGACGCTTTGGCTGCCCATCACCTGACGGTCGACGTCTCGCAAGGCCGAAAGCACGCTGCGAAGGTAGCGGCCGAAGGCGGCCGCATCCTTGGCCGCCTTGTTGACGCCCAGCGCACTGTCCCGCGCATTGATGCGCGCGGCGTCCAGCGCGTTCTTGACCTGAACCACCAGACCGCCGACCTGCTCGGAGACCCCCTGGGTCAGACTCCAGAGAAACTCAGCCAGCCGCAACGCGCCGGCCGGCATGTCGACGGTGACCTTCAGCCCGTAGCGGTTCTCGTCGAGCCATCCGGTCTGGAGCAGGCGATTGTAAATATGGCGCGCCCGCGCCATCGCCTCCCCGCTCGCCTCCGCATCCGCGGTCTCGGACCGACGTCGTCTGAGCCGTCGCGATCCTCGAACGGAAAGGGTGTCGAGGACGACCTCGGCCTCGTCGTCCCGCCAATGCTCGGCGTTCCGCGCGAGACTTGAATAGATGGCGCTGACCACCTCGCCTTGGGCCGGAAACAGCATCTCCGCGCGAAAGAACTCATCGTAGATGTCGAGCAGGACAGCCTCATACAGGCGGCGATTGCCTCCCGCGAACAAGGTGAAGATGTCAGCGTTCAACGCACGAAACAGCATCGGCCCCCCAAAGATCAGCTTAGGCGAAAGAGCTACGGACGCACAACCGGCGACTGTTGTTCCCTGACCCCTCGCCGGTTGAATGCCCTGGATTGTGCGGGCCTGTCGCGCGGTTAGCCCATGGCGCTAGCGTTGGCGGGTGACGTTAGCGCCAGCAGCGGACATTGGCTCAGCGCCTGAAAGCAGACCTTCGGTCACTCAGCCGCCAAGCCGGCAATCGAAGGCCGAGGTCCGCTCCCTGCACCTGTCCGGCGTCGCTCCACGAGCGCCTCGCTCACAGCCGCAGCCAGGATGGGGCACCGCACTCAGCGCGGTTCTCAGCAGCACCGTTACCGCCGCCCTCCAAGCGGCGTGATGCTGCCGAACTTGGCGGGATGCACCTCACTGTCGACCATGAACATCAGGGTGTCGGAGAACAGCATGACGACCAGCGTCTTCTAGCCAGCGCTGCGTCTTATGGTAGAGGTTAGGTCTTAACGGAAGCCAGACAATGTGCGAAGCCGCAGAAGCCGCAGGAGCCGCGCCGACTAGCGCGCAACCTAAGGACGCCAAATCGGTTCTCGAGAGCCTCGCCGTGACGCTGGCGGACCGTCCTGGCGGCGACCTGGAGCTCACCCAGCTCCTCGCGCAACACATACTTACGGAGACCCCGGCGAAGAAGGCACCGGAACAGGCGACCGCCGCCATCGTGGCCCTCGCCCAGGCCCGGGCCAAGGCGTTGCTCGATAAGGAAGCGGCGCATGGCTGATCCGATCGTCATCCGCGAACTGTCGCTCTCCGGCTTCCGCGCTTACCTGGAGACCCAGACCTTCGACTTCAGCAGCAAGCCCTGCCTAGCGGTCTACGGCCCCAACGCCATGGGCAAGTCGAGCCTGGTGGATGGGGTGGAGTTCTATCTCTCTGACACAGGGACGCTGGAGCGGCTCGGCGCGCGCACAGCCAACAACCAGGCGGGGCCCGTCGCTCTGAAGCACAATCTGGCAGAAGAAAAGGGGGTAAGCTGCTCGGTTTCCATGACCTTCAGCGCTGGCAAGGCCTTGCTTAGCGGGGCCCGCAGCGGGGACGGCAAGCGCCCCATCACGCCCGCGGCCCAGACGGTGGTCGCGGCCTGCGCCGTCGACCCGATCATTCGCGGTTATGCCCTGCGCGCCTTCGTGGAGGGCGAGTCTGCGGAGGCCCGCTACGCAGCGGTGGCGGGCTGGCTCAACCTGACGCCGCTCGTCGAGGTGCAGAGGAACACCCGCGCCCTGCGCCAGCAGGTGAAGGCCGCCTGCGAGAACACCTCCGCCTTCCAGCACGTGGACCAGAACCTGGCGCGGCTGACGGCCCAGGCCCTCCTTAGCTGGGACGAGAGCGCAACCCTCGCCCACCTGAACGCCGCAATGAAGGTCCTGGACGGCGCGCTACAGCTGACGTCCCTCAGCGCCAATGATCCGGCAATGCTCACGCTGAAGGGTCGGGCGGAGGCTGAAGCCGATCGGCTCGGTCTGGCTGCGTTGAAGCACCGGCTGGGCTTGGTGCGGGCGCTGCATCGCGATCCCAGCGAGCTCAAGAATGAGGATCCCGTTTCGCTGATCGCTGCCTTCGGGGACGCGCTGACGGCCCGAGACGCGGCAATCAAGCTAGAGGAGATGGAGCGTTCCAAGGCGGAGAAGGCGGTGTTCGCCAACGTCTGGGAGGCCGCTCAACCCCTCTTCTCCGGCGATACCCCGCCGGACGCTTGCCCCGTCTGCGACACCCCGCTGGACGCGACTAAGGGCGGGGATGCCGCCGGAGTGGCCCTTCACCTCGCGAGCCACCTGACTGCGCTAGAAGCCTACCGCTCGGCGAAGCAGGCGCTGGAGGATGCGACCAGCGCCGCGAAGGCCATTCGCCTCGAGCTGCTGGCGGCCGTGCAGGCTCTCGTGGCGCAGGAACTGCCCGGCCCTCTCGGCGAGGCGCTCAAGGCCTACCTCCAGAAGCTGCAGAAGGGACCAGCGCCAGCGGCGGCCGAGGTCGCAGCGCTCGCCCAGTCCCTCGGGGACCTGGACCACGCCCTTGCTGCGGAGATCGAGGGGATCGAGGCCGCCCAGGGCGACGCGACCTACGCTAAGGCCTGGACGCTGGCCAACTGCCTGCTCGACCTGAAGCGGGAGCGCCTTCTCGCCGACCGCACGAAGGCCGAGCTCGAAAAGCTCGCGGCCGAGCTGACGGCCCAGGCCACGGTGCTGACGTCGCAGATCCGTGCGGCGGTCCAGGCCCTCCTCGACCGCCTGAACGCGCCCATGAACGCGATCTACGAGGCCATCCAAGGGGAGCGAGCGAAACCGGTCCGCCTGCAGCTCCCCTCGGAAGAGGACACGAACCAGCAGCGGCTCCTCCTGCTTATCGACTTCGCCTCCAACCGGGAGGGCGTCCAGCCGGGCGGCTACCTAAGCGACTCTCAGATCCACTCCCTGGCGCTAGCCTTCCGCCTGGCGGCCATCCTGTGCTTCAACCAGGCCGCCCAGTTCGTGGTCCTCGACGACATCGTCACCTCCTACGACGCCAACCACCGTCGGGCCCTGACTAGCGTCATCGGGACGCTCTTGGCCGCCCTCCAAGTCCTCGTAGTGACCCACGACGAGCGGTTCTTCTTCTATCTGCGCGATCAGCTGCCGCCGGCCCGCTGGCGCTACAGTCGGATCATGCGGCTCGACGCTGACTATGGACCTCGGTTCAGCGATGCCCAGGTTAGCGACGAGGCGATCCAGGCCCGCTGGGACGCCGGCCTGTCGGCTGCCAACGAGATCCGTCAGGCCGAGGAGGACTGGCTGCTCTCCATCTGCCGCGACTTCGGCGTGTCGGTGCAGATCCGCCCCCTGGACCGGCCCTATTCCTACGAGCGGTCGGAGCTCGCCAACGCCTTGGGGAGCTTCCTCAAGGGCCGCGGCCTCACGCCGCCGTTGATCCCCGGCGTCAGCAACCCATTCCTCCAGTCCCTCTTGTCCGGCGTGGTGGAAAACTTCGGCAGCCACTTCCAGGACAACCCCGGGGCCCAGGGCTCCATCGGCGACGAGCAGGCGCGCTGGACAGAGTTCAGGGCCTTCCGGGACCTGTTCCAGTGCCCCTCCTGCAGCCGGCGGCGGTTCAAGCGGGGCAATCTCAACAAGCCGGTCTGCCTGCATGAGAAATGCGAGACGCAGTTCGCCTTCAAGGCGGCCGCTCCCGCCTGACGCCAAGCAGTGCAGGAGATAGAGCAAGCGGCCGATCGTGCGACCGATTCTGACGCAGCTGTGGCCGACACTCTTCTGGCCAGCAAGGAGCCACAACATGCCCAGCAACGTCGCCACCGCCGAACATCTGCCCGCCCGAGTTGGTCCGTCGCCGACGGCGCTGCTCTACCTCGCGAGGGCGGGTGTACGGCGCAGCCCTTCGTCGCGGCGGTGGGGGTGATCGTCCGTAGTGGCGCATGATCGATGGCGGCGTTAGCGTCGCCTCCAGGGAGCTCAGGATGGACTTCAGGTTTCTGCACGCGGCGGACATTCACCTCGACAGCCCCCTGAACGGGCTGTCGGCGTATGACGGCGTACCCATCGAGACGGTGCGCACCGCCACACGAGGAGCGCTGGACAACCTGGTGGCCTACGCTATCGAGGAGAAGGTCGCTTTCGTGGTGATCGCGGGCGATCTCTACGACGGGACCTGGGAAGCCTTCTCCACAGGGCTCTATTTCTGCGCCGCCATGGGCCGGCTGGGCCAGGCCGGTATCGACGTCTTCCTCGTCTACGGAAACCACGACGCCGAATCCCACCTCACCAAGCAACTGCCGCGCCCTGCGAACCTAAAGGTATTCCGCGCCGACCGCCCCGAGACCTTCATCCACGAGCCCACCGGCGCGACCCTGCACGGGCAGAGCTACAAGGCCCGTGACCCCGGCGGTGATCTCTCGGCAGGCTACCCCGCCGCCCGCCCAGGCAGCTTCAATGTTGGGGTGCTGCACACCGCGCTCAACGGCGATCGCGGACATGCGCCCTATTCGCCCTGCCACCCGGATCAGCTGGCCGCAAAGGGCTATGACTACTGGGCGCTTGGGCACGTCCACAGCTTCGAGGTGGTCCGCGCCGATCCCCACATCGTCTTTCCGGGCAACCTGCAGGGGCGCCACGTGAAGGAGACCGGCCCCAAAGGCGCCGCCCTGGTGACGGTTAGCGAGGGACGTGTGGAGGCGGTGGAGCATGTAGCGCTGGATGTGGTGCGCTGGGCGCTGGCGGAGGTGGACCTCACGGGCGCCGCCGAAGAGCGCGAGGCTCACGACCGGATCCGCGAGGCCCTGGAACGGGCCCTCTCGTCCGAAGCCGAGGGCCGGCCGCTCATGGCGCGGGTGCGCCTGGCGGGCGCAACCTCCCTGCACGACCAGCTTGCAGCCGAACGCAACGCGCTGCGCGAAGCGGCGAGAGCCATCGCCACGTCGCTGTCGGACGCGCTCTGGATCGAGAAGGTGGCGCTCGCCACCGAGCCTTTGGCCGCGCCGACGCCCATCGGCGACGACATGACATCGCTCCTGACGGAGCTCGCCGCAGATCCCACGGTTGCCGCCGCGGTGGCCAGCGACCTCGCAGCCTTCCTGACGCGGGCTCCGGCCGAGCTCGACAATGAGCTGCCGCTCCTGGGGGAGGCCCGCCAGGGCCGCCTAGAGGCCGTGCTCGCGGACGCCGCGGCCGCCCTGCGCGCGCGGCTGCGCGACGGAGCGCCGGCGTGAGGTTTGCGAAGCTGCAGCTGATCCGCTACGGGCGCTTCGCGGATTGCAATCTCGTGTTCCCATCCGGCGACTGCGATCTCCAGATCATCCTCGGTCCCAACGAGGCCGGGAAATCCACCACCCTGTCGGCCGTTAGCGACCTGCTCTTCGGGTTTCCCGCGCGCACGCGGTTCGGGTTCAAGTTCGACCAGCGTCTCCTGCGGGTGGGGGCCGTCATCGAAGCCGGCGGCGAGTCGCTGGAGATGCGTCGGCGAAAGGGCAATGTGGACACCCTCCTGGGCGCGGACGACGCGCCTCTCGACGCCCACCTCCTGCGACCACACCTTGGCGGCCAGACCCGCGAGACCTTCGAGCGCATGTTCGGCCTGAACCATGCCGCGCTTCGCGCCGGCGGGAAGCTCATCGTCGAGGCCAAGGACGATGTTGGGGCGGCCATCTTCGCGGCCGGCTCGGGCTTGCTGCAGGTGACCCGCGTTTGCGAACAGCTCGATGCGGAAGCCGCCGCCATATGGGCGCGCACCGCTGGCGACAGCCGTCGCTACACGGCCGCGCTTAGCGCCTATCAGGCCGCGAAGGTGACCCTGAAGGAGGTGGAGGTCCGGCCCACAGCCTGGGCCAAGGCGAAACGGGAACTGGAAGGTGTCGAAGCAGAGCTCGCCCAGCGCAAGGCCGCGCGCGCGGACCTGCAGACGGCGCAGCGCACGATCCAGAGGAAGCAGCTCGTCCTAGGACCTCAGGCGGAGCGCCAACTAGCCCTGGCAAAGCTCGTCGAACTCGGCGACGCCCCCGAGCTCAGCGCGGAGGCAACCACGCGTCTCGAGGCCGCCATCGACGCCGCCCAAAGCGCGCGCACCGAGATCAACCTAGCGCAGTCCGAACTCGAGCGGCTGCAACGGGATGTCGAGACCATCCGCCCTTCCGAGGCGGTGCTAGCGGCGGCTCAGGAAGCTGATGCGCTGAAGGAGCTCAAAGGCATCGTCGACGATGGCGAGACCCGCCTCCCGGCGCTCGAGGCGGAGCTTGCCGCGGTCAGACGCAGGACCGAGACCGCCGTCACGGAAATCGGGTGGCCTGCCGAACCGCCTGAGGCCGTGAAGGCGCGGCTGCCCGGCCGCCCGACGATCGCAGAACTCCGCGACCTGGTGGATCGCCGCCGGGTGATCGACGAGCAGGCGCGCGCCGCCGGAGAGGCGGTCGCCGAGGCCGCCGCCGCGGCCGACCGTCTCCGCGGAGACGCCGACGCGCTACCGGCGCGAACCGACGTGGGGCCCCTGCAGATCCTCCTGGGCGAGCTGCGCGCCTCCGGTCTTACCCAGACCCGCCAACAGGCGGAGAAGGATCGGGCGGAGCTGGAGCGGCTGCTGGCGTCTCACCTGCGCGCACTGGTTCCTTGGCGCGGAGGCGCTCCGGCGTTGCGCGCGCTCCCGCCGATCGCTGAGGAGGACGCGGATCATGTCCTCTCCCAGATCGAGTCTGCCCGCACCGTACTCGCCAGCGCCACCCAGGCCTGCGACCGGGAAGCCGCCCGCCTGGAGCAGCTGCGGCTGGAGCGCCGGCATGCGGCGCTCGATCACCCGACGCCGACGCTCGAAGACCTGGACGCCTCCAGGGAGGCCCGCTCTGAAGCCTGGGCACCGTTGAGGGCCCAGCTGAGAGGCGAGTCCGAGCTGCATGACCCCGTCGCCTCCCTCGACATCTACGAGGCGAAAGTGCTGGGCGCCGACCGCCTGGCCGACGAACGCTTCGTAGGCGCCGAGCACGCCGGCGGGCTAGCCGCCAAAGAGCGTGAGATCGAGAAGGCCGAGCTGCAGCTGCAGCTCGCCGAGCGCGGTCGCAGTCGGGCGGGCTCCGAACTGTTGGCGGCCGAGTCCGCGTTCAATGAGCTCATGGGCGCGCTTGGCGTCGCGCTCTCCCCCGAGGCCTATCCCGCGTGGCGAGACGCGCGAGACACCGCCCTCCAGCACGCCGATGGGCTCGATATCGCCACAGCCGCCCTGGAGGCGGCGCTCGATGCGGAATTCACGGCGCGGCTGGCGCTTCACCAGGCCCTGGGTCGGACGGACGGTGAGCCCGCCTCGCTGCAGCAACTCCTCTCAGAGGCCGAGCAGATCATCGCCGCGGCCAGCGCGGCCCTGGCGCAGGAGCGTGAACTCCAGGGCAAGCTGGCTGCGGCCGAAGACGCATATCAACGCGCCCTACAGCAGCGCGAGCGCGCCAAGGCCGCAGACGTTGCCTGGAAGGAGACCTGGACGTCGGCCCTCGCCCGCGCCGTTCTCCCCACCGAGACGTCGCTTCCGGCGGTCCGGACGCGGCTGGACCTGATCGACGCTGTTCGCGTGGACCTAGACAGCCTCCTCGACCTGCAGAACCGGGTCGAGGCCATTGGCGCGACCCGCGAAGAATTCGAGCGCCGGCTCAACGCCGTTGCGCTTCAATCGAGCCTGGTGACGAGCGATGGTCTCTCCACCACCTACCCGGCCCTGCAGAGCGCCTGCCGGGACGCGCTGTCGCGAGCGGCGCGGGTCAAGGGCCTGGAAGCCGATATCGCCGCCGCGACGACTCGCCGGGAAAAGGCGATCGAAGCCCTGGCCAGAGCGAAGTCGGATTTGAGCCCGCTGCTCAGCGCCAGCGGCGGGGCGGAGGACACCGCGGCCCTTCGGAGGGTCCTGGCGCGCTGGGCCGAGGTCGCCCGACTGCGGACCCGGGTCGAGGAGCTCGAGTGCCGGATTGTCGGGCACGGCGAGGGACGCGCTCTGGACGCCCTGCTGGAGGAGGTCGCCGGCCTCGAGCCCGACAGCCTCGCGGCCGAAGCCGAAGAGGTCGCGGCCCAGCTCGACGAGATCAACCCGAAGATGGACGAGCTGAGCGAAACGCGTCGCGCCGCCCTCATGGCTTTCGAAGCCTTGGACGATCGCGCGGACGCGGCCATAGCGGCCGCCGCCATGGCCGGCGCGCGCAGCGAGATGGCCTTCCAGGCCGACCTCTACATCCGCAAGCGCGCCGAGGCGCGTCTGCTGCGGACGGTGGTGGAGCGATACCGGCAGGAGAAGCAGGCCCCGCTCCTGACCCGGGCGTCGTCCCTCTTCGCCACGCTCACCCTGGGCGCCTTCGGCGGGTTGATGGTGGATTATGAGGACGACACGCCACGGCTGGTGGGCGTCCGCGCAGACCGCGAGACGCTGGTGAGCGTGGACGGTATGAGCGACGGGACGGTCGACCAGCTCTACCTCGCCCTGCGCATCGCGGCCGTTGAGGATGCGGTCGCTCAGGGGTTTCGGCTTCCCTTCGTGGCCGATGACCTGTTCATCAATTTCGACGACGAGCGATCAGCGGCGGGCTTCAGGGTCCTGGCCGAACTGGCCCGCAAGACCCAAGTTCTGTTCTTCACTCACCACTCTCATCTTGCTGCCGTCGCCCACAATGCACTGGTGCCTGCGAAGGTCTCAGTCTGTGGCCTGGAGAGGGACACGGTACAGACGAGTATGACCGCACCCACTACGGGCTAGGCGGTGTTATGGCTGGCCTTAGGCCGCCCCAGTCGCGTCCGAGGATCGCCACTGCGGCAAGGGAGAGAGCAAACTGGCTTTGCACCCGCCCTACAGCCGACCTTTCGAAGGGCAGCTATGAGTGATTCATGGACTTTGGTGCGGGCGGCCGGGATCGAACCGGCAAGGGCTTTCGCCCGACGGATTTTCGTACCACTTCGGCTTTCGCCGCCGGCCCCGGTTCGGACCGTTCGTGGTCTGGACTATCCCTTCGTCATAGCCCGAAGGCCTTAGACGCCGCCCGTCTAGTCTCTACACCTTCCCGCCAGAGACGGGCTTGGCTCGGGATCGCCATCTGACAGGGTTCCCCGACTTTGAGCGGTTCTACGTCCGGGGTTTCCCCCGGCGCACTCAATCCTCAGCTTAAGTCCGTTGCGTCTACCAGTTTCGCCACGCCCGCAGGCTGAAGCGTCTCTATAGCTGCGTTCGTGCTGCGCCCCAAGGCGAGTTCAGTCGACGTCCGTCGCCTGACCGCTCGCCGCCCGCCGTTTCGCGGGCTTGGGCTTGCGGACGTTGATGGCCGAGGCGTCCAGCACGTTCTTGATGTGAGAGGCATAGTACTTCTCGATCATCTCGACGCTGGTCCGGCAGTTCTTCGCGACCTGGTAGATGTCGGCGCCCTCCATCAATCGCATCGAGATGTAGGTGTGACGCAGGCTATAGGCCGTGCGGGGATTGCCCTCTCGGTCCCTCTTCAGATCGAGCTCGTCGAGGACCGCATTCAGCAGTTCGCGCTGAACCAGACCGAACACGAGATCGGTCGGCTGGCCATCCTTCCGTTTGCGAACCCGTTCGAAGGGCAGCACCGCGCCGGGCATGCTTTTGCAGAACCCGGTGCCGCGCTTGCCGCGCACCTCGATCTCGAGAATCCGCTCACCGGTCGAATCGTCCTCGACGATGGAGACATCGCGGAACTCCAAGCGCTGCGCCTCGTCCGGCCGCAGCCCGGTATTGACCATGAACAGGATGAAGTCGTGGAACTGTTCGCTTTCCGCGCGCCACCGCTCCTTCTTCGGGTTTTTGGCCCGCTCCCGGGTGGCCTCATAGAGGCGCTTGTACTCTTCGGGAGAAAACCAGGCCCGGTGGCTGACCTTGCCGGAGGCGCGATAGGGACTGGACATATCCGGCAAGGCGGCGATCCATCCCTTCCGGTTTGCAGTCTTCAAGACCTGGCGCAGACAGACCATCTCGTTGTGGAGGGTCTGACGGCTCGGCCGCTTCCACGCGCGTAGCTTGCCGATGCGCTCCCGTCCGTTTCTCACGTAGCGAACCCGCTCAGGTTCGGTCGGAGGCGTGACGCGGTGGACTCGGTATTCCTGGATGCGCCCCGCCGTGACCTGCGACACGGGCAGGTCCCCGAAGTAGGGCAGAAGATGGAGCCGTAGCACCCGCGCCTTGCTGGCGACGTATTGGGCGTTGCGTTCGCCCAAGGTCATCGCCTCGAATTCCAGGAGGAAGGCCGAAACTGCCTCGCGGAACGTCTTCTCGCCCGCTCGCGTCCTCGGCGTTTCAACAGGGATGGCCGGCTGCCCTGGCGCAACGATGATCCCGCCGCGTCGGCGCAGCCGATCCTCCGCGACCCGATCAAGGTACCAGTCCCGCGCATACTCAAGTGCGTAGGCCAGGTTCTCCTGCTTGGTCGACTGCCGATGATTACGACCGCTGAGATAGGTCGCGCACTGCCAGAAGCGGCTGTTCTCTCGCCGGTACACATGGACCCGGCCGTCCATGAGCGTGTGAGACTCGGACACATCGCCTCCTTGCCGTCGCCGGCAAATGTGTAAGGCCTGTGTAAGTCTCTAAGCCGACTAACCGTTTGTTTTTACTACGTAAACATACGGTGTTACGGTTTTAAGTCTGCTGCGTCTACCAGTTTCGCCACGCCCGCGAGCCGGTCCGGCTCTATAGCCAGAACCGGCGGCCGGGGCCAAGCGGCTCAGCGCGCAGGCGTGGCCGGGGCGGCGGGGCGCATGGCGCGGAAATCGACGTCCGAATCGGCGATCAGCCACAGCAGCCCCGCCCAGGCGGCGACGTTCTGGCTCAGTTGGGCCGGGTCGATCTTGTCCAGGGTGTCGTTGGCCGTGTGGTGCAGGTCGAAATAGCGGGTTCCGTCCTGGGCCAGGCCGAAGAAGGGCACGCCCAACGGCCCCATAGGCCCGACATCGACCCCGCCCTCGGTCTCGACGCGGTCCGAGGCCAGGACGCCGATCGGATAGAGGACGCGCGTGGCGGCCTTCTGGAAGTCGGAGCCTTGCGCGCCGGCCGGCAGCCGCAGCGCATAGACCCGGTCGGCGCCGAAGTCGCTCTCGCCGGCGATGATGTGCTTGTCCAGGGCGGCGCCTTGGTTGCGGGCGTAGACGCCGCCGCCGTTGCCGGTCCGGGGCGTCGGCTGGGCCACCTCTTCGGAACCATAGAAGATGACGCGCAGGGTGCGCGCCGGGCGACGGCCGCTGTCGGCGATGGCCTTGGCTGCGGCCACCGTAATGGCGCCGCCCGCTCCGTCGTCGATCGCGCCGGTGCCCAGATCCCAGCTGTCCATGTGCGAGCCCAGGACGATGATCTCGTCCGGACGGCTGGCGCCGGGCAGGTCGCCGATCACGTTCTGGCTGTGGGTCTCATAGGTATGGGCCGTCGAGGTCAGGCGCATCCGCACCGGCTCGCCCAGGGCGACCAGGCGGCTGACCTGGTCGGCGTCCGGCGCCGACAGGGCGAAGGCGGGGATGGTCGGCTTGCCGTCTACATAGCGGGTGGTGCCGGTGTGCGGCATCCGGTCCTCGTCGGACCCGACCGAGCGCATCACGAAGGCCGCCGCCCCCTTGGCCGCGGCGACGCCCGGCCCGGCCCCGCGCACGCGGGTCTGGGGACCATAGCCCGAGCCGTCCTGCATCGGATGCATCTGGCCCAAATCGACATAGACGATCTTGCCCCGCACAGCGGCGTCCGGCGCGGCCTGAAGGTCTTCCATCGAGGCGAAACGGACGATCTCGGCCTCGACTCCGCCTGTGGGGGTGGCTGGCGAATGGCCCAGCGCGGCGGCGACCAGGGCCTGGGCGTGGTCGCCGACAATGGCGGCGGAGCTTTCGCCCCGCTCCCACCCGACCAGAGGAAACTCTTCGATGCGGACGTTCTGGAAGCCGTGGGCGCGCAGATAGTCGGCGGCCCAGGCGGCGGCGTCCTGTTCGGCTTTCGATCCCGCCGGGCGCGCGCCGAACCGGGTCGTCAGCTGGGTGACGTAGTCCAGGGCGATGTTGGAGCGCAGGGCCGCGTCGCGAATGGCGATCGCCCGCTCCACCGTCGCGGCGTCCTGGGCCTGAGCCAGGGGGGCGAAGGCGGCGACGCCCAAGGCGACGGCGCTGGCGGTCAGCAGACGAAGGGACATGGGCGCGGCTCCACTTGGAAAGCCGCGACCCTAGAAAGAGTCAGCCGTTCTGGAAATAGGGTTCCACCGTCCCCTGCAACTTGACGGTCAGGGCCTTGCCCTTGCGGTCCACGCGATTGCCCAGAGCCAGCCGCACCCAGCCCTCGGAGACGCAATATTCCTCGACATTGGTCTTTTCCTCGCCCTTGAACCGGACGCCGACGCCGCGCTGCAACGCCTCGGCGTCGTGATAGGGGCTGGACGGGTCGACGGAGAGGCGGTCGGGAGGCGTGTCGGACATGGTCGGTCAGCGGGCTCGTAGGTCGGAAAGGCGCGGTGATAGCCGCGCCCGGCCGCCCTGCCAACCGAAACCGCCGCTCAGAACCCGAGCCAGAGCCGCGCCAGCGGTATGGCCAGCCACAGGGGCGCCGTCAGCAGGCCGCGCGCCAGAGGGCGCCGAAGGCGGTGCGCGATATAAAGAACTTCCCCGAGCATGGCGGACCATCCTCAATGCCTCGCCCCAATCGGGCGTGAAGGGAGGATGCGCCAAAAGGGTTAGCGGATCGCCGTCATCCCGCTAGGGATGAATCCGCAAGGGACGTCACTGCACCGTCTGGCGCGGCTGGGCGTCGGCGGCCGAGGGCTGATAGGCTTGGGGACCGCTGGCCGGAGCGGCGGCGGGGGTCGCGGTCGGGCGGGCGGCTGGACGGTTCGCCGGGCGGCGGGCGGCCGGACGCGGGGTCTGACGCGCCGGGGTCGCCGCAGCAGGCGTCGGCGCCGGGGACGCAGCCGTCGGACCAGAACCCGGCGTCGCGGGCGCGGCGGCGGCCGGGGCGGGGGTCGCTTCGGCGGCGGCGGCGCGGGCCGCCATCTGCTGCGCCTGGAAGCGGGCGGCCATCTTCTCCGTCAGCTCCTTGGCCTGGGCCGGCGTCATCTGGGCCATGACGGCCGCCAGGGTGCGCGGCCGCATGGCCGCCGCGACCGGCAGACGAACCCGATCCTCCAGCGAAGCCATGACGGGGGCGGCGTCCTTGGGCCGCATGGCCGAATAGACCTGAACCAGCCGGTCGATCTCGGCCTTTTCGCGCTCGTCGACCTGGCCCAGCATCTGCTTCATCTCGGCCTTCAGCGCCTCCAGCGCCTTAACCTTGGCGTCCAGCTTCTGCTCGGCGGCGACCATCAGCGGCAGGGTGGTGGCGAAGTCCTGATCCCGCGCGTCCAGCTCGGTTCGGCGCGCCGACAGGGACTGGATGATCTTCAGCTCGGCCGGAGAAATGCCGGCCTGCTGCGCCAGCTGTTCGGGCGACAGGGCGCAGGTGCCGGCCGGGGCGGGCTTGGGCGCCGCAGCGGCGGCGGCCGGCGCAGCCTCCTCGGCCCAGGCCTTGGCGCCTTCGAACAGGCCCGGCGCGACGCCGACCGCGCGCACGGCGACGACCCCGCCGATGGCGACGGCGATCAGGGGGAGAAGGCGGGGGATGCGGGCCATGAAAGAAGGTTCCGAACTCAGGCGGCGAACAAGTCGTCGTCCAGATTACGACGCGCGGCGTTGAGGCTTTGTTTTGCGGTTTGGTTAGCGGAGCCGACGGCGGTCAGGGCCTGGACGATGGCGGCGACATTGTCGCGCCCGGCCGGCGCCCGGCCCGTCGCGGCGCTCGCGACGGTCGGGGTCATGCCCTGGATGCGTTCGGCCAGGGCGGCCATGCGGCGGGCGCGCTCGTCGTCGTCATTGACCAGGGCGGCCGGCGAAGGGGCGATCGCGGCCGAACGAACCGGTTCGGGACGGGCGACCGCCTCCTCTTCCCGGCTCCGGCTCGTCGCGGTCGGGGCCCGCGCGATCAGAACCTCCAGCTGCTGCTTGACCTCGCGCGCCTTGATGATCCGGTCGTGCAGCAGATCCGTCTCCTGGCCCGAGGCGCGCAGATTGGCGAGGGCGGCCTCGGCGCGGCCGGCGGCGGCGTTCAGCTCGGTCACCGCCTGGGCGAAGGCGATCTGCCCGGTGCGAAGGGCCGCCAGCTTGCGCTCCAGCTTGATCCCGTAGCCGACCGCCGCGACCAGCAGCAGCATCAGGACGGCGTCCATGATCATTCCAGCCATCAGCGCGCGCCCTTTATTCTTGCGGCGGATTCAGGGCTGATCGGCCCTTCGACGCGCACGGCGATATGTTGTCCCTTTCGGCCCATGCGACCGGTCGTCAGGGGGATGGAGCCCGCACGGATCGAAACCTCCGAATCCGGCGTGGCGTTCAGCATCATCGTGTCCCCGACCTTCAGGTTCAGGACGCTGGACAGGGGCATGACCTGCTCGTCCAGCACCGCCCGCACCTCGGTTTCGGTGGTCCAGATCTCGGTGGCCAAGTGGCCTTCCCAGATGTTGTCGCGGCCGAACTTCTCACCCATGAACTGCTGCAGCAGCATCTTGCGGATCGGCTCCAGCGTCGCATAGGGCAGGAGCAGTTCGATCCGTCCGCCGCGATCCTCCATGTCGATCCGCAGCTTGATCAGGATGGCGGCGTTGGCCGGGCGCGCAATGGCGGCGAAGCGCGGATTGGTCTCCAGCCGGTCCAGATTGAAGGTGACCGGGGTCAAGGGCTCGAACGCCTGGCGGGCGTCGTTCAGCACCACCTCCACCATCCGCTGCACCAGCACCCGTTCGATGGTGGTGTAGGGCCGCCCCTCGATCCGCAGGGCCGCCGTGCCGCGACGGCCGCCCAGCAGCACGTCGACGATCGAATAGATCAGGTTGGAATCGACGGTCAGCAGGCCGTAGTTGTCCAGTTCCTCGGCCCGAAACACCGCCAGGATGGCCGGCAGAGGGATGGAGTTCAGATAGTCGCCGAACCGGATCGACGAGATGTTGTCCAGCGACACCTCGACGTTGTCCGAGGTGAAGTTGCGCAAGCTGGTCGTCATCAACCGCACCAGGCGGTCGAACACGATTTCCAGCATCGGCAGGCGTTCGTATGAGACGAGCGCCGAGTTGATGATGGCGCGAATGCCGGACTTTTCCGACCCGTCGTCGTCGCCGAGATCGAAGCCCAGCAGGCTGTCGATCTCGTCCTGGTTCAGGACGCGCTCGGACAGGGCGTCCGCAGGATCGCCCAGTCCGGCCAGGGAATCGATCGGCGCGTCGGTCATCGCCTATTGCACCAGCATTTCTTCGATCAGAACGGCGTCGACCTTGCCCGGCGCGGCGACCAGATTGATGCGGCGCAGAAGCTCGGCGCGCAGCTGATAGGTGCCGGCGGAACCGCTCAGATCCTCGGGGCGAAGCTCCCGCACGAAGCCCGTGAACATGTCCTGCAGGCGCGGCATTTCTTCCTGCAGATGCGTCGCCACCTCGGCGTCATGCATCTCCAGCGTCAGCTTCAGCTTCAGGAAGGTGGGGCGTCCGTCCGGCGACTGGATGTTCATCACCATGTCCGGCAGGGTGTAGAAGGTGACGCCGTCCGGCCCTTCCGAAATCTTGCCCAGCGACGGATCGGCCTCGCCCTCCTTGCCGCCCCCGCCGTGGCCGCCGCCCTTTTCGTCGCCCTTCTTCTCTTCCTTGCCGTGACCGCCCTTTTCCTCGGCCTTGGCTTCGCCGTGGCCGCCTTCCGGCGCGGCGGCTTCCTCGCCATGCGCCTCGGCCGGCTTGGGCTTCATCAGGAAGAAGGCGGCCGCGCCGCCGCCGCCAAGGACCAGCAGGGCGACCGGGGCGATGATGAACAGGATCGGCAGCTTCTTTTTCTTGGGCGCGCCTTCTTCGCCCTCGGCGCCCGCCTCGGCCTCGGTCTCGGCCGCGTCGGCGCTGGGGTCGCCCTTCTTCTTGCCAAGTTTCAACATGCGCTCGCCCCGGAGAATCTACAGGGGAAGATCGGCCCGACTTGGTTAATGCGACGTTTACAAACGGCAGTTTTTGCCGAGCGAACCCGGCCCTCCTCCCCCTCAAAGCCCCGCCGCGCCTGAATTAACCCTGTTGGCACGGTCATTGCGTAAGGGATTTCCGAAGGAGCCTCGTCGTGGAAAACGCCGCCTATATCGGACTGTCCCGTCAGATGACGCTGCGCCGCGAGCTGGACATCGTGGCCAACAACATCGCCAACGCCGACACCACCGGCTTCAAGGTGGAGCAGCTGATGGTCGGGACGGAAGTCGGCCAGCGGGCGCGCAACGACGCCATCCGGCCATCGGCCAGCTTCGTGCTGGACAACGGCGTCGGCCGGGACTTCGGCCAGGGCGCCATGTCCGAGACGGGCCGCACGCTGGACTTCGCCATCGCCGGCGAAGGCGCCTTCTTCACCGTGCGGGACGGCGCCGCCGGCGAAGCCTACACCCGCGACGGCGCCTTCACCCTGGACCCCGAAGGCCGGCTGACCACCAAACAGGGCGCGCCTGTGCTGAGCGGCGGCGCCGAGATCGTGCTGGACCCTGCGCTGGGCGCCATATCGGTCGGCGCGGACGGCTCCATCACCCAGGCGGGCCAGATCACAGGCCGCCTCTCCGTCGTCCGCTTCGACACGCTCGGCGTTCTGGAGAAGGGCGGCGACGGCCTCTACCGCAACGGCTCCAACACCCAGCCGGTCGAGGCGAACGACGCCCAGGTCCATCAGGGCGCTCTGGAAGCCTCCAACGTCAACTCCCTCGTCGAGATCACCAACCTGGTCGAGATCAGCCGCGCCTATGAGAGCGTCACCCGGATGATCGAGAACACCACCGACCTGAGCCGTCGCGCCGTCGAGCGCCTCGGCAAGGTCGCATAAGGAACCCTGGACATGCGCGCACTTCGCACCGCCGCCTCGGGCATGGCCGCCCAGCAGCTGAACGTGGAGGTCATCTCCAACAACATCGCCAACATGAACACGGTGGGCTTCAAGAAGCAGCGCGCCGAGTTCCAGGATCTGCTCTATCAGAACGTCGAACGGATGGGGGCCCAGTCCTCCAGCCAGGGCACGGTCGTCCCGACGGGCATTCAGATCGGCGCCGGCGTCAAGGCCGGGGCGGTCTATCGCGTGACCGAACAGGGCACGCCCCAGCAGACCGGCAATCCCTATGACATGGCGATCGACGGCCGCGGCTATTTCCAGGTGACCCTGCCCTCGGGCGAGATCGGCTACACTCGCGCGGGCAATCTGCAGCTCAGCCCCGAAGGCCAGATCGTCACCGACGACGGCTATCCTCTGGAACCGGCGATCTCGATCCCGCAGGACACGGTCAAGCTGACCATCTCCAAGACCGGCCTGGTCCAGGCGACGCAGCAGGGTCAGACGGCGCCGACCACCGTGGGCCAGATCCAGTTGGCGACCTTCTTCAACGAGGCGGGCCTGGAAGCGATCGGCGACAATCTTTTGCTGGAGACGGCCGCCTCGGGCGCCGCCAACATCGGCTCGCCCGGCGACGTCGGTTTCGGCCAGATCCTGCAGGCCTATACCGAAGCCTCGAACGTCGATGCGGTGTCCGAGATCAGCGCCCTGATCATCGCCCAGCGCGCCTATGAGATGAACTCCAAGGTCATATCGACGGCGGACCAGATGATGTCGGTCACCTCCCAGGTGAAGGGCTGAGCCATGAAGATCGTTCGTAACGCCCTGGCCCTGACCGCCGTCTTCGCCGCGATCGCCGGCGCCGCCTCAGCCGGCTCGGTGGTCCTGAAGTCCAACCCTGTCGACGACGACGGCCGGGTGACGCTGGGCGACCTGTTCGAGGGCGCGGGCGCCGCCTCTGAGGTGGTGGTGGCCCAGCGCGTTGGCCCGTCCGTCGTTCTGGAAGCCGGCGCCCTCCAGGCCCAGGCGCGTCAGGCGGGTCTTGACTGGGACAATCCGACGGGCCTGCGTCGAGTCGCCGTGCGTCGCGCCGCCGCCGTCCCGGTTCAGACCGCCGCCGCCTCGGCCGGCCAGACGGCCCGCCCCGCCTTTGTCTCCGCCGGCGCCCAGGTCATCGCCCGCAACGACATGGTGCGCGTCACCTATCAGGTCGGGGGCGTCAATCTCAGCGTCATGGGCAAGGCGCTGCGCAACGCCGCCCTGGGCGAGCCCGTGGCGGTCATGAACACCTCCTCCAACCGCATCATCGACGCCGTGGCCTCCGGTCCCGGCCAGGCCCTTGCCGGTCCCGCCGCCGACATGGTCCGCGCCAATCCTCAACAATTCGCCGCCCGCTAGGGAAGTCCGTCATGCGTAAGCTCGTCCTCGCCGCCGCCGTCTCCGCCGCCTCCCTGGGCGCCTGCTCCACCGCCGTCGAGGCGGTGCGCGGCCCCCAACTGGCGCCCATCGGCTATCCCGCCGCCCTGGTTCCCACCCAGCAGGCCTATATGGCCGCCCCGGCGATGCGGACTGAATCGACCCCCGCCAGCGCCAACAGTCTGTGGCGGGTCGGCGCCCGCACCTTCTTCGGCGACCAGCGCGCCCGTCACGTCGGCGACATCCTGACCGTCCGCATCGACATCGACGACCGCGCCCAGACCCAGAACACGACCCAGCGGTCGCGGTCCAACGACGCCTCGACCGGAGTGTCCAACTTCTTCGGCCTAGAGAGCAGCCTGGGCCGCGCCTTCCCCGGCGGTTTCGATCCGGCCAAGATGGTCGGGCTGGAAGGCGAAACGAACGCCTCGGGCTCGGGCTCGGTCAACCGGTCCGAAAAGGTCTCTCTGACCATCGCCGCCGTCGTCACCGAGGTTCTGGCCAACGGCAATATGGTCATCCAGGGCCGCCAGGAGGTCCGCACCAATCGTGAGGTTCGCGAACTGACCGTCGCCGGCATCGTGCGGCCGGAAGACATCTCCTCGGCCAATTCGATCAACCACACCCAAATCGCCGAGGCCCGCATCTCCTACGGCGGTCGGGGCGACATCAGCCGGATGCAGGCCACCCCCGCCGCGCAGAGCCTGGTGGAGCGCTTCAGCCCGTTCTGATCCGCTGCGGCGCGAAAGCCACAACCATCAACCGCGCAAGCGGAGCCGTGAACTGTTGACGGATACCCGCGTTTGACCGTCAGACGCGAGTTAATCAAATGTTCAAGGTTCTGATCCCCGCCGCCGCTGCCATCGCCTTGGTCGCCTTCGCCGCCAAGCCGCAGGCGACCGAGCCCTCGGCCCATATGTCGGCGGAAACGCCGGCCATGGCCTGGCATCTGAGCCACGAGGGCGCCATGGCCAAGCTGGCCTACGGCGTAGCCAACTCCGATCAGTTGGCCCTGATGGTCACCTGCTCGCCCGGCGACCGGACGGCCGTGGTCTATGGCGACGTTCAGCCGGACACGCCTCGCCTGATCAACGCCTCGCACGGTCCCAGCCTGATCGATCCCTTGACCGGCGGCGACGCTACGGAGTCGCGCCTGTCCTTGCAGGACGCCAGTCTGAAGGGTCTCGCCGACCGCGGCGTGATGCGGGTTCAGGGCGATGCAGGCCAGTTCGACCTGACCGCTGACAGGGCCGAGCGGCGAATGATCGCGGACTTTCTGGCCTATTGCGGGTCTTCGCGCGCTTGACAAAATACGCGGCTGACGCAGGCTTGAGTTCCACCGCCAGCAGGGCCGACCGATGAACCTCATTCTCGCCGCCCTCCTGGCTTTCGGCCAGGCGGGAGCTCCGCGCGCCGCCCCGGTCTGGACCTGGACCCTTTATGAGAACGAGGGTCCGGTCGTTCTGGCCAATGAGGCGCCCGACACGCCCAATCTTCGCGCCACCGTGGAATGTGATCCGCGCTCAGGCGTCGTGGACCTTACGGTATACAAGGAAGACGCCCCGGCGCCCGGCGCCGCCTTCGCGCGCCTGAGCTCCGGCGACGTCGCCGCGACCAGTCCGGCCCGGTTCGGACGGCGGGGACGGCTGCAGGTGACGGTCCGCACCGACCATCCGCTGTTCGCCGCCTTCGTCGGCTCGGGCGATCTGACCATTCAGACGGGCGATCGAACAGACCGGGTGGCCATCCCCCGCGCCCATCTTGCCAAGCTGCGCCGTTTGGCGGACCGTTGCGCCGGTTGAGGAGACCGACCATGTCCCGGCTTAAGCTGATCCCGCCCCTTCTGTCCGTCGCGGCCCTGGCCGCCTGCGCGACCCAGCCGCCGACGGCCGACCTGTCCCCGGCCGCATCCGCCCCCGCCCCGACGCCGGGCTACGACTGGATCCGCAACACGGACGAGCCGCCGCAACAGGCCCTGGTCTACGGCATGGCCCACAGCGACGAGGTCAAGCTTCAGCTCTTCTGCCGTCCGGGTTCCGACGCGCTGGACCTGGCCGCCATGCTCGACAAGCCGGCGCGCCAGCTGCGGCTGGAGTCGGGCGGCGACACCGAAACCTATCGCGCCACCTCGGAAGAGGCGGCGATCAGCGACGGCTACTACGCCCAGGCCCGCGCCCACACGAAGGACCCCGTCTTCCAGCGGTTCCGCCGGCTGGGCTGGATCGCCGTCTGGGACGGGGACGAACGTCACGCCTACGCCGCCCGCCCCGCCGCCGTGGCCGAGATCGAACGCTTCTTCGCCGCCTGCGGATGACGGCTTGACGCCCCCCGTCCGCTACGCTTGCGTGGCGGTTGAAAGCGGAGGGCGTCATGAAGATCATCGGTTTGGCCGTTGCGGCCGGTTTGGCGACGGCGGCGACCGGCGCAGCGGCGGCCCCGGAGGCTGCGCAGGCGGGGGTCCCAGTGGAGGCTCCCGTGGCGGCGCCGGCGACGGCCCGCCCGGCTGAGGCGGCGCTGAACGCCCTGATCGCGGACTACGAAGCCTATCTGAAGGCGATCGACCCCTTCGCTGCGGGCGGAGAGGGCGATGTGGAGGCCATGGGCCGGGTCCCCGACCTGTCGCGCGCCTTCGAACTGGCCCAGCGCGCGCCGCTGGAAGCCTTCGTCGCCCGGCTCGAGACCATCGACCCGGCAAGTCTTTCCCAGGCGGGGCGGATCAACCACGCCTTCCTGCTGTACAGCCTGAAGCGCGGCGTCGAGGGTCTGGATTACGACGCCTCTCGCCTGGCCTTCGACAGCGAAGGCGGGCCCGGAACCTGGGCCCTCTATGTCGGTCAGAGCACCCGGCTGAACACGGTGGCGGAGGCTCAGGCCTATATCCGGCGCATCCGGGGCTTCGGCGACATCTACGCCCAGACCACCGATAACGCCCGGCGGGGTCTCGCCACCGGCATGGTCCAGCCCCGCTCCGTCACCGAAAGCGCCCTGGCCGGGGCGCGCAACGACGTGGCGATCACGCCCGAGGACGAGCCCCTGCTCAAACCCTTCGCCACCCTGCCGGCCACCATCGCCCCCGCCGACCGCGACCGGCTGAGGGCCGAGGCCGCCGCTGCGGTCGCCGCCGTCATCGTCCCCGCACGCCGCGCCTGGCTGGCCTTCCTGGAGACTGAGTACCTGCCCAAGGCTCCGATCGAGCCCGGTCTGGGGAACCGCCCCGGCGGCAAGGCCCTCTACGCCTATCTGGTGCGCGGCCACACCACCACGGACCTGACGCCGGACCAGATCCACCAGATCGGCCTGTCCGAGGTCGCCCGCATCCGCGCCCGGATGGAGATCGAGATGAAGGCCGCCGGCTGGACCGGCGACTTCGCCGGCTTTTTGAACTTCCTGCGCACCGACCCGCAATTCTACGCCCAGACGCGCGAGGACCTGCTGGAGAAGGCGTCGGAGATGGCCAAGCGTGCGGACGGCGGCCTGCCCGCCCTGTTCGCCACCCTGCCCCGCCTGCCCTATGACGTGCAGCCGGTCCCGCCCCAGATCGAGGCGACCTACACCACCGGCCGCTACAATCCCGGCTCTATGCAGAACGGCGTCCCTGGCCACTATGTGGTCAACACGTCGAAGCTGGACCAGCGCCCCCTGTACGAACTGCCGGCCCTGACCCTGCACGAGGCCGTGCCCGGCCACCACCTTCAGATCGCCCTGCAGCAGGAGGCCGAGGACCAGCCCTATTTCCGCCGCCAGGCCAATGTCACCGCCTTCACCGAGGGCTGGGGCCTGTACGCCGAATATCTGGGCGAGGAGATGGGCTTCTACCGCACGCCCTATGAACGCTTCGGCCGCCTGTCCTACGAGATGTGGCGCGCCTGCCGCCTGGTGGCCGACACCGGCCTGCACTGGATGGACTGGACCGAGGAACAGGCCCGCGCCTGTTTCCGCGACAACTCGGCCCTGGCGCCCCACAATATCGAGACCGAGCTTCAGCGCTACATCGGCTGGCCCGGCCAGGCCACGGCCTACAAGATCGGCGAGATCCGCCTGCGCGAAATCCGCGCCCGGGCGGAACGCGAACTGGGGCCGAAGTTCAACATCCGCACCTTCCACGACGCCCTGCTGACGGAGGGCCCGCTGCCGCTGGCCCTGCTGGACCAGCGGATGGACGCCTGGATCGCGGCGGAGAAATAGGACCTTCCCCCGCTTGCGGGGGAAGTGTCAGGTCGTGGCGCGCAGCGACACGCCTGACGATGGGGGAAGTCTTCTGTTCAAACGAGACTCCCCTCTCCGACCCTGGTCCGCTGCGCGGACGCCGGGCCACCTCTCCCGCGAGCGGGAGAGGGTCTTAAGCCCACGCCGGAACCGGCAGGCCCTTCGACGTCAGGAATTCCGGGTTGAACAGCTTGGACGCATAGCGCGACCCCGGATCGCACAGGCAGGTGACGATGGTCTTGCCCGGCCCGATCTCGCGCGCCAGCCGCACGGCCCCGGCGATGTTGACCCCGGCCGATCCGCCCAGCGACAGACCTTCGTGCTTCACCAGATCGAACAGGATCGGCAGAAACTCCGCATCCTCGATCCGGTAGGCGTAATCCGGCTTGAACCCCTCCAGATTGCCGGTGATCCGCGCCACCCCGATCCCCTCGGTGATCGACGAGCCCTCGCCCGTCATCTCGCCCTTGGTGAACCAGTTGAACAGGGCCGCGCCGGCGGGATCGGCCAGGGCGATGGTCACCTCGGGCTTCTTCTCTCGCAGATAGGCGGCGACGCCCGAGATGGTGCCGCCCGACCCCACGGCCGAGACGAAGGCGTCGATCTGGCCGCCCGTCTGTTCCCAGATTTCCGGCGCTGTCGTCGTATAATGGGCGTCTCGGTTGGCGGTGTTGTCGAACTGGTTCGCCCAGATAGCGCCCGCCTCCTCGCTCTCGTTCAGCTCGGTCGCCAGACGGCCCGAATAATGGACGAAATGGTTGGGGCTGGAGAAGGGGGCGGCGTCCACCTCGACCAGGCGCGCGCCCAGCGACCGGATGGCCGACTTCTTCTCCTCCGATTGGGTGCGGGGCATGACGATGACCACCGGATGGCCCAGGGCCGCCCCGACCAGGGCCAGGCCGATGCCGGTATTGCCCGCCGTGCCCTCGACGATGGTCCCGCCGGGCTTCAGCGCGCCCGACGCCCGCGCGACCTGAACGATGGACAGGGCGGCGCGGTCCTTGATCGAGCCGCCGGGGTTCATGAACTCGGCCTTGCCCAGGATTTCGCAGCCCGTCTCGTCGGACAGGCGATTCAGGCGGACCAGCGGCGTATGACCGATCAGGTCGATGACAGACGGTGTGGCGGACACGTTTCAGCTTTCAGGCGAGGTCGAACGGGAGGACGATCAGGCGGCGACCTGACGCCTGCCTAGGTGGATGCCGCATTCGACCTTGTCCATCCCCGACCAGCGTCCGGCCCGCGCGTCTTCGTCGACTTCGACGGCGCGGGTGCAGGGCCAGCAGCCGATAGAGCGGTAGCCCTGCTCGACCAAGGGATGACGGGGCAGGTCGTGCGCCTCCAGCCAGGCCTCGACGGCGTCGGCGTCCCAGTCCGCCAGCGGATTGATCCGTAGCACCCCGTCCAGCACCTCGAACGGTTTCAACGCCGCGCGGGTCGCGGCCTGATAGCGTTTGCGCCCGGTGATCAGGGCGTTGAACCCGACCGTCGCCCGCGCCAGGGGCCGCACCTTCCGCAGGTCGCAACAGGCGTCGGCGTCGGTCTTCCACAGGTCGTCGCGGGCGTCCAGCGCCGCCTTCTCGTTCGCATCCGGCGTGACCAGACGCACGTCCGTCAGCCCCAGGGTCTTGGTCAGCTGGGTGCGATAGGACAGGGTCTGCAGGAAATGCTGGCCGGTCTCCAGGAAGACGACCGGCACGTTCGGGTCGGTCTCCGCCACGATGTGCAGCAGGGCCGCCGATTCCGCCCCGAACGAGGATATGGTCCCGACCCGCAGGCCCAGGGCCGGATCCAGCGCCGCCTTCAGGATGTCCGACGCGGCCTTGCCCTCGGTCTCGCGGTTCAGACGGTCGGCCAGGGCCTGCAGATCCCGATCGTTCGACGCCGCCCGGCGCCTCTGCCAGATGGTCGGGGCGGGATCGGCGGCCGGCTGATAGGAGCCGCTGAAGGCCTGATCCATCCGCGCCCAGGCCGCCGTGTCGGCGCCCGGCGCCAGCTCCACCGCGTCGAATCCCGACCGCCGCAGATGGCGCGCCTGGTCCGGCAGGACCTTGCCCGCCGCGATCAGCCGCCCGGCGTAGCCCCGCTCGCGCAGCACCGCCGCCAGCGAGAAGCCGCGCCCGTCGCGAAAGGCGTCAAACTCCAGCACCAGGACGTCGGTTGCGGCGGCGGCCGCCTCGACCTCTTCCAGCGGGGTCGTCACCGACAGGCGCGGCCCGTTCTGAACTCCCTCAAGCGTTTGCAGCATCGAGCGTCTCATAGATGGCGTCGCGGAAGGGATCGGGTCCGACACGGCGCACCGTGTCGATGAACCGCTCGCCCTCGGCGCGGATTTGCAGATAGCGGTCCAGGGTCCGCTGAATGGCGGGCGCCACCTCGTCGGCCGGCAGGCTCTTGCCGACGATGTCGCCCAGGGCCGCCTGTTCGTCAGGCGAACCACCGACGGTGATCTGGTAGTATTCCTCGCCCTTACGATCCACGCCCAGAACGCCGATGTGGCCGACGTGGTGGTGGCCGCAGGCGTTGATGCAGCCGCTCATATTGATGCGCACCGGCCCCAGCTTCTCCTGATAGTCCAGGTCCGCCAGCCGTTTCGACAGGGCCTGGGCCACCGGGATCGACCGGGCGTTGGCCAGGCTGCAATAGTCCAGGCCCGGACAGGCGATCACGTCGGTCGCCAGGTCGGCGTTGGCCGTGGCAAGCCCCGCCTCCAGCAGCGCCCGCCAGACCGTCGGCACATCGTCCAGCTTCACATGGGGCAGGACCAGGTTCTGCTCATAGGCGGCCCGCAGTTCGTCGAAGCCGTAGCGTTCGGCCAGGTCGGCAACCGCGTCCATCTGGTCGGCCGTGATGTCGCCTGGCACGCCGCCGACCGGCTTCAGCGACACCACCACCGAGGCATAGCCCGGCTGGCGGTGACGCCGCACATTGTTCCGCGCAAACCGCGCAAAGTCCGGATCGGCCAGCAGGGCGCGCTCGAACGGCGCGCTGGTCCTGGGCAGATCCTCAAACGGCGGCGGGGCGAAATAGGCCTTGATCCGCTCGGCCTCGTCCTCCGGGATCCGCAGGTCTTCCAGGCGCAGGGTGGCGTAGTGCTTGTCCACCTCCTCGCGGAAGGCCTCCAGCCCGACCGAGGCGACCAGGATCTTGATCCGCGCCTTATGGATATTGTCGCGCCGTCCCAAGAGGTTCCACGCCCGCAATATGGCGGTCAGATAGGCCAGCAGGTCCGCAGCCGGCACGCTGGACGCGATCTCCTGCCCGATATGGGGCAGACGCCCCTGCCCGCCGCCGACGAAGACGCGGAAGGCCGTCCCGCCGTCCTCGCCCTTTACGATCTGGAGGCCCACGTCATGGGTCCGGATCGCCGCCCGGTCCTTCTCGGCCCCGATCACCGCGATCTTGAACTTGCGCGGCAGGAACGAGAATTCCGGATGGATGGTCGACCACTGACGGATGATCTCGCACCAGGGTCGCGGATCCTCGATCTCGTCTTCAGCCGCCCCGGCGAAGACGTCGGTCGTGGTGTTGCGGATGCAGTTGCCCGAGGTCTGGATGGCGTGCATCTCGACATCGGCCAGATCGCTGAGGATCGCCGGCAGGTCGGTCAGGGCCGGCCAGTTGTACTGGATGTTGGTCCGCGTCGTGAAATGGCCGTAGCCCTTGTCATAGGTGCGGGCGATATGGGCCAGCCGCCGCATCTGCCGACTGTTGAAGGTCCCATAGGGAATGGCGACCCGCAGCATATAGGCGTGAAGCTGCAGATAGACCCCGTTCATCAGCCGCAGCGGCTTGAACTCGTCCTCGCTCAGGGCGCCGGACGCCCGGCGCGCCACCTGGTCGGAAAACTCCGCCACCCGCTCGCGCACCAGGGCGTGGTCGAACTCGTCATAGCGATACATCAGCCCACGCCTCCCGCCACGCTGTGGCCGACGGTCGGGCCGGCGGCGCGAATCCGCTCCTTCAGCCGATCCCGGCCCGACGGCGCGCGATCCTGAACCTCGACGAGATAGGGATTGACGAAGACGTCCGGCCGCGCCGCGACCTCGGCCAGCACGATCTCGGCCGCCGCATCGTCCAGAGCCGACGCCTGGTCCAGGCGCTCGACCGGCTGATTGTCCACGCCCGCATAGATGACGCGCCCGTCCGACAGGCGGTTTGCGGTGACGACCTTCATGCCGCCGCCTCCGTCCGCACGTCCGGCTGGGCCGCCGAAAACGCCGCCGTCTCGCCCACGAACACCAGGGCCGGACCGGTCAGGTCCGCGCCGCGCACCAGGGCGCCCAGCCCGTCGAGCCGGCCGGTCAGCACCCGCTCGTCCGGCCGACTGCCGTTTTCGACGACGGCCACCGGCGTCGCGCCCGCGCGGCCCGCCGCCATCAGCCTGGCCGCCGTCTCCTCGGCCCGGTCCACGCCCATATAGATGGCCAGCGTATGGTTCGGCGCCGCCAGCCGGGTCCAGTCGGCGTCGACGCCGCCCGGCTTGGCCTGGGCCGTCACGAAGGTCACCGCCTGGGCGTGCTCGCGGTGCGTCAGAGGGATCCCGGCCGAAGCCGCGCAGGCCAGGGCCGCCGTCACCCCCGGCACCACAAAGACCGGAACCCCGGCCGCCCGCATCGCCTCCAACTCCTCGCCGCCGCGCCCGAAGACGAAGGGATCGCCGCCCTTCAACCGCACCACCCGGTGACCGGCCTTGGCCTCCTCGATCATCAGGGCCTCGATCTGATCCTGGGGCACGGAATGTTCGCCGCGCGCCTTGCCGACATACAGCCGCTTGGCGTCGCGCCGCGCCCGTTCCAGCACGGCCTCGGGCACCAGCCGGTCGTGAATGATCACGTCGGCTTCCTGCAACACCCGCAGCGCCTTCAGGGTCAGCAGCTCAGGATCGCCCGGCCCCGCCCCGACGATATGGACCACCCCCTGTTCGGGCGCGGCGACGTTCAGCAGCCGCAGCATCTCGCGCCGCGCCTCGGCCGTGCGGCCCGCCGCCGCCAGATCGGCCGCCGGACCCCGGAAGGCCTTCTCCCAGAACCGCCGCCGGGCCATGAAGTCCGGCACGCTGGCCTTGACGGTGTCGCGCAGTTCGCGCGCCATTCGGGCCACATTGGCCAGGCCGGCCGGCAGAACCCCTTCGATCCGCGAGCGCACGTCGCGGGCCAGTATGGGCGCCGATCCCCCGGTGGCGACCCCGATCACCACCTCGTCCCGGTCGATCAGGGCCGGGGTCTGGAAGTCGCTCAGATGGGGCTTGTCCACCACATTGACCTGAGCCCCCGCCGCCCGCGCCAGGGCGCTGAGCCGCGTCAGCTCATCCGCGTCGTCCAGGGCCATAAAGACCAGCCGCGCCCCCGCCAGATCCTGGGCCTGGGGCGCGCGCAGCACCGGCTCCGGCGCGCTCAGCGGGATTTCCATCTTCGGCGGGGCGCCGTCGGGCGCGAACCACAGCAGCTGGGCCGGCGTGTTCAGGAACAGTCGCAGCTTGGCCAGGGCGGGCTCGCCGCCGCCGATGATCACGATCTTGGCGGCCTCAAGCGGAATGGAGGCGAGAAATACACGCATCGTCTTGCTTTCAGGGCCGGCGTCGGGGAAGGAGGACGGCGGCGGAGCCCGAACCATCGGCCTCCCCGTCCAGACCCGCAAACCAGATTGCCTTTGGCACGCTGATAGGATTTCTAACGGCGATGGCCCGTTCCCTGCTCCCGCTCAACGCCCTGCGCGCGTTCGAGGCCGCCGCGCGTCACCTGAACTTCTCGCGCGCGGCCGACGAACTGGCGGTGACGCCCGGCGCCGTCAGCCAGCAGATCCGCCTGCTGGAGGACATTGTCGGCGGCCCCCTGTTCGTACGCGAGGCGCGCGGTCTCCAGCTGACCGACCTCGGCCGATCCTCGGTCCCCCTGCTGCGCGAGGGGTTCGAGCGGCTGATGGACGCCTCGGCCCTGCTGCGCGAACCGCCGCGCCGCAAACAGGTGTCGATCAGCATCGCCCCCGGCTTCGCCTCCAAATGGCTGATGCCGCGCATGGACGACTTCCACGCCGCCCATCCCGAGATCGAGCTTTGGATCTCGGCCGACATGGAGACTGCCGACCTGACCGAGGGCAAGGTCGATCTCGCCGTCCGCTACGGCCCCGGCGACTACCCCGGCCTGACCGTGGACCGGCTGATGACCGAAACGGTCCTGCCCGTCTGCGCCCCGTCTCTGATGGACGGCGAACATCCGATCCGCAGACCCGCCGACCTGATGCGCCACACCCTGCTGCACGACATGTCCAACGACGGCGACCCCAGCCGCCCCGACTGGGCCATGTGGCTGAAGGCGCGCGGCGTGCGCCACCCCGACCCGCGCCGGGGCTCGCGCTTCAACCAGTCCAGCCTGCTGATCGAGGCCGCCGTTTCCGGCCGCGGCGTCGCCCTGGCCAAACGCACCCTGGCCCAGGCGGACCTGGCCTCGGGCCGTCTGGTCGCCCCCTTCCCCGACGGCTCGGAAGCGGTCGGATTCGCCTATTACGTCGTCCAGCCTCGCGACCGCCCGCCCTCGCCCAGCGCCACCGCCTTCGTCGCCTGGCTGAAGCGGCAGGCCGTCGATCACGACAATACGATGGGACAGCTTTAGCGCGCCGCAAACCTTGACTCGGGCGGCGTCGGGACCGACACGACCGCCCCATGATCACGCGCTATTCCCGCCCCGACGCCGCCGCCATCTGGTCGCAAGAGACCAAGTACAAGATCTGGTTCGAGATCGAGGCCCATGCGGCGACCAAGATGGCCGAACTGGGCGTCATCCCCCAGGAGGCGGCCGACGCCATCTGGGCCAAGGGCAAGGATGCGACCTTCGACGCCGACCGCATCGACGAGATCGAACGCACCACCAAGCACGACGTCATCGCCTTCCTGACCCACGTGGCCGAGATCGTCGGCGAGGAAGCCCGTTTCCTGCACCAGGGCATGACCTCGTCGGACGTGCTGGACACCTGTTTCGCGGTCCAGCTGGCCCGGTCGTCGGACCTGCTGATCGCCGGGGTCGATCGCGTCCTGGCCGCGCTGGAGACCCGCGCCAAGGAGCATAAGTACACCCCGACCGTCGGCCGCAGCCACGGCATCCACGCCGAGCCCGTGACCTTCGGCCTGAAGCTCGCCGGCTATCACGCCGAGTTCCAGCGCGCCAAACGCCGCCTGATCACGGCCAAGGAAGAGATCGCCACCTGCGCCATTTCCGGCGCCGTCGGCACCTTCGCCAATGTCGATCCCGCCGTCGAAGCCTATGTGGCCGAACAGATGGGGCTCCAGGTCGAGCCGGTCTCGACCCAGGTCATCCCGCGCGACCGCCACGCCGCCTTCTTCGCCGCCCTGGGCGTGGTCGCCTCTTCGGTCGAGCGTCTGGCGGTCGAGATCCGCCACCTGCAACGCACCGAGGTGCTGGAGGCCGAGGAATTCTTCGACAAGGGTCAGAAGGGCTCGTCGGCCATGCCGCACAAGCGCAACCCCATCCTGACCGAAAACCTGACCGGCCTGGCCCGTCTGGTCCGCTCAGCCGTCACCCCGGCGATGGAAAACGTCGCCCTGTGGCACGAGCGGGACATCAGCCATTCCTCGGTCGAACGCGGCATCGGTCCCGACGCCACCATCCATCTTGACTTCGCCCTGCAACGCCTGGCCGGCGTGATCGAGCGGCTGAACATCTATCCCGAGAACATGCAGAAGAACCTCGACCGCCTGGGCGGTCTGGTGCACTCGCAACGGGTCATGCTGGCCCTGACCCAGGCCGGCGTCTCGCGCGAGGCGGCCTATGCCGCCGTGCAGGAGAACGCCATGAAGGTCTGGCGCGGCGAGGGCGCCTTCCTGGACTTCCTCAAGGCCGACGACCGCGTCACCCTGCCCCACGATCAGCTCGAAGCCCTGTTCGACCTCGGCTATCACACCAAGAATGTGGACGTGGTGTTCAAGCGGGTATTCGGCGAGGGATGATCTTCAGTATTGAAAATGGCACCGATTTTCGTACTCTATCATCATGCAACGCGTCGAAGCCTCTATCGCGGTCAGCGTCTCTGACCTGAAGAAGAGCCCCAGCGCCGTCATGGACGACGCGGCGGGCCAGACCGTGGCCGTGCTGAACCACAACCGGGTCATGGCCTATATGGTCCCGGCCGCCGCCTATGAGGCGATGATCGAACGCCTGGACGATCTGGCCTTGATCGAGACTGTCCGCCAGCGGCAGGACGAGACGCCGGTGCGCGTCTCGCTCGATGCCCTTTGATCTTCAGTTCCTCCCCTCCGCGCTGAAGGAGTGGGAGAAGCTGGGCGCTCCGGTCCGGGTCCAGTTCAAGAAAAAGCTCGCCGAACGACTGGAGAGTCCGCGTGTTCCGAAGGATGCGCTCCACGGGATGCGCGATCACTACAAGATCAAGCTGCGCGACGCCGGATATCGGCTGGTCTATCGGGTCGAGGACGCAATCGTCACGGTGACCGTCGTCGCGGTGGGCAGACGCGACCGCAGCCAGGTGTATCGGGACGCGGCGCGTCGGGAATGACCAAGAGCCAGTTCCCCCCCGTCGTCGACGCCGCCACCCGCCTGCTGATCCTCGGCAGCCTGCCGGGCGACGCCTCGCTGAAGGCGGCGCAATATTACGCCCACCCGCGCAACGGCTTCTGGCCCTTGATCGGCGGGGTGCTGGACGAGCCCCTGGCCGCCCTGCCCTACCCCGACCGCCTGGAGCGGTTGAAGGCGCGCGGCGTCGGCCTGTGGGACGTAATTGCCTCGGCCCGGCGATCCGGCAGTCTGGACGCGGCGATCAAGTCGCCCGAGGCCGCCGATCTGCGCGGTCTGATCCAGGACCTCCCCGAACTGCGCGCCGTCGCCTTCAACGGCGGTCTGGCGGCCAAGCTGGGTCGGCGGATCCTGGCCGACCTCGCCGGCCTAGCCCTGGTCGATCTGCCGTCGTCCAGCCCCGCCCATGCAATATCCTTGTCGGCAAAGGCGGAAACCTGGGCCATACTCGGCAAGTTTCTCCCGGATAAGCCTGCCGTCTGATGATCCTGACCCTCTCCTGCCCCGACCGCCACGGCATTGTGGCGGCCGTGTCCGCCTTCCTGCTGGAGCGGGACGCCAACATCTCCGACGCCCAGCAGTTCGGCGACGCCGCCGGCGCCACCTTCTTCATGCGTGTGGTGTTCGAACCGCGCGAAGGCGACGACCCGGCCGCGATCCGCACCGCCTTCGCCCCTCTGGCTGGGCGATTCGACATGGACTGGACCCTGAGGGGGCCGGAACCGCGCAAGGTGATGATTCTGACTTCGCGCTTCGACCATTGCCTGGCGGACCTGCTGTACCGCTGGCGGATCGACGAACTGCCCATGGATGTGACGGCGGTCGTTTCGAACCATCCGCGCGAGATGATCGGCCACGTCGATCTGGGCGACCTGCCCTTCCATCACCTGCCCGTCAGCGCCGCCGACAGGCCGGCCCAGGAGGCCCAGCTTCTGCGCCTGATCGAGGAGACCGGCACGGAACTGGTCGTTCTGGCCCGCTACATGCAGATTCTGTCCGACGATCTCAGCGGTCGGCTGGCGGGGCGCTGCATCAACATCCACCACTCCTTCCTGCCCGGCTTCAAGGGCGCCCGCCCCTATCACCAGGCCCATGCGCGCGGGGTGAAGGTGATCGGCGCCACGGCCCACTATGTCACCGCCGACCTGGATGAAGGTCCGATCATCGAACAGGACGTGGAGCGAATCAGCCACCGCGACACGCCCGAAGATTTGATCAGAAAAGGCCGCGACATCGAGCGCCGCGTCCTGGCCCGCGCAGTCCGTCGGCACCTGGAAGACCGGGTTTTGCTGCATGGCGCCAAGACGGTCGTCTTCGAGGACTAACGGCCAAGCTGCGTCCTCTTGTCACGCCGCAGGCATCCTTTACCCGCCTCAAGCCGTAACCTTTCCGTCAACGCCGCAGTGCGGACCAACAGGGAAGGAACAACCATGCCAAATCTTCGGACACTTATGCTCGTCGCCGCCTCCGGCGGCGCCTTGATGGCGCTCGGCGCTTGCAACAACAACGAGACCGCCCCGGCCGAATCGACGGCCATGGCGCCGGCGGAAGGGACCGCCATGGCGCCTATGGCGGCCGAACCCATGGTCGGCGGCGCCGCCATGAGCTCGAACGAGACCATCGTCGCCAACGCCTCCAAGGCCTCGAACCTGTCGACCCTGGTCGCCGCCGTTCAGGCCGCCGGCCTGGTCGAAACCCTGCAAGGCCCCGGCCCCTTCACCGTCTTCGCCCCCGACAACGCCGCCTTCGACAAGATTCCCGAAGCCACCCGCACCGCCTTGATGCAGCCTGACATGAAGGCCGATCTGACCAAGATCCTGACCTATCACGTCGTCGCCGGGCGTCTGACGGCCGCCGACATCGCCGCCCAGGCCCAGGCGAACGGCGGAACCGCGACCCTGAAGACCGTTCAGGGCGAGGAACTGAAGGTTTCGGCGGGCCCGAACGATACCTGGGTCATCACCGACGCCAAGGGCGGAAAGTCCACCATCACCCAGGCGGACGTGGCTCAATCGAACGGCATGGTCCATGTCGTAGATACGGTTCTGATGCCGTAAAAATATTTACGATCCGCCCGGAACCGGCGGAAACCAAATCCCGCCCCCCGTGTTCTTAGGGGGCGCGAGACGCACAGTAAGCCGGGTGAGACATCCCCCAACGTCCCCGGCAAAAAGAAAGGGCCGCACTTTCCCCCGGGTGCGGCCCTTTCGACGTCTGAAGGCCCGAAGGCCGAAAGTCCTATTCGCCGGCGCGAATCTGTTCGCGGGCGATCGAGGCCAGTTCGTCGATCTTGGAGCGGATTTCGCCCTCCGAGACCGTCAGGCCCGAGGCCTTGAAGTCGCCGGCGACCTTGCGGAACACGTCTTCGTCGCCCGGCTGCTCCATGTCGGCGCGCACGATGGCGGCGGCGTACTGGTCCGCGCTGTCGGCCGACAGGCCCATCTTCTCGGCCGCCCACAGGCCCAGCATCTTGTTGCGCCGGGCGATGGCCTTGAATTCCTGCTCCTGATCGAGGGCGAACTTGGCCTCAAAGCCCTTTTCCCGATCGTCGAACGTCGTCATGTCGCTCAGCAAGCTCCGCACACCCCTGACCTCGGGGCAAGCGCCGTCTATAGCCCGCCCGCGCCCGAACGCAACATGGCTTGCATAGACCTTGGTCCTGTTGCGGCGTCGCACGCGGCGTTCATTTGTATCGGGCGCCGCCTTCCGCTAAGGAGACCGCGAACGAGATTGACTGCCCGAACGATTCCGAAACGCGCCGCCAGGACCGGGTCTTCCCCCTTTCCACCATGGCCGCGCGATTTTTGTTTCTGGAGGGCGCCCGTAAGCCGGGACCGGAATATGAACAGCAAACGCAAGAAGATTTACGAGGGCAAGGCCAAGATCCTGTACGAAGGACCTGAGCCCGGCACCCTGATCCAGTACTTCAAGGACGACGCCACCGCCTTCAACGCCCAGAAGAAGGCCGTTCTCGAAGGCAAGGGCGTGGTCAACAACCAGATCAGCGAATTCATCATGTCGCGCCTGAACGGCATCGGCGTGACCAATCACTTCATCAAACGCCTGAACCTGCGCGAGCAGCTGATCCGCGAAGTCGAGATCATTCCGCTGGAAGTCGTCTGCCGCAACATCGTCGCCGGCTCCATGAGCCAGCGCCTGGGCATAGAGGAAGGCACGCCCCTGCCCCGCTCGATCATCGAATTCTACTACAAGAAGGATGAGCTCAACGACCCGATGGTCACCGAAGAGCACATCACCGCCTTCAACTGGGCCTCGACCCAGGAACTGGACGACATCCTGGCGATGACGGTTCGGGTCAACGACTATCTGTCAGGTCTGTTCAGCGCGGTCGGCATCACCCTGGTCGATTTCAAGATCGAGTTCGGCCGCATCTGGGAGAACGACTTCAGCCGCGTCATCCTGGCCGACGAGATCAGCCCCGATTCCTGCCGCCTGTGGGACTCCTCGACCGGCGAGAAGATGGACAAGGACCGCTTCCGCCGCGACCTGGGCAATGTCATCGAAAGCTACACCGAAGTCGCCCGTCGCCTGGGCATCATGAAGGGCATGCCGACGGTGATCCAGGGCGGCCTGCACTGATGATTGACGTCGCGGAAGAGGGCGGCGAGTTCCGACGGTCCATTGACCTGGCCGGAACCAGCCGCTTTCGCCGCATCGCGGGCGTCGGGCCGGTCTATGAAGTGACCGCCATTGTCGGGGACCGCATCAGGGCCTGTCTAATCGACAGCGACGAAGCCTTCGACTATCCGCTGGCCGACGCCGAAAACGACCCCCTGGCCTGATGTTCGCCATTTCCTTCGATCTGGACCTCAACGAGACGACCGCTATCCATCCCGCCGGGGTGAGGCAGGCGTATCGCGAGATCGAACGGACCCTGAAACGCTATGATTTCCACCGCGTCCAACAGAGCGTCTATCTCACTGAAATCCCGGACCTCGCTAATCTGACTCTGGCCATGACCGCCCTCAAGGCTCTGCCCTGGTTCCCCCAATGCGTGAAGGACGTTCGCGGCTTCCGCGTCGAGAACTGGTCCGACTTCACTCCCTTCATGAAAGGCAACGGCTGATGGCCAAAATCAAGGTTCACGTCTTCCTCAAGGCCGGCGTGCTGGACGTCCAGGGCAAGGCCGTTGAAGGCGCCCTTCAGGGTCTGGGCTGGTCGGGCGTATCGAACGCCCGCGTCGGCAAGCTGATCGAGTTCGACCTCGACGGCGTCGAGGATCCGCAAGGCGAGGCCAAGAAGATGTGCGAGCAGCTGCTCGCCAATACGGTGATCGAAGGCTACCGTATCGAGGCGGCTTGAAGCATTCGGCCTCTTCCGCGCGAAGGTGCGGAAGAGGCGCTTGCATCCATACAGCGGACTCCTAGTTAAGCTAACGGCTTGAACGACGGAGCACCTATGCCCTTCACCCTCACCTCCACCGACATTCAGGACGGCGGCGTCCTGCCCGACGCCCAGGTTCACGCCAAGGGCAACACCTCGCCCCACCTCGCCTGGTCGGGCGCGCCGGAGGGGACGAAGAGCTACGCCGTCACCTGCTATGATCCCGATGCCCCCACCGGCTCCGGCTTCTGGCACTGGACGGTCGCCAACATCCCCGCCGATGTGACCGAACTGGCGACCGGCGCCGGCTCGCCCGGCGGCCAGTTGCCGGCCAGCGCCGTCCAGGGCCGCACCGACTACGGCAGGGCCGGCTTCGGCGGCGCCGCCCCGCCTGCCGGCCACGGCCCGCACCGCTACATCTTCACCGTCTTCGCCGTGGACGTGGAGCGGCTGGACGTGACCGCCGACGATTCCGGCGCCGTCTTCGGCTTCAACCTGCACTTCCACACCCTGGCCAAGGCCTCGATCACCGCGACCTATGAAAACCTGGGCTGAGCCCGCCCCTCGGCGGTCGCGCCGCAACCTTATGTGATCGCCGATCATTTCCAGCGGGTTGAAGCCTGAGAGGGGCCGCCTATGTTGCAGCGCAACACCCCGCCCTTCTCTCGCCCCAGGATTTTCGCATGGCCGTCACCGGCGCCGTGGCCGACACTGACGTGGCCGTAAAACCCATGGCGAGGGGCCGTGTGGCCCTGGTCCTGATCGCCCTGGCCATGGGCGGTTTCGCCATCGGGGTCACCGAGTTCGCGGCCATGAGCATCCTGCCGGACTTCGCCGCCGGCCTGGGCGTCGACGCCCCGACGGCGGGCCATGTGATCAGCGCCTATGCGGCCGGCGTGGTGGTCGGGGCGCCCATCCTGGCGGTGCTGGGCGCGCGCAGCCCCCGCTGGCTGCTGCTTATCGGCTTCATGGCCCTGTTCGCCGTCGGCAACGGCCTTTCGGCCATGGCGCCCACCTATGAATGGATGCTGGTCTTCCGCTTCCTCAGCGGCGTGCCGCACGGCGCCTATTTCGGCGTGGCGGCCCTGGTCGCCGCCTCCATCGTGCCGCTGCATCTTCGCACCCGCGCCGTCTCGACCATTCTGATGGGGCTGACGGTCGCCACCGTCATCGGCGTCCCCTTCGCCAATCTGGTCAGCCACGCCTTCGGCTGGCGCTGGACCTTCGCCATCGTCAGCGTCCTGGCCGTGATCACCATGGGGTTGGTCGCTCTGTTCGCCCCGCGCGACCCCGCCCATGCCGACGCCAGCCCCTTGCGCGAACTGGGCGCCCTGAAGCGCAGCCAGGTCTGGCTGACGCTCGGCGTCGGCGCGATCGGCTTCGGCGGCATGTTCTGCGTCTACGCCTATCTGGCTTCGACGCTTCAGGCGGTGACCGGCGTGGGGCCGGAAATCCTGCCCTGGGTCTTCGCCGTCTTCGGCGTCGGCATGTTCCTGGGCAATATACTCGGGGCCTGGGCGGCCGACCGGGTCGGCTTTCCTGCGGCGGGCGGCCTGCTGCTGTGGAGCGCCGCCGCCCTGGCCCTCTATCCCTTCGCCGCGCCGCACCTGTGGGCCGTCATGCTCGTGGTCTTCCTGATCGGCGGCGGCGGCGGCCTGGGCTCGGTGCTTCAGACCCGTCTGATGGACGTCGCCGGCGACGCCCAGACCCTGGCGGCGGCCCTGAATCACTCCGCCTTCAACACCGCCAACGCTCTGGGCCCGCTTCTTGGCGGCCTGGCCATCGCCGCCGGCTACGGCTGGACCTCGACCGGC
The DNA here is from genome assembly GCF_058801445.1 of Brevundimonas sp. GW822-FHT03E11. Lineage (NCBI taxonomy): Bacteria > Pseudomonadati > Pseudomonadota > Alphaproteobacteria > Caulobacterales > Caulobacteraceae > Brevundimonas > Brevundimonas sp. GW822-FHT03E11. The sequence goes on along the minus strand of NZ_JBXANG010000003.1, from coordinate 434,420 downwards.
TGGGTCGGCATGGGCCTGTCCCTGGGCGGGTTTGCGATCTTCGTGATCGCCTGGGCGGTCGGGCGGGCGCGCGTTCCGGCCTCAGCCTGAGCGTTTCGTTTCGCCAGCCACTCTGTTATAATGGGTCATGGCTGAAGTGACTAATGACCTCATCTACGAAGTGCTCAAGTCCATGCAGCACGACCTCGGATCCGTGAAAGCAGAGATTCGTGACGTGAAGGGCGAACTCCAAGCCATCCGCACCCACATGACCGGCCTGGGTCAAGACATATCAAACATCTACCAGATCATCGGCCGACATGACGATCGCCTCGGCCGGATCGAGACCCGCCTCGGACTTCTTGAACCCGCGCACTGACATTTGCCGAAAACGGTGCTAGAGGCCCGCGCCATGAGCGCAGCCGTCATCGTCTTCCCCGGTTCCAACTGTGATCGCGACTGCAAGGTCGCCGTCGAACGCTCCACCGGCGAGCCTGTCTCGATGGTCTGGCACGCCGAGACCGAACTGCCCCAGGGCCTGGACCTGATCGTCATTCCCGGCGGCTTCTCCTACGGCGACTATCTGCGCTGCGGCGCCATGGCGGCCCAGTCGCCGGTGATGCAGGCCGTGAAGAAGGCGGCGGACGACGGCGTCGCCGTGGTCGGCATCTGCAACGGCTTCCAGATCCTGTGCGAGGCCGGCCTGCTGCCCGGCGCCCTCTTGCGCAACAAGGGCCTGAAATACGTCTGCAAACCCATCAGCCTGACCGTCGCCAACGGCCAGACCCGCTTCACCGCCGGCTATCAGGGCCAGCGCGAAGTGGTGATGACCCAGGGCAACGGCGACGGAAACTTCTTCGCCGACGCCGAGACCCTGGCCCGGATCGAGGGCGAGGGCCAGGTGGTCTTCCGCTACGTCGACAACCCCAACGGCTCGGTCCACGACATAGCCGGCATCCAGAACGCCCGCGGCAATGTGCTCGGCATGATGCCCCACCCGGACCGCGCCTTCGAAGCCGAACTGGGCTCCGCCGACGGCGCGGTACTGTTCCAAAGCATCTACGCGGCGGCTTGACGGCAATCATGCGTTGAGGCGGAGTGGGGTTATGAAAGCCTTCCTCCCCGCCCTCGCCGTTTCCGCCCTCTTGGCCGGCGCCGTCTCCGCGAAGGCGCAGGACGCCCCGCCGCCCCAAGAAGACTGGGTGTTGACCTCCATCCCCGAGCGTAAGGCTACCCTGGCCCTTGCTGAATTCACTTCGGGCGTCACCCTGGTCGCCCGATGCATCGACGGGGCCTACGACCTTTTCATCACCGGCCTGCCCGAGGCCCCCTTACGCGCCACGACGCGCGATCTTGGGCTTTCGGTCGGAGAAGATGCGGCTCTTAAAACCACCGTCTGGACCGTGGGAGAGGATCGCACGACGGCTTTCAGCCGTCTGCCGGCCATGGTGGCGCGCCAACTGGCGGAAGGCGGCGAACTCCAGATCGTCGCCCAAGGCCCCGACCACCGACGCTACCGCTTCATCATGGCCCTCAACCCGTCCAGCACCGCCCTTGAGCAGACCTTGACCGCCTGCGGTCGGCCTCTGATCGATCCCCGCGACAAGGACACGGAGGGCGACGGGCGAGAAACGCTTCCTGCGCTCGCGCGATGGGAAATCGTTCCCCGACCCCGGTTCCCGGCCCCTGTCGGCGGCCGATCGCCGACGGAGGGTTACGCCGTCCTGTCCTGCGGCGCTGAAAACGACGGTCGGCTGGTGAACTGCCAGATCGAAAGCGAATGGCCGCGCGGTTACGGCCTGGGGCGAGAAGCCTTGCGCTCGGTGGATCGGGCGCGGCTCCGCCTCAGCGACGAGGCTGCAAGCGCTGGAAGGCGTCTTGAAGACGGAATAATCGTCTTCTCCGTCAGCTTCAGGATGGATTGAGACTCACGGTCGCCAGCCCCCCTTCGAAGGCTGGGACGTAGGAAACCACGGTTCTCTCGCGCTCGTGACCCGTGATGATCGCGTTCTTGGCTAACCTGAAGGTGCATCAGCGTCTCGGGGGTGATCATGGCGACTATTCTCGATCCACCGCCCCAGGCGGTGCTGGACGACCTCCAGCGGCTGAACGCCCTGGGACGCCGTGGCGTCCAAGACGGCCGGCGACAGTCTGCTGATGGCGACCTGGAACATCCGCGCCTTAGGCGTGAGAGAGGGCGGCGCCCGCGCCCCCCGCGTTCATCCTCGGCAAGGTGGGATCAGCCCGCGTCGTCCACGCCCTGAACCGCCAGGTTCTCATCCAAAGCATCGTCGCCGTCCTCGATCACCGAGACGCCGTTCTCGAGTTCGGGGTCTTCATCGGCGGTGTTGACGCCGCCTGGCTCGCGCTGGGCGGCCAGTTCGCGGGCGCCGACGCCCTGACCGTTTTCGATGGCGCGGTTGGCGGCGACTTCATCGGTTTCGAAATGCGGGGTTTCGGTCTGATCGGCCATGTCGCCTCTCCAGTTGGAACTGGACTGACAACCGGCCGCACGGCCGCCGGTTCCTGACGTCGGTGCAATTCTCAGATGGAACTCTCGGCGCTTCAACGGCTTGCAGAAGCCCCAACCCAAACGACCCGCCGCTGCGGCAAGCGGGCGTATGTTTCAGGGGGTCTTTGTCGGAGTCGGCGCCGGTTCCGGACACATCGGACACATCGGACACATCGGACACATCGGACACATCGGACACTGTTTTAGGGCGCGCCCCGTCGCGTCAAGGGCTCCAGACTGGCGCGGGACAGGGGCCGGAAGGTCAGGAACCGCCCGCCCACGCTCAAGGTCGCCTCATAGGCCTGGGGCCTTTGCAGCAGGGCGGGATCGTCCGCCGCCGCCGCCCGGCCGGAGGCGATCTCGCGCGCGTCCATCGGCGGGACGACCGGTCGCCCGTTGGCGTTCGCCAGGGCCGCCATGAAGCGCCGCACGGCCAGGGCCTGCTGCGGCGGCGTCAGGGCCGCGCGCACCTCGGCCCAGGCCGCCTCGGCCGAGGCGTTCAGAACCAGCGCGGGCGTGGCCTGGGCCTGGGTCTGGGCCTGGCTCTGCGTCTGGCCCAGGGCCGGGTCGCTCCCCCACGCGCCGAGAAGCAGAACGGCCAGGCCGGCGCAGGTGTGAAGGCGCAAACGGATCATCCGGCGACACCAGCATGGGCCGTCCCTCTCTCGCAAGCTTCACATTTTCAACCCAGGCCGGTGAACCTTCCGTCCCCGTGGGGCGTACAGAGCGCTGAACCGTGAAGTGGAACCCCCATGTCTTCGATCCTTCGCCCCACGCCCGCTCAGCGCACCCGTCGCCTGGTGGTCCTGGCCGCCGCCGTCTTCGCCGTGGTCGTCCCCCTGGTTCAGAACCTGGCCGGGCTCGGCCTGACCCAGGCCGAGTTCGCCGCGGACGGGAACCAGACCCTGCGGGTCGCCGGCTACGCCTTTTCGATCTGGGGCCTGATCTATCTGGGGCTTCTGGCCTACGCCGTGCGTCAGGTCTTGCCCCAGACGGGCGAGAGCGTCCTGATCAACCGGATGGGCTGGCCCTCCGCCGTGGCCTTCTTCGGCCTGGGTCTCTGGATCATCGTGGCGGCCCTGAACCTGAAGGCGGCCAGCGTCGTCATCATCTTCGCCACCCTGATCGCCCTCTTGGCGCCGATGCTGGCCCTGTCGGGCGAGGTGCGGCGGCTCGCCCGCTTCGATCGCGACCGGCTGCTGCTGGTCTGGCCCCTCGCCGCCCTGGCCGGCTGGCTGACGGTGGCGGCGCCGCTGAACCTGATCACCACCCTCACCGCCTTCGACGCCCTGCCCGCCGCCCTGTCGCCGACGGCATGGGCCGTGCTGGCCGTCGTCGCCACGACAGGGGTCGCCCTGGCGGTGACGGCGGCGCTGCGGACCCTGGCCTATCCCCTCCCGACGGCCTGGGGCCTCCTGGGCGCCTTCGTCGCGGAACAGGCGGAAAAGCCGGCGGTGGCCTTCACGGCCCTGGCCGGCGCCGTGATTCTGCTGGTCGGCGGCGTCCTTCTGGTGTTCCGCCTCAAGCCTGGGGTCGAACGCGCCGTCTAGGTCGAGGTCGAGGTCGAGGGCGGAACCGCCTCGCCCGCCCCCACGTCAAAGGCGCCCTCCTCGTCATAGCCGACGCTGCCGACGCCGGTCGCCTCTCCAGTCATCCGCTGGCGGCGGCTGGCCAGGGCCGCCTCCGGCGCCGCCGCGTCCATCTCCCGCGTCGTTTCGGGATCGCTGGACCGGTCCATCTGCTGGTGCTCGGCGGGGCTGGGCTTGGTCAGATCGTGGGAGGCCATCAGATGCCCTCCCCGTCTTCCTCGGTCTCCTCGACCTCCTTTTGCGCCTCTTCGGCCATGGCGGAGGCGCCGGCGTCGTCGGCGGCGATCTCGGCGCGGTCGTCCTCTTCCGGGGCGGCGGCAGGGTCGTTGGGGGTGTCGGTCATGCGGATGCTCCTTTGTCGCCAGGAGACAATGGCGCGGCGCCCGACCCGTTCCGTCCGTCCGTCCCTGGCTCAGATCACGGCCGCGACATCACAGGTCGGCGCCGAGTCTCAGGCCAGAACGCCCAAAATGCTGTCTGGAATGTAGCTTATCGGCCCGTCTGCCGTTAGAAGGCGCGGCCATGAGCGCTCCCCAGAAGACCATGGCCGAACTGGCCGCCGAATACGGCCTGGCCCCGAACGAATATCAGGTCGTCCTCGACCGGCTGGGCCGCGAGCCCAATCAGGTGGAACTGGGCGTCTTCTCGGTCATGTGGTCCGAGCACTGCTCGTACAAATCCTCCAAGATCCACCTGGGCAAGTTCCCCACCACCGGCGAGCGCGTCATCTGCGGGCCGGGCGAGAACGCAGGCGTGATCGACATCGACGACGGCGACGCCTGCATCTTCAAGATGGAGAGCCACAACCACCCCTCCTACATCGAACCCTACCAGGGCGCGGCGACGGGCGTGGGCGGCATCATGCGCGACGTCTTCACCATGGGCGCCCGGCCGGTGGCCCTGCTGAACGCCCTGCGCTTCGGCGATCCGTCGCATGAAAAGACCAAGCGCCTGGTCAAGGGCGTCGTCTCGGGCATCGGCGGCTACGGCAACTGCGTCGGCGTGCCGACCGTGGCGGGCGAGACCAATTTCCACGCCGGCTACAACGGCAACATCCTGGTCAACGCCATGTGCGTCGGCCTGGCCAAGGCCGACAGCATCTTCTATTCGGCCGCCCCCTCGGCGGGCCTGTCAGTGGTCTATTTCGGCTCCAAGACCGGCCGCGACGGCATCCACGGCGCCACCATGTCCTCGGCCGAGTTCGACGATGAGTCGGAATCGAAACGCCCCACCGTCCAGGTCGGCGATCCCTTCGCCGAGAAGCTGCTGATCGAGGCGACGCTGGAGCTGATGGCCTCGGGCGCCGTGGCCGCCATCCAGGACATGGGCGCGGCGGGCCTGACCTCCTCCTCGGTCGAGATGGCCGGCAAGGGCGGCGTCGGCATCGAGCTGAACATGGACGCCGTGCCCCAGCGCGAAGAGGGCATGACCGCCTATGAGATGATGCTGTCGGAAAGCCAGGAGCGGATGCTGGCGGTCCTGAAGCCCGGCCGCGAGGAAGACGGCTATCGCATCTTCCAGAAGTGGGGCCTGGACGCCGCGGTGATCGGGTTCACCACCGACACCGGCCGACTGGTGCTGAAGCATCACGGCGAGACGGTCTGCGACGTGCCGCTCGCCCCCCTGTTCGACGACGCCCCCCTGTACGACCGCCCCTGGGTCCAGCCCGCGCTGCAGCCGAAGCTGAACCACGCCGATATCCCCGCGCCCGACAACTGGGCCGATGCGGTGATGAAGGTCGTCGCCTGCCCCGACATGGCCTCCAAGCGCTGGATCTGGGAACAGTACGACCGCCACGTCATGGCCGACACGCTTCAGGACTCGGCCACCGGCGCCGACGCCGGCGTGGTCCGCGTCCACGGCACCGACAAGGGCCTGGCCGTCACCTCGGACTGCACCCCCCGCTACGTCCAGAACGACCCCTACGAGGGCGGCAAACAGGCGGTGGCCGAGGCTTGGCGCAACCTGACCGCCGTCGGCTCGCGCCCCATCGCCATCACCGACAATCTGAACTTCGGCAACCCCCAGCGCCCCGAGATCATGGGCCAGATCGTCCGCGCCATCGACGGCATGGCCGAGGCCTGCCGCGAACTGTCCTTCCCCGTCGTCTCGGGCAATGTCAGCCTCTATAACGAGACCAACGGCGTCGCCATTCCGCCCACCCCGACCGTGGGCGCCGTGGGCCTGCTGCCCAACTATGATGTGGTGACGGGCTTCTCCGGCATGGCCGCGGGCGACGCGCTCGTCCTGATCGGCCAGACCGTCGGCGAACTGGGCGCGTCCCTCTATCTGCGCGAGGTGCTGGGCCGCGAGGACGGCGCCCCGCCGCCCGTCGATCTGAAGCTGGAGAAGAAGACCGGCGACTTCGTCCGCGACCTGATCGAGGCCGGCGACCTGACCGTGGTCCACGACCTGTCCGACGGCGGCCTGATCGGCGCCGCCGCCGATCTGGTTCTGGCCTCCGACGTCGGCGTGACCCTGGACGCCTCCAGCGCCGCCCACGCCCACATCTTCCTGTTCGGAGAGGACCAGGCCCGTTATCTGGTCGCCGTCCCCGACGCCGACCCCCTGATCGCCAAGGCCCAGGCCGCCGGCCTGCACGCCTCCGTCGTCGGCCACGCCGGTGGCGACGCCTTCGCCTCTCGCGGCGACAAGGGTGAACTGTTCAGCATTCCCGTCGCCGACCTGCGTGAATGGCACGAGGGCTGGATGCCGGGCTGGCTCGGCGACGCGGCCTGAGCCGTCTGGACTAGCCGGGTTACAAACGGATAAGGGCCGTCGCACGGCGGCCCTTGTTCAGCCTCGACCGGACCCCAAGTCTAGGGCCTTACTGGAGGCATGGACATGACCCTGGCTGCCGACGCCGTCTTCCGCCCCGCCATTCCGCCCCGTCGCACGGGCGGCCCGCTGTCCCTGTTGCCCTTCCTGTGGATCAGCTGGCGCGATCCGATCCGCATGTGGTCCGAGCGGCATTTCACCGAGCCGCAGCTGTACGGAAACAGCGCCTTCGGCGAGATCCTGGTGGTCAGCCACCCCGAGGGCGTCCGCCACGTCCTGACAGAAAATGCATCAAGCTATGTGAAGGGCGACCTGCAACGCCGCGTCCTCGGTCCCATGCTGGCCGAGGGCCTGCTGCTGACCGAGGGGGACGCCTGGCGCCGCGTCCGGCGCATCCTGGCGCCGCTTTTCACCCCCGCAAAGATGGCCACCCTGAACGCCCGTATGGCGGAGGTTTGTCAGGCGCGCGTCGCCGGCTGGTCCCTGTCTGCGCGCGGCCGGGTGCTGGATATCGACAGCGAGATGTCGGGCCTGACCTTCGACATCCTGTCGGCTACCATGTTCTCCGACGAACTGGGCGGCGAGGCCCGCGGCTTCGAGCGCGCCCTGAACCAGTTCCTGGCCAACGGCGCCCGTATCGATCCGCTGGACGTGCTGGGCGCGCCGGACTGGGCGCCCCGTCTGGGTCGTCTGGCCAGTTTCGGTTCGGCCCGTTTCTTCGAACAGCGCGTCACCCGCCTGGTCGAGGCCCGCCGCGCCCGCATCGAGGCTGGGGACATGCCGCCCCAAGACCTGCTCAGCGCCCTGCTGCTGGCCCGCGACGAGAACGGCGGACCCGGCCTGTCGGACGAAGAAGTCGCCGCCAACATCCTGACCTTCATCCTGGCGGGGCACGAGACCACCGCCCGCGCCCTGGGCTGGACCCTGCACCTGCTGTCGCGCCAGCCCGAATATCTCGCCCGGCTTCAGGCCGAGGCTGACGCCTTCGACGTCTCCGATCCGCAATGGGCCGAGGCCCTGCCCTGGACCCGCGCCGTGCTGGACGAGACCATGCGCCTGTTCCCGCCCGCCCCGACCATGGCCCGCAAGGCCCTGGCCGACGACGAGATCGGCGGCCAGCCGATCAAGGCCGGCGCCACCGTCATCATCTCCCCGTGGATCCTGCAACGCCACAGCCTGCTGTGGGAAGACCCGGACGCCTTCAAGCCCGAACGCTTCCTGCCCCAGAACCGCAAGTCCATCGACCGCTACGCCTACATCCCCTTCAGCGCCGGCCCCCGCGTCTGCATCGGCGCCGCCTTCGCCATTCAGGAGGCGGTGATCGCCCTGGCCTCCATTCTGCGCGCCGCCGAGGTCGAGCCGATCACGACGATCGAACCCCGCCCCGTGCACCAGATCACCCTGCGCAGTCGCGAACCGATGCGACTTCGGCTGAGGACGCGCAGATCCTGACGAATTCACGCGACGGAATTCGCCGCTCTGTGCGTTGAACGCGGGTGTCGCCGACCGGGCGCCATTGTTCAGCTTGCCATCAGCTTCAGGACGACCGCGCTGCGAACCGCCATTCTGCTGCCGCCGGGTTCGCTCTTCTCCGAAGCGCGCCCCAACTCCATGGAGACGGTCGTGCGGACGCTCGCCCGCTGCGATCATGATCCAGACACCCGCATTCTCTGCCAGGAGGGCGCCCAGGACCACAACGCCTCCCGCGTGATCGCCCTTCCACGACGCAACGCTCAACAGAGCCTGTTCAACGCCCTGCGCGCGCTTCAGCCGGAACTGATCGAACACCATCAGCAGGTGAAACAGGCCCTGGCCGTGTCGGCGCGTTTCCCCCAGGCGGTGCATGTCCTGTATCGACACAATGCGTTGAAGCCCGCGCGCCAGTGGTTTGATCGGTGGCGCTATGCCTTGCGCTACAGCCGGATGGACGGCTTCATCTTCGTCAGCCAGGCGGAGAGGACGGCCTTCGCCCGGACCTATCCGCAGCTGGCCGATCGCGCCCACGCCGTGCCCAATCCCATCGACGCCGGCGCCTGGCTGGCGCCGCCCGAAGATCGCCAGCCGATCATCGCCTTCGCCGGGCGGGCCATGCCGGAAAAGGGATTGGACGTCCTGTGCGCCGCCTTGCCGGCCGTGCTGGACAGCCACCCGAGCTGGCGCGCGGTCCTGATGTTGAACGACTGGGCCGCGCACGCGGACTGGGCCGCCCCGCATCTCACGCCGCTTCAGCGGTTTGGCCCCCGGGTCGCCGTCCTGCGGTCCGCCCCGCTGGACCAGGTTCGCGAACAGATGAAATCCGCCGCCATCGCCGTGACGCCCTCGACCTGGGACGAGCCCTTCGGTTTGACGGCGGTGGAAGCCCATGCGGCGGGCGCCGCCCTGATATCATCCGGGCGCGGCGGCCTTCGCGAAGCCAGCGGCGACCACGCCCATTATCTGGACGCCGTGACCCCCCGTCACCTGGTCGCGGCGTTGGACGCATTGATCCGGGAACCGAACCGCCGCCTGGCCCTGGCCCGTGCGGCCCAGCACTATGTGCTCAAGACCCATACGCCCGAAAGGCGCGCCGCTGAACTGGCCCAGGTGCGCCGCCAGTTGGTCGAAAGCCGGAAACGCCGAGACGCGGCCTGACGGCCCCCGCAGCCGGAAGACCTGTCACATTGTAGGGATAAGGGCGACGAAAACTCAGGACGCGCCGATGACCCGCCTCGCTCTTTCCCGCCGTTCCATGCTTGCGGCTTTCGGCGGCGGCCTGGCCCTGTCGCCGACCGGCCCCGCCCTGGCCCAGGCCGTGTTCGATGTGAACCCCTTCCGGCTGGGCGTGACGGCGGGCGACCCGCTGCCGGACGGCTTCGTCATCTGGACGCGCCTGGCCCCCGACCCGCTCGCCTACGGCTCCGGCATGCCCAAGGCGCCCGTCGCCGTGAAGTGGGAGGTCGCCGCCGACCGGGGCTTCAACACCGTCGTCCGTTCCGGCGAGGCGATCGCCCGGCCGGAGCTGGGCCATTCCGTCCATGTCGAGGTCGAGGGGCTGGAGCCCGCCCGCCCCTATTTCTACCGCTTCCAGTGCGGGACCGAGCGTAGCGGCGTCGGGCGCGCCAAGACCGCCTCCCTGGCCGGCGCCTCCGTCTCGGCCGTCCGCTTCGGCGTCGCCGGCTGCCAAGCCTATGAACAGGGCTATTACACCGCCCACCGCAAGATGGCGGAAGAGGAGCTGGATTTCATCTTCTGCTACGGCGACTACATCTATGAGGGTCGCGCCAACCCCATCTATCAGTCGGGCGCCGGCCCCCAGGACAACACCCGCGTCCACCTGGGCGGCGAAATCTACAGCCTGGACGACTATCGCCGCCGCTATTCCCAGTACACGATGGATGCAGACCTTCAGGCCTCGCGCGCCTCGGCTGCCTGGTTCTGCACCTATGACGATCACGAGGTGGACAACAACTGGGTCGGCGACATTGATCAGGACGGCACGCCGCCTGAGGTCTTCCTGCTGCGTCGCGCCGCCGCCATGCAGGCCTTCTACGAGTTCATGCCGATGCGGAAATCGGCCTTCCCGCGCGGCGCGGGCATGCAGGCCTATCGCCGGGCCCAGTACGGCGACCTGCTGGACGTGGCCTTCCTGGACACCCGCCAGTATCGCACGGACCAGCCCTGCAATGACCGCTTCAACGCCAACTGCCCCGGCATAGAGGCGACGACGGCCCAGGTTCTGGGCGACGCTCAGGAAGCCTGGCTGCTGACCAACCTCGACCGTTCCAAGGCCCGATGGAAGGCCCTGGCTCAGCAGGTCATGATGATGGACCTGAACCGCAACACCTCCGGCGGCCAGGGGGTCAACACCGACAGCTGGGCCGGCTATCGCGTGCCCCGCAACCGGCTGCTGAGCCACATCCGCGACCGCCGCATCGACAATGTCGTGGTCCTGACCGGCGACGAGCATCAGAACTATGCGGGCGGTCTGTGGCTTGACGGCAGCCAGCCCGAGGGCGCCCCCATCGCGGTCGAGTTCGTCGGCACCTCGATCAGCTCGCGCGGCGACGGATCGGACCGCGGCGCCGATTACGACCGGTTTATGGCCGTCAATCCCCAGCTGAAGTTCCGCAACTCCCAGCGCGGCTATGTGGTCTGTGAAGCCACGCCGACCGTCTGGACCACTCAATTCAAGGTTTTGGACAAGGTGTCGGACCGCTCGGGCGTGCTGACGACCCGCCAGACCTTCGCGATCGAGGCGGGATCGAACACGCTGACGCCGGCGTGATGACCTCACATAGGCTGGAGCCTATGGACAGGATATAGCCTCTCAGCTATATAGCGACATGCCATGGGCCGTCAGCAACCATGATGAGTTCGACCCAGAGTTCGACGCCCTCCCAGTCGAAGTCCAGGACGAGCTATTGGCGATGACGGCGCTGTTGGAAGTCTATGGGCCCCGGCTGGGCCGCCCCCATGCCGACACCCTGGCAGGGTCCAGGCACGCAAACATGAAGGAACTTCGGTTCAAGGCGGCCGACGGGGTCTGGCGGGTTGCGTTCGCCTTTGATCCGGAGCGGCAGGCCATCCTGCTGGTCGCCGGCGACAAGGCAGGCGTGGCCCAGAAGCGATTCTACAAAGGCCTTATCGCCAAGGCAGACAGCCGGTTCACCAGCCACTTGAGGGCGTTGAAGGAGACATAAGATGGGTCGCACGCGCGAAGAGATCATGGCTGCACTGCCCGAGGCCCGCCGGGCGCGCATCGACGCCCGCGCCGCCGAACTCGTGGGCGAAGTGGAAGGCCTGAAGGCGTTGCGCGAGCTCGCCGAACGCAGCCAGGAGCAGATCGCCCAGGCGCTTGGAGTAAAGCAGCCTTCGGTGCTCAAGATGGAACGCCAGGCCGATCTCTACCTGTCCACTCTGCGCCGGTTCGTCGAGGCGGCCGGCGGCACCCTTGAACTGCGCGTCGAACTGCCCGGAAAGGGCGTCCTTCACCTCACGGGCATGGGCGACATCAGCCACTGAGATAGGATCCGCCTCGGCCAGGAGAGTGCGGCGACTTCTCCCGTGCGGGTCAGAGAACCGGCACCGCCTGGCTCAACCGTCCGCCGACCCGGATCGGCTCGATCCGCTTCGCCAGCCCCGTCCGGTCGTCGGTCTCCACGAAGACGCCGCATACGGTGGCCGGCCCGGACGCCGGCGTATAGCGCCCGCCCGAAATCCGGGTGGTGAAGCGGCGCAGCGGCTCCTCCTTTTCGTTGCCGATGACGCTGTCATAGTCGCAGCAGCCGCCGGCGTCGGTCTGATAGGCCGTGCCGCCGGGCAGGATCTGGCAGTCGGCGGTCGGGACGTGGGTATGGGTGCCGACCACCAGCGACGCTCGCCCGTCGCAGAAATGGCCCATGGCCATCTTCTCGCTGGTCGCCTCGCAGTGCATGTCCACGATCACAGCATCGGCCACGGCGCCCAGGGGCGCCGCCGCCAGTTCGCGCTCCACCGCCCCGAACGGATCGTCCATCGGGTCCATATGCACCCGGCCCAGCACATTCATCACCAGGACGGTGCGGCCCGTGTCGGTCTCGAACAGATTGGCCCCGGCGCCCGGCGCATCCATCAGCCGCGGATAGTTGGCCGGCCGGATCAGGCGCGGCTCGCGCACGATATAGGTCAGGGCCTCGCGCTGGTCCCACGAGTGATTGCCCAGGGTCAGGCAGTCCGCCCCCGCCATGAACAGCTCACGCGCCGTATTCTCGGTAATGCCGAAGCCGCCTGCGGCGTTCTCGGCGTTCACCACCACGAAGTCCAGCTTCAGGTCGCGCTTCAGGCCCGGAAGATGATCGCTGATCCCGTCACGGCCGGACTTGCCGATAACGTCGCCGAAAAACGCCAATCTCATTCGTGTACGCCTTTACCACCATCCGACCAGTCCTCGACCCTTAGGCCGGCAACGCGCTCGAACTCGCCAGTGTTGCGGGTGACGACGGTCAGCCCCCGACTGCGAGCATGACCCGCAATCTGATAGTCGTAAGGTCCGATGGGGCGCCCGCGACGTTCCAGATCCGCACGGATAGCCGCCGTATGCCGGGCCGCATCTTCGTCGAAAGCAAGAATGTCCAGCCGCGCGAGGAACGACTCCAGCCGTTCGGCGCGAAGAGAGTCCGCGAGCTTGCTGGGTCCAACCGCCAGTTCCATGACGACCACCGTCGATACATGAAGCGGCTCGTGCTCAGATCTCAGACGCGCGTTCAACGCAGCGCTGCGGCCCCGCAGGATTTCGATACAGATGCTGGTGTCCAGCATATAGCCGGTGCTCACCAGTCCTCCCGCTTCTGCATCTCGGGCTGGTCGCGATCCGGCCAATCCGAAATGCCGGGCTGGTCGAGAAAGTCATCCCACAGCGCATCCACCGGCACCAGGCGCAGGCTCTTGCCCTCCTTGATGACGCGAAGCTCCTTCACGTCATCGGGAAAAGCCACGGCCTTGGGCAGTCGCACGGCCTGCGAGCGATTGGACTTGAAGACCGTAGCTTTCAGCGGGGCGCTCATGGCCTCCCTATCGGCTTGCTGCACGGATATGTCAATGGCATATCCCTCAGAACGCCTGATACCCCGCCTCGGTCAGCACGCCGTGCAGCCGCATGTCGTGCGCCTCCAGGCTCAGCGCCTCCACCGCCTGCCCCGCATAGGCGAAGCCCACCCGGATCACATCGGGCCGGGCCGCAAAGGTGCGGTCGTAGAAGCCGCCGCCCTGCCCCAGCCGGCCGCCGGACGCATCGAAGGCCAGTAGCGGCGTAATGATCAGGTCCGGCTCCACCAACTCGGCCAGCGGCAGGGGCGCGGGACAGCCGGCGGCGTCCAGCTCCAGCGGCTCGCCCGGCGACCAGGCGCGAAAGACCATGGGCGCGTCCCGCTCCAGCACCACCGGAAGGCACAGCCGCCGCCCCGCCGCCTCCAGCGCTACAGCCAGGGCTCCGGTGTCCAGCTCGGACCCCATGGCGCGATAGAGGGCCACGACAGCCCCCTGCGGCAGGGCGTCGATGTGGTCGGCGGCGCGTTGGGCGGCGGTCGGATCGGTCCCGGCCAGGGCCTTGCGCCGCGCGCGGGCGGCGGACCGGAGTTCATGCTTGTCGAACATGGGTGCGCTCAGCTGGCGCGCGTCTCACGCGCAGGGCGAAGAAGGGGAAAGGGTTGGCGGCGCCGCGTGAACCGTGAAGAGCGGTTTAAATCCTCTCGACCTGGGTAACCAGGTGGGCTCCATATGCCCAGGCCCTCGAGCCCGGACAGGGACAGATCCCTTCGAGTGAATTAAGGTCGCGAGGAAATGTTGCCTCCGACGTGAGCCGCAGCAGGACCCGCCGTCGCACAAGATAGGGCCTGCGCCCCGCCTTCTCAAGCGGTGTAATCCGATCAGCCGCCTTCAGATGGATTGGGCGATCTTCTCGATCCGGGCTGCAACCGCATTCAGCGCCTCAGCGACGCCGTCACGGGTGGGCGCCGGGTCGCCCGTCGGGGCCGGCGCTCCGCCGCCGTTCAGTCGGGCCTCATGCAGCTCATCCGCCAGGATCAGAGCCGACATCAGGAAAAGCCGCAGATCCCCCACATGGCCGACGTCCTGGGCCACCTGGCGCACCTGGTTGTCGAACTGTTTGGCCAGGATGCGGACCCGCTCCTCCTGTCCGTCGGCGCAGCCCACCGCATAGGGGCGACCGTTCACCTCCACCGTCACCGTCGCCATCAGTCGGCCTCGCCTTCGATTTCATCGCGAGCCTGACGTTCGCCCTGGACCAGCACCTCTCGCACGGCCTCGGCCGCCCGCCCCAAGGCTTCAGACGCCTCGCGCCCCGCAGCCTCGAGTTCGGCCAGGCGTGCGGCGTCCGCCGCCCCGTTCGCATCGCTGCGGGGCGCGAACAGATCGTCGTCGGCGATCGGCGGCGCCGAAGCCGGTCGGGCCTTCAGCGCCAGGATCTTGCGTTCCAGTTCGGCCAGGGCCCGGTCGATACGGGCCCGTGCGGCCGTGGTGGCGTCTGCCATCGGTCGCTCCTTCAAATTGCGTATAGAACCCGAGGACGCGCCGGGGTAAAGCGGCGCGCCTCTGAATTTCCGTTCCCGCCGAAAGGTCTCGCCTCGTGAACGACGTCAAATCCGCCCCCAAGGCCACGCCCCAGCAGATGGCCAACGCCATCCGCGTCCTCGCCATGGACGGAGTCGAAAAGGCCAAGTCGGGCCACCCCGGCATGCCGATGGGCATGGCCGATGTCGCCACGGTGCTGTTTTCGAAGTTTCTGAAGTTCGACGCGAGCCGCCCCGACTGGGCCGACCGCGACCGTTTCATCCTGTCGGCCGGCCACGGCTCGATGCTGATCTACGCGCTTCTGCACCTGACCGGCTACAAGGCCGCGACCAAGGAAGAGCTGTCGAACTTCCGTCAGTGGGGCTCCAAGACCGCCGGCCACCCCGAGTACGGCCATATGCCGGGCGTCGAGGTCACCACCGGCCCCCTCGGCCAGGGCCTGGCCACCTCGGTCGGTTTCGCCATGGCCGAGCGTCACCTCGCCGCCAAATACGGCGAGGACCTGGTCGATCACCGCACCTGGGTCATCGCCGGCGACGGCTGCCTGATGGAAGGCGTGTCCCAGGAGGCCATCGCCCTGGCCGGCCGCTACCGTCTGAACAAGCTCACCGTCCTGTGGGACGACAATGAGATCACCATCGACGGCAAGGTCTCCCTGTCGGACGCCACCGACCAGAAGGCCCGCTTCAAGGCCGCCGGCTGGGCGGTCAAGGCCATCGACGGCCATGACATGAACGCCATCAAGGCCGCCCTGAAGTGGGCGACGCGCCAGGACAAGCCCACCCTGATCGCCTGCAAGACCAAGATCGGCAAGGGCGCCGCCACCATGGAAGGCAGCCACAAGACCCACGGCGCCGCCCTGGGCGCCGCCGAGATCGCCGCCACCCGCCTGGGCCTGGCCTGGGATCACGAACCCTTCGAAATGCCCCAGACCATCGCCGACGCCTGGGCCAAGGTCGGCCGTCGCGGCGCCAAGGACCGCAAGAAGTGGGAGGCCCGCCTCGCCGCCTCGCCCCAGGCCGCCGATTTCACCCGCGCCATGAAGGGCGACCTGCCCGAGGGCGCCTTCGACGCCCTGAACGCCAAGATCGCCGAACTGATCGAAACCCAGCCCGCCCAGGCCACGCGCCAGTCCTCGGGCGCCGCCCTGGACCAGGTCTTCGCCGCCATCCCCGAACTGGTCGGCGGCTCGGCCGACCTGACCGGCTCGAACAACACCTTCGTCGCCGGCACCCCCATCTTCGACCAGCCCACCTATGAGGGCCGCTACGTCAACTGGGGCATCCGCGAGTTCGGCATGGCCGCCGCCATGAACGGCCTGGCCCTGCACGGCGGGATCATTCCTTACGGCGGCACCTTCATGGTCTTCTCGGACTACAGCCGCCCGGCCATCCGTCTGGGCGCCCTGATGGGGGTCCGCGCCATCCACGTCCTGACGCACGACTCGATCGGCCTGGGCGAGGACGGCCCGACCCACCAGCCGGTCGAACATCTGGCGGCGCTTCGCGCCATCCCGAACCTGAACGTCTTCCGCCCCGCCGACACGGTCGAGGCCATGGAGTGCTGGCAGATCGCCCTGCAGGCCAAGACCACCCCCTCGGCCATGGCCCTGTCGCGCCAGAAGACCCCGGCAGTGCGCACGGTCGCAGCGACGGAAAACCTGTCCGCCAAGGGCGCCTATGAGATCAAGGCGGCCTCGGGCGAGGCCAAGGCCACCCTGTTCGGCACGGGCACGGAACTGGCCCTGGCCCTGAAGGCGGCCGAAGCCCTGGAAGCCGAAGGCGTGCCGACCCGCGTCGTCTCCGTCCCCTGTTTCGAACTGTTCGAGCAGCAGGACGCCGCCTACCAGGCCTCGGTCATCGGCCGCGGCACGGTGCGTGTCGCCGTCGAGGCCGCGATCAAGCAAGGCTGGGAGCGGTTCATCGGCGAAGACGGCGCCTTCGTCGGCATGACCGGCTTCGGCGCCTCCGCCCCGGCGGAAGTGCTGTACGACAAGTTCGGCGTCAGGGCGGATGCGGTGGTCGCAGCGGTGAAGGCGCGGCTGTAATCTCTCTTCATCTCCCTCTCCCCCTGCGGGAGAGGGAGACCGCGCACGGCGGCGTCAGCCGTCGTCCTGGCGCGGTCGGGCGAGGGGTCACGCCGGCCGAGCCGTTTCGCATCATCCAACCCCTCATCCGGCCCTTCGGGCCACCTTCTCCCGCAAGGGGAGAGGGATCAGGTGGAGCTGACGATGAAACCCGGCGTCCTTGGTCTTCTTCTCGCACTCGGCATGACCGCGACTGCGGCGCAAGCCCAGACCGCTCCACAGACGCCCGCCCCCGCCGAAACCCCCATCGTCATCGGCCGGTCCTACGCCCTCCCCTCCGCCGTCATGGGCGCGACGCGCGAGATCAATGTCTGGCTGCCGCCCGGCTATGCGGACAGCGGCAAGACCTATCCTGTCCTCTATGTCCTCGACGGCGGCCAGGATCAGGACTTCCACCACATCTCGGGCCTCGCCCAGCTCGGAACCGTCGTCGGCACGACCCGCGACGTGATCGTGGTCGGTATCGCCTCGATCGACCGCCGCAACGAACTGGCCCTGCCGACGCAAGACCCCGAACTGATCGCCCGCTATCCGACCCAGGGCCATTCCGACCGCTTCCGCCGCTTCCTGGCCGAAGAGGTCCAGCCTTTCGTCGAGACGCGCTTCCGCACCAGCGGCGAGACCGCCCTGATGGGCGAATCCCTGGCCGGCCTGTTCGTGGTCGAGACCTTCCTCAAGGAACCCCAGATGTTCGACGCCTATGTCGCCGTCAGCCCCAGCCTGTGGTGGGACGGGGGCGAACTGGCGCGTCAGTCCGGCGCCCGTCTGCGTGACCAGTCGAACGACCCGCGCACCCTGATCCTGACCCTGGGCGACGAGGGCCCCGAGATGCAGGCCCCCATGGACGTCCTGACCGCCAATCTGCGCGACCACGCCCTGCCCGGCCTGAGCTGGAGCTTCACGCCCCGCCCGACCGAGACCCACGCCACCATCTACCACGGCGCGGCCTTGGACGCCTTCCGCAAGCTCTACGCCGTCCCCACGCCCTGATCCAAACCCCGGAGCCCCCCATGAAACTCGGCACCCCGCTTTCCGACACCGCCGTCCGCGTCATGCTGCTGGGCTCCGGCGAACTGGGCAAGGAGGTCGCCATCGAGCTTCAGCGGCTGGGGGTCGAGGTGGTCGCCGTCGACCGCTATCCGAACGCCCCGGCCATGCAGGTGGCCCACCGCAGCCACGTCATCCCGATGACCGATCCCCAGGTGCTGAACGGCCTGATCATGGCCGAGGCGCCGCACATCATCGTGCCCGAGATCGAGGCCATCGCCACCGAGGTCCTGGCCGACATCGAGGCCGCCGGCATGGCTCGCGTCATTCCCACCGCCCGCGCCGTCCAACTGACCATGAACCGCGAGGGCATCCGCCGTCTCGCCGCCGAAGAGCTGGGCCTGCCCACCAGCCCCTACGCCTTCGCGGGCAGCGCCCAGGAACTGGCCGCCGGCGCCGAAACCGTCGGCTACCCTTGTTTCGTCAAGCCGGTCATGTCCTCGTCCGGCAAGGGCCAGTCCTTTGTCGAAAGCCCCGATGAAATCGCCGACGCCTGGACCTACGCCCAAGACAGCGGCCGCGTCGCCGGCGCCCGTGTGATCGTCGAGGGCCGGATCGACTTCGATTTCGAGATCACCCTGCTGACCGTCCGCTCGCGCGCCGCCGACGGCTCGACCCGCACGGATTTCTGCGCCCCCATCGGCCACCGTCAGGTCAAGGGCGACTATGTCGAGAGCTGGCAGCCCCAGGCCATGAGCCCCGCTGCCCTCGCCGCCTCGCAGGACATCGCCGGCAAGGTCACCGACGCCCTCGGCGGTTTCGGCGTGTTCGGGGTCGAACTCTTCGTCAAGGGCGACCAGGTCTGGTTCTCCGAGGTCTCGCCCCGCCCCCACGACACCGGCCTGGTCACCCTGGCTAGCCAGACCATGAGCGAGTTCGCCCTCCACGCCCGCGCCATCCTGGGCCTGCCCGTCGACGCGACCCAGCGCGAACCCGCCGCGAGCGCCGTCATCTACGGCGGCATGGATGCCCAAGGCGTCGCCTTCGAGGGCGTCGCCGAGGCCTTGTCCGTCCCCACTGCCGACCTGCGCCTGTTCGGCAAGCCCGAAGCCTATGAGCGCCGCCGCATGGGCGTGGCGACCGCGCGCGGGGCCGATGTGGACGAAGCCCGCGAACGGGCGCGAGAGGCGGCGGGTCGGGTGAAGGTGGTCCCAGGCTGACGCCGAAACCGACGGAATCAACACTGCCTTAACCGTAAGGATTCACCATGCCGGTCTCATCGTTCCGAGGCCGCGTTCCATGTCCCAGTTCCAGACCGACGTCATCCACCGTGGCGACTGCATCGAGATTCTGAAAAGCCTGCCCGACGCCTCGGTCGACATGGTCTTCGCCGACCCGCCCTATAATCTGCAACTGGGCGGCGACCTGCTGCGGCCCGACAATTCGAAGGTCGATGCGGTCGACGACGACTGGGACAAGTTCGGCAGTTTCGCCGAATACGACGCCTTCACCCGCGCCTGGCTGACCGAATGCCGCCGCGTGCTGAAGCCCGAAGGTTCGATCTGGGTGATCGGCTCCTATCACAACGTCTTCCGCCTGGGCGCGGCGATCCAGGACCTGGGCTTCTGGGTGCTGAACGACATCATCTGGCGCAAGTCCAACCCGATGCCGAACTTCAAGGGCACCCGGTTCACCAACGCCCACGAGACCCTGATCTGGGCCGCCCGCTCGCGCGACCAGAAGCGCTACACCTTCAACTACGACGCCCTGAAGGCCTTCAACGAAGACACCCAGATGCGGTCCGACTGGACCTTCGCCCTGTGCACCGGCGAGGAGCGGATCAAGGACGCCGACGGCAAGAAGGCCCATCCGACCCAGAAGCCCGAGGCCCTGCTGCACCGCGTGCTGCTGTCGGCCACCCGCCCCGGCGACGTGGTCCTGGACCCCTTCTTCGGCACCGGCACCACCGGCGCCGCCGCCAAACGCCTCGGTCGCCACTACATCGGCATCGAGCGGGACGAGACCTATGCGGCCGTCGCCGAGACCCGCATCGCCTCGGTCATTCCCGCCAGTCCCGAAGACCTGGCCGTCATGGGCTCCAAGCGCGCCGAGCCCAAGGTGCCCTTCGGCGCCCTGGTCGAGGCCGGCCTGCTGAACCCCGGCGACCGTCTGTACTGCCCCAAGGGCGAGCGCGAGGCCCGCGTCCGCGCCGACGGCTCCCTGGTGTCGGGCTCCCTGACCGGCTCGATCCACAAGCTGGGCGCCCTGCTGGAGAACGCCCCCGCCTGCAACGGCTGGACCTACTGGCGCTTCAAGACCGACCAGGGGCTGAAGTCGATCGACGCCCTGCGTGCGGAAGTCCGGGCGGGGATGCAGTAGCCGCCCTACGGTAAAGCTCTGTAACTCGCCGGATTTGCGACGGAAATTTCGTCTCCGCGACGGAACCGCGCACCCGCGTGAACATTGATGTGAACAGGCCCGCAGCGCCGGGCTGGAGCAAGCACATCGATGAAGATCGCGCAGGTCACACCGCTTTATGAGGCTGTGCCTCCCAAATTGTATGGCGGCACCGAAAGGGTCGTCGCCCATCTCACAGACGCCCTGGTCGATCTGGGCCATGAGGTCACTCTGTTCGCCTCCGCAGACGCCCAGACGCGGGCGCGGCTGGTCCCCGTCCGCGACCAGGCCATCCGCCTGGACCCCGCCCCGCTGAAGTCCGATCTCGCCGCCCATATGACCATGCTGAGCGAGGTCCTGGATCGCGTCGATCAGTTCGACGTCATCCACTTCCACACCGACATGATCCACTTCCCCCTGTTCCGGCCCTATGCGGACCGGACCATCACCACATTGCATGGACGGCTCGATCTGAAGGATCTGCCCGGCGTTTACGATCGCTGGAGCGACTTCGGCCTGATTTCCATCTCGGACGACCAGCGCCGCCCCCTGCCCCATGCGAATTGGAAGGCGACCGTGCATCACGGCATGCCCGGCGACCAATATGTCTTCTCGCCGAAGTCAGAGGGCTATCTGGCCTTCCTGGGCCGCATCTCGCCCGAGAAACGACCCGACCGCGCGATTGAGATCGCCACCAAACTGGGCCGCCCGCTGAAGATGGCCGCCAAGGTGGACGCCGCAGACAAGATCTATTGGGAGGAGACCATCCGTCCCATGGTCGAGGCCAATCCCCTGATCGAGTTCATCGGCGAGATCGGCGACCATCAGAAATCAGCCTTCCTGGGCGGCGCCGAGGCCCTGTTGTTCCCGATCGACTGGCCCGAACCCTTCGGCCTGGTGATGATCGAGGCCATGGCCTGCGGCACGCCGGTGGTGGCCTTCCGCTGCGGATCGACGCCGGAAATCATCGAGGACGGCGCCACCGGCTTCCTGGTGGACACCATGGAACAGGCCGTCGCCGCCGCCGACCGTGCCCGCCTCCTGGACCGCGAGGCCATCCGCGCCCGGTTCGAACTGCGCTTCTCGGCCGCCGCCATGGCGCGCCGTTATCTGGACGTCTACGGCGACCTTCTGGCGCGCCGTCCGTTCGCCGAGGCCCCGCTGGCGGACGTGGTGACGCCCCTGCGCCCCTTGGAAGATCGCAGCTTCGCCGCCATAGCCTGATCCCCGTCTTATTGTCGAGGTTGAGCGGCGGAGGGTGAAACCCTCCGCCGTCGGCTTCATTTCATCATCGGAGCGGCCCTAGAGCGCCGCATTCGAATGAGACGTTTCGCGCAGGCTCAACAGCGACGGGGACAGACACCGCATGGACGACGCCTATTCCACCCAGCTGACCGCCGGTGAGTCCATAGAGGCTTCGGGCCTGGAGCAGCTGATGGCGCTGAAGGCGGGGGACGCCTTCCTGGTCGCAGACGGCTGGGGCGACATGAAGGGCGGGGCCGACGGCCTGTTCGCCGGGGACACGCGGGTTCTGTCGCGCTGGACGATGACCGTGGGCCTGTTGAAGCCGTCGCGGCTGTCGTCCGGCGTCAGCCAGGACAACGTCTTCTTTTCCTGCCACACGACCAATCGTCCCCTGCCGCCGATGGGCGGACGCTCGGCCCCGGCCGGGGTGATGCATATCGAACGGCGGCGCTTCCTGTGGGACCGGCGCATGTTCGAACGCATCCAGATGGTCAACCACGGGGTCGAGGACATACTTCTGCCCCTCGCCTTCGACTTCGGGGCCGACTTCGCCGACATCTTCCAGGTGCGGGGGACGCCGCGGCCCAAGCGCGGCACGATCCACGCCCCCACCACCGACGGGCGCCGCGTCACCTTCCGCTACACCGGCCTGGACGGGGTGGACCGCGGCAGCTGCCTCGCCTTTTCCGAACCGCCCGCCCGCCTGACCCCTAACCGCGCCGAGTTCATGTTCAGCCTGCCCAAGGGCCGGTCGATGGAGCTGTTCATCGAATGCGGTGTCGATTCCTGCGAAGCGCCGGACGCCCGTCGCTGGCGGCTGAACGCCATCCAGGCCCGTCTGGCGATGCGGGCCAAGCGGCGGCGCGGCGCCTCGGTGCGCGGCCCCCGCAGCCCGCGGTTCAACGACTGGCTGGACCAGTCGCGGGCGGACATGGCCCTGTTGACCACCGACCTGCCGACCGGCCCCTACCCCTATGCCGGCACGCCCTGGTTCTCGACCCCGTTCGGGCGGGACGGCATCATCGCCGCCTGGCAGATGCTGTGGCTGGACCCGTCCCTGGCCAAGGGCGTCCTGACCTATCTGGCCTCGCGCCAGGCGACTGAGACGTCGCTGTTCCAGGACAGCCAGCCGGGCAAGATCCTGCACGAGACGCGCGGCGGCGAAATGAGCGCCCTGGGCGAGGTGCCCTTCGGCCTCTATTACGGCGGGGTCGACACCACCTGTTTGTTCATCGCCCTGGCCGGCGCCTATGCCGGGCGCACCGGCGATCTGGAGCTGATCCGCAAACTGTGGCCCAATCTGATCGCCGCCGCCGACTGGATGCGCGACTATGGGGATTCCAACGGGGACGGCCTGATCGACTATCAGCGCGGCGCCGACACCGGCCTGTCCAACCAGGGCTGGAAGGATTCCGAGGATTCCATCTTCCACGCCGACGGCCGCTTTCCCAAGGGGCCGATCGCCCTCTTAGAAGTTCAAGGCTACGCCTTCGCCGCCTGGCGCGCCCTGGCGGATCTGGGCGAGCGGCTGCACGACGACCGAGCGGTGGAATGGCGCATCCGCGCCGAACAGGTCCGCGCCCTGGTCGAGGACAAGTACTGGATGGAGGACGAGGGCTTCTACGCCGTCGCCCTGGACGGAGACGGGGAGCCGTGCCGCGCCATCGCCTCCAACGCGGGCCATCTGCTCTTCACCGGCCTGCCGTCGCCCGAACGGGCGCGTCGCGTGACCCGCCGGCTGTTGTCGTCGCGGTTCCGCACCGGCTGGGGCGTGCGGACGCTGGAACTGGGCCAGGCTCGGTTTAATCCGATGAGCTATCACAACGGCTCGGTCTGGCCCCACGACACCGCCATGGCCGCCGCCGGCATGGCCGCCTATGGCGAACGCCAGGCGGTGGCCGAGATCTTGGCCGAGATCTACGCCGCCGCCGCCCATTTCCATCTGCGTCTGCCCGAGCTGTTCTGCGGCTTCCCGCGCGCGCCGGGCGAACCGCCGATCGCCTATCCGGTCGCCTGTCTGCCCCAGGCCTGGGCGGCGGGGTCGGTCTTTCTGATGCTTCAGGCGTCGCTGGGCCTGTCGATCGACGCCTGGAGCGAAACGGTCGATCTGATCGACCCGGTTCTGCCCGCCGGGTTGCAGACGCTGAAGATTCAGGGTCTTCAAGTCGGAGACGCCTCGGTCGATCTGGACATCCAGCATGTGGACGGCCGCGCCGTGGTGGTGCCGCGCCGCAAACAGGGCGGGATCGCCATCCGCACCCTGCGGTGATCAGGCGGCGTCTGACTTCCGTTTCAGCCAGTCGCGCAGCGCCTGGTTCATGCGCGTCTGCCATCCCGGCCCGTCCTGTTTGAAGGCGGCCAGCACGTCGGCGTCGAACCTTATGGTGGTCGAGATCTTATCCGCGCCCTTGGGGCGTCCGCGTTGGACCAGCGTCTCTCCTCGATAGTGATCCGCCTTGTCGAACCAGACGTCGTCAAGTTCCGGCGCCTCGTCAGGATCGACCCAATCGGTCTTCGTAGCGTCGCTGTTCACGGTCATTCGCCTTCCTCATCGAAATGATGTGGCGCGCCTCGCCACGCGGCGTCCACACCAGAACCACCATACGGTCGGTCAAACGCCCAATGGTGATCAGACGTCTTTCTCCATAGTCCCGACGATCATCGTCAAACGTCAGATGATCACCGTCGAACACAGCCGACGCCTGGGCGAAATCCAGTCCACGCTCAATCCACGTGCGATCACGCTTGCTGGGATCGAAGGTGATGCGCACAGATTTTTGTTACTACAAAAATAGGTCAGATTCAACGGTCGCCCGATCCAGGGCCTTGGCGAATACGGTGGGCAGGGCCGCGCGCGCCGCTTCGAAAGGCATCCATCGCCAACCCGCCCTCGCCTCGCCTCGCGCCGTCATCACCGTCAAGGTCAGGCTGAAATGGGTGAAAACATGCTCGACCGATCCGACGTCTCGCCAGTCGGCGTCGATCGGCGGCGGCGTCAATGGTTCGCCCGTCGTCCAGTCACTGGTCGGCAGGCCCAGCATTCCGCCCAGCAGCCCTCTCTCCGGCCTTGTCTCCACCGCCACTCGACCTTGGTCGTCGAACAGAACCCAGGCGACGCCCTTCCGCTGCGGCCGGTCCGCCTTCTTGGTCTTGAACGGATAGCGTTCAGGCTCGCCTGTCACCCGACCCGAGCAGTAGTCGGCGATCGGGCAGGTCCCACACAGCGGCGACTTGGGCCGGCACACGGTCGCGCCCAGGTCCATCAGGGCCTGGGCCCAGTCGCCGGGCCTTTGGTCGTTGATGAAGAGGCCCGCCAGCCGCCGGAGTTCGGGCCGCGCCTGGGGGACCGGCGTCTCCACGGCGAACAGCCGCGCCATGACCCGTTCGACATTGCCGTCGACCACATTGGCGGGGCGGCCAAAGGCGATGGCCGCCACCGCTGCGGCCGTATAGGCGCCCACGCCGGGCAAGGCTGAAAGCCCCGCCTCCGTATCGGGAAACACCCCGCCATGTTCGCCCGCCACCGCCCTGGCGCAGGCCAGCAGATTGCGAGCGCGGGCGTAATAGCCCAGTCCCGCCCAGGCGGCCATGACCTCGGCGTCCTGGGCCGCCGCCAGGTCCGACACCGTCGGCCAGCGGCTGGTGAAGGTCTGGAAATAGGGGGTGGCGTGCGGGGTGGTGGTCTGTTGCAGCATGACCTCCGACAACCAGACGCGATAGGGGTCGGGCCTCTGCCGCGTCCCCGGCGGAGCGCGCCAGGCCAGGCTGCGTGCATGGCGGTCGTACCAGTCCAGCAGACGGGCGCGGATCAGGGCGATGTCGGGAGAGACGTCAGTCATGGGATCGGTCTATATAGGCCCATGCGCCGCCCGCTGCCCACAGACGCCGAGGTCCGCGAGATCCTGTCGCGCCGCCGCACCCGCCCGGCGCCGCGCCCGGCGCCGCGCGCGGGCCAGGCCCTGACGCCCCTGATCAAGAAGCTGGACGAACAATTCGGCCGCGGCGCCGGCGCCCTTGAGCCGCGCTGGCGCGAGATCGTCGGAGACCGCCTGGCCCGCGTCACCCGGCCCCAGAAGCTGACCAAGGGCAAGGGCGGCCAGCCCGGCGTGCTGGAGCTGCGCGTCGCCGGCGCCGCCGCCCTGCTGGTCCAGCATCAGTCAGAGGACATCCTGGCGCGGGTGAACCTGTTTCTGGGCGCCGGTTCGGTCGATCGGCTTCGCATCGCCCAGGGACCGATCAAGCCCTTGACCGAGCCGGCCGCCCGCCCCAAACGCGCCGCTGTTCCACCGCCCCTGCCCGCCTCGGCCGAGGCGGAACTGGCGGCCTCCCTGGCCGCCGCACCCGAGGAACTGAAGGCCGCCCTGGCCAAACTGGGCCGAGCGGCGATATCGCGTTCGAACGACCGCGATTGACAAATCTTCGCCGCACCTGTTCTCGAATGATCAAGGTTGCGCGGTTCACCCGGAATCACGCCGCCGATCGCCAACGATCCGACCAAGGAAGTCCTATGGCCCCGACCGAATCCCGCTTCGCCCGCATGAGCCGCCGTGCGGCCATCACCGGCGCCGCCATGGCGACCATGGCCCTGGCCGCCTGCGGCGGCGGCTCCAAGGGCGCCGTCGAGGGCGACATGGGCCTGGGCGCGCCGGAAGGCGCCAAGGTCACCGTGGTCGAATACGCCTCGGTCACCTGCCCCCACTGCGCCCTGTGGCAGAAGAACACCTGGCCGGCGTTCAAGGCCAAGTACGTCGACACCAACAAGGTGCGCTACGTCTTCCGCGAACTGCCGACCCCGCCGGTCGACGCCGCCACCGCCGGCTTCCTGGTCGCGCGCTGCGCCGGGCCGGACAAGTATTTCGACGTCGTCCACCAGCTGATGGCGACCCAGCAGGAGATGCTGACCTCCTCGCCGCGCGACTGGCTGCTGCGCACGGCCCAGGCCGCCGGCCTGTCTGAGCAGCAGTTCAACGACTGCGTCACCGACAAGGAGGCCGTCGCCGCCATGGAGAAGCGGGTCCAGGCGGCCCAGGCGCAAGGCGTCACGGGGACTCCGGCCTTCTACGTGAACGACACCCAAGTCATCACCCCCGGCGGCGAAGGCGCCAGCCTGGCCGACCTGTCCACGGCTATCGACGCCGAACTGGCGAAGTAAGCTGATGATCCGGCGCGCCGTCCTCGCCTTTGCTCTGACCGCCGCCCTGGCGGGTCCGGCCTCGGCCGCCGAGCCCCCGCCGCCGGTCACGGCCCAGGACCATGTTCTGGGTCGGGCCGACGCGCCGGTCACGGTGATCGAATACGCCAGCTTCACCTGCGCGCACTGCGCCGTCTTCCACAACGACGTCCTGCCGGCCTTCAAGGCCCGCTACATCGACACGGGCAAGGTCCGGCTGGTGCATCGCAACCTGCCGACCCAGCCCGCCAATGTCGCCGCCGCCGCCGCCGCCGTGGCCATCTGCGCCGCGCCGGGCCGCTATTTCGACGTGGCCGAGGTCTTCATGCGTGACCAGGCCAATCTGCGCACCACCGGCGCCAAACCCTGGTTCGACGCCGGCCTCGCCGCCACCGGCAAGACGCGGGAACAGGTCGAAACCTGCCTGAACGACCCCGCCACCCGCGCCGCGCTTCAGGCCCAGATCGCCGGCGCCGAGGCGGCCGGGGTCGAGGGCACGCCGACCCTGTTCGTCAACGGCAAGCCTGTCGCCGGTTACTCGCTGGAAGCCCTGTCGGCCGCCGTCGACCCGCTGCTGCGCCGGTAAGCGCCAGGACCGATGCAGTTCCAGCGCCTCCGGCTCGTCGGCTTCAAGTCGTTCGTCGATCCGGCGGAGGTGCACATCGAATCCGGCCTGACCGGCATCGTCGGACCCAACGGCTGCGGCAAGTCCAACGTCCTTGAGAGCCTGCGCTGGGTCATGGGCGCCAATTCGGCCAAGGCCATGCGCGGTCAGGGGATGGACGACGTCATCTTCGCCGGCGCAGCGGGCCGCCCCCCGCGCAGCCATGCCGAAGTCCAGCTGACCATCGACAATGCGCAACGTCGCGCGCCCCAGCCCTTCACCGACAGCCCGGTGCTGGAGGTGTCGCGCCGGATCGACCGGGGCCAGGGTTCGACCTATCGGATCAACGGCAAGGAGGTGCGCGCCCGCGACGTTCAGCTGCTGTTCGCCGACGCCTCGACCGGCGCCAACTCCCCCGCCCTGGTCCGCCAGGGTCAGATCTCGGAACTGATCGCCGCCAAGCCGCAGAACCGTCGCCGCATCCTGGAAGAAGCGGGCGGCGTCGCCGGCCTGCATACCCGTCGCCACGAGGCCGAACTGCGCCTGAAGGCCGCCGAGACCAACCTCGAACGCCTCGACGACATCGGCCGCGAGCTGGAAACCGCGCTGAACCGGCTGAAGCGGGAGGCCCGCCAGGCCGAGAAGTACAAGAAGATCTCCGCCGAAATCCGCGCCCTTCAGGCCGCCCTGCTCTACGCCCGCTGGAACGACGCCCGACTGGCGGCCGAGACCACGGCGGAAGAGCTGCGCGCCGCCGACCGCGCCGTGGCCGAGACGACGGCCGCCGCCGCCGCCGCCCAGACCGCCGCCCTCGCCGCCCAGGAGGCCCTGAAGCCGGCACGGGAGGAGGACGCCGTCGCCTCCGCCCTGCTGCACCGCGCCAGCCTGGAGCGCGACCGACTGGACATGGCCGAACAGGCCGCCCGCGCCGAGGTGGATCGCCTGAAGGCGGAGGCCGCCCGCATCGCCGCCGATACGGAACGCGAGACCAATATGGCCGCCGACGCCAAGCGCGAGCTGAACCGGCTGGATCACGAACTGGACCGACTCCAGGCCGAGATCGCCGCCGCCCCCGCTCGCGGCCCCGAACTGGACAAGGCCCTGGCCGCCGCCGAGGAGGCCCGCAAGACCGCCGACGCCGAGGTCGAACGCCTGGCCGCCGCCCTCGCCGCCGTGGAGGCTCGCGCCAACGCCGAGGCCGCCCGCCGCCGCGACGCCGAGACCCGCCTGTCCCGCGTCGCCGCACAGCTGGAACAGGCGAGGCGCGAACGCGAGACCCTGGGTCCGCTGGAGACGCCGGAGCTGGAGGCCGCCCGTCAGGCGCTGGAGATCGCCCAGGCCGAACTGACCGCCGCCCGCGAGGCCGTCGAGGCGGCCGAAGTCAGACGCGGCGACCTGGCCCGCGCCGAGCAGGAGGCCCGCACCGCCGCCCGCGCCGCCGAAGACCGGCTGGGCCGGTTGCAGACCGAGGCACGCGGCTTGGCCCAGCTGCTGGTCGGCGGCAAGCGCGACCATCCGCCGGCGCTCGACAAGGTCCGCGCAAACCGAGGCTATGAAGCCGCCCTGGCCGCCGCCTTGGGCGAAGACCTGGACGCGGCCCTGGACGCCCGCGCCGCCGCCTACTGGGGCGGGGCGGAACCTCGCCCGCCCGTCTGGCCCGCAGGCGTCGAACCGCTTTCGGATCATGTCCAGGCTCCCGACCAGTTGGCGGCGCGTCTGGCCCAGTGCGGCGTCGCGCCGCGCGCCCAGGCGGCCGAACTGGCCCGCACCCTGCCGGTCGGCGCCCGTCTGGCGACGCCCGAGGGCGACCTGTTCCGCTGGGACGGCTTCGTCAGCCGCGCCGAAGCGCCCCGTCCCGCCGCCGTGCGTCTGGCCCAACGCACCCGCCTGGCTGAGCTGGAAGCCGAGATCGACAAGGGCAAGCCGGCGCTGGAACAGGCCCAGGCCCAACAGAAGGCGGCGGCCGAAACCTTCCGCGCGGCAGAGGAGGCGGTGAAGACCGCCCGCCTGCAACCCTTCGCCCTCGACAAGGCCGTGACCGCCGCCCGCGACCGTGTCGAAAGCTTGACGCGGGACCAGACTCGCCGCGAAGCCCGCGCCCAAGCGCTGGACGAGGCCTTGGCGCGGCTGGCGGCCGAAGTTGCCGAGGCTGAAGCCGCCCTGGCCGCCGCCCAGACGGTCGAGGCCCCGTCGGAAACCCTGGCCGGATTGCGGGACGATCTGGCCGCCGCCCGGGCCGCCGCCGACGCGGCTCGCGTCGCCGCCCAGACTGCCCGATCGGACCGCGACGCCGAGGCTCGCGACCGCCAAGGCCGCGAACAGCGCCTGGGCGGCCTGACCTGGGCGCGCGACGGCTGGATCGCCCGGTCCAAGGACAGCGGCGCCCGCATTGCCGCCCTGGAGAAGGACGCGGAGAAGACGGCCGCCCTGCTGAAACAGGCCGAGGTCGCGCCCCAAGGGTTCGCCGAACAGCGCGGCAAGCTGCTGGACACACTGACCGCCGCCGAACAACGCAAACAGGCTTCGTCCGACGCCATGGCCACCGTCGAGGCGGCTGCGGCCGAGGCCGACCGCGCCGCCCGCGCCGCCGACGCCGCCGCCTCCCAGGCGCGCGAAGCCCGCGCCGGTCTGGCCGCTCGGGCCGAGGCTGCGGCCGAGAAACTGACCGAAGCCGAGGCGACCTTGCGCGAGACCGCCCAGATGTCGCCCGAAGACCTGGCCCGCAAGCTGACCGACGAGGCCGTGGCCCGGCCGCCTGACGCCGCCGGCGCCGAGAGCCTGCTGTACGGGCTGGAGCGCGAGCGCGAGGCCCTGGGCGCCGTCAACCTGCGCGCCGAGGACGAGGCGACCGAATACGGCGAGCGGCTGAACAGCATGAAGTCAGAGCGGATCGACCTGACCCAGGCCATCGCCAAGCTGCGCGACGGGATCGACGAGTTGAACGCCGAGGGACGCGAACGGCTCATCGCCGCTTTTGACATCATCAACGCCAACTTCAAGGCCCTGTTCGAGGCCCTGTTCGACGGCGGCCAGGCCGAGCTGAAACTGGTGGAGAGCGACGATCCGCTGGAGGCGGGGCTGGAGATTTACGCCTGCCCGCCCGGCAAGCGGCTGTCGGTCATGAGCCTGATGTCGGGGGGCGAACAGGCCCTGACGGCGGCGGCCCTGATCTTCGGCGTCTTCCTGGCCAACCCCGCCCCCGTCTGCGTGCTGGACGAGGTGGACGCCCCGCTGGACGATGCGAACGTGGACCGGTTCTGCAAGATGCTGCACGAGATGCGGTCGCGGACCGACACCCGCTTCATCGTCATCACCCACAACCCGGTGACCATGAGCCGGATGGATCGGCTGTACGGCGTCACCATGCCCGAGCGTGGCATGAGCCAGCTGGTCAGCGTGGATCTGAAGCAGGCGGAGAAGCTGGTCGCATGATCGCCCTGCTGCTCGCATTCGCCGATCCCCAACTGGTCGAGACCGGCGTCGGCCGGTTCGCCGTCTACGCCGATGTCGCCTCAATCGAGCGGCACGGAGACCTGGCCCGGATGCGCGAGCTTCAGGTCACCGAGGCGGGCTTCAAGGTGGGGGACGTGACCTATGTCGGCGGCTGGTCGCGCTGGGTTTTCGATTGCCGGGCGCGCACGGCGGACCGGCTGGATTTCGCCTCCCTGCGCGAAGACGGGACAGAGGGGCCGGCCACGCCCGACGCCGCGCCCGCCTATCAGGCCGCGCCCGGCGGGGATGCGGCGGAGTTGCTGGCCGTAGCGTGCGGGGAGGCTCCGGCGCGGGAGATCCTCACGCTGGATCAGGCGATCGCTCGGGGCCAGGCGGCGTTGAAGGACTGACGCCGCCCCACCCGGCCGCTGCGCGGCCACCCTCCCCGGAGCGGGGAGGGAGATTAGGGGGCCGCTCTTCCCCCTGCGGCCATTCCAGGCGGTCGCGCGGCAGGGCTTCGCGGCATTGGTCGCGCATGAAGGCCATCAGTTTCTCGCGGATCTCGCAGCGCAGGTCGAAGGCGACCGGGGCCGAGCGGGCGCTGGCCAGGCAGCGGACCTGAAGCACCCGTTCGGTGATGTCGGTCACCTGCATGACCTGGACGTCGCCGTCCCAGAGCTTAGAGTTCTTGACGATCCCCTCGAAAGCCTCGCGCAGCTTATCAATCGGGGCCTCGTAATCGACGTAGAAGAAGGCCGTGCCGATCAGGCGGGCGTTCTCGCGCGTCCAGTTCTGGAAGGGCTTGGTGATGAAATAGGACAGGGGCAGGACCATACGCCGCCAGTCCCACAGCTTGACCACCACATAGGTGGCGGTGATCTCCTCCACATTACCCCACTCGTTCTCGACGATGACGGCGTCGTCCAGGCGGATCGGCTGGGTCAGGGCGATCTGGATGCCGGCGACCATGTTCGTCAGGATCGGCTGGAGGGCCAGACCGGCGATGATGCCGACGACGCCGGCCGAGGCCAGCAGGCTGACGCCCCACTGGCGGAAGCCGGAGATGGTCATCAGGGCCAGACCCACGGTGACGATGAACAGGATCACCTTGGCGACCCGCTGAAGGATGCGGGTCTGGGTCAGGTGTTTGCGGGCGAGCAGATTGTCCTCGACGGCGATATTGTACCGCTTCAGATGCATGACCGACCACATGTCGAGCACCCCCGAGGCCATCCAGCCCAGCGTCAGGATGGAGAGGAACAGCAGCACCGCACGGATGTCGGCCGAGGGTTCGGGATGCATCGGCGACACGGTCACGCCGATGCCGACGCCGATGATGATGATCAGCACCCGCAGCTTGACCCGCGCCCTCTCGACGATCCCGCGCCAGAAGACGTCCTTGTTCCTGACCATGCGGCGCAGGACCGCGAAGACGACCTTGTGCGTCAGCCAGCCGCCGCCGACGAAGACCAGTAGGACGAGGCCGATCACCGCCCATTCGGGCAGCCAGTCGAACTGACGCCACAGGGCGCGGACTTGACGGGTCAGGGCGATGATTTCGGGAGGCATGGGCTCCTAAACGCGCGACAAGCGGGACGGTTGTCGGTCTCAGGCGGCCCCCGCCGTCGCCTCGACCAAGTCCGCCAGGCGTTCGGCGGCGTCGGGGATGGCGACCGAGCGAGCGGCGGCGGACATGGCGGCCAGGCGGGCTGAATCGGACAGGACGCGATCCAGGGCTGCGGTCAAGCTCTCGACGGTCAGGGCGTCCTCCAGAATGACCTCCGCCGCCCCGGCTTCGGTCAGGGCCTTGGCGTTCAGGCGCTGGTGGTCGTCGGTGGCGATCTTGAGCGGGATCAGGACCGAAGGCAGGGCCGCGATCGCCAGTTCGGCGCAGGTCGAGGCGCCGGAGCGGCCGACCACCAGATGGGCCTTGGACAGCCGTTCAGCCATGTCGCGGAAGAAGGGGGCGACCTCGGCCTCGATCCCGGCTTCCAGATAGATCTGGCGAGCGGCCTCCAGGGTTTCGGGCCGGGACTGCTGCTGCACCTTCAGGCGACGACGCAGGGCCTCCGGCAGGGCCGCCAGGGCTCGGGGCGTGGTCTCCGACAGGATGCGAGCGCCCTGGCTGCCGCCCGTCACCAGCACCTGGATGGGGCCGCCTTCGGCGGGGGCGACATAGGGGCGGTCGAACAGGGCGCGGATGTCGGCGCGCACGGGCGAGCCGACGACGTGGGACCGTCCCTGAACCTGGGCCGGCGCCCGTTCCAGGGTCGGGAAGGACGAGGCCACCTGTCCCACATAGGGGGCCAGGATGCGGTTGGTTCGGCCCAGGACGGCGTTCTGCTCATGGATGACGGTCGGCCGCTGCGACGTCACCGCCGCGACCAGGGCCGGGGCCGAAGGATAGCCGCCGAAGCCCACCACGACGTCGGCGCCCAGCCGGTCGAAGGCGGCCCGCGCCTGCATGACGCCCTTGAAGATCTGCACCCCGGCCTTGATCAGGCCCAGGGGGCCGGCGCCGGTCGCGGCGTCCAGGGCCAGCCGTTCCTCGGCCGGAAAGGCGTGGGCGTACTGCTCGCCCCGATGATCGGTCGCCAGGACCACGCGCCAGCCGCGCCCGGCCAGCTCCCGCGCCAGCGCCTCGGCGGGGAACATGTGGCCGCCGGTGCCGCCGGCGGCGACGACGCAGAGTTTGGACATGGGGCCTCCGGGAGAAACAGTGTCTGAATAGTCCGATTTGTCCGGTCTGAGGACGGCGGGCGGAAAAAAGAGTGTCCGATGTGTCCGATGTGTCCGGTTGGGCCGTTTGAGCCCTTCGCCCCCGTAGAATGCCACGGTTTTTCGGCGCGATGCGGAGAAGGCGGCTGGTCGGATCAACGCCTTGATAAGGCGCAGGTTTACGGCCCAGATCATGGGCCTTCACGCGCCGCCGCCCTAAAGCAGCCGCCGCCCCGGCCGCGACAGGCTGGCGCCCGGCTCATAGGCGCCCGGCCGACGCCGGGTCAGGGCCAGGGCGAAGCCCATGGTCAGGCCCATGGCGATCATGGAGGAGCCGCCGTAGCTGACGAAGGGCAGGGTCATGCCCTTGGTTGGGATCAGGTTCAGGTTCACCGCCACATTGATGCAGGCCTGAAGCCCGATCAGCATGAAGAGGCCCGCCGAGGCCGTCTGTTCGAACGGATCGGTCAGCTTCATGGCCCGGCGCAGGCCCCGGACGACGATGAAGGCGTAAAGGCCGATGATGATCAGGCTGAGAATCAGGCCGAACTCTTCGGCGCCGACGGAATAGATGAAGTCGGTGTGCAGGTCCGGCACCCGGCGCTTCATCACCCCCTCGCCCACCCCGCGGCCCAGGAGGCCGCCCGCGCGGATGGCCTCGGCGGCGGCGTCGATCTGGTGGGTGTCGGTGGTCTCGGGCGAGAAGAAGCGGCTGAGGCGGTCGCGCATGTGGCCGAAGACGAAATAGAGCGACACCAGCCCCGCCATGCCGGCGCTGGCCAGGACCGCCATCCATTTGAACGGCACCCCGGCCATGAAGAAGACGGCCATGAAGGTGGTGGTGATCAGCAGGGTCTGGCCGATGTCCGGCTGGATCAGCAGCAGACACACCGTCAGGGCGTAGAATCCAAAGGCGATGGTGACGCCCGGCACCCCCTGCCCCTTCTGGGCCTCGGCGAACATCCAGGCGGCGAAGACGATCAGGCCCGGCTTGGCGAACTCGCTGGGCTGCAGGCTGAAGGGGCCGAAATTCACCCAGCGCGCCGCCCCCTTCACCGTATCGCCGATGAAGGGCAGGGCCATCATGACGACGATGGCGCCCAGGAGAGCCAGGACGGCGATGCGCCGCACCCCGCGCGGCGACATCAGGGAGGTGGTCAGCATCAGGGTCAGGCTGACCCCTGAAAAGACGATCATCCGCCAGGAATAGTGGAAGGGATCGGTGATGGATTCATCGGCCAGGATGGCGGCCGGGCTGGAGGCGAAGCTGAGGGCCACGCCTAGGCCCATCAGGGCAAGCGCCGCGCCCAAGAGGCCGCGATCCACAGTCCAGAACCACTGGGCGATCGGGCTCTGGTCGTTTCGGGAAAAGGCGGGGGTGTAGGAGGCGCTCATCGGGCTGTCTCCGGGGTTGCGCCGAGGGCCAGGACGGCGGCGCGGAAGGCCTCGCCCCGCGCCTCGAAGTCGGGGAACTGGTCGAAACTGGCGCAGGCGGGCGACAAGAGCACGATCTGGTCGCC
Organism: Brevundimonas sp. GW822-FHT03E11; assembly: GCF_058801445.1. Lineage (NCBI taxonomy): Bacteria > Pseudomonadati > Pseudomonadota > Alphaproteobacteria > Caulobacterales > Caulobacteraceae > Brevundimonas > Brevundimonas sp. GW822-FHT03E11. The sequence continues at coordinate 399,357 of NZ_JBXANG010000003.1, read as the reverse complement.
GGCCGCAGCCTGGGCGTCTGCGGCGGCGGCGGCCACGGCGGCGTCCATGGTGTTCGAGATGACATGGGGCGTGTCGCCCAGGGTGGAGGCAAAGGCCTGGGCCGCCTCGCCGATCAGATAGGCCTTGGCCACGCGCGGGAAGAGGTCGGTCAGGTCGTCGATGCCGCCGTCCTTGGGCTTGCCGCCCGCGATCCAGAAGACCTTGGGATAGCTCGACAGGGCCTGACGCGCGGCGTCGGCGTTGGTGGCCTTGGAATCGTTGATGAAGCGGACCGGGCCGATATGGCCGACGGCCTCCATTCGGTGAGCCAGGCCGGGGAAGGTCAGCAGGCCTTTGACGGCGGCCTCGTGCGACACGCCCAGGGCGCGGGCGGCGGCATAGGCGAAGGCGGCGTTCTGGGCGTTGTGGCGGCCGGGCAGCGAGCGGGCCTGTGCAATATCTGCAATAGTCCGGCCCTCGGCGCGGATGGCGCCCGGCATGGCCTCAATCCCGCTCATCCCTGCGAAAGCGGGGACCCAGGTCTTTGGGCGGTCCACTTCGTCCGTGCGGCCACGATCTTGATCCCCAGCGCCCTGCCCCTGCGAAAGGACTGGGTCCCCGCTTTCGCGGGGATGAGCGGAAGAACAGATCGTGATGACCCGCCCGTTCAGGCCGGACAAAATCCCCTGCCCCCACTCCTCGTCCACCCCGACCAGGGCCACAGCCTCCGGCCCCTGGGCCTGGAAGATCCGTCGCTTGGCCGCGACATAGCCCTCCATCCCGCCATGCCGGTCGAGATGATCGGGGCTGATGTTGGTCAGGATCGCCACATCCGGGGCGAAACGCGTCGCCAGGTCCAGCTGATAGCTGGAGACCTCGATCACATAGACGGCGCCCGGCGTCGGCTCCGGCAGGGCCAGGACGCCGATGCCGATATTGCCGCCGACATAGACGGTCAGGCCCGCCTGCTGCAGCACCCAGCCGATCAGGGCGGTGGTCGTGGACTTGCCGTTGGTGCCGGTGATGGCGACGACCTTGGGCCGCCGCCCCTGCGGCAAGGCCTCCAGGGCGCGGGCGAACAGTTCGATGTCGCCGACGACCGGCACGCCGGCCTCGCGCGCCCTGTCGACGGTCCAGTGCGGCTTGGGATGGGTCAGGGGGGCGCCGGGCGACAGGACCAGGGCGGCGAAGCCGGACCAGTCGGCGGTCGTCAGATCCTCGACCACGAAGCCCTCGGCCTGGGCCTGAAGCCGGCCCGAGACGCCGTCGTCCCACAGGACGGGGATCGCGCCCCCGGCCTTCAGGGCGCGCGCCGCCGTGATCCCCGACCGTCCCAGGCCGAAGACCGCGACCCGCCTGCCCTCATAGCCGGGAACGGGGATCATTCCACGCTCCCTTTTCCGTCATCCTCGGGCTTGACCCGAGGATCGGAGGGTCCGCCGCTGGTGCGAAGGGCCGGTCGCACAGTCAGGTCCACGCCCGATCCTCGGGTCAAGCCCGAGGATGACGAAACTGGGGTCAAGCCCGAGGATGACGGAGAATGGGGGAGCCCGCTCATCTCAGCTTCAGCGTCGACAGGCCGAGCAGGGCCAGGGCGCCGGCGATGATCCAGAAGCGGATGACGACGGTGGATTCCGGCCAGCCCATCTTTTCGAAATGGTGGTGGATCGGGGCCATCAGGAAGATGCGCTTCTTGGTCAGCTTGTAATAGCCGACCTGGATCATGACCGAGGCGGCCTCCATCACGAACAGGCCGCCGACGATGCCCAGCACCAGTTCGTGCTTGGTGGTGACGGCTATGGCGCCCAGCGCGCCGCCGAGAGCCAGGGATCCGGTGTCGCCCATGAAGATCTTGGCCGGGGGGGCGTTGTACCAGAGGAAGCCCGCGCCCCCGCCGATCATGGCGGCGCAGAAGATGGCCAGTTCGCCGGCGCCCGGGACGTGGTGGATCTGCAGATACTGGGAGAAGACGAAGTTGCCGGCCAGATAGGAGATCAGACCGAACGCCCCCGCCGCCATCATCACCGGCACGGTCGCCAGCCCGTCCAGACCGTCGGTCAGGTTCACCGCGTTGGAGAAGCCGACGATGGTGAAGGCGGCGAAGGCCACATAGAACCAGCCGATATTGAGCAGGACCGCCTTGAAGAAGGGGAAGGCGATCGAGGTCTCAAGCCCCGGCGAGGTCGGCGAGGCGGTCATCCAAAGCACGGTCAGGACGCCGGCGATCACGGCCACGGCCGTCTGGGCGACCAGCTTCTGTTTCGAAGTCAGGCCGGCCGAGGTCTGTTTGGTCACCTTGGCGTAGTCGTCGATGAAGCCCAGGACGCCGAAGGCCGCCGTCACGAAGCTGACGATCCAGATATAGGGATTGGTCAGGTCGCCCCACAGGAAGACCGCCACGCCTATGCCCGCCAGGATCATGAGACCGCCCATGGTGGGGGTGCCGACCTTGGACAGGTGGGAGACCGGACCGTCGTCGCGGATCGGCTGGCCCCGGCCCTGTTTGGCGCGGATCCAGTTGATGAAGCGGCTGCCCATGGCCACGGCGACGATGGCCGCCGTGGCCAGGGCCAGGGCCGTGCGGACGGTCTGATACTGGATCAGGTTCAGCAGCGGATACTGGTGCGCGACATCGGCGTAATAGAGGTACAGAAGATAGAACATGCGGGGTCTCTATCGGGGCGCCGGGGGCGTGTCAGGGCTTGAAGGGGCGGTTTGAAGATCGGCCAGGGCCTTGGCGACCAGGGACGCCCTGGACCCGTTCGATCCCTTGACCATGACGATATCGCCGGGGCCCGCCAGCACGGACGCCTCGGCGGCGAGTTCGGCGGCGGTTTCGCGCCACAGGCCGCGTCGCGAGACCGGCAGGGCGTCGTACAGATGACGCATCTGGGGACCGGCCGCATGGACCAGGTCCAGGCCGGCGGCCTCGATCGGCTGGGCCAGGCCCTCGTGCAGGTCGCGGCTCTGGTCGCCCAGCTCCAGCATGTCGGTCAGGACCACGATGCGGCGGCCGGCGGCGGGGCGGGCGCCCAGGCTCTTGAAGCCCGCCGTCATCGACAGGGGATTGGCGTTGTAGCTCTCGTCGATCAGGGTGAAGGCGCCGCCGAGGACGGCGACGGTGCGGGTCTGGCCGCGTCCCGCCAGAGGCTGGAAGCCGGCCAGAGCCTGAAGTCCCGTGTCCAGCGCCACGTCCAGAGCGTCCAGCATCAGCAGGACGCACAGGCTGTTCAGGCCCCAATGGGCGCCGGACTGGGCCAGGCGGTACTCCAGCGGCTGGCCGAACAGGTCTGCGAAGACCGTCGCCCCTTCGGCGTCCGGGCGGAAGTCCTTGAGGCGGGCGTCATGGCCCGGATCGGTCCCGAAGGTCACGAGGCGCGCCCCGACCGCCCTGGCCGCGTCGCACAGCAGGCCCGAGAAGGCGACGTCGCCGTTGGCCACCGCCGTCCCGCCGGGGACCAGGCCCTGGAAGATGGCGGCCTTTTCGCGCGCCACCCCCGCCTCTCCATCCGAGAAGGCCTCGATATGGACCGGACCGACCGTGGTGACGCAGGCCGCGTGGGGGGCGACGAAGCGCGACAGGGGCGCGATCTCGCCGGGGGCGTTCATGCCGATCTCGAAGACGGCGCGCCGGGTCTCGACCGGCATCCGCGCCAGGGTCAGAGGCACGCCGATATGGTTGTTGTAGCTCTTGATCGAGCCGTGGGCGGGGCCGGCCAGATCAAGCCCCGCCTTGATCGCCTGGGTCACGCTGGTCTTGCCGACGCTGCCGGTGACGGCGCCGCGCTTGACCTGGGGCGCACGCTCGCGGGCGGCGACGCCCAGGGCCTCCAGCCCGTGCAGGGTGTCGGGGACCACGACATAGGGTCCGCCCTCGACCGGTCGGTCGACCAGGGCGGCCGCCGCGCCGGCGGCGAAGGCCGAGGCTGCGAACTCATGCCCGTCGCGCGCGCCCTTCAGGGCCAGGAAAAGGTCGCCGGGGACGATCTCGCGGCTGTTGTAGGTCAGGCCCGTGACGGGGCGGTCGTCGCCGTGCAGCACGCCGCCCGTGGCGGCGGCGATCTCGGCGGCCGTCCAGAGCGGGCGGGCGGGTGTATCAGGCATACAAAGACAGGGCCTCGGACGCGACGGTGGCGTCGTCGAAGGGATGAGTCGTCCCGCCGACGATCTGGCCCTGTTCATGCCCTTTTCCGGCGATCACCACCACATCCCCGTCGCGCATCATTTCGATGGCGGCTTCAATGGCCGCGCGGCGGTCGCCGATCTCCAGCGCATCGGGGCAGCCGGTGCGGACCTGGGCGCGGATGGAGGCGGGGTCTTCCGAGCGGGGATTGTCGTCGGTGACGATGGCGACGTCGGCCAGACGCGCGGCGATCTCGCCCATCAGGGGCCGTTTGCCGCGATCCCGGTCGCCGCCGGCGCCGAAGACCACGATCAGACGGCCGGTCGCATGGGGGCGCAGGGCGGTCAGCACCGTCTCCAGCCCGTCCGGCGTATGGGCGTAGTCGACATAGACCTCGCCGCGCCCGGTTTCCGGCCCGCCGATCCTTTGCAGCCGGCCCTGGGCGCCGGTCAGGCCTTCCAGGGCGCCGATGACGGCGTCGGGGCGGTCGCCGGCGGCGATGCACAGGCCCGCCGCCACCAGGGCGTTCGAGGCCTGGAAGGCGCCGGCCAGGGGCAACAGGATGTCACGCACCTCGCCCTGCACGTCCAGGGTCAGGCGCTGGCCCTCCGGCGTCGCCTGGCGGCCGATCAGGGTCAGGTCGCGCCCGCGTTCGCCCACGCCCATGACCCCCAGGCCCGCCATGATGGAGGCGGCGGCGAAGGCGGAATAGGCGTCGGAATCGGCGTTCAGCACCGCCGTGCGGCCGCGCGGCAGCAGGGCCTCGAACAGGCGCAGCTTGGCGGCGCGATAGGCGTCCATCGTGCCGTGATAGTCGAGGTGGTCCTGGGTCAGGTTGGTGAAGGCCGCCGCCTTCAGCGCCACTCCGTCCAGACGCCGCTGGTCGATGCCGTGGGACGAGGCCTCGACCGCCACACGGGTCACGTTCTTGGCGGCCAGTTCGGCCATCAGGCGGGCGGCCTCGGCGGCGTCGGGGCTGGTCAGGCCGGGACCGGTCAGGGCGTAGGTCTTGTCGCCCTTCTGACCGACGACGCCCAGGGTGCCCATGCTGGCCGACTTATGGCCCAGGCCCGCCCAGATCTGGCGGCAGAAGGCGGCGACCGAGGTCTTGCCGTTGGTGCCCGTCACCGCCACGCAGGTCTTGGGCTGGGCGCCGTAGAAGCCGCGCGCGGCGATGGCGTAGGTCCGGCGCACGTCGCCCGAGGTCACCAGCACCGGCGCGGCGCCGGCGGGCGTATCGGCCGGCGCCAGGACGGCGGCGGCGCCCTGGGCCAGGGCCTGGGGAATGAAGGCGCGGCCGTCGGCCGTCGTACCCGGCAGGGCGACGAACAGGGCGCCGGGCGCGACCTTGCGGCTGTCGGCGGTCACGCCGGTGATGATCGGATCGGACGCCAGGTCGCGGCGCAGCAGATCGGACAGGTGAAGCGCGCTCACAGCCCGTCCCCCTGCACGTCCTGATATTGCGGGATCTTCTCGCCCGAGGCCGTGCGCCAGCGGTCGGCGCGGCGCTCGACGCCCAGGAAGCCGGCGATCCGGTCGGCGATGTTGCGCACGGCGGGCGCGGCCACATAGGCGCCGGTCTTGGGATAGGTTCCCGGCTCGTCCATCAGGACGAAGACGGCGTAGCGTTTGGCGGTCAGAGGCCCGTCCACGGGGAAGACGGCGGCGAAGGAGCCCAGGGCGTGGCTGGGGTCATAGCGGCCGTTGACCAGCTTGTTGGCCGAGCCCGTCTTGCCCCCGACACGAAGCCCCGGCGCGTCGGCGAAACCGCCCGAGCCCTTGACCACATTGGCGCGCATCAGCTCCAGCACCGCCCGCGAGGTGTCCTCGGTGACGATCTGCTGCGGCTTGGCGCCGCGCGCGCCGCCGCGACGCAGGGACAGGGGCACCATCCGCCCGCCGTTGGTCAGGGCGCCCATGGCCTGAACCATCTGGGCCGGGGTGATCATGATGCCGTAGCCGAAGGAGAGCGAGGCCAGGGTCGAGTTGTCCCAGCGACGCGGCAGGACCGGTCGGGCCGATTCCTTCAGCTCGATGGTGGAGGCGTCCAGCAGCCCCAGGCGCCGGAAATAGTCGCGCATCGTGTCCGGCCCCATCTGCACCGCCAGCTGGGACGTGCCGATGTTGGACGAGTGCAGATAGACCTCTTCCAGGGTCATGACCCGGTTCTGGGCGTGGAAGTCCTTGATCTTGCGGTCGCCGATCTGGAACGCCTCGGAGGCGTCGAACAGGGTGCCCATGTCCGCCCGGCCGGTGTCGAGACCGGCCGCCACCGTAAAGGTCTTGAAGACCGAGCCCATTTCATAGTGGCCCGACACCGCCCGGTTCAGGGTCGCGCCGTCGGGCGCCGCGCCGCGGTTCGACTGGCTGAAGTTGGGCCAGCTGGCCATGGCCAGGACCTCGCCGGTCTGGACGTCGGTGACGATGGCGACCGCGCCCTTGGCCTGGTTCTTGATCGCCGCAGCGGCCAGTTCGTTCTCGACCACCCCCTGCACCCGCAGGTCGATCGACAGGGGGAAGCTTTCGCCGCGCTGGCCCGCCGCCCGGATCTCGTCGTTGAAGGCCAGTTCGGCGCCGGAGATCCCCTGCCCGCCCGTATCGGCGTCGCCGATCAGGTGAACGGCGGAGGTTCCCAGCGGATAGGCGCGGCGATCTTCGGGCTCGAAGGTGACGCCGCCCAGGGCCAGATCGTGGACGGCGGCCTTCTCCTGGGGCGTCAGACCGGTCAACACGATCAGGCGGCGGTCGCCGTCCAGCACCCGCCGAAGCCGCTCGGCCGGAATGCGCGGCAGGGCGCGGCGCAGCTGGCGATAGGCCAGGCCGCGGTCCCAGATCTCCGCCGGGTCGATATAGAGGCCGTAGTGGACGATGTTGATCGCCAGCAGCTCGCCGTTGCGGTCCGTCAGGTCGCCGCGCACCAGGGCGTCGGGGCTGGCGCCGGACCCGCGGGCGCCGGCCGGGGCCAACAGGGCCCGGTAGGAGGCCCCCAGCGCCAGACCGGCGAAGACGCAGGAGAAGACGATCAGGATCAGGAAGATGCGGACGCGGGTGTCCTCTTCCGGGCGGGCGTCGGCGCGGGCGCGTTCGAAGCCGTGCTCCAGCCGCCAGACCAGTTCCGACAGCCAGCGCCAGAAGGGCGACAACCGGCCTTGCAGATCCACGCCCGGCGCCGGCCGGTGATAGCGATGATCCTGAACCGTCATTGCGCCGCCTCATCGGATGGGGCGTCGGCGGACGGGGCGGCGGCCTGAGGCTGAGCCGGGGACGCGGGCGCGGCGGCCGACTTCAGGTGCGGCAACTGGGCTTCATCGGCCTGGCGACGGACGTCGACCGGAGCCATGCCGATCTGGCGCGACAGATTTTCCAGCCGGGCGGGCTGTTCCAGGCGGGCCACCTCGGCGCGCAGCAGGCGGACCCGCTGGCGGTTTTCGCGGATATCCTGTTCCAGCTGGGCGATGCGGCTGCTTTCGCGCGCGGCGGCGGCCTTGGCCGCATAGACCGAGACGATCATCACCGCGACCAGGGCCACGCCGATGATCTCGATCCAGCGGACGCCGCGGATCTTCCAGTCGAACAGCCGCTGCAGGGCGTTGCGGGAGTAGCCGAAGAAGGGCGCCGTGGTCATGCCGCCATCCTCGTCTTTTCGGGCGCCCAGGCCGGGGCCTCGGTGCGGATCGCCGCCCGCAGCTTCGCCGAACGGGCGCGCGGGTTGGCGGCGCGTTCCGCCTCGCCCGCTTCGCGCGCGCCCTTGAACTGAAGGGCGAAGCTGGGCTTGCGCGGGTCGACGGCGATCGGGGCGTGACGTGATCCGGCGGGCGTATTGCCCGTCCGTTCGGTCAGGAAGGCCTTCACGATCCGGTCCTCCAGCGAATGGAAGGTGACGACGGCCAGACGGCCGCCGGGGGCCAGGGTCGCCTCGGCCGCCTCCAGCCCGCGCTCCAGCTCGCCCAGTTCGTCGTTCACGGCGATGCGCAGGGCCTGGAAAACACGCGTGGCCGGATGGATCGGCGCGCCGCGACGGCCGCCCAATGCCTTTTCGACCACCTCGGCCAGGTCCAGGGTGCGGGTGAAGGGCTGTTCGACCCGGCGACGCAGGATGGCGGTGGCGACCCGCCCCGACTGACGCTCCTCGCCGTACAGTTTGAAGATGTGGGCCAGGGGGCCGTGGTCCCAGCCGTTGACGATGTCGGCGGCGGTCTCGCCCTCATCGGACATCCGCATGTCCAGCGGCCCGTCACGCATGAAGGAGAAGCCGCGCTCGGCCTGGTCCAGCTGCATCGAGGAGACGCCGATATCGAAGACGGCGCCGTCCAGCCGGGCCTTGCCGCTGTCGGCGAAGGCTTGGGCCAGACCCGAGAAGGGGGTGCGGACCAGCTGGAACCGGTCGGGGAAGTCGGCGGCCACGGCGTCGGCGTGGGGCTGAACCGTCGGATCGCGATCCAGGGCGATCACGGCGGCGCCGGTCGCCAGAATGGCGCGCGTATAGCCGCCGGCGCCGAAGGTGGCGTCGATCACGACCTCGCCGGGCGCGGGCTTAAGGGCCTCGATCACCTCGGCGAGCAGGACGGGGGCGTGGGGCGCTTCAGTCACGAACCGCCTCCCGCCAGCTTCATCTGGGCCGCCAGTTTCAGGGCGCCGATCTGGGCCATGCCGGCCTTGGCCAGGGCGCGCTGTTCGGCGCGACGGGCCGCCCACTTCTCGCGCGACCAGATCTGGAACCGGTCGTTCAAGCCGACGATGACGACCGTGTCCTCCAGACCCGCCTCGGCGCACAGGGATTCGGGCAGGGTGATGCGGCCGCCCGCGTCATAGGCCAGGCGGACCTGTTCGCCCATCACCTGCCATTCCAGGGCCGAACGTTCCTCGGAGCCGAACGGCAGGGATTCGATCATCTCGGCATAGACGGCGAACAGGCGGTCGCCGCCCGCTTCCAGACAGTCGGCCTCGATGGAAGGGAAGATGAAGACGCCGCCGGCCGCGCCGTTTTCAGCCGTGCGGAAATCATTGGGGATCAGGAGACGGCGCTTGCCGTCCAGCTGCTTCTCGTAGGTCGAGAGAAACACGCCCTGCCCAATCGAACCCTTCGGCCCGTCCCTTAGATGCCTGACGAACGCCCGCCGCGCCCGCCTCTCAGCCCCATCTCATGAGAGTGGGATAGCATGGGATGAAATGGGTCTCAATGGGATCAGCAGTGTTACTTAACCATGTTTTCACGCGATTGGACTTGAAGTCGCTCCGACGGAGAGAACATAAGCGGAACTTGCAAAGTATTCACAGGCTGTGGATCAGTCTAGGCAGTCCAGCGCCCACAAGAGGTTAACGGGCGCCGCCGTGTGGACGGCCCGATCCGGCGGCGAAAGATGGGGATGGAAGCAACTGCCTCAAGCGGGCTGAAGACGCGCCGCCCAAACGAAAGGCCTCAAGTAGGCCGAAGGCCGATAGGCCCTCAAAAAAAGATATGCCAGACGGCCTGTAAGCCGGGTTTTGTTCCGCCCCGAAGGACGGCGACGATCATTCCTCTGGACCGTCCATTGCTGAACGGTTCTCGCGACCTACCCGGACATCCAGGGCGGTGAGCCCCGCGAGGCGAACCCCGCACGATGTCCCTATTTGGTCTTGCTCCAGGCGGGGCTTGCCATGCCGTCCCTGTCGCCAGGTCCGCGGTGGGCTCTTACCCCACCCTTTCACCCTTGCCGCCCGCGAACGGGAGGCGGTTTGCTTTCTGTGGCGCTATCCCTCGGGTCGCCCCGGGCGGAAGTTATCCGCCGCCTTTTCACCGTGGAGCCCGGACTTTCCTCGACGGACGCGAAGTCCGCCGCGACCGCCCGGCCGTCTGGCGGGGGCTAGATGCGCCGCCCGGCCGCCCAGGTCAACAGCAGGCGGATCATTCGCGGCTTGACGAGACCGGGGGCGCCGTGACTGCTGGGCGTGGCTGGAGGGGCGAGACCATGACGAAGACGGCGACGAACAAGAGCGTGCGGCTGATGGCGGTATTCGGCCTGGCGTCCCTGGCCGCCGTGGGATTGGGCGCCGCCGTCTGCGCCCTCAGCGGCGTATCGGCGGCCTCCTGGGGACGGAACCTGGCGGCCTGGCTGGTCGGAGCGGTGATCGCCGCTGCCCTGGCGGCGGCGGGGCGGCGCGTCGTGTCGCCGGAGGCGGCTCTAACCGTCGCTGGATTGGCCGTGACGGGGCTGGCCGCCAGTTTCTTCAATCCAGCCCAGGAGGGGGTGCATCGCTGGATCGACGCCGGGCCTCTGCACGTCAATATCGCCATGGTCGTCCTGCCGTCCCTGTCGGTCGTGCTGGCGGCGGCCGAGGATCGTCGGGCGATCTGGGGCGCCGCCGTCGCAGCCCTGATCCTGCTGGTCGCCCAGCCGGACGCTTCTCAGACCACGACGCTGGCGGCGGTCCTGATCCTGGTCGCCGCCTTTCGCGCGCCCAGCCGTGGAGTGAAGGCCGCCTTGATCCTGTTCGCCGGCGTTGCGGCCGCAGCGGCCTGGATGCGGCCCGATCCGTTGCAGCCGGTGGCCGAGGTGGAGGAGATCGTCGGCCTGGCCTTCCAAGTCTCTCCGCTGATCGGCGGTCTGGCCCTGATCCTTCTGGCCGTCTTCGCAGCGGTTCCGGCCGCCCTGACCCGGCCTGACGCCAGACTGAAGCTGGCCGGGGCCGCACTGAGCCTGTGTCTGGCCGCCTGGGCGGTCACGCCCTTGTTCGGCGCCTTTCCGGTTCCCTTGGTCGGGGTGGGCATGAGCCCGATCCTGGGCGCCTGGCTGGGGGTCGGACTGCTGGCGGCGACGGCGCGCGCGCGAACCTACTAATCCAGCACGCCCGTGACGCTCTCGACGCTGGCCAGCTGCAGCAGGCCGACCAGACGGGCGCGGGTCTCGCCGTCGGCGACACCGTCGACGCGCCCGGGCCGCCAGTGGCGCTGGAAGGCGCGGACGGTGGTCTCGGTCTCGGCGTCATAGTCGCCGCCGGGCGCCAGCCCATAGCCCAGCCGGTGCAGGCCGGCGCGCAGGACCACGACCCCGATCCCCTGGTCGCCCTTCTGCAGTAGGCCGCCCAGGGCCTTGATCCGTTCGGGCGCCGGTTCGAACCACAGGCCGTGTCCGGCCTCGGCCAGCCGCTTCCAGGGAAAGAGTTCGCCGGGATCGGCCTTGCGATCCGGCGCCAGGTCGGAATGGCCGATGATGCGGTTGTCCGGAATGGTCCAGCGCTGGCGAATCTCGCCCATCAGGGCGATCACCGCGGCGATCTGGGCCTCGGGAAAGGGGCGATAGCCGAACTCATGGCCCGGATTGACGATCTCTATGCCGATGGAGACGGCGTTGCAGTCGTCCTCGCCCCGCCAGACGCCCCGACCGGCGTGCCAGGCGCGCCGTTCCTCGGGCGCCAGCTGGAAGATGCGGCCGTCCTCCTCGACCAGATAATGGGCCGAGACCTTGGCCTCCGGGTCGCGCAGACGGGCTAGGGCGGCCTCGCCGGTCTCCATCCCGGTATAGTGCAGCACCAGCATATCGGGCGGCGCGCGGCGCGCATCGAAGTTCGGCGAGGGCGCCGCGATCAGCTCAACCATGGTTCAGGGGGCCTCAGCGGCCGTGGCGGTCCCAGCCGTAGGCGACCCAGGTGCCGTTGACCTTGTGCGCCTCGATCAGCTCGGGGTCTCCAGCGCGGCGGCGCGGGGTCAGGTTGCGGCGCGCCCGCATGGCCAGACCCGCCAGAAAGACCAGCACGCCGGCGAACAGGGCGATCACGGCCACCGCGGCGGCGGTGAAGACGGCCAGAACCGCGCCCACCGCCATGGCGGCGACGGCGGCGATCAGGCTGGCGACCCACAGGATGGAGGACACCAGGCCGTTGGGCCGGCGACGGGCCGCGACGCCCAGAGAGGCGAGACGTTCAGACTGGAACATGGATCATCCTTTCAGACGTTCCGCAGAACGCCCAAGCCTCAATGTCGGTCCATTGAGCCGTGCGGTCAATGGAGCGCCCCCTCACGCCTGTGTGCGATTGATCGTCACGCCTCCTTCAGAAAAGCGGCTGATCGGCCAGGATGACCGCGCCCTCGCTGCGCATCCGCTCACCCTCGATGCGGCGCATGACGGCCTGGGCCTGAGGGTCGGCCATGACCCCGCCCAGCATGACCAGGGCCTGGGCCGCCTCGCTCTGGACCCCGAACATTTCCGACAGGGCCTCCCACGGCGACTTCTGCTTGGGGAAATGTTTGAAGCGGACCGACTCGCCGGCCGGAATCTTGGCCAGGGCCTTGGCCTTGGCCACCGCCTCGTTCAGCCCGCCCAGCTGATCGACCAGTCCCAGAGGCAGGGCCTGGGCGCCGGTCCAGACCCGGCCCCTGGCGATCTCGCGCACCCGCGCAGGCTCCAGCTTGCGGCCGGTGGCGACGCGCGTGATGAAGTCGTCGTAGATCCGGTCCATCGAGGCCGCAAAGGCCGCGCGCTGGCTGTTGGTGAAGGGCTGGGTCGGGGAGAAGGCGTCGGCGTAGGAACCACCCACGGTCAGCTCGCGCATGTCCACGCCGAACCGGCCCAGGGCGTCGGCGATCACGAACTTGCCGCCGAACACGCCGATGGAGCCGGTCAGGGTCGAGGGCTGGGCCACGATCCAGTCGGCTTCAGAGCTGATCCAATAGCCGCCCGAGGCGGCGTAGGCGCCCATGGAGACCACCACCGGCTTGCCGGCGGCCTTGGCCGCGCGCACCGCCGCCAGGATCTGTTCCGACGCCTCGGGCGAGCCGCCGGGCGAGGAGACGCGGAAGACGATGGCCTTCACGCTCTTGTCCTCGATGGCGTCATAGATGGCTTCGGCCGTATCGTCAGAATGGATGGAGGAGCCGCCGCCGAAGCCGCCGCCGTCGCTGCGGCCGGTCACGATCGCCCCTTCCCCGCCGACGATGGCTATGGCGTTGCGGCCTGATCCGGTCCGTTCGCCCTTTTCAGAGACGTATTTGCCGAATTTGACGATCTCGGCGCCCTTGCCGGCGCGGCGCTTGATCTCGGCCTCGGCCTCCTCGACCTGGCCGATCTTGTCGACCAGCTTGTTCGCCAGGGCCTGTTCCGCCGAATAGGGGCCGGCCTCGATCACCGTCTTCAGGGCGGCCGAGGTCGTCTTGCGGTCCTGGGCGGCGTTGGCCAGGGCGCTGTCATAGATGGAGGTCATCCAGGCCGTCATCGCCTCGCGGTGGGCGGGGGTGTAGTCGCTCTGGGTGTATTCGTTGACGGCGTTCTTGTATTCGTAGCGCTGCTCGAAATCGGCGCGGACGCCGTATTTGTCGAAGGCGCGCCCCAAGAACAGACTGTCGGCCGAGAAGCCGGTGGCCTGGAATCCGGCGGTGTTCTGCATCCACAGTTCCGACGCCGAGGCGCCGACCATATAGGTGGACATCACCGCGCCCGCAGGGGCGAAGCCCTGGCTGTGAGCGATGACCGGCTTGCCCGAGGCGCGGAAGCGGCGGATCGCCTGGCGCAGCTCATCCGCCGAGGCCGGGGTCATGCCGCTTTCCGGCAGGCGGACCAGCACGGCCTTGACGCCGGCGTCCTCCTGGGCCTGGGCCAGACCGTCCACCACCTGGGTCACCGACAGGCTCGATCCCCCGAAGGCCGCGAACGGATTGGTCGAGGGCTGGTCGCTGATCCCCTCGCGCAGGTCCAGTTCCAGCACCATGGTCGCGGGCGTCGTCGGCTTGGAGGCGCCGGCGATGGCGACCGTCAGCAGAACGACCGGGACCACGACGACGAACAGGATCAGTCCGGTGAAAACCCCCAGAACCGTCAGAAAGAATTGCTTCATGGGAAAAGGCGCGCTCGCAAGAGGCCGGAATGGCTCAGCCGCACCATAGAGCGGGAACAGTCACCGTCAAATGAACGTCGTGCAACGTGCGGGCGCAGTTCGGCGCCGCACACGGCCGCGGTTGCGATGCGGCGCCGCGATTGATGCGGAGGGCGGAAATCCCTATATGAGCCGCCTGCGAGCGGGGGCCTATCGCCCCGTGTCCTATTTCGGAGACCGCCGTCCATGCTGGTCACCCTGATGAAGTCCAAGCTGCACCGGGCCACGGTGACCCAGGCCGACCTCGATTACGAGGGGTCGATCGCCATCGACATGGACCTGCTGGACGCGGCCGGAATCTATCCTAACGAACAGGTCGATGTGCTGAACATCACCAACGGCGCCCGTTTCACCACCTACGCCATAGAGGCCCCGCGCGGCTCCAGGGTCATCGGCGTCAACGGCGCCGCCGCGCGCCTGGTCCAGAAGAACGACAAGGTGATCGTCGTCACCTACGGCCAGCTGCCCCAGGAAGAAGCCCGCCAGTGGACGCCCAATGTCGTGCTGCTGGACGATGATAACGAGATCAAGCGCCCGGCCTGAGCCGAGATCGACGCCGATGCAAAAAGGCCCGCCGGCGACGGCGGGCCTTTCTCATTCTGCGCCCGGGATCAGCGGGCGATGTCGTAGACGCCGGTGATGTCGATCCGCACCGTCAGTTCGCCGGCGGCCACCGGCGTGCTGTCACGGCTTTCCATGGCCACGGCGCGGGCGGCGAACATCGGCTGCGGCGGCTGGGGCGCATAGCCGCCGCCTTCGCTCAGGTTGCGGATGCCCGCCAGCTGGACGTTCAGGGCCTGGGCGTACAGCTGGGCCTTGGCCTGAAGCGCCTGCACGGCCAGTCGGCGCGCCTGGTCCTCGGCCGCCGAGGGATCCTTCAGGCCGAAGCTGATGCCGTCGATCTGATTGACCCCGGCGGCCACCACGGCGTCGGCGGTGGTCCCGACCTTGGTCAGGTCGTTGATCGTCACCGTCACCCGGTTCACGGCCTGATAGCCGCGCAGCTTGGGCGGTTCGTTCTGCTGATAGTCATATTGCGCCGACAGGTTCAGGCCCGAGGTCTGGACATCGCGCTCGGCGATCCCGGCGCGGCGCAGGGCGGCCATGACCTGGGTCATGCGGGTCGCATTGTCGCGCATCGCCTCCTGGGCCGTCGCCGCCTCGGTCTGGACGCCGAAACTGATGGTCGCCATGTCCGGCGCGGCCTTGACCTCGCCATAGGCCGACAGGTTCAGCGAGGGCGGAGGCTGCATCATTTGGACGCCCGGCTGGACCGTCTGGGCCGCAGCCGGCGCGACGGCGCCCATCACCGCAGCGGCCGTCAGGGCCCCGCCCAGCATCAGGGATTGGAAGGCGCGTTTCATGAAGATGTCTCCGTGGAAGATCCCGACCGACGGGGTCGTCGATCCATGGCCGTAACCTTGGCCTTTTACGCCTGAACGAACGTCCGGTCGTCGATGTCGGTTTCCGTTCATCTTGATGAATTCGCCGAAACGGACGCGGCGAAGATCAGGCCCTTGGCAAGCCGCGCCCTCCCCTGCTAGGCCGTTCCTCCCGCCGCGCCGCGCCTCTCGGCCGCGTCCTTGGGGGCCTGTAGCTCAATGGTTAGAGCCGACCGCTCATAACGGTCTGGTTGGGGGTTCGAGTCCCTCCGGGCCTACCACGGGACTTCTTTCTCTGAATTTCTCAGCCCTCAGGGGTCTAGCCGAAACGGCCGAACACAAGTAGTCAAACAGCAGATCGCTTGTGCGGTCGATGTCGAACACCCACTTCTCTCTCTTCCAACCGTCGGGAACACGGCGGCGGCGAAGGGATTTTCTTAATCATGGGCCGTTAGGCTCTGAACGTCGGTATTTTCCGACTCTGGAAGCGAGGCAATGAGTATGCGTGCGACCGAAACGATCTAAGCCCCGCCAGCGGGCTGCTGGTTTTTCGCCGAACGGCGAGTGAAAGGGACAGGGCCTCACCAGCCCTGTCCTTTCTGCTTTTTGGCCCTTCCTTTTTGGATTGCCGCGTTCGCTGAAAACGAGCTTTATGCCACCGGGAGGCGCGTGATGTTCAAAGGCAGGTGGTGGGACAGGCTGGGTTGGTTGGCGGGCGCCATAACCTGGATCGCGGGCTGGGCGGCGATCTTTTGGCCGCCGATCCGAGAGTATGGAAAATGCGTGGCGATCAGCGACCCTGCCTTGGCCCACCGGCTGAACGCTGTTGCGGCGGGCCAAGCAGGCGAACTGCCCAAGGTCTGCACCCACGACGCCGTCGACACCTTCATCGCCCTCCTGCAAATCCCGACGCCGATCTATCCAGACGTGCCGATCGGCGGCTATCTGTTCTTGGCGGCGAGCGTCATACCCTTGGTGGTGCTGGGCATCTGGGTTCGACAGGCGATCGAATACTGGGACAATGCGCGCGTCCCACTGTCGGTTTTGGAGACCGACGTCACCCTAAGCTTCGCCGAGCCCGACATGAAGCGGGCAATTTTGACGAGGAAGCAATTCTTCCACGCCAACCAACCCGACGTGGGCGCCTATCATTCGACCACCAAGGTGGATGGGGAAAAGGCGTCGATAGACCCCGACCACCAAGTCTTTGACGCCCAGGTCGGACATCGCTCGATCAAGGGGGAAATCATAAAGCAGGGCAACGAAAAATCGATCAATGTGATCGAGATCTACAACGAATCCCTGCCTCGAAATCCGCTCGTAACCATACTGCCCAACCAGGTAGTACATTCGATTTACAAGAATTTCGGCGCATTCTTCAATGTGATCGTCAAGAGAACGACTGTCATTCATCTGGTCGATGAATACAACGCAAAAGAACCGTTCTACTCCATATCTTCGATGCGATATCCGGTGACGAACGTAAAACTGAGGTTCCTTTTCCATTCTGAAACCGCGCCGTCTCCAGAAGACATCTCCGCCTTCCTGATCAAGGACAATCTGGCGATGCGGCTGGCCTTGCCGCCTTGCCATGAGGGCGCCTTCACCACCTATGAGGTGGCGGTGCGAGAGTTCAAATCCGCGACGATCCGCGTCGCCTGGAACAATCGGAACCTGTTCGCTTGGAAGGAGCGGCAGCCGACGGCGGACAAGCCGTCTCAGCCGCAAGCCCCGACCGCGGAGAAGCCTGCGAAGAAATGAGACGTCGCGCCGAACGCGCAGCGCGAGCCTCAGCCGCCCTGGGTCCAGCGTTCGACGTCCGGCTCCAGTCCGATCAGGGCCAGGCCGGCGGGGATGGATTCGAACTCGCGGAAGACTCGGTCCGACAGCGCTCGCCGTCAGCTTTCAGGGAGGCCTTTTAGGCGCTTCAGCCCCTCGCGGGCGTACTCATTGTCTGGGTCAAGCCGCAGCGACGTTTCGAAATGGGCGATCGCCGCCGCAAAGTCGCCCTCGGCCACCGAAATGTCGGCCAGGCCGTCATGGCTGAAGGCTGATTGCGGAAACTGTTCGAGCGTGAACTCGAACAGGCGGCGCGCCTCCTCCATCGCGGGCAGGCCGGACAGCTCATAGCCGATCTCGACCAGAAGTTCGTCGGTGGCGAAGGCTTCGGCCGAGGGCTGGGCCGCCTTCATGGCCTGATACTGACGGATACCGGCCTCGGCCCCGCCCGCCATCACCGCATCCAGGATCACCGTCTTGGGCTGAACCTCCGGCAAGGACGTCGCCTCGCCGAAATAGAGGCCGGCGAGGGCCCGGGCGGTCCCGCCGCCGCTGGCCTCGTCGCTGTTGCTGAGGACCACGATGGTCAGGTCGTCGTCAGGAAAGCGGGCGACCATGTTGGAAAACCCCGGCCCGCTGCCCGCATGGCCGACCATGCGGCGACCGTGCCAGGTGCGAATCTCCCAGCCGAAGCCGTAGTTGTTGCGCGCCCCGTCGGTCATCTGGGCCAGGGAGGCGGGCGAGACCAGCCGCCCGGCGCCGACCGCCTGGGCCCAGGTCGACAGATCGTCCACGGTGCTGCTGAGCCCCGCCTCGCCGTAGACGCCGGTCATCGACTGCGGCGTCGCCTCGATGAAGGTGGAGCCGATCGAATAGTAGCCGGTCGCCAGATGAGGGATGATCCGGCGAGAAGCGTTGAAGACCGTATGATCCATGTGGAGCGGCGCCAGAATCCGCTCACGAAGGACCTCCGGATAGGGTTTGCCGGCGACCCGTTCGATGATCGTCCCCAACAGGTTGTAGCCGGTGTTGCTGTACCGATAGCCCTGGCCCGGCGCGAATTCGAGCGGCCGATCCCGCACCAGGGCCACGACGCCGCCGGGGCCGTAGGTTCGGCTGTCCAGGGCTTCGTCCCAGTCCGGCAGGCTGGTGTAGTTGGGGATTCCGGAGGTGTGGGTCAGCAGTTGCCGCACGGTGACGGCCCGCCAAGCCGGGGGACAGTCGGCGAGGTGGTCGCAGGCCAGGTCATCGACGCTGAGCCGCCCCTCCTCCTGCAGCATCATGATCAGAAGGGCGGTGAAGGGCTTGGTGACCGAGGCCAGTTGATAGACGGTGTCGGTGTCATTGGGGACGTCGAAGGCCCGGTTCGCCAGTCCATAGCTTCCACGGAAGACAGGTCTCCCGTGCGCGGCGACCAGGACGGTCCCGCTGAAGGCCGCGTTACGCACCGCCGCCTTCATATAGGCGTCTAAGGCCGCGCTCAGATCGGGCGAGACCGCAAGGGCGGAGGTTGCGGGGGCAGAGGTTGCTGGATCCTGAAGCGTCTGGCGCGGTGCGGCCTGTAGCGGCGTCGCGCACGCACCGGTCAGAAAGACGGAGGCGGCCGCAGCAGCCTTCCAAAGGATTCTCAAAGCCACATCCAAGCCCTCTCGATCACGCCAATATCTTTTCATCAAGATATTTTATGTCAAGATATTTTTCGCAAAGATTTGTGCCGAGAGCGTCCGACGCCTATCGTGCAGCGATGATTCAGACCTCTTCCTCGCCGGACGTGATCGACGCCGTCCTGGCCGATTGGCGAAACGCGCGGCCTCAAACCCAGGCCGACGCCCTGAATATTGTCGGGCGCATCCTGTGGCTCGGGCGACGATACGAAGAGGCCGTCGCCCAGATGCTGGCCGAACATGGGCTGTCCTATTCCGACTATGACGTGCTGGCGACCCTGCGCCGGGCCGGCGCCCCGTTCGAACTGTCGCCGACGGATCTGGCTAAGCGTGTCCTGCTGAGCTCCGGCGGCCTGACGGCCTGCCTGCGGCGTCTGGAGACGCGAGGCCTGGTGTCGCGCCACAGTGTGAAGGAAGACCGCCGACGCCTGTTGGCGCAGCTGACGCCGGAAGGTCTGACCCTGGTCGAGGGTTTCATAGACCCGCGCTTCGCCATGGCCGAACGCGCGCTGGCCCCGTTGAACCCGAGCCAGAGACGGGAGGCGGAGACGGTGCTGCGCCGCCTGATGACGGCGGCGGAAGACTGAGGCTGCTGCGAATCAGCCGCCCTGGGTCCAGCGTTCGACGTCGGGCTCCAGTCCGATCAGGGCCAGGCCGGCGGCGATGGATTCGAACTCGCCGCCGGTCTCGATCCGGTCGGGGCCGAAGCGACGGGTGAACAGGGCGCGGACGGCGGGGGTCAGGGAGGTGCCGCCGGTCAGGAAGACGCGGTCGATGGCGGAGGGGTCCAGGCCGGAGCGGTCGATGGCCTGGTCCAGCGCCGCCTTCATCTCGGCCAGTTCGGGGGCGATCCAGGCGTCGAACTGGGCCCGCGTCACCGTCGCCTCGATCCGCACCCCGCCCGCGACGAAACGGAAGTCGGCCGTCTCGTCCCGCGACAGATCCTGTTTCAGGCTGGAGACGGCGCGGTACAGGGCGTGGCCGTGGTTGTCGTCCAGCACCTCGATCAGCCGCTCGATCTTCTCGGGCTCAAGCGAGGTGGTCGCCAGGGCGCGGATGTCGCGCATGTCGCGCGACGCCCGCAGCAGGGCCAGCTGGTCCCAGCGGGCGAAGGCGGAATAGTAGCGCTGGGGCGCCGGCAGGGTCTTGCCCAGGCTGGTGTAGAAACTGCCCTTGCCCAGTTCGGGCGAGACCAGATGGTCGATGATCCGATAGTCGAAGGCGTCGCCGGCCACTCCGACGCCGGATTGGGCCAGGGGCGTGGATTTCAGCCCCTCGGGCGTGCGTTCGAACCGGACGATGGAGAAGTCGCTGGTGCCGCCGCCGAAGTCGGCGACCAGGACGGTGGCGTCCTGTTTCAGGGTGCGGGCGAAATAGAAGGCGGCGCCGACGGGTTCATAGGCGTAGCGGACGTCCTGGAACCCTAGCCGCTTGAACGCCGTCTCGTAGCGCGACAGGGCCAGGGCCTCGTCGGGCCGATTGCCGGCGAAGGTCACGGGGCGGCCGACGATGACGCGGGGCGGCAGATCGGCCATGGCGGCCCCCGCATGGTGGCGCAGCTTCAGCAGGAAGGCGGACAGCAGATCCTCGAACGTATAGCGCCGGTCGTGGATGCGGGTCTCGGTGAAGGCGGCGCTGGCGGCGAAGGTCTTGAACGACTGGATGAAGCGCGTGTCCGCCGGATCGTCCACATAGGCGTCTATGGCCCAGGGCCCGGCCTCGACCACCCGCTCAGGGCGACCGCCGTCTTCGGCCGGGTGAAACTGGAAGCTGAGGGCCGAGCGGAAGGTGGAGACGCCGCCCGACCCGTCCACCGTGAAACGGACCAGCTCGGCGCCGGTCGCAGGATCGGCCAGGGCCACGACCGAATTGGTCGTGCCGAAGTCTATGCCGATCGTGATCGGCTGCGGCGTGGTCATGACCCGGCTCCTCGAAGGGCGGGCTTCCTACAGTGTCCCGGCGGATTAGGAAACGCCGGATAGGGCCTTACCGGCGGTTCGTCGCCTCGGCGTGTCGCGCCAGCAAGGCCTCGGCCTGGCCCAGGTGCAGACGTTCGACCATGGCGCCCCCCACCCGGATCGCGCCTCGCCCCTCGGCTTCCGGCGCGGCGAAGGCCGCCACCACCGCCTGCGCCGCCTGGACCTCAGCCTCGGACGGGGCGAAGGCGGCGTTGGCGGCGGCGATCTGGGACGGGTGGATCAGGCTCTTGCCGTCAAAGCCGTACAGCCGGCCCTGCGCCGCCTCGGCCGCCAGGCCGTCGACGTCCTCGATCCGGTTGAACACCCCGTCGATGGCCAGCAGTCCGTGCGCCCGCGCCGCGACCACCAGGGCCGCCAGCCAGGGCTTGAACGGTTCGCGATCCGGCGACGCGCCCGTCCTCAGGGCCTTGGCCAGGTCGTTGACCCCCAGCATCAGCCCCTGAAGCCCCCCGCCCGCCGCCGCAATCTCGCTCAGGGCGATCAGGCCGCGCGGCGTCTCGATCATGGCCCACAGGGCCGCATCCGGCGCGCGGGCCGACAGGGCGTAGACGGTCTCGACCGTCTCCACCTTAGGCGCGACGATCAGGCCGGCGCCCGCCTGAGCCAGAGCGTCCAAATCGTCCTCGCCCCAGTCGGTGTCCAGGGCGTTGATCCGCACGCCCAGACGGGGACGAAATCCGCCCGCCTTCACCGCCGCCACGGCGGCCACCCGCGCCTCAATCTTGGCCTCGGGCGCCACGGCGTCTTCCAGATCAAGGACGGCGACATCGCAGTCCAGGTTCCGGGCCTTTTCGATCGCCCGGGCGTTGGAGGCCGGCAGATAGAGGACGCTGCGAGCCAGTTCGCCCGACATCAGACCCGCCCGGTGACAGGAACCAGGGCGCCGGTCATGGCCCGGCTCTCGGGCGAGGCCAGGAACAGGATCACCGCCGCCAGATCGGCCGGGGCGACCCAGGCGGCCGGATCGGCGTCGGGCATGTCCTTGCGGTTGGCGGGCGTATCAATGATTGACGGCAACACCGCATTGACCGTTACGGACGTGGTTTTCAGCTCCTCCGCCAGGGCCTGGGTCAGGGCGTGGACGCCCAGCTTGGCGGCGCCGTAAGCCCCCATGCCCGCGCCCGGCTTCAGCGCCGCAGCCGAACCGACATTGATGATCCGCCCGTCCGACGCCGCCTTCAGATAGGGCAGAGCCGCGCGGCTGGCGTTCAGGGCGGTGGTCAGGTTCAGGGCCTGCATCCGGTCCCAGGCCGGCTGCGCGTCGTCCGTCGTCTGCCAGACGAAGCCGCCGGCGATATTGGCCAGGACGTCCAGCCGGCCGTAGCGGCTGATGACAGAGGCCACGGCCTCCTCGGCCTGGACCGGGTCGGTCAGGTCGACGCCGCCGATCTCAAGCACCCCGGGCGGAACCGGATGGCCTTCGGCATGGTCGATGACGGCGACCGCCAGCCCCGCCGCCAGGGCGGCCTCCAGCACGGCCCGGCCCAGCACCCCGTGCCCGCCCGTGATCGCGATCACCCGTTTCATCTCGTCCTCCATCCCTTTGCCCCTCTCGTCTGTCGGCTCAGCCTGCGGCGAAGACCTTGGCCATCAGGCGTTCCAGCCCCGCCTGGTCCACGGCGTCGAAGGCCGCCGGGGTCGTCGCATCCACGTCGAAGACGGCGATCAGTTCGCCCGAAACGTCAAGCACCGGCACCACGATCTCGCTGGCCGAGCGGCTGTCGCAGGCGATGTGACCGGGAAAGGCGTGGACGTCCTCGACCAGCTGGGTCTGGCGTGTCGCCGCCGCCGTCCCGCACACCCCGCGCCCGAAGGCGATCCGCAGACAGCCCAGCGTCCCCTGATAGGGTCCGACCACCAGTTCGTCCGCCCCATCCGGCGTCTTGTCCGGCGCGACGACGTAGAAGCCGGTCCAGAAGAAGTGGTCGAAGGCGTCGGCCAGCATCGAGGCCACGGTCGCCATCCGCGCGGTCAGATTCGGCTCCCCGTCCAGCACCGCCAGGATCTCGGCCTCGACCTCGGCATAGCGGTCCGCCTTGTCGGCGGGGCGGTCGTCGCGGGGGACATAGGACATGGGCGCTCCTTCGATTCGCAGCCGATATAGGCGCCCCTGCCCCCGGAAGCGAGCCTTCGTCCACAGGGTTCAATTTGTTAAATACCGGAAATCGCACAACAAGGTTCGGCGTAGCCAAATTTGCCGCTTGCTGTGGCGCCGCTTTGTCGCAAAACATTGTTAACCATGTTTGGCGGTCTGACCCGTCGGCGTCGGCGCGCCGTCCTGCGTCGCGTCGGCCAGTTGGGATTGCGGGAGCGACAGGAAGGTATGGGCGAGTACGACAACGCCGGTCACGGTCCATCCCAGCTCCAGCGGCATCGCATGCCCCTGGCCGGCGGCGCCGTGGCGGTTCTGGTCCTGCTGATTGCCGTCCTGCTTCTGGCCAGCTGCGGCGACGGCGCCCCCGGCTTCTGGCGCCGAGGGGCCCAGAACGAGGCCGCCCTGTCCTGCCCCCGCCCAGCCTCGGTCACAGGGTCCGAGTTCAACGCCCAGGAGGCGAGCCTGCGCCACCTGCGCCGCGCCGCCTTCCGTGGCGACGTCTTCGCCCAGCTGGAGCTGGGCTCGCGCTACGCCGCCGTCCGCGCCACCGACAAGAATATCGAGGATCCGATCGAAAGCTCGGTCTGGTACGCCATGGCCCTGGCCAATGACGAGGGCTACGCCCCGATCAACGGGGTCGATCGCAAGGCCGGCGGCCTGTTCGGCGGGGGTCTGCGCCGCCTGTCGAAATACGACGACTGCCGCGCCTTCGAACGCCACCGCGCCTATCAGGTGCTGGACCGCCAGCTGTCGCGGATGAGCCGCCAGGAGCAGGAGGCGGTGCGCGACCGCGTCATCTACATCCTCTCGACCCAGGACGCAGAGGGCTATCGCACCCTGGCCCGGCTGCACGACGGCCTGTACGGCCCCTTCGGCGAACCGGCCGACAATCGCGAGGCCCGCGAGGCGCTGGGCCGCAAGCCCGAGGGCGGCGCCCTGGGCCAGCCCCGGTCGCACGGCGGCTACTGGGCGGCGGTCAATCTGTTCCAGCGCAACGACGTCGACGCCTATCTCTACAACTATCTGGCGGTTCAGACCGGGGACGTCGGCGCCTATGTCCTGATGAAGGACTTCGAACGCTCCTCGCCCAACCGCGCCCAGTACGCCGGCTTCGTCGAGGCCAAAGCCCGCCAGTGGACCCCGCCGTTCGAATTTTATCCGCTGGAGGCCCCGGCCTCGGGCGTCCCCTTCTCGGACGAGAGCCGCCCGCGCGGCGACGCCTATGAATACGCCCTGTCCCGGCTTCAGGGCGAACTGCCCTTCATCCATGTGGGCCGCGCCCTGCGCTATCTGGGCGTGACGCCCGAGGTCGTCACCGCCCCCGAACAGCTGTCCCGACAACAGATCGAGGCCTTCGAGGCCATGATCGGCCATGCGACCGAGAGCCGCCTGTCCCCGGTCGAACGGGTCCGCGCCATCCAGCTGGCGGCCGTCAACGGCTCGTCGGAGGCCCAACTGGTCCTGGCCGTCATGTACGCCGAGGGCATCGGCCTGCCCGCCGACTACGCCCGATCGTTCAAATGGTTCGAGGAGGCGGCCCGCCAGGGCAGCCCCGAGGCCAAGTTCGCCATGTCCACCTATTTCGCCCTCGGCGTCGCCGGGGTGGCCGACCAGGACAAGGCCGACGCCGTCGCCTTCCGTATCGAATCCGCGCTGTCGGGCTTCGGCCCCTCGGCTTCGCGCCTGCAGGCCCTGCTGTCCCAGGTGTCCCGCGCCCAACAACAGCGCCGCTGAAACGGAGGGTCTGGTCGCATGAACATCCGCTCGCTCGCGAAAGTCTCGCTCCTGGCGGCCTTCGCCCTGGCCGCCCTGACGACCCTGCCCGACCCGGTCCAGGCCCAGGTCGCCGCAAAGGTCGAGGCCCAGACCCGGCCCAATTTCGGCGTCCTGCTGGACCCGCCGACCCGCGCCCGGCCCCGCGCCCATCGCCGCTACGACTACGGCCGGTATCGTGGTCCCGACTGGCGTCCCCTGCCCCGCCCCCCGCACCAGGAAGAGGTCGTCCTGGTCGATTGCGGCGGCAATCCCGGCTCGGGCGCGATCGAGAGCGCGGTCCAGCGCGTGCGCCCCGGCGGCACCTTGATCATCCGGGCCAGGGGCGGCGCCTGCGTTGGCTGGCTGAACATCGACAAGCCGATGACCATCATCGGCGACAGCGGCTTTGATCCGCGCCGCTGGGATGCGGCGACGCCCACCCTTCAGGCGCCGGACGGCCTGCCCTGCCTGACCGCCGCCCCCGGCGTCCGGGTCGAGGTCCGCGACCTGGTCTTCGCCTCACCCCACGCCGGCGACGCCGCCTGCGTCATCGGCTATGGGGCTGAAATCGTCATGAGCCGGGTCGGCTTCCGCCACGCGGGCGACGAGGCGGCGATCTATGTCGACGGCGGCCTCTTGGACCTGCGCGACGCCCTGATCGACGCCCGCACCGTCTCGGCCGCCGTGGTCGCCGACGGCGCCGCCGTCACCCTGTATGAGACCGCCATCACCGGCGCCGTCTCGGGCGTCGATCTGACGCCGGGCTCCGCCGCCCCCTCCAGCCTGACCTCGGTCACCCTGATCGGATCGGAACAGCCGAACAGCTTCGGCCCGCGCGCCATCGGAGTGATCGTTCGCTCCGCCCGCGATTACGGCCGGGTCGAGATCAGCAACGCCAAGATCTGCGGCTATGTCGAAGGGGTGGCGGTGGAGGGCGCCTCGGTCTCGGTCTCCAACAGCCGGATCTGCAAGGGCGACAAGGGCGCGGTCCTCTATAACGGCGAACTGCTGTTCGATCAGAACCGCGTCCGGGTGGATCAGGTCGGGGTCGCCGCCGCCTCGGGCCGGGCGGTGATCACCGGCAACAGTTTCGCCGGCGTCCGCGACGCCATCTATGGCGAGCCGCGCGCCAGCATTGAGGCCCGCGACAATCGGGTGTGGTCGCGCGACCTGTGCCGCCCCCGTTTCGAAAACCGCTATCGTGACCGCTACGTCCCCTCCTGGGGCGGCGGCGACCGCGGCTATGACTGCCAATACAGCCCCTATCCGCGCGACTGGTGGGAGGCCGAAGACGGTCAGTACTATGACTACGGCTATCCGCTGGACGGCTATGATCGGTACCAGCAGGGCTACGGTTGGTATGATCGGGACGGCCGCTATGTGCCGGACAACCGCTACTATGGCGATGATCGTTGGAGTCGCGGCGGGCGCGGCTGGTAATCGTCCCTGTACGGCGCAGTCCGACGGTTCGGCGTGATCGAAAAACCGAGGTTCGGAAACCGGTTTCAGGCTCACGCTTTGTTACAAACGCCATGGTCAAGCCGGTTTCGCCGCGCTAGAGCAGGCCGCATGTGCGAGCGGGTCAACCCGCCGAACCTTAAGACAAAGCTCAGGGGCTTAAGATGACTCAGTGGGTGTACGGCTTCGGCGGAGGCTCCGCCGACGGCGACGCGTCGATGAAGAACCTTCTCGGCGGCAAGGGCGCGAACCTGGCGGAAATGTCCGCCCTGGGTCTGCCCGTCCCGCCCGGCTTCACCATCACCACCGAGGTCTGCACCTACTATTACGCCCACGGCGAGACCTATCCGGCCGATCTGGAAGACCAGGTGAAGATGGCCCTGGCCAAGGTCGAGGGCGTGGTCGGCAAGACCTTCGGCGACGTGGACAATCCCCTGCTGGTCTCGGTGCGTTCGGGCGCGCGGGCCTCGATGCCGGGCATGATGGACACGGTGCTGAACCTGGGCCTGAACGACCAGACGGTCGAGGGCCTGGCCAGGCTGTCAGGCGACCGGCGATTCGCCTTCGACTCCTATCGCCGCTTCATCACCATGTATTCCAACGTGGTTCTGGGCCTCAGCCACGACGATTTCGAAGAGGTGCTGGACGCCCACAAGGACCGGCTGGGCGTCAGCGTCGACACCGATCTGAAGGCCGAGGACTGGGAGCGGGTCGTCGAGGACTACAAGGCCGTGGTCGAGCGCGAGCTGGGCCACCCCTTCCCCCAGGATCCCAAGGACCAGCTGTGGGGCGCCGTCGGCGCCGTGTTCGAAAGCTGGATGAACGACCGGGCGAAATTCTATCGCCGCATGCATGACATCCCCGAGAGCTGGGGCACCGCCGTCAACGTCCAGTCGATGGTGTTCGGCAATATGGGCGAGACCTCGGCCACCGGCGTGGCCTTCACCCGCAACCCCTCGACCGGCGAGGCGCGGCTGTACGGCGAGTTCCTGATCAACGCCCAGGGCGAGGATGTGGTGGCGGGCATCCGCACGCCTCAGTCCTTGACCAGGATCGGCCGCGAGGAGATGGGCGAGACCGCCCCCTCGATGGAAGAGGCCATGCCCGAGGTGTTCGGCCAGTTCGTCGAGGTGGTCGGCAAGCTGGAGAGCCATTATCGCGACATGCAGGACATCGAGTTCACGGTCGAACAGGGCCGGCTCTGGATGCTGCAGACCCGCAACGGCAAGCGCACCGCCAAGTCGGCGCTGAAGGTGGCGGTCGATCTGGCGGCGGAAGGCGTGATCAGCCAGGAAGAAGCCGTCAGCCGGGTCGAGCCCTCGGCGCTCGATCAGTTGCTGCACCCGACCCTGGACCCGGAGGCGCCCCGCACCGTCATCGCCGCCGGCCTGCCCGCCTCGCCCGGCGCGGCGACCGGCAAGATCGTGTTCGACGCCGACGAGGCCGAGCGTCTGGCCGGGCTGGGCGAGGCCGTCATCCTGGTGCGTGAGGAGACCA
The DNA here is from genome assembly GCF_058801445.1 of Brevundimonas sp. GW822-FHT03E11. NCBI lineage: Bacteria > Pseudomonadati > Pseudomonadota > Alphaproteobacteria > Caulobacterales > Caulobacteraceae > Brevundimonas > Brevundimonas sp. GW822-FHT03E11. The sequence goes on along the minus strand of NZ_JBXANG010000003.1, from coordinate 371,799 downwards.
GCCCTGAGGACATCCACGGCATGCATGCGGCGCGGGGCATCGTCACGGCGCGGGGCGGCATGACCAGCCACGCGGCCGTGGTGGCGCGCGGCATGGGCCGGGCCTGCGTCTCGGGCGCCGGCGAGATCCATATCGACGAGGCCAAGGGCGTCTTCACCGCCCGCGGCCGCAGCTTCAAGACCGGCGACATCATCACCATCGACGGCTCCAAGGGCGAGGTGCTGGACGGCGCCGTGCCGATGATCGAGCCGGAACTGACCGGCGACTTCCAGACCCTGATGGGCTGGGCCGACCAGGTGCGCCGCCTGAAGGTGCGCGCCAACGCCGAGACCCCGCTGGACGCCAAGACCGCGCGCGGCTTCGGCGCCGAGGGCATCGGCCTGTGCCGGACCGAGCATATGTTCTTCGACGACACCCGGATTGCCGCCGTGCGCGAGATGATCCTGGCCGACGACGAGGCCGGGCGCCGCACGGCCCTGGCCAAGATCGCCCCGTTCCAGAAGTCGGACTTCGTCGAACTGTTCGAGATCATGGCCGGTTTGCCGGTGACGGTGCGTCTGCTGGACCCGCCGCTGCACGAGTTCATCCCGCATACGGACGAGGACATCGACGCCCTGGCCGCCTCGTCTGGCATCGACGCCGAGAAGCTGAAGCGCCGGGCCAAGGAGCTGCACGAGACCAACCCCATGCTGGGCCATCGCGGCTGCCGCCTGGGCGTGGCCTATCCAGAGATCTACGAGATGCAGGTCCGGGCCGTGCTCGAGGCCGCGCTGGAGGTGAAGAAGACCTCGGGCGTGGCGCCGATCCCGGAGATCATGCACCCGCTGGTCGCCCTGGGTCTGGAGATGAAATATCTGCGCGAACTGACAGACCGCACGGCTCAGGCTGTGTTCGCCGACGCGGGCGACAGCGTCGACTATCTGGTCGGCACCATGATCGAACTGCCCCGCGCCGCCATCCGCGCCGGGGACCTGGCGGAATACGCCCAGTTCTTCAGCTTCGGCACCAATGACCTGACCCAGACCACCTTCGGCATCAGCCGCGACGACTCGGGGCGGTTCCTGCAGGCCTATCTGGACAAGGGCATCTTCGAGACGGACCCCTTCGTGCGTCTGGACCAGGACGGCGTCGGCGGCCTGATCGAGATCGCGACCGAACGCGGCCGTGCGGTTCGCCCCGAGGTCAAGCTGGGCATCTGCGGCGAGCACGGCGGGGATCCGTCGTCGATCGCCTTCTGCGAAAAGGCCGGGCTGGACTATGTCTCCTGCTCGCCCTACCGCGTGCCGATCGCCCGCCTGGCGGCGGCCCAGGCGGCGCTGAGCGGGGAGCGTGAGAAGGACCGCTGAGGTTAGACATTCTCCGTCATCCTCGGGCTTGACCCGAGGATCGGACGCGACGCCGCTTGTGCGAAGACTTTGACGCACAGCCCGATCAACGTCTGGTCCTCGGGTCGAGCCCGAGGATGACGGGGTGAAAGATTAGAGGGCGGTCTCTGACGAGGCCGCCCTTTTTGTTGCATCGCCACAAAGTCGCCGACCTTGACAGAACACAGTGTGTGTCTCGCCGTCCACAGACGACGGACTGTTCTGGCGGCCTCTGGAACAGAGAACGCCCTCACCTATTTAAGCACTCGCTGGATGGGGCTGATGATCCAACCGGTCATCACATCTAGGAGTTAATAAGAAACAATGCGCAACATTCTTCTCGCTGCTGTCGCCGTTTCCGCAATCGCCGCTCCGGCTTTTGCTCAAACCAATCCTGAACCGCGTGGTTACGGATCACTGGGCTATACTCATCTTGAAGGCGACAACGCCACCACCGGCGCCGTGACCGGCCGCCTGGGCGTCAATCTGAACCGCTACCTGGCTCTGGAGACCGAGGCCTCGGTCGGCGTCAAGGACGACGACTTCACCGTCGCCGGCGTGGACGGCACGACCAAGCACGAGTGGGACGCCGCAGGCTATGTGGTCGGCAAGGTGCCGGTCTCGGACAAGCTGGAGCTGTTCGCGCGCGGTGGTTACGGCCATACCGAGCTGAAGCAGGAGTTCCCCGGCGCCAACACCGACGTGGGCGGCGACAGCTGGAACTACGGCGCCGGCGCCAACTACTATCTGGACGGCGTGAACGGCCTGCGGGCCGACTGGACCCGTCGCGACTACCGTGACGACGCGGGCGAGGCGGACGCCTATTCGCTCAGCTACATCCGTCGCTTCTGATCCCGGCGATCAGGCGGATTGAAGAAGGCGCGCTCCGAAAGGGGCGCGCCTTTTTGCTTTCAGGACTTCAGGCGAAGTCGCGGGCCAGGGCCCAGCGCTGAGAGCCTTCGCCGAACGGACGCACGAACCAGTCGCGGTACTGTTCGAAGGCTTCGATGATCTTCTGACGCAGGGCCTGGGCGTCCACCGCCTCGCCGCGCTGACGTCGGAGGGCCGCAACGCAGTCGACGACCAAATTCTGGTGGGCCGAGCCGCCCATGCTCTTCAGCACGGCGGCGATATCCTGAGCCAGGCTTTCCAGCACTGTCTTCGGCGTCGTCTGAGCCATCTGGGAACTCCCCTGTTCTCGACAATCGAACGCCTCGCAAAATCCGCCGCCGGATTCAAGCGTGGCCTCAGAAATTATCGTCGCAGATCGGGATTAACCTGCCGTAACGCCGGTCGAAACTTTTGGTTTCGTCACCCTAGCCACGCTTGCGCACGAATACGGTCCCGGCCGAGTACCCTGCGCCGAAGCTGCAGATCAGGCCGGTCTCACCGGGGACGAAGCCGTCGTTGTGCAGGTGGAAGGCGATGATCGAGCCGGCCGAGGAGGTGTTGGCGTAGTCGTCCAGGATGATGACGTTCTCTTCCGACGACGGTTCGCGACCCAGCACCTTCTTGCCGATCAGCTGGTTCATGTTGATGTTGGCCTGGTGCAGCCACAGCCGCTTCAATTCGCGCGGATCCAGGCCCAGTTCGCCGGCATGATCGACGATCATGTCCGAAACCATCGGCACCACATCGCGGAAGACCTTGCGGCCCTGCTGGATGAACAGCTTGTCGTTCTGAACGCTGTCGTCGGCGACCGGCGAATCCAGATGGTCGGTGTCGCGCGCGTTGCGGTTCAGGAAGCCGAAATTGTTGCGGATATTGTTCGAGAAGACGGTCTTCAGCCGCGTGCCCAGCACGTCCCAGCCGCCCGGCCCGGCGGTGTCCGAGGATTCCACGATCACGGCGGTCGCCACGTCGCCGAAGATGAAATGGCTGTCGCGGTCGGTGAAGTTCAGGTGGGCCGAGCAGATCTCCGGATTGACCATCAGCACCGCCTTGACCGAGCCGCCGGCGATGAAGTCCGCCGCCGTCTTGATCCCGAAGGTGGCCGAGGAACAGGCGACATTCATGTCGAAGGCGAAGCCCTCGATCCCCAGGGCCTGCTGCACCTCGATGGCCATGGCCGGATAGGGGCGTTGCATGTTGGAGGCGGCGCAGAGCACCGCGCCGATCTCGCTGACCGGCTTGCCCCAGGCCTCGATGGCCTGGCGGGCGGCCTTGACCGCCATCTCGGCCAGGATCGACAGCTCGTCATTACTGCGTTCGGGCAGGTTGGGCGCCATGCGGGCGGGGTCGATCACCCCGGCCTTGTCCATCACGAACCGCTGCTTGATGCCCGAGGCCTTTTCGATGAACTCGGGCGAGGAATGGGGCTTGGCCTCCAGTTCCCCCGCCTCGATCCGATCTGCGTGACGGGCGTTCCAGCCGTCGGCCCAGGCGTTGTAGCTGTCGACCAGTTCGGCGTTGGAGACCGATTGTTCGGGGGTGAAGAGGCCGGTTGCGGCGATGACGGCGTGTTGCACGGGTAGACAGTTTCCTTTGCGAACGCCTTCAATAGGACGGCGGCGGCCTGCGGTCGAGACTGGCGATGATCCCGGCGGCCCAGCGCTGGATTTGGCCGCGCGGCGCCGGGGGCGGCGGCCGGTCTCGGGAGGCGATCAGGGCCTGAACCAGGTCCTCGGCCTCGCAGGGCCAGCCCGTCGGCGTGACATAGATCGGATAATGGACCAGGGCGGCCAGGATCAGGTGATCGACCGTAGCCCGCCGGGTGCGGCGCTCGAAACTCAGCCGGTCGTCGGTCAGGCCCCAACCCGCATAGAAGGGTCGGCCATAGACCGACACCGCCTTGCCCCTCATCAGGGCCTCAAACCCGGTCAGGGAGGTCAGGGTCGCAACCCGGCGGCAGGCGTTCAGGCAGTCGATGATGTCCAGCCCGTCCGCCACGGCGTCGACGGCGGACAGGGCCGCGGCGTCCAGCCGCCCGGGCCGGTTGCCCGCCAGAACGTCGGGGTGGTTGCGATAGACCAGGAAGGCGTCTGGATGATCGGCCCGCGCCGCCTCGACGAGGGCGGAGTTGGTGTTCAAGTCCGGTTCGCAGCCCAGCAGGATCGACTTGTCGTTCTCGACCTGGCCGACGACCAGCAGAATGTCGCGATCCGCGGGCCAGTCGGCGGGCGCCTGACCCTTCAGATTATATTTCGACAGGCCCGCCTCGACGATCCGGGTCCGAAGCGCAGCGGCGCGGGCCAGCTGCTCCGGCGTGGCGTCCGTCGTCTGGATCAGGGTCTCCAGCCGCGACGGGCGCGACGGGTCGTAATAGACCCCCTGGTCGTCCAGAGCGACCGACAGGGCGCCGACGAAATCGGACCCCAGGCCGCGCGAGCGGATGAAGCCGTCCTCCATGCGAACCGTCGGGCCGTTAAAGGTTGCGGCGGCGCGGCGCACGGCCTCGCTCTCCTTGCCCGCCCACCAGATCAGCCGACCATTGGTCGCGGCGGCATGGGCGGCGGCCCGCGACGGCGACATGAAATAGCGCATCCGCGCCTTGGGCGAGTTCAGCAGGCGGCGCACCGGCGGGCGTTTGGCCGGGGCGAAGCCGACAGCGGCCCAGTTCCCAGCCAGACGGTCGGCCCGATCACGCAGGCAAATCAGCCGCTCCAGCGCCTGTTCAGCTTCGCACAGTTCGCCGGTGACGGGATCGACATAGCGGCTGTAGGCGATCAGGGCGGCGGCGGCGACCTGTTCCAGACTGCGCCCTACACCCCGGCGGCCGGTGTCCACGGCGTCGGTCGTCAGGCCCCAGCCGGAATAGAAGGGCGCCCCGAAACAGCGCACCGGCAGGCCGCGCAACAGGGCCTCGAATCCGAGCGCAGACGTGACGCAATAGACGGCGTCCACCGCCGCCAGCAGGTCGGCCGGCCGCACGTCGGCGTCCACCAGGGTGACGCCGGACAGATCGGTGACGCACCCTCGCTTCCTGCCCGCCGCCACCGCCGGGTGGCGTTTGACGATCAGCTGGGCCTCGGGCTCGTCGCGCCGGGCGGCGGCGACCATGGCGTCGAAACTGTCTTGCGTCGCCAGCCCATAGCCGATGGAGGCGTCGCCGAAGGTCTGGTCCACGATCAGCACGCGGCGGCCGGGCCGCAGCAGGCCGGGGTCCAGCGGCCCGCCCATATTGGTCTTGGACACGCCCGAGGCGACGATCCGGTCGATCAGGGCGCGGGCGCGGGCGGTCAGGGCGGCGTCGCACCAGCCGTCGGCGGTCTGGATCAGCTGTTCGAGGCGGCTCGGCCGGGTGGCGTCATAATAGACGCCCAGGTCATCGACGATCAGGCTGAGGCTGGCCGCCCCCGCCTCCCCCAGGCCGACCGAGCGCAGGAAACCGTCCTCCAGCGCGACATAGGGGCGGGCGTTGGCTTCCGCCCAGCGGCGACCGGCGGCGGCGGTCGGCTTCAGGCCCCAGCCCAGCGCGGCCTGGACCTGATCGCCCGGCAGGCGGCGCAGATCGTAGTCGTTCAGGAAGACATCGAGGAAGGGGACCTTCAGCACGCCGGGCGCGCAGACCCAGGCGGGGGTTTTTGCGGCGATGTCCGAGGTTGGGGTCAAGGCGGGTCCGACGGATTGAGCGCGAGGTTTAGGGCGGTTGGGGGCGTCGGGCTAGAGTGTGCTGATCTTCCCCCGCTTGCGGGGGAAGTGTCAGGCCGTGGCGCGCAGCGACACGCCTGACGATGGGGGAAGTCTTCTTGTTGAAACAAGACTCCCCTCTCCGACCCTGGTCCGGCTACGCCGGACGCCGGGCCACCTCTCCCGCAAGCGGGAGAGGGTCTTGAAGACTACCCCGCGATCTGGCCGAAGTCCGCCACCTGGCCCATCACGTCGCGCACCTGGCCCAGCAGTTTCAGACGGTTGTCGCGCTCCTCGGAAACGTCGGAGTTGACCATCACCGCCTCGAAGAAGGCGTCGACCGGTGCGCGCAGACCGGCCAGGGCCGTCATGGCGGCGGCGAAATCCTCGGTCTCCAGGGCGGTCTCGACGGCGGTGCGGGCGGCGTTGACGGCGAAGGCCAGGGTGGTCTCGGCCTCGGGCTGGTTCGGCAGGCCGGTCTGGACCATGCCGGTCGGAACCGGTCCCTTCTTCTCCTCGGCGCGCAGGATGTTGGAGGCCCGCTTGTAGCCGGCCAGCAGATTGGCCCCGTCGTCGGTGGCGAGGAAGGCGGCCAGGGCTTCGACCCGGCGCACGATGCGGACGAGGTCGTCGTCGCCCAGGGCGAAGACGGCGGCGACGAGGTCGTGGCGCTGGCCCTGATCGCGGAGGAGGACGGTCAGGCGGTCGGCGAAGAAGGCAAGTATACCCGTCGGAGCGCCGAATTTACTTGCGACAGCCACGCCAAACAGGACGCCGCCCAAAGACAACCGCACCCCATTCTCCAGCACCAGACGGATCACGCCCAGCGCCGCTCTCCGCAGCGCGAACGGGTCCTTCGAGCCCGTGGGCTTTTCGTCGATGGCGAAGAAGCCCACCAGGGTGTCCAGCTTGTCGGCCAGGGCGACGGCGACCGTGACGGGCGCGGTCGGGACGGTGTCGGCGGGGCCTTGCGGCTTGTAGTGGTCGCGGACGGCGTCGGCGATGCGGTCGCGCACTTGAGGCGTCCAGCCCCCTCCACCGCTCCGCGGTCCCCCTCCCCCAAGGGGGGAGGATTGATCCGTGCGATCTCCCCCCTCAGGGGGGAGTGGCCGCGAAGCGGACGAGGGGGGCGCGCTCAGCAGACGCGCGTAATAGCCGCCCATGATCCCCTGCAGTTCCGGGAATTCGCCGACCATGCCGCTGGCCAGATCGGCCTTGCACAGGCGGGCGGCCATCTCGGCCTCGACCGCGTCGGCGCCGACCAGGGGGGCGATCTCGCGGGCCAGAGCGGCGATGCGCTCGACCCGCTCGGCCAATGTGCCCAGTTTGGCGTGGAAGGTGACGCCCTTCAGCTTTTCGTTCCAGGCGTCGAAACCGACCTTCTGGTCCTCGTCCCAGAAGAAGCGGGCGTCGTTCAGGCGGGCGGACAGGACGCGGCTGTTGCCTGCGGCCAGGGCCTTGCCGCCGTCGGTCGCCTCGACATTGGCGACGACCAGGAAGTTGGGGGCCAGTTGGGGCGCGCCCCCCTCCCCCGCTTCGCGGGTGCTCCCCCCAGAGGGGGGAGAGCTGCGGACGGCGAAATACTTCTGGTGCACCTTCATCGACAGGCGCACGACCTCGGGCGGCAGGGCCAGGAACTGGGGGTCCATGTCGCCCAGGATCGGGGTCGGCCATTCGGCGAGACCCGCCACCTCGTCCAGCAGGCCGTCGTCGTCGACCAGCACCAGGCCGCGCGCGGCGCAGGCGGCCCTGGCCTGTTCCAGGATGCGCAGCTTGCGGTCGGCCACATCCAGCAGGACGAACTCCCGCTCCAGCTGGGTGCGGTAGTCGACGAAGTCGCTGACCTTCAGCAGTTGGCCAGAGCCGAGGAAACGGTGGCCCTCGGTGATCGCATCGGACGGGATGCCGTCGATCTCGAACGGGACCACCTTGCCGTCGAACAGGCACAGAATGCGTTTGATCGGACGGACCCAGCGCAGGCTTCCCGAGCCCCAGCGCATCGACTTGGGCCAGGGGAAGGTGCGGATGACCTGGTCCACCGTCTCGGCGACCAGATCGGTCGTGGCCCGGCCCTTGGACGACAGGACGGCGTAGAGGACGCCGTCGCGCTCGGTCAGCTGGTCACGGTTCAGGCCGGTCTTGCGCAGGAAGCCCTCCAGCGCCTGCTCCGGCGCCGAGGCCTTGGGCCCCTTGATCTCCTCCTCGCGGTCGGGCGTGGCGGCGGGCAGGCCCTCGATCACCAGGGTCAGACGGCGCGGGCCGGCGTAGGTGGTCAGCGCGTCCCAGGTCAGGCCGGCGGCCTTCAGCCGGTCGGAGACCATGCGGTCGAGGTCGCGCGCGGCGCCCTGCTGCATGCGGGCGGGAATTTCTTCGGAGAAGATCTCGAGGAGGAGTTGGGGCATTAGAGTCTCAAATCTGTCCGCTCATCCCCGCGAAAGCGGGGACCCAGCGCTGTGGGCGCACGACCGGCGCCGTAGGGGCTTCAACCGCCATCCCAGACACCGCGCCTCGCGACAGGACTGGGTCCCCGCTTTCGCGGGGATGAGCGGAAAGGGAAATCATGCCTCGGCCCGTTCCCGCTCTACATAGGCCGTCGCGCAGGCTTTGCAGAGTTCGCGGATGCGGCCGATGTAGCTCTGGCGCTCGGCGACGGCGATGGCGCCGCGCGCGTCCATCAGGTTGAACAGGTGGCTGGCCTTCAGCACCTGATCATAGGCCGGCAGGACCAGGGGCTGGCCCTGGGGTCCGGTCAGGGCCAGAAGGCGCGAGACCTCAGCCACCATATCCTCGAACCGGCGTTTCAGACCGTCGACGTCATAGCCGTGGAAGTTGGCCTCCGACTGCTGGCGCTCGTTCTCCAGGAAGACCTCGCCATAGGTCAGCCCCTCCTTGGTGAACTTGAGGTCATAGACGTTGTCCACGCCCTGGACATACATGGCCAGACGCTCCAGCCCGTAGGTCAGTTCCCCCGAGACCACATCGACCTCAATGCCGCCGACCCCCTGGAAATAGGTGAACTGGGTCACCTCCATCCCGTCGCACCAGACCTCCCAGCCCAGGCCCCAGGCGCCGACCGTCGGGTTCTCCCAGTCGTCCTCGACGAAGCGGATGTCGTGCAGTTTCGGATCAATCCCGATCGCCGCCAGCGAGCCGAGATAGAGCTCCTGAAGATTGTCCGGGTTCGGCTTCAGAATGACCTGGTATTGATAATAGTGCTGGAGACGGTTCGGGTTCTCGCCATAGCGGCCGTCGCCGGGGCGGCGGCTGGGCTGGACATAGGCGGCCTTCCACGGCTTTGAGCCGAGCGCGCGCAGGACGGTGGCGGGGTGCAGGGTGCCGGCCCCGACCTCGATGTCATAGGGCTGGAGAATGGCGCAGCCCTGGTCGCCCCAATAGCGATGCAGGGTCAGGATCAGGTCCTGGAAGGCGAGCGGCTCGGTCGAGGTGGTCAAATCGGGCTCGGGAGGGGCTGGAAAAAAGACGGCGGACCATAGGGCCCGGCGCCGCGCGCTTCAACACGCGCCGGGGATTTATGGCTCAGGCGGCGGCGAGCCGGGTCGCGGCGACCCAGGCGGCCGGATGGGCGGCCGACAGGGCGGCGGCGGCGGCGGCGGCGTCCTCGCCGGACCGGCACAGGCCGAAGACGGTGGCGCCCGAGCCGGACATGCGCGCCAGGACCACGCCGGGCGTCGTCGCCACCGCTGAAACCGCATCGGCTATGGCGGGCGTCAGGGCCTCGGCGGGCGGCTGAAGATCGTTGCGGAGGCCGGCCAGCCAGTCGATGACGGCCGCCGGGCTCCAGTCGGCGGGCGGCGCGGGACGGTCAGCGGCGCGCGGCGGACCGGCGTCATAGGCCCGGTAGACGGCGCCGGTGGGCGAAGGGACGCCCGGATTGAACAGGACGGCGTGGAGCGGCGGCAGGTGCTGTTCGTCGGTCAGGACGTCGCCCCGGCCCTCGGCCCAGGCGGTGCGCATCCGCAGGCACATGGGGCCGTCGGCGCCGATGACCCCCGCCACGGCCTCCAGTTCCACATCGTCTATGTCCAGCGCCAGGGCCTGACGCGCCAGTTTCAGGGCGGCGCCGGCGTCGGAAGACCCCCCGCCCAGGCCGGCGGCGATGGGCAGGCGCTTGTCCAGCGTCACCCTCAGCGGCGGCTCGCCGGTTCCGGTCGCCTGGCCCAGGGCGCGAAGGGCGCGCAGGATCAGATTGTCGGGCTCGGCCGCCAGACCCGCGCCGAACGGGCCACTCACGCTCAGCGACAGGCGGTCGGCGGGCTCGACCGTCACCCGGTCGCCGACGTCGGCGAAGGCGACCAGACTGGACAGGGGATGATAGCCGTCGGCGTCCACCGGGCCGACGTGCAGGAACAGATTGATCTTGGCCGGGGCCAGGGCCGTGAGTGGTGGCATGGAGTAGGTCTTAGCGACTTGGGGGCTGGGTCGGAACGGGGAATACGGCGCCCCTCTCCCTTCCCGGTCGTCATCCTAGGGCTTGTCCCTAGGATCCAGACTCCCGGTGTTCGAGCGGGCGCACGTCTGCGGACACACCGGGAGTCTGGATCCTCGCCACAAGGGCGAGGATGACGGGCATGGGTGTGTCTGCGCGGGGGCTGAGGGTGCGGTGGCGCGCCCCCTATTGCGACACGCCGGTCGCGGGGCCGGCGCCGTCCAGGCCGTTGGCGATCTTGCGTTCGACCTCGACCTTGCGTTCGGGCTCCGGGTCCAGGCTCAGGACGCGGTTCCACAGCCAGACCGCCTCGCGCCGACGCCCCACCTTCCAATAGGCGTCGCCCAGGTGGTCGTTGATTTCGGCGTTGGCCGGCTCCTTCTCGACCGCCTGCTCCAGGGTGACGACGGCGGTGTCGTAATAGCCTTGCTTGAACTGGGCCCAGCCCAGGGAGTCCTGAATATTGCCGTTGTCGGGCGCAGCGGCGTGGGCCTGGGCCAACAGGCCGGCGCCCTGATCGACACGCAGGCCCCGATCCACCCACAGATAGCCGAGATAGTTCAGCACGTCGGCGTTGTTCGGGTCTGCCTGATGCGCGGCCCACAGTTCGGCCTCGGCCTCGGGGATGCGGTCCAGCGATTCCAGCGCCGCGCCGCGCAGGAAGTGGATGTGGGCGCCCTGGTCCGCCGTGTTCAGCAAGGGACCGTTCAACAGGGTCAGGGCCGCCTCGAACTGTTGCGCCTGGATCAGCTGGCCCGCCAGGACCAGGGCGATGCGCGGATCGTCCGGCTGGGCGGCGGCGGCGGCGCGCAGTTCGGTCAGGGCGGCCTCGGACTGGCCGTCCTCCTCCAGATTGATCGCCAGCTGGGCGCGGGCGCTGGCGTAGAGAACCGGATCCTCCGGCCCGACGCGCGACAGGGCGGTGCGGGCGGCGGACTTCAGCCCCACCCGGTCCAGCACCTGGGCCAGCTGAATCTGGGTCGCCGCATCCTCGTGCAGGTTCAGGGCGAGCCGCAGATAGACCACCGCAAACTCATTACCCCGTTCGGCCACGGCCTGGGCGGCGGCCGTGGCCAGGGCCTGGGCCGCGCCCTGGCGGAAGTCCGGAGCGGGCGGAGGCGGATCGCCGGCCTGGAGGCGCGCCAGGGCGCGGGCGGTCGCCAGATCGGTCTGTCCCTGCATCGCCGCCTGATAGACGGCCAGGGCCTGATCCCGCTTGCCGCGCCGCTCCAGAAACTCGCCATAGGGCCGGTGGAACAGGGCGCCCAGGGTCGGCAGATCGGACAGGGCCTTCAGCTCGGCCTCCGCCTCGGCGTATTTGCGGCGCTTTTCCAAGAGAAGGGCGCGGTTCTGGCGCGCAAAGGCCAGGGTGACGGGATCGCCCTGGGCCGGTGGCGCGGCCAGGGCGCGGGTCCAGTCGCCGGCCGCCCCCGCGATCCAGGGCGCGACCATCAGCCCGGCGCGGGCGTGCGGGGCGGCGATGGGTCGGGCGGCCAATGCGGCGTCGGCGGCGCGGGCGTCGCCGTGCACGAAGGTCTGCACGGCCGCGATCAGCCGCCCGCCCTCGGTAAACGCCGGCGAGGCGTCGGCGGTCGGCGCCAGGCGCGCCGCCACGTCCAGATCGCCGCTGAGCAGGGCCGAGGTGAAGGCCTGTTCGCGCAGGCGCGGCTGTTCCGGCGTCAGGGCCTGGGCCTGGGCCAGAAGATCGGCGCCCCGTTCGCCCTCCCCCGTCATCAGGGCCAGTTTGCCGGCGAGATAAAGCCCATAGGCGCTGCGGCCCTGGGCGTCGGTCGGAATCGGCGACCAGATTTCGGGGATGGGCGGGGCGGCCGGTTCGTCATCGCCCGCGACGTCGATCGCCGGATCGCCGCCGGGCGTCTTTTCCTGAGGCGCGCCGTCCTCGGGTTCGTCTTCGGCGGGCGCGGCTTCAGGCGTCTGACCCGGCTCGAGGATTATGGCGGGCGGATGGTCCTGGGACGGATTGACGGACGGCGACGCCGGTCTTGTCTCCTGCGCTACGGCCCCCTGGGCTATGGCCAGTGCGAGGACGGTCAGGGAGGCGGCGAACAGGCGCGAATGGGAGGCGATCATGCCCCGACCCTTCACGCTTTCCCCCGCCCCTGCAAGTGGGCGGATGGTTGACGACGGCCGATAAGGGCGTACCGTAAGGATAATCCTTACGGAGGCGATGATGATCACCAGCCGCCTGACGTCCAAAGCCCAGACGACCATTCCCCAGCCCGTGCGCGCCGCTCTGAAACTGCAGGACGGCGACGAGCTGATCTACGAGATCGAGGGGAATCGGGTTCTGTTGAAAAAGGCCCGCAAACCGGTCGCCGACGACCCCTTTGCGACCTTCGAGGAATGGGACGGCGAAGCAGACCGCAAAGCCTATGCCGACCTTTAAGCGCGGCGACGTCGTCCGCATCCCCTTTCCCTATACCGACCGCAACACCCGCCAGCATCGGCCAGGATTGGTGGTGTCCGCAGGCGGGATCGGGGATCAGGCCGCCTTGATCTGGGTGGTGATGATCACCAGCGCCGCCAACCGGCGCTGGCCCGATGATCTGGACCTGGGTAACCGTTATGGCGAATCCGGCCTGCCCGCCCCCTCGGTCGTGCGCCCCTCCAAGATCGCCACCATTGAAGCGTCGGCGGCGGAACGGATCGGGGCGTTGGACGAGGCGCGACTGGCTGTCGTCATGGAGACGATCCGGCGCTGGCTATGACCCCAGCGCCGGGATTGCCTCACATGTTCGGATAGTTCGGGCCGCCGCCGCCCTCGGGCGTGGTCCAGACGATGTTCTGCGACGGATCCTTGATGTCGCAGGTTTTGCAGTGGACGCAGTTCTGGGCGTTGATGACGAAACGGGGGTCGGTCTTGGCGACCTCGTCCGCATAGACGACCTCATAGACCCCCGCCGGGCAGTAGAGCCGGGCCGGTTCGCCGTATTTGGGCAGGTTGACCTGGATCGGCTTGGACGGGTCCAGCAGCTTCAGGTGGGCCGGCTGCTCTTCCGCATGGTTGGTGTTGGAGATGAAGACCGACGACAGCTTGTCGAAGGACAGTTTGCCGTCCGGCTTGGGATAGGCGATCGGCTTGTGCTTGGCTGCGGGCTCGGTCGAGGCGGCGTCGGTCTTGCCGTGTTGCAGGGTCGGGATCGGCGACCAGCCGCCCAGCAGGGTGCGGCACCACATGTCGAACATGCCCAGAGCCCCGCCCAGGGTGGTGCCGAACTTGGACAGCAGGGGCTTGGCGTTCCGGACGACCGACAGCTCCTTATAGACCCAGCTCTTCTTGAAGGCGGCCTCATACTCGACCAGTTCGTCGCCGCCGCGTCCGGCCTGAACCGCGTCATAGGCGGCGTCGGCGGCCAGCATGCCGGTCTTCATGGCGTTATGGCTGCCCTTGATGCGGGGCACGTTCACAAAGCCGGCCGAGCAGCCGATCAGGACGCCGCCGGGGAAGCTGAGCTTCGGAATGGACTGAAGACCGCCCTCGGTGATGGCCCGTGCGCCGTAGGAGATGCGCGTGCCGCCTTCCAGGTGCGAGGCGATGGCCGGGTGGTGCTTGAAGCGCTGGAACTCGTCGAACGGCGACAGATGCGGGTTCTTGTAGTTCAGGTGAACGACATAGCCGATCGCCACATAGCGGTCGCCGAAATGATACAGGAAGCTGCCGCCGCCGGTGTGCTCGTCCAGCGGCCAGCCGGTGGTGTGCTGGGCCAGGCCGGGCTGGTGCTTATCCGCCGGCACCTGCCACAGCTCCTTCAGGCCGATGCCGTATTTCTGAGGCGACCTGCCGTCCTGGAGCTTGTGGCGGGCGATGATGGTCTTGGCCAGGGAGCCGCGCACGCCCTCGGCGATGAAGACATATTTGCCGTGCAGTTCGATGCCCGGCTGGAAGTCGCCGGTCGGCTTGCCCTCGCGGTCGATGCCGAAGACGCCGGCGACGACGCCCTTCACTCGACCCGTCTCTTCTTCCCAGACGACGTGGCTGGCGGCCATGCCGGGATAGACCTCGACGCCCAGGGCCTCGGCCTGTTCGCCCAGCCAGCGCGCCACATTGCCCAGGGAGGCGATGTAGCAGCCGTCATTGTGCATGAAGGGGGGCATCAGCCCCATCGGCAGGGCGGCCGACCCTTGCGGACCCAGCAGCAGGAAACGGTCCTGGGTGACGGGCGTCTCCAGCGGGGCGCCGCGCTCCTTCCAGTCGGGGAAGAGTTCGTTCAGCGCCTTGGGGTCGATGACCGCGCCCGACAGGATGTGGCCGCCGACCTCGGCGCCCTTTTCCAGCACGGCGACGCTGATGTCCTTGCCGTCCTTTTCCGCCCGCTGTTTCAGACGGATGGCCGCCGACAGACCGGCGGGGCCGCCGCCGACGATGACGACGTCATACTCCATGACCTCGCGCTCGACGCCCTGAAGAGCCTCCAGCGGCGGCAGATTGTCGATGATGGCTTCCTGGCGGGCGTTTTCCGCGCCGCCCTCGATGGCTTCTTCGGCCATGTCTTCCCCTGAAATCCTGCTTGTTCGTGTGGTTATGCCGCTTATCGGAAGGTGACGCGAGGGCGGTCAAGGCTTATCGGTGTGTTGAGACATGAACGCGCAACCTCACGAGATCGCTGCAATCGAAAGCCTGCTCGCCTTTTGGCGGGATGCGGGGGTGGACGCCTGCTACGGCGACGCGCCGGTCGATCATACCCATCTGGCCCCGCCGCCCGCCCTGAAGGCGGTGCAGAAGGCCACGGCCTCGGTGGCCGCGCCCCTGGTCGGACCCGGCGCAGTCGATGCGATCGCCCAGGCGAGACGCCTGGCGGCGGGGGCCGCCACGCTCCAGGATCTGGCGGCGGCGGTGGCGGCGTTCGAAGGCTGTCCCCTGCGCGCCATGGGGGCGACCCAGTCGGTCTTCGGCCGTGGCGACCCGAACGCGCCGGTGCTGATCATCGGCGAAGGCCCCGGCGCCGAAGAGGACCGGATGGGCCAGCCCTTCGTCGGCAAGGCGGGCAAGCTGCTGGATCGAATGCTGGCGGCGGCCGGACTGACCGGCAAGGTCTTCATCACCAACACCGTCTTCTGGCGCCCGCCGGGCAACCGCACCCCGACCCCGCAGGAACAGGCGGTATGCGCGCCCTTCGTCGAGCGCGCCTTTGCGCTGTTGCAGCCCAGGGCGGTGCTGTTGCTGGGCGCGGCCTCGGCCAAGTCGGTGCTTCAGACCGAGGAGGGCATCATGAAAATCCGGGGCCAGTGGCGGGAGTGGCGCCTGAACGAGGGCGCCGTGTCCGCGCCGGTCGTGCCGACCCTGCACCCCGCCTTCCTGCTGCGTCAGCCCCAGGCCAAGCGGCTGGTCTGGGGCGATCTGCTGGCGCTTTCGGCGCGGCTGGACGGCTCAGGTTGAGGTTACCGCCGCTTTAAGGCATCATGATCGTTTGACGACCAACGCCACACGATCCCCGCCTGACGAGAACGGGCAGGGCGACGCCAACGGGGCCGCCGCGTATGATTATGTTTCGCCGGGCGCTGATCGCCCCGACTCTGGTGCTGTCGCTCGCCTTCGCCGGCGCAGCGCAGGCCGAAGCGCCCGCAGAGGGAATGGCTGACGTCAGTTCCGGTTCCGTCCGCCCTACGGCCCTGAGTTCATCGGATCGCCTGTCCTACACCACCGCTTTCGACGCCCTGCGGCGCGGCGACATCGAGGCGGCCCGCCTGTCGGCGCGTCAGGCTCAGGACCGCGTCCTGCTGGGTCAGGTCGAGTTCGAAAGCCTGTTCCACCCGGACCATGTCGCCACCTATGAAGAGCTGACCGCCTGGCTTGAGTCCTATTCCGACCTGCCCTGCGCGGACCGGGTCTACGCCCTCGCCATGCGGCGTCGGCCCGACGGGGCGCCGGAACCGGTCAAGCCAGGGGGCCTTCTGGGGCGGACCTGGAACAGCGTCGTCGCCGCCGTCTCGGGGGGACCGGCCGTCGATCCGATGAAGGCGGCGCGCGTCGCATACAACAACGACGACCTGACCGGCGCCTCGGCCGTCGGCCGCGAGATCGGCGACTGGTGGACGGTGGGTCTTGCCGAATGGCGGCTGGGTCAGTTCCATCAGGCCTTCGCCGCCTTCGAGCGCGTCGCCAATGATCCGACCGAAGATCCCTGGGTCCGCGCCGGCGCCGCCTATTGGACCGCGCGTGCGGCCTCCCAGTCCGGCCGCCAGGACCGGGTCAACGACTATCTGCGTCTGGCGGGACAGTGGCCGGCGACCTTCTACGGCCAGATCGCCCTGCGTCAGCTGGGCGAAGAACCGGCGATCGAAAACCTGGGCCCCCGCCCCTATGAGGCCCCACCCCGGCTGCAGCGCGCCGTCTATGTGCCCCAGGACGGCCGCGTCGGGGCCGATGAGCTGAACGCCTTCGTGCAGAGCGACGCCCGCGCCCGGCGCACCGTCGCCTATTACGAGGTCGGCCGTCGCACCGAGGGCGAGAATGAGCTGCGCGCCGGGCTTCGCACGGCGGTGGGCGACGCCGCGCGGATGTGGATGGCCTTGGCGCGGGTGATGATGCCCAGCAGCGGCGGCGACGTCGCTCGGATCGACGCGACCCGCTTCCCCATGCCGGTGCTGGAGCCGGAGGGCGGCTTCGTCATCGAAAAGGCCCTGGTCTACGCCCTGGCGCGCAAGGAGACCGACTTCAATCCCGACGCCCGGTCCGGCGCTGGCGCCTATGGGCTGATGCAGGTCATGCCGACGACGGCGGCGGAGATGACGGGGGACCGCACCTTCGTGACCGACCCGACCAAGCTTCTGGTCCCGGCGACCAATATGCGGCTGGGTCAGGCCTATGTCAGCCGGATGCTGAACCTGCCGGCCTTCCAAGGCGATCTGTTGCGCGCGGTGGCGTCTTACAACGCCGGCCCTGGCCCAATGCTGGCGGCCCTGAGAAAACTGGGGCCGGACGCCGATCCCCTGCTGCTGATCGAGACGATCGACGTGCCCCAGGCCCGCGAATATGTGGAAAAGGTCGTCGCCGCCTATTGGATCTATCAGCGTCTGTTCGGCGGCCCGCTGAAGACCCTGGATGCGGTCGCTTCGGGCGCCCGGCTCGTGCCCTTGGCCCTGGACTATACGCCGCCGACGGAACAGCCCCTGATGGTGGCCCAGGCCAGCCCGATCGCCGGCGCCCAATAGGTTTTCAGAACACCGCCGCCAGCAGAAGAGCCCAGAAGGCCGCTCCCACCAGGGCCGCCAGGCCGTAGCCGGCTAGCGGACTGAGGCCTTCGGACGAGGCCTTGACCTGAACGGCGGCCTTGGTCGGCGCAGGGGTGTGAAGCGGCATCTCGTCCTCCGGGTGGAACGGGCGGTCCCACGCCGGTCAAGATAACGACGTCATCTTAACGGCCCGTCTGCGGCCAAGGTTGCGAAACCCTTAAGCCAGGGCCTCAGCCTCCCACTGCCGGAAATCCGGTTGGGCCAGGAGGGCGGCGACATGGGTTGCGGCTGCGCCGTCGTCGCCATGGGCGCTGAGGTCGATCTGGAAGTGTCGGATGCGCGCAGCGACCGGGGTGAAGAAGGCGTCGGCGATCGACCAGTCCCCGAACAGCCAGGGCCCGGCCTGCCCGAACCGGCCGCGCATCTGGCGAAACAGATCGACCAGCCGGGCCAGATCGCGGTCCAGGGCCGGGTCCGACGGGGTCTCGGACCGGGCCTCGCCGACCATGGGCCGGTCCGGCCCCGTGCCGCAAAAGGTCCGCAGGGCCGAAAAACCGGAATGCATCTCCGCCGTCGCCGATCGGGCCAGGGCGCGGGCCGTCGGGTCCGCAGGCCACAGCCGCGCCTCGGGATAGGTCTCGGCCGCCCATTCCGCGATCGCCAGCGTATCCCAGATGAGCGTATCGCCGTGCCTCAGCACCGGGACGAAGCCGGACGGCGAGACCTGACGCAGCGCCCCCTTCTGGGCCTGGGTCTCATAGCGGACGTCCACGGTGGTGAAGTCAGCGCCCGTGCGCTTCATCACCAGCCACCCCCGCAGGGACCAGGTCGAATAGGTCCGGGGCCCGATGATCAGTTCCATATTGGCTCCTCGCGGCGATGCAGTCCCGCCTCAGATGCTGAAATCCTCGGTCGAGAACCGGCCGTCCAACCAGGCCACGATCCGTTCCGCCGCATCTTCGGCCGACATGGTCGTGGTGTCGACGACGATCTCGGGCGCCTCGGGCGCTTCATAGGGGCTGTCGATGCCGGTGAAGTTCTTCAGTTCGCCGGCGCGGGCCTTCTTGTAGAGGCCCTTGACGTCGCGTTGCTCAGCGACGGCCAGGGGCGTGTCGACATGGACCTCGACGAACTCGCCCGGACCCAGCAGCTCACGGGCCATGCGGCGTTCGGCGCGGAAGGGGGAGATGAAGCTGACCAGGACGATCAGCCCGGCGTCCACCATCAGTTTCGACACCTCGGCGACGCGGCGGATGTTCTCGACCCGGTCCTCCTCGGTGAAGCCCAGGTCGCGGTTCAGGCCGTGGCGGACGTTGTCGCCGTCCAGCAGATAGGTGTGGCGGCCGTCGGCATGCAGCCGCTTCTCGACCAGGTCGGCGATGGTGGACTTGCCGGCGCCGGACAGGCCGGTCAGCCAGATCACCCTGCCCTTTTGGTTCTTGATGGCCGCGCGCGAGCCCTTGTCCACCGACAGGGCCTGCCAATGGATGTTGTGGGCGCGACGTAGGGCGAAATGCAGCAGGCCCGCCCCGACCGTTCGATTGCTGATGCGGTCGATCAGGATGAAGCCGCCGAGGTCCTTGTTCTGAGCGTAGGGGGCGAAGGCGACGGGGGCGTCCAGCGACAGGTTGCAGACCCCGATCTCGTTCAGCTCCAGCCGTTTGGCCGGCTGCTGCTCCAGGGTGTTGACGTTCACCTTGTGCTTGGGCTCGGTGATGGTCGCCCCGACCAGCTTGGCGCCGATCTTCAGCAAGTAAGGCCGCCCCGGCAGCAAGGGTTCGTCGTCCATCCAGACCACCGTGGCCTCGAACTGGTCGGCGGCCTCCGGCGGGGCGTCGGCGCCGGCCAGGACGTCGCCGCGCGAGACGTCGATCTCGTCGGCCAGGGTCAGGGTGATCGACTGTCCGGCGACCGCCTGGGCCAGGTCGCCGTCGGCGGTGACGATGCGGGCGACGCTCGAGGTCTTGCCCGACGGCAGGACGCGGACGGGATCGCCGGGGCGCACCGTGCCGGCGGCGATCTGGCCGGAGAAGCCGCGGAAGTCGAGATTGGGCCGGTTGACCCATTGCACCGGCAGGCGGAAGGGATCGGCCTGAAGATCGTCCCCGACCTCCAGCGTTTCCAGCAGACTCATCAGCGGCGGGCCGGCGTACCAGGGCGAATGAGCGCTGGCTTCGGTGATGTTGTCGCCGCGCAGGGCGGACATCGGGATGGCGTCGAAGGCCTGGAGCCCGATCTGGTCGGCGAAGGCGGAGAAGTCGGCGACGATGGCGTCGAACACGGACTGGGACCAGCCCATCAGGTCCATCTTGTTCACCGCCAAAATGACGTGGCGAATGCCCAGCAGGCTGACCAGATAGGCGTGCCGCCGCGTCTGGGTCAGGACGCCGCGCCGGGCGTCGATCAGGATGACGGCCGCGTCGGCGGTCGAGGCGCCGGTGACCATGTTGCGGGTGTACTGTTCGTGACCCGGCGTGTCGGCGACGATGAATTTGCGCTTTTCGGTCGAGAAGAAGCGGTAGGCCACGTCGATGGTGATGCCCTGTTCCCGCTCGGCGGCCAGGCCGTCGACCAGCAGGGCGAAGTCGATGTCGCCCCCTTGCGTGCCGACGCGGCGGCTGTCGGCCTCCAGCGCCGCCATCTGATCCTCGAAGATCATCTTGGAGTCGTACAGCAGCCGGCCGATCAGGGTGGACTTGCCGTCGTCGACGCTGCCGCAGGTGATGAAGCGCAGCAGGCTCTTGTGCTGGTGGGCGTCCAGATAGGCGTCGATGTCGCGGGCGATGAGGTCGGACTGGTGAGCCATCAGAAATAGCCCTCCTGCTTCTTCTTCTCCATCGAGGCGGACTGGTCGTGGTCGATCATCCGGCCCTGGCGTTCAGAGGTGGTGGTCAGCAGCATTTCCTGAATGACCTCGGGCAGGGTCGAAGCCGTGCTCTCGACCGCCCCGGTCAGGGGGTAGCAGCCCAGGGTGCGGAAGCGGACGGACTTCATCTGGGGCGTCTCGCCGGGCCGCAGGCGGAAGCGGTCGTCATCGACCATGATCAGGGCGCCGTCGCGCTCCACCACCGGCCGTTCAGCGGCGAGGTACAGAGGCACGATGGGGATGTTCTCCAGATGGATGTATTGCCAGACGTCCAGTTCGGTCCAGTTGGAGATGGGGAAGACGCGGATGCTCTCGCCCGGCCGTTTGCGGGTGTTGTAAAGCCGCCAGAGCTCGGGTCGCTGGTTCTTTGGGTCCCAGCGGTGTTCAGCGGTGCGGAAGGAGAAGATCCGCTCCTTGGCCCGCGACTTCTCCTCGTCGCGCCGGGCGCCGCCGAAGGCCGCGTCGAAGCCGTGGAGGGACAGAGCCTGTTTCAGCCCCTCGGTCTTCCACAGGTCGGTGTGCAGGGCCGATCCGTGGTCGAACGGATTGATGCCGCGCGCGAGGGCTTCCGGGTTCTGGTGCACCAGCAGTTCGACGCCCAGGTCTGCGGCGGCCTGTTCGCGCATGGCGTACATGGCGCGGAACTTCCACGTCGTATCGACGTGCAGCAGGGGGAAGGGCGGCGTGGACGGATAGAAGGCCTTCCTGGCCAGATGCAGCATCACCGCCGAATCCTTGCCGATCGAATACAGCATGACCGGGCGCTCGGCCTCGGCCGCCACCTCCCGCATGATGTGAATGCTCTCGGCCTCCAGGCGCTGAAGATGGGTCAGCCGCGAAGGGCTGATCGCCAAGGGTCGGATCGGGGTCGGCTGTTCAGTCAGAATGGCGGCGTCCACCAGGTCAGGTCTCCATCGAACCCTGACGTGAAAGCCCAGCATGCAATGGGTCGCAAGCGAATGATACTGTCGCCCGTCGAGAGATTTGCACCTGACGGGCGAACGGCCAAGCCTGGGCGGAACCTGAGCCGCATGTGGCGGCTTTATGGCCGAAAGGGGATTCCATCATGAAAACGCTCGCCCGCCTCGCCCTGTCTCTGAGTCTTTGCGGCGCCTTGGCCGCCTGCGTCACGGCCCCTTCGCCGTCCGAATATCGGGCGCCGCAGCCGCTGAAGGCGATCGAAATCGACCGACTCTGGTCCGGGCGTTGGCATGAGGTGGCGCGCCTGCCGGACCGGCTGACCGACGGCTGCGTCGCCGGCGCCTCGGCCTATCGCCCGCTGGGCGGAGACCGAATCGCGGTGCGCGACACCTGTCAGATCGGCACGCCCGAAGGGAAGGAGAAGGCGATCAGCGGCGACGGACGCATCCTGGACCCCGGAACGAACGCCAAGCTGCGCGTGCGCTATCTGCACGGCTTCGTCACCTGGGACTTCTGGGTGCTGGACCGCGCCGACGACTACAGCTGGTTCATCTCGACCGATCCCACCTTCCACCGCCTGTTCATCTACACGCGGGACGTGCCGAGCGCGGCCGAGATCAAGGCCCTGACGGATCGCGCGCGCGCCCTGGGCTATGACGTGAGCCGCCTGGAATACCCCGCCCTTCCGGCCCGCTGAGGATCAGGGTCGGCGACGCATAACGTCGCTGTCGCGTTTTTGGGTCTAGATTTACGTCACGTCACGCGAACAATTGGGACACGCCCGTCGGCAATCGTGGCGCTTTCGCAGGTGATTGACCGCCACACGGTTGACCCGACGGACCGGCTTCGTTCATCACGAAGACGGGTGGAAACGCACAGACCGGAGAATCGGCGAGCATGGGTTTGGTAGCGAATATTCGCAGGGACGTGAGGTTCGCGCGGGGCCTGTTCCGTCTGCTCAAGCGCATCAAGCCGATCGAGCTGGATAGCGACGTCCTGCTGTGCGACGACTTCGAAGAGGCCGTCGACAAGTTCGCCGACAACATCGCCGTCGAGGACGAGCGCCGCAGCCTGACCTATCGCGACCTGGACGCCATGGCGAACCGCTTCGCCCACTGGGCCAAGAGCCGGGGCCTGCGCCGCAGCGACACCATCGCCCTGATGATGACCAACCGGGTCGAATATCTGGCGGCCTGGATCGGCTTTTCGAAGGTCGGGGTGGCCACCGCCCTGATCAACACCAATCTGACGGGCCAGGGCCTGGCCCACTGCCTGACCATTTCCAATGCCTTCCAGGTCGTCGCGGACGAGGACTGCTGGCGCCAGATCGAGGACGCCCGCCCCCTGGTCGGCCACAATCTGATGCTGTGGGTTCTGGGCCTGGACGACGAGGACGAGAACAGCGAACGCCGGGGCCTGGACAAGCCGGTGCGCGGCGGCTCTTCGGTGCGCCCCGCCCGCAGCGGACGCGAGGGTCTGACGAACCGCGACACGGCCCTTTACATCTACACCTCCGGCACCACCGGCCTGCCCAAGGCCGCCCGCATTCCGCATTCGCGCGCCCGCACCTATATGCGCGCCTTCGCCGGGGCGACCCGTTCGACCCCAAAGGACCGCATCTTCAACGTCCTGCCGCTCTACCATTCGACCGGCGGTCTGGTGGGCGTGGGCGCGGCCCTGCTGAACGGCGCGCGCCTGGTGATCCGCAAGAAGTTTTCAGCCAGCAGCTTCTGGCCGGACGTCGTGGCGTCGGGCGCCACCATGTTCGTCTATATCGGCGAACTGTGCCGTTATCTGGTGAACTGTCCGCCCCAGGCCTATGAGAAGAAGCACAAGCTGCGCTTCGCCTTCGGCAACGGCATGCGCGGCGACGTCTGGCCTGAGTTCCAGAGCCGGTTCAACATTCCCGAGGTGCTGGAGTTCTACGGCTCGACCGAGGGCAATGTCTCCCTGTTCAACTTCGACGGAAAACAGGGCGCCATCGGCCGCGTCCCCAGCTATCTGAAGAAGCAGATCAACATCCGTCTGGTTCAGTGCGACGTCGAGACTGAACAGCCAGTTCGGGGGCCCGACGGCCTGTGCCGCCTGGCCCGCGTGGGCGAGATCGGCGAAGCGATCGGCGAAATCGGCAACGACATCCGTCACGACTTCTCGGGCTATGCCGACAAGGCCGCCTCTCAGAAGAAGATCCTGACCGACGTGTTCAAGAAGGGCGATCGCTGGTTCCGCACCGGCGACCTGATGCGCCAGGACGCCGAGGGCTACTTCTATTTCGTCGATCGGATGGGCGACACCTTCCGCTGGAAGGGCGAGAATGTCTCGACCTCCGAGGTCGAACAGGTTCTGATGGATGCGCCGGGCGTGGCCGAAGCCATCGTTTACGGCATTCCCGTGCCCGGCCAGGAAGGCAAGGCGGGGATGGCCGCCCTGGTGATCGAAGGCAAGTTCGATCCCAAGACCTTCGCCGACCACATCAATGGCAAACTGCCAGCCTACGCCCAACCCGTCTTCCTGCGAATGATCGAGGCAGCCGAGACCACCGGCACCTTCAAATATCGCAAGTCCGACCTTGTGGCCGACGGTTTCGATCCCGAAAGGGTCGGGGCGTCCCTGTATGTGCGCGGCGGCAAGAGCGGCTATCAGAAGCTGACTGCGGCGGCGCGCACGGCCATTCTGAACGGTGAAGGCCGGCTTTGACGGCGGCTGGACGGCGTTTGGCGAAACGCCGTCTTAATCAATAACCGCCATGGTCGACGCCTCTCCGTCTAGGATGTCGCGTCCCCATGTTTCAGATCATCGGCATTGTGCTGCTGTTCGGCCTCGTCTTCGGCAGCTACGCCATCTCCGGCGGCAAGTTCGAAGTCATCATCCACGCCGCCCCGCACGAACTGATGGCCATCGGGGGGGCCGGCATCGCCGCCTTCCTGATCTCCAACTCCCTGCCCGTGATCAAGGGGTCGATGGGCGGCCTGGGCAAGACCTTCGCCGGACCGAAATGGAAGAAGCAGGACTATAAGGACCTCTTGTCCCTGCTGTTCCAGCTGACCAAGACGATGAAGTCCAAGGGCGTGGTGGCCCTGGAAAGCCACATCGAAAAGCCC
The DNA here is from genome assembly GCF_058801445.1 of Brevundimonas sp. GW822-FHT03E11. Lineage (NCBI taxonomy): Bacteria > Pseudomonadati > Pseudomonadota > Alphaproteobacteria > Caulobacterales > Caulobacteraceae > Brevundimonas > Brevundimonas sp. GW822-FHT03E11. The sequence goes on along the minus strand of NZ_JBXANG010000003.1, from coordinate 347,337 downwards.
AAGGAATCGACGATTTTCCAAAAGTACCCCAAGGTGCTGAAGGATCACTTCGCCGTCGACTTCATCTGCGACACCCTGCGGATGATGACGATGAACCTGGAAGATCCGCACCAGGTCGAAGACGCGATGGAAAAACAGCTCGAGAAGCACCACCACGAGCATCTGGAAAACGCCCACGCCCTGCAGAACCTAGCCGACGGCCTGCCCGCCCTCGGAATCGTGGCCGCCGTGCTGGGCGTCATCAAGACCATGGGTTCGATCACCGAACCGCCCGAGGTGCTGGGCACCATGATCGGCGGGGCCCTGGTCGGCACCTTCATGGGCGTGTTCCTGGCCTATGGTCTGGTCGGTCCGTTCGCCGCGCGCCTGACGGCCATCATCAACGAAGAAGCGGCCTATTATAAGATCATCCAGTCGGTCCTGGTGGCCCACCTGCACGGCAATGCGGCCCAGATCTCGGCCGAGATCGGCCGGGGCGACATCCCCTCCTCCCTCCAGCCGTCCTTCAGCGAGATGGAAGAAACGCTGAACAACGTGTCGAACGACTGAACCGGAACACGCCCCAGGCCGGGGTGTTTTCGTCCTGATCTGCGCCGTCGCGATCGCCGCTTGCCCCGGCCTTTGCGGCGGCGCTATCGTTTCGGGCAAGGCCTCAGACCTTGCGAACCGCCTTCTGGAGGATTGTCATGCGCATCACCGCCCTCATCGCCGCCTCGGCCGCCGCCCTCGCCATCGCCGCCTGTTCCAAGGCCCCCGAGGAAAAGGCCGAGGAGGCCGCCAGCGACGCGGTCGAAGCCGCCGGAACCGCCGCCGACGCCGCCCTGACTGCGGACCAGGCCGCCGCCGCAGCCGCCGCCGCCGCCAATGAGGCGGCCCAGGACGCCGACGCCGCGAACGCGGCCACGACGCCGACCGAAACTCCGCCCGTCGACGCCGCCCATTCGGAAGCGGCCAAGCCGGCCGAGCCGGCGCACGACGCCGGTCATGACGCCGGCCACTAAGGTCCAGACCCCGTCTAAAGGCCGCTCCGTTCGGGGCGGCCTTTTTCGTTGCGGCCGTCCGGGTGTACAGCCGCGCCATGAGTTCCCAAGACGCCTCCCCCCGACTGACCTGGACCGAAGAGGGCGAGCCGCGCTCGGGCCGGTTCGGCGACGTCTATTTCTCGCGCGACGACGGTCTGGCGGAAAGCCGCGCGGTCTTTCTCCAGGGATGCGATCTGCCGGAGGCCTGGGCGGGCCGTCAGGGCTTCACCGTGGCGGAACTGGGGTTCGGAACGGGGTTGAACATCGCCGCCGTGCTGGACCTGTGGCGACGGACGCGGCCTGAGGGCGCACGGCTGAACGTCTTTTCCGTCGAGGGTTTTCCCCTGACCGTCGAGGAAGCCCGTCGCGCCCTGAGCAATTGGCCGGAACTGGCCGAGCCGGCCGAGGCCCTGCTTGAGGCCTGGCCGGAGGCGACGCCCGGCTTCCACCGGGTCGATCTGCCGGGGTTTGACGCCGTGCTTGATCTCGCCGTCGGCGACGTAGGCTGGGCGCTGGATCAATGGAGCGGGACCGCCGACGCCTGGTTCCTGGACGGCTTCTCTCCCGCCCTGAACCCCGACATGTGGTCGCCGCAGGTCCTGGACCGGATCGCAGAACGATCCGCGCCCGACGCCCGTCTCGCCACCTTCACGGTCGCCGGCGCCGTGCGACGGGGATTGAGCGAGCGGGGCTTCGTCGTCGACAAGCGGCCGGGGCATGGGCGCAAGCGCGAACGGCTGGAGGCGCGACGGACGGGGCTGCCACAGGCCGAACACCGACCCCAGGTCGCGATCGTCGGGGCGGGCATAGCCGGCGCCTCGGTCGCGCGCGCCCTGGCGGCCGCGGGGCTGACGGCGGTGGTGATCGAGGCCGATCGGCCGGGCGCAGGCGGTTCGGGCTTCCCCGCCGGCCTGGCGACGCCGCGCCTGGATGCGGGAGACGCGGCCATCGCCGGCCTCTACGCCCAGGCGCTGGAACGGGCGCGACATCTGTACGACGCCACGCCGGGCGCCGTCCTGGGCCGAGGGGTGCTGCAACTGCCCCAGGCGGAGAGAGACCGGGCCCGCTTCGCCAAGATCGCCGACCAGCCCGTGTGGCGCGAGGGGGCCATGACGGTGATCGACGCCGCTGCGGCCGAACACCGTCTGGGCGAGGCCCAGGCCGACGGCGGTCTGATGATGGCCGACGCCCGCGTGGTTCGCCCCGCCGCCATTCTGGAGGCCTGGCTGGAAGGGACCCCCGTCCTGTCCGCGACTGTGGCGAGCATCCGGCGCGCGGGCGACCGCTGGGACCTGCTGGACGCCCAGGGTCGGATCATCGTCACGACCGACGCCGTCGTGGCGGCGGCCGGCTGGGGGGTCGAGGCCCTGCTGGAGACCGGCGGCCTGTCGCCCGTCCGCGGTCAGGCGGACTGGCGCGACGGCGCCTCGGTCGAAGGGGCGGCCTGGGGCGGCTATGTCGCCCCCACTGTGGGCGGCCTGCTGTACGGCGCGACCCACACGCGCGGAGACGTGGACCTGACCCCGCGCGACGCGGACAGCCGCCAAAATCTTGAGACATTGAAGGCCCGCCTGCCGCAACTGGCCGCGCGACTGTCGCAAGAGGGCGGGCGGCGCGTCGCCGTGCGCGCCACCACCCGCGACCGCCTGCCCGTCGCGGGTCTGAGGAGCGACGGCCTCCATATTCTGTCAGGTCTGGGATCGCGCGGCTTCTGCATCGCGCCCCTGCTGGGCGAACATGTCGCGGCCTTGATCGCCGGCCAGCCCTCGCCCCTCCCCGCAAGCCTGGCGGAACGGGTGTCGCCGGATCGCTTCTGAACCGCGCCTGCCGACGGACTTAACGAGATAGATCGTGTATCATCGCGCCAAGCTGAAAGGATACGCCATGCGCTTTACGCCGATCGCTCCCGCCCTCGCCTGCCTGCTGACCGGCGCCGCCTTGACGGGGTGCGCCGCCCCTGCCCCGCAGAAGACCCTCGCCGAGGCCGGGGCCGAGGCGGCGCGCTGCTTCCGCACCGATCAGGTCCGAAACTTCCGCGCCGAGCGGCCGGCGAACCTCTATGTGCGCTCGGTCCGCGGCGACGTGTTCGAGATCAACACCAGCGGCGGCTGCTGGGATCTGGATTCGGCTATCTCCATCGCCATCACGCCCACGGCCGGGGTGTCCGAAAACGTCTGCGTCGGCGATCCGGTCAACATCCTGGTCCCCAGCGCCACGCCGGGCAACCGCACCTGCCGCGCCTTCATCACCCGTTCCCTGACCGAGGCGGAGGTCGAGGCCCTGCCGGATCGCGCCCGCCCCTGACGCGACGCCGTGACCGCTTGAAATTGGCCGATCACGGGTATCAAATCGCCTCTTCTTGGGGAGGATATGATGCGCGGAATCGCCACATTCGCACTGATCGCCGGCCTGACTCTGACGGCCCAATCCGCTGCGGCCGAAAGCTGGAGCCGTTTTTCGGCGACGGATCGGATCGCCTATCTGGTCGATCTGGACCAGTTGAACGCCGTGGACGGCGTGGTCGCCGCCCGCTTCGCCCGTGTGCCGTCTCAGGGCGATGCGGCGGATCAAAGCCATGAGATCGAAGAGGTCTCGATCCGCTGTTCGGACGGGCAGTCGCGCACGACGACGAATGTGACGATCGGGGCCGACGGGGCGGAGACCGACCGCTACTCCGAGGAGACGCCGTGGGAGCCGTCTCCGGCCGGCGGCATCTACGGCGCCTTGAAGAGCTTCGCCTGCGACAGCATGCGGCCCAGGGGCGACACCTGGCCGACAATCGCCGCCTTCATCGCCGCGGGCCGCGGCAGCTGATAGGCTGAAAGCCTCCGCACACGGTGGATTTGTCGCGGATTTTCAAGCCTAGCGTCATGCAGACGGCACGCTTTCGTCGTCCACACGACATCGCCCCCCGCTACTGAGCGCCATTCAGCCAAGTTGGGGATAAAGATGGCGAACGAACTGAAGACGCGGCTGATGGCCGCGGCCGCCCTGAGCGGCGTCCTGGCCATGGGCCAGGCGGCCCAGGCGCAAAGCCAAGACGCCGGACCGACCGATCTGGACGAGATCGTCGTCACGGCCCAGCTGCGCGAACAGAAGACCATCGAGGTTCCGTTCGCCCTGACCGCCTATTCCGGCCAGTTTCTTGAGGACCTGGGCATTCAGGAGTTCGAACAGCTGTCGGCCTTCGTGCCGGGCTTCCTGGTGCAGAACCAGTCGCCGAACAACCCCGGCTTCGTGATGCGCGGCATCACCTCCGACTCGGGCGCCGCCACGGCCGAGCCCCGCGTCTCGGTGTTCCAGGACGGCGTGTCGATCTCCAAGTCGCGCGGCTCCTATGTCGAACTGTTCGACCTGGCGCGCGTCGAAGTCGCCAAGGGCCCGCAATCGACCCTGTACGGCCGCGGCGCCCTGATCGGGGCGGTGAACCTGGTCCAGAACCGCGCCGAGCCCGGCCAGACCGAAGCCTACGCCAATATCGAGGCGGGCAATGAAGACTATCGCATGGTCGAGGGCGCGCTGAACCTGCCGGTCGGCGAAACGGCCGGCCTGCGCCTGGCGACCCGGCTGAAGACCCGCGGCGGTTCGGTCGAGAACCTGCGGGGCGGCGACGACTTCAACGGCATCGAAACCAAGGCCGTTCGCCTGTCCGGCGCCTGGGCCCCGTCGGACGCCCTGCGTTTCGACGTGATCGGCAACTATCAGAACGACCACGCCTCGGGCACCTCGTTCAAGTCGATCGCCTATGCGCCGGCCGACCCGAACACGGGCGCCGTCCTGGGCGGCAAGGAGCCCTGGGAAGGCGCGGCCCTGACGCGCGGCGGCGCCTTCGACGGCGGCAAGGACCTGGGGCTGGATCGTGAAGTCTGGGGCGTGACCGGTCTGGCCCGGATCAATCTGAACGCCGCCTGGACCCTGAATTCGACCACCGCCTATCGCGAGTTCGACAACTACGAAACCTTCGACGCCGACGGCGTCTCCCTGCCCGTCCTGACGGCGGCGGAAGAGACCCATGGCGAACAATGGAGCCAGGATCTGCGCCTCGGCTTCGACAACGGCGGCCGCCTGACCGGCTTTGTCGGCGCCGGCTGGTTCCACGAAGAAGGCTATCAGCGCACCCCGGCCCAGTTCGACGAACGCCTGGCCCTGGCCCAGCTGGCCGGTCTGCTGGACGGTTCGCCGACGACGGTCAGCGACCGCACCCTGCCGCTCGCCGCCTATCCCACCGTGGCGCGCGGCGCCCTGGCCGCCCTGTTGACGCCCCTGGGCGCGGGCGCCCTGGCCACGCCGATCGCCGCCAATCTTGACCCGGCCCATATCGAGACCTCGACCAACCGGTCGGAGCTGACCTCCTATGACGTCTTCGGCGACGTCACCTACGCCTTCACCGACCGGTTCGAGATGTCGGCAGGCCTGCGTTACACCCGCGACGACAAGACCACCGGCTACGCCAGTTCGGTGGAGCGCCGTTCGGCCCTGGGCGCTCTTCTGGGTCTTCAGACCGGCGCCGTTCCCGCCACCCAAGTTCCCAGCTTCCTGGCGGCCCTGGCCAATCCGAGCTTCGCCGCCCTGCCCGCCGGCCTCTTCCCGCTGTTCGGTTTGACCGCCCAGCCGACGACCAACAACGGCGACTTCTCCTACTTCGACTCGGAAGACGACGGCCTGACCTGGCGCCTCACGGCCCGCTATGAACTGACCGACGAGACCAATCTGTACGCCAACTACGCCCGCGGTCGTCGCCCGGAAGTCATCAGCGCCTCGGGGCCGTCCGCGCCCAGCGGCGCGGCGCGCTTCACCCCGGTCGATGCGGAAACCGTGGACAGCTATGAGGTCGGCGCCAAGTCGGCCCTGCTGGACGGCCGCCTGCGCGTCGACGGCGCGGTCTTCCTGTACAACTACGAAAACTTCCAAACGACGATTCAGCAAGGCACGCAGTTCATCACGACGAACGCGGGCGAGGCCAAGTCTTACGGCTTCGAAGGTCAGGCGAACTTCGCCGTGGCCTCGACCTTGGACCTGTTCGCCACCTATGCCTACAACCACTCGCGCTTCGAGAACGGCATCTACGACGGAAATCAGTTCCGCCTGTCGCCTGACCACGCCGCCTCGATCGGCGCGACCTGGCGCCTGCCGACGACGGGCGGCGAGATCGAGGTCCAGCCGACCTACACCTGGCAGTCCAAGGTCTTCTTCAGCGACGACAACGACATCCCCGCCCTGCAAACGCAGAACTTCGTCGCGGACCTGATCCAGGACGAATATCAGGACGCCTATGGCCTGCTGAACATTCGGGTCCGCTATACGCCGGAAGGCGGAAACTGGGGCCTCGAAGCCTTCGGCGAAAACGTCCTGGACGAGAAGTACATCAAGGACGCCGGCAACACCGGCGACGCCCTGGGCATGCCGACCTTCATCGCCGGTCATCCGGCGGCCTATGGTCTGGTGTTCAAGCTGAAGCTGTAAGGATCGAACGATGAAACTGGATCGCCGCAGCCTCCTAGGTCTGTTGGGCGCGGGGGCGGCGACGCCCGCCGTCGCCCAGGCCGCCCATGCCGGTCAGGTCGCCTTCCTGCACGGCGTGGCGAGCGGCGATCCCGATCATCATTCGGCCGTCTTCTGGACCCGCGTCACCCCGGCCGATCCGTCGGCCGGGGATATCCCGGTCGTTCTGGAAGTGGCCAAGGACGCCGAATTCACCGACATGGTGCGCCGCACCGCCGACCTGACCGCCCGGGCCGAGCGCGACTTCACCGTCAAACACGATCTGCATGGGCGCGGCCTGGAGCCCGGCCATGAGTATTTCTACCGGTTCATCGCCCGCGGCGTGACCTCGCCCGTCGGTCGGGTCCGCACCCTTCCTCTGGGCGCCACGCCCCAGGTGAACCTCGCCGTGGTGTCGTGCCAGCTGTATCCGGGCGGCCTGTTCAACGCCTATGAGGCCATCTCCCAGTTGGATCGACTGGACGCCGTCGTCCACCTCGGCGACTACATCTATGAATACGGCGCCGCTCCGAACGACTACGGCATGAATACCGGTGCGCCGCTGGGCCGGTCGCCCCTGCCGCCGCATGAGATCGTCAGCCTGGCCGACTATCGAACGCGCCACGCCCAGTACAAGACCGATCCCGACCTTCAGGCCGCCCACGCCCGCGCCGCCTTCATCTGCGTCTGGGACGACCACGAGGTCGCCAACGACACCTGGATGCGAGGCGCCGAGAACCATCAGCCCGCGACCGAAGGCGACTTCGCCGCGCGCAAGGCGGCGGCTCTACGGGCCTATTTCGAATGGATGCCGATCCGCGAAGCCCGCCCCGGGACCATGAAGGAGGCGATCAACCGCAGCTTCCACTTCGGCGACCTGGCCAGCCTGCATATGGTCGAGACCCGGCTGCTGGCCCGCGTCGAACAGATGGAGTTCGCCGACATTCCCAAGACCGCCGACGGGCGGCCGGACCTCGACGCCTTCGAGGCCCAGCGCCAGGACCCGTCGCGCGATCTGCTGGGCGAGCCCCAGCGCCGCTGGCTGGGCGAGGCCATGCGCCAGTCCAAGGCCGCCGGCCGGCCGTGGCAGATCCTGGGTAATCAGGTCATTATGGCCCGGGTCAAGGGGCCGAACATTGAACAGATGGTGCCCCCCGCCCAGCTGGCCCAGATGGTCTCCGGCCTGCCCGACGACGTCCGCCCCCAGGTCGAGACCGCCATCCAGCTGTTCAGACTGGGCCTGCCGTTCAACCTGGACAGCTGGGACGGCTATCCGGCCGGACGCGAGCGTCTGTACGAGACCATGAAACAGGCGGGGGTCGAGCCCATCGTCCTGGCCGGCGACAGCCACGCCTTCTGGGTCAATGAACTGTATGACAACGGAGGGGAGCGCCGGGCGGTCGAGTTCGGAACCTCGGCCATTTCCAGCCCCTCGCCCGGCGACCATGTCGGCGGCCTGCCCCTGGGTCTGGCGCTGCAAGCCGCCAATCCCGAGGTCAAGTTCTGCGACCAGTCGGCCAAGGGTTTCGTGCTGCTGACCCTGGAGCGGGATCAGGCCGTCGGCGAACTGCGCACCGTCTCCACCATCCTGGCCAAGCCGTATGAGAACCGTACGCTGAAACGCTATCGTCTGGCGCGGACTGAGACGGGCCTGGGGCCGTTGGAAGACGTCACCGCACCCGCCTGATCGCCGCCACCGCAAGGGCAGCTCCCAAGAAACACAGGGCGGCGGCCACGAACAGGCTGCGCAAGCCCAGATCCAGCCGCTCCAACAGGACCAGAGCGATCAAGGGGGCGATCGCCTGGGGCAGGGTCACGGCCAGGTTGATCAGGCCCAGATCCTTGCCCCGATCCTGAGCCGAGGGAAGGACGTCGGTCATCAAGGCGATATCGACGGCGCCGTAGCAGCCTTGGCCCAGGCCATAGAGGGCGAAGGCGATCAGGACCAGGGTCCAGTCCGGGGTCGCCGCCATGACGGCCGCTGCGATCGTCAGCAGGACCGCCCCCGTCACCCCCAGGGGCTTTCGCCGCGTCACACGCGACCCGTTGACGGCGACCACGGCGCTGACCGCGACCACCCCGACCACGGCGATGGCGGTGACAAGGGAATGACCCGCCTCAGCCGTCCGGCCGGGGAACAGCCGAGCAAAGCCGATGGCGTCGGCGATGTAGAAGAGCAGATAAAAGGCCACCAGCGAATAGCCGGTGACGACCAGGAAACGATAGGACCAGGCCAGGCTGAAGTCGCGGGTTGCAAAGGGCCTGAGCAGGCTCGCCAGGGAGAAGCCCGAAAACACCGGGCGGACCTGCGCCGACGGCGGCGGGTCTTCGCGCGCCAGCAGGGCGAAGGGCACGGTGGCCGCCGCGACGACGGCGGCCAGGACCGCCAGCCGCGCCGCCTCGCCCTGCGGTCCCCAGGCCATGACCACCGACCCGATCATGGCGGCCAGAGGATAGCCCATGCCCATGACGGCCGACATGGCGCTGCGCCGGTTTTCCGGCACCCGATCAGCGAAGAGGGCCAGGAGCGGCGCCAGCAGGATGTTGAACGCCAGTTGAAACCCGACGAGCGCCAGAACGAAGCCGACGGGTGTCGATGCGCGATGAAGGCCGGCGTAGCTGGCGATCGTCAGCACCGCGCCGATGATGATCCAGGGCCGTCTGCGCCCGTGTCTGGACCGGGTGCGGTCGCTGAGGGCGCCGCCGATGATGTTGCCGACCCCGGCCGCCATACAGCCCCAGAACAGGGCCTGACTGAGCAGGGGGCCTTTGGCCTCGCCGCCGATAAGCTCGGCGTGGAGAGGCGCAAGCACCTGAAGCAGGGGCGCCACGCCGATGAAGCCGCCGATATAGGCGACGGCGTAGCCGAAGAGGAAGGCCGGCCCGGCCGGCCGGGTTGGAATGCCGGCGGCCACGGGCGCGGGCGTCAGGCGCGAACGGCCCGCGCCGCCGCAAGCCCCAGCGCCTGGACGGCGGCGGCGGCGATATGGTCGGCGTTCAGCCCGGCCTGGGCGTACATCGCCGCCGGCGTGTCCTGGTCCTGGAAGACGTCGGGCAGGTTCAGGGTGCGGATCTTCAGCCCGCGATCCAGAGCGCCCTTCTCCGCCAGAAGTTGCAGGACGAAGGCGCCGAAGCCGCCCATGGCCCCCTCCTCCACCGTGATCAGGGCCTCGTGCTCGCGGGCCAGGCGCAGGATCAGATCGGCGTCCAGCGGCTTGGCGAAACGGGCGTCGGCGACGGTGGCGGACACGCCGCGCGCCGCCAGCAGGTCAGTGGCCTTCAGCGCTTCCTGAAGTCGGGTGCCCAGGGACAGGATGGCGACGGCGGTCCCCTCGCGCACGATCCGGCCGCGGCCGATCTCGAACGGAGCGGCCAGTTCCGGGATCTCGACCCCGACGCCGTCGCCGCGCGGATAGCGGAAGGCGCTGGGGCGGTCGTCGATGGCCAGGCTGGTCGAGATCATGCCCGCCAGTTCGGCCTCGTCGGCGGCGGCCATCAGCACCATGCCGGGCAAGGCGCCCATGAAGCCGATGTCGAACGATCCGGCGTGGGTCGCCCCGTCGGCGCCGACCAGACCGGCCCGGTCCATGGCGAACCGCACCGGCAGGGACTGGATCGCCACGTCGTGGACGACCTGGTCATAGCCGCGCTGGAGGAAGGTGGAATAGATGGCGCAGACCGGCTTCATCCCGTCGGCGGCCAGACCGGCCGCGAAGGTGACGGCGTGCTGTTCGGCGATGCCGACGTCATAGGTCCGCTCGGGGAAGGCTTGGCCGAACAGGTCCAGCCCGGTGCCCGAGGGCATGGCGGCGGTGATGGCGACGATCGACGGATCGGCCTTGGCGTGTTTGATCAGCTCGGTCCCGAACACCTTGGTGTAGCTGGGGGCGTTGGAGACGGCCTTGGTCTGTTTGCCGGAGACCACGTCGAACTTGACCACCGCGTGGAGTTTGTCGGCGCTGCTCTCGGCGGGGGCGTAGCCCTTGCCCTTCTGCGTCACGACATGAACCAGAACCGGCCGGTCCTCGATGGCCGCCGCCTTCTTCAGGATCGGCACCAAGTTCTCCATGTCGTGGCCGTCGATGGGGCCGACGTAGTAGAAGCCCAGCTCCTCGAAGAAGGTGCCGCCGGTGACCATGCCGCGGGCGTATTCCTCGGCCTTCTTGGCGGCGTTGCGGAACGGGCGCGGCAGGTGCTGGGCGAAGGAGCGGCCCAGGCGGCGAACGTTCTGATAGGCGCCGCCGGACACCAGACCGGCCAAATAGGCGCTCATCCCCCCGACCGGCGGGGCGATGGACATGTCGTTGTCGTTCAGTATGACCATCAGCTGGCCGCTGGTGGCCTCGGCCGCATTGTTCATCGCCTCATAGGCCATGCCGGCCGACATGGAGCCGTCGCCGATGACGGCGACCACCTTGTTTTGTTCGCCCTTCTGGTCGCGCGCGGCGGCGAAGCCCAGGGCGGCGCTGATCGAGGTCGAGGCGTGGGCGGCGCCGAAGGGATCGTATTCGCTCTCGCTGCGCTTGGTGAAGCCGGACAGGCCGCCGCCCTGGCGCAGGGTGCGGATCCGGTCGCGACGTCCGGTCAGGATCTTGTGCGGATAGCACTGATGGCCGACGTCCCAGATCAGAATGTCCTTTGGCGTCTCGAACACATGGTGAAGCGCCGTGGTCAGCTCGACCACCCCAAGGCCCGCGCCCAGGTGGCCGCCCGTGACCGAAACCGCGTCGATGGTTTCCGCCCGCACTTCTTCCGCCAGTTGCTTGAGCTGGGCGATGTCGAAGCCCCGCATGTCGGCGGGAAACTTGACGGTGTCGAGGAGCGGGGTGTCGGGCATCAGCCGGGAAAACCTTGGAAGTCTGATCAATCAACCCGCGAGGGCGGTCGACGTTTCGTATCAGGACCGGCGCCTTAGCACAAAGTCCACGCTCGCCTTGAGGATTTCCGCCTCATCGCCAAAGGACTCCAGATGGGCGCGGGCCTGATCGGACAACAGCGCGACCCTCTGTCGCGCCTCGTCCAGCCCCAGCAGGGTGACGAAATTGGTCTTGCCCAGGGCCGCGTCCTTGCCGCCGGCGGCCTTGCCCATTTCCTCGGCCGAACCCTCGGCGTCCAGAATGTCGTCGACGATCTGATAGGCCAGGCCGACGTCGTGGGCGAAGCTGATCAGGGCGTGCTGATGCTGGGCCGAGGCCTCGGCGATGATAAGCGGGATTTCGAAGGCGTAGGCGAACAGGGCGCCCGTCTTGAGCCGCTGCATTCGGGCGACCCCGCCCAGATCGTCGCGAACCCCCAGGAGGTCGATCATCTGACCGCCCGCCATGCCCCGCGCGCCCGAGGCCAGCGACAGCCGGGCCGCCAGTTCGCAGCGGACGGCGGGATCGTCGTGGGTGTCCTCGTGCAGAATGATGTCGAAGGCCGCCGTCTGAAGCGCGTCGCCGGCCAGGACCGCCGTGGCCTCGTCATAGGCGCGGTGGACGGTCGGGCGGCCGCGCCGCATGTCGTCGTCGTCCATACAGGGCAGGTCGTCGTGGACCAGGCTGTAGGCATGGACGCATTCCAGGGCGCAGGCGGCGCGCAGCACCGACCGCGCGTCGATGTCGAACAGCCGCGCCGCCTCAAGGGCGAAAAAGGGCCGCAGCCGTTTGCCCGGTCCCAGGGCCGCATAGCGCATGGCCTCGGTCAGGCGGGATTCCGGCCCTTCCGCGCGCGGCAACAGCTCATCCAGCGCCACCGTCACCAGATCGGCGACCTCAGCGACCCGGTCGATCACGGCCTGCTCGGGCGAATTGGCGGCGATGACCCGGTTCAAGACGATCGACCGCCCTTGGCCGCAAGAGGACGATGCGGCTTCATTCGAACGACGCCGCCTCAACGCCCTTGGCCTGGCCGTCCGGCCCGACCACGATCTTTTCGACCCGCAGCTGGGCCGCCTTCAGACGCACCTCGCAATGGGCCTTCAGCCGGGCGCCCTCTTCGTACAGGGCGATGGATTCCTCCAGCGGGGCCTGGCCGGATTCCAGGCGCGAGACGATGGTCTCCAGACGCTGCAGCGCGTCTTCGAAGCTGAGGTCGGCGGGAATGGCGGGTGCGGCGTCGGTCATGGCGCGCGACCCTAAAGACCCGGTCGCCCCGCATCAACGGTTATGCGGCTAGCGTTTTTCGTAACGGCGCTGCGACCAGTATTTGAAGCCCTGGTTATGCACCAGTTTCCACCCGTCGGCCTTCAGACGCGCGCCGACCATATGGTTGAAATAGCCGTGGGCGAAGACCAGGACGTCCTGGCCGGTCTCGGCGCGGGCGATCAGCTTCTGGGCGGCCTGTTCGGCGCGGACCTCGGCCTGGGCGCGGGTCTCCTGGCCGCCGTGATGATCGAAGGCGTGCCACCAAAAGCGCGACACCACCCCCCACCATTTCGGCGACAGCTTGATCCAGTCGGGAATGGGCGGCGGCGGCAGGGGCGCCTCGATGAACATGACGTCCGACATCACTTCCCGCCCGGCGACGACCGCGGCGGCCGTCTCCTGGGCCCGCTGGCGGGTGGAGGCGTAGATGGCCCCGGCGCCCTGGGCGGCGGCGACCAGTTCGGGCGGCGGCGTCTGGCCCGCCAGCAGACCGCCGACCTCGTACTTCGCCCACCAGTCTCCGTACTCGCGGGCAGTGATCAGGCACTTGCGCGACAGGGCGGGTTCGCCGTGGCGCGTCAAGATGATGGCGCCGGGCCGCACGCCGCTCGCAGCAGGCGCGCCAACAGAGCCGCCCACCTGAACGGCGGTCTCTTCAGTCGAATCGAGGGACAGGGCGGGGGCTGACATGGCGATGGGACGAAGCTTAAGGTTTCAAGGCCTTATACGTCCTAATCCTCCCCGAGCGCGGCGACGTGTGCGACCGCGGAGCGGCCTGGTCCTTCAAGGTCGTAACCGCCCTCGCGCGCGGACACAACCTTGCCCGAACAGGTCCGGCGCGCGTTTCCGCGAACCGCGCAGGTCGCCCAGGCGAAATCCTCGGCCTCGAGCGACAGGAGCGCCAGCGGATCGCGCGCCGCAGGGGGGCGACCGGCGCATGGGCCGGCATCGACGGGTGGGTGAAGATCGGCAGGTGGGTCATGTCTCAGCCTCCATGCGCAGATGAGCCTCGCCCCAGGCGCGCAGGGCGAGGATGACCGGAGACAGCGTCCGCCCCGCCTCCGTCAGGCGGTAATCGACGCGGGGCGGAACCTGAGCATAGACCGTCCGATGCACCAGTCCCGCCGCCTCCAGCTCGCGCAACTGCTTTGTCAGCATCCGCTGAGTGACGCCGGGAAGATGACGTTTCACCTGACTGAACCGCAAGGGGCCGTCGAGCAGATGATAGACGATCACCCCCTTCCACTTGCCGCCGATCAGATTGAGGGCGGCGTCGACGACGCATTCACCCGGCCGCACGTTTCGAGGCGGCGCGACGAAGGTCTCGGAAAAGACGGTATCCATTTGGGTACTACATATAGAAAAATGCCGTTCTTGCGCCGAATGTAGCTGAAGGCGATGTGGGACGCGACGACACAAGCCAAGGAGCATTGTCATGAAGGCCATCGGCACGACCGGCCCCCGCCCCGTTTCGGATCCCGCCGCCCTGATCGCGTTCGAGGCGGCCGAGCCTGAACTGCGCCCGCGGGATCTGCTTGTTGCGGTCAAGGCCGTCAGCCTGAACCCCGTGGATACAAAGGTGCGCAGCAGTCGGCAGCCGGACCAGCCCAGCATCCTGGGCTACGACGCCGCAGGCGTGGTGATCGGCGTCGGGGCGGAGGTCAGCCTGTTCAAGGTCGGAGACGAGGTCTTCTACGCTGGCCAGATCGACCGTCCGGGCTCGAACGCCGAACGTCAGGCGGTGGACGAACGGATCGTGGGTCGCAAGCCGCAGTCCCTGACCTATGCCGAGGCCGCCGCCCTGCCCCTGACCGCCATCACGGCCTGGGAACTGCTGTTCGACCGGATGAAAGCCGACCGGGACGAGGACGAGAGCCTGCTGATCGTCGGCGGCGCCGGCGGGGTCGGGTCCATCCTGATCCAGATCGCCAAGGCCATGACGAAACTGCGTGTCGTCGCCACCGCCTCTCGCCCTGAAACCCGCCAATGGTGCCTGGACCTGGGGGCGGACGCCGTCATCGACCATGCCCGCCCCATCGACGAAGCCCTGACGGAAGCCGGCGAACGGGCGCCGAAATATATCGCATCCCTGACCCACACGGCCGGCCATTTCGAGGCCCTGGCCCGCGCCGGCGCGCCCCAGGGGGTCATCGGCGCCATTGACGACTTCAAGGGTCTGCCGGTCGAACTGCTGAAACAGAAGGCGGCCGGTTTCGTCTGGGAGTTCATGTTCACCCGTCCGGTCCATCAGACCCCCGACATGATCCGGCAGCACGAAATCCTGAACGCCGTGTCGGAGGCGGTCGACGCCGGCGCCATCCGCACCACCCTGACCCGCAACCTGGGCCGGCTTTCGGTCGAGACCCTTCTCGACGGGCATCGCCAGTTGGAAAGCGGCTCGACGATCGGCAAGGTCGCGCTGGACGGCTTCTGAGGCTAAGGGGCGGGTCATGACCGAGATCCTGATCCGCACCCCCCGCCCCGAGGACGCCGAAGCCCTGGGCGCCCTGGGGCGTCGGACCTTCGTCGAGACCTTCGTGACCGGCTTCGGCATTCCCTATCCCGAGACGGACCTCACGGCCTTTCTGGACGCCAGTTTCGATCCCGAACCGACACGGAAAAAGCTGGCCGAACCCAACGCAGCCTGGTGGGTGGCCGAGCGGGACGGCGAACTCCTGGCCTTCGCCAACGCCGGTCCCAACGGCCTGCCCCACCCCGAGGCGCGGCCGGAGCATATGGAGCTGCGCCGCCTGTATGTGTCCAAGGCCGCCCAGGGCCTGGGCCTGGGCACGAAGCTGCTGACACTGTCGCTGGACTGGATGGAGGCCAACACGGGCGGCCCGCTCTGGATCGGCGTCTGGAGCGGCAACGAAAAGGCTCAGCGCCTGTACGCCGCCTATGGGTTCGAGAAGGCGGGCGAATATGAATACCCGGTCGGCGCCTGGCGCGACCACGAGTTCATCTTGCGGCGCGGATAGACTATGATCCGGCCATGACCCGCGCCGAACTGCTGGAAAAGCTGCGTGAGCTTAAGCCCTGGCTGGAAGAGCAGGGCATCGTCAACCTGCGCCTGTTCGGCAGCTACGCCCGCGACGAGGCGGGACCGGACAGCGACGTGGATTTGCTGGTGGACACCTCGAGACCGATGGGCATCGAGTTTCTAACGACGGAGCGTCTGCTTTCGGAAAGACTGGAAACGCCGGTCGAGTTCTGTTCGTGGGAAGTCATGCGGCCCTATGTCAGGACGAAGGTCGAGAAAGACCTGATCCTTGTCTGACGAAGCCGATGCGATCCTGATAGCCGAAATCCGGGACGCCGCAAGCCGTGTAAAATCCTACATTGCGCCTGAAGGCCGGGAAGGCTTCATGTGTCAAACCTTGGTCTATGACGCCGTCTGCATGAACCTGTTGCGGACAGGCGAATGCGCCCGCTTCCTGAGCGACGCCGTAAAGACGCGACTGCCGGACATTCCATGGCCCGACATCGTCAGTCTCCGAAATCGAGTGGCGCACAGCTACGAAACGTTGAAGCCGGAAGTCCTCTGGCTGATCGCCAGCGTCAGTCTGCCACAACTGGACGCGGCGCTCCGCAGCCTGGGTGAAGCCTGATGCTCCTGCCCTTCTTCACCGCCCTGCGCGACGCCAAGGTTCCGGTGTCGATGAAGGAATGGCTTCATCTGATGGAGGCCATGGACCGCGATCTGGCGAGCCGCGAGGTCGAGGCCTTCTATCACCTGTCGCGAGCCGTCCTGGTCAAGGACGAGAAACACTATGACCGGTTCGACCAGGTGTTCGGGACCGTATTCAAGGGCGTGGAATCTGTCGGGGCGGGCGAGGACCTGACCACCGACATCCCCGAGGAATGGCTGCGGCTGCTCAACGAGAAATATCTGACCGACGAGGAAAAGGCCCAGATCGAGGCGCTCGGCGGGTTCGACAAGCTGATGGAGACGCTGAAACAGCGGCTGGAGGAGCAGAAGGAACGCCATTCCGGCGGCTCAAAATGGATCGGCACGGGCGGGACCAGTCCCTTCGGCCACGGCGGCTATAATCCCGAGGGCGTGCGGATCGGCGGCCCCGGACGACAGGGTCGGGCGGTCAAGGTCTGGGAAAAGCGCGAGTTCAGGAACCTGGACGACACGGTCGAACTGGGCACGCGCAACATCAAGGTCGCCTTGCGTCGCCTGCGCCGGTTCGCGCGCGAGGGGGCGGCGGAAGAGCTGGACATCGACGGCACCATCGACGGCACGGCGCGCCAGGGCTGGCTGGACATCCAGATGCGGCCAGAGCGACGCAACACGATCAAGGTGCTGCTGTTCCTGGACATCGGCGGTTCGATGGACGGCCACATCAAGCTGGTGGAGGAGCTGTTCTCGGCCGCCCGGACCGAGTTCAAGAACCTGGAATTCTTCTATTTCCACAACTGCCTGTACGAAGGCGTCTGGAAAGACAACCGGCGGCGTCACACCGAGCGGATCGCCACCTGGGACCTGCTGCACAAATACCCCGGCGACTGGCGCGCCATCTTCGTCGGCGATGCGACCATGAGCCCCTATGAGATCACCATGCCCGGTGGTTCGGTCGAACACTGGAACGAGGAGGCCGGGGCGGTGTGGATGAAGCGGGCCCGTCAGCAGTGGGACAAGTCGGTCTGGCTGAACCCGGTGCAGGAACGGTATTGGAGCTACACCGCCTCGGTCGGCCTGTTGCGGGAGCTGATGGACGACCGAATGTTCCCCCTGACGCTGGAAGGGCTCGACAAGGCGATGCGGGCGCTGACAAGGTAGGTTCGCCTGCGGGGCGAGCCGCCCCGTGGATTGTGAAAGAGGCCAGAGACATGCTCGCCGCCTTCGCCCTGCTTCTTCTGGCCCCACAGGCCGCTCCGACCGTGGTGTGGGAGGCGCCGCCCGCCGCCGAAGCCCCGCCGCCGCGTCCCGCCCACAATGTTCCGGAATGGGGTCTCGCCGATCCGTTCGGCTATGAGCGGGCGCGGTGCAGCCCGCAGCTGCGCGGCGCGAGATCGCTGGAAGTCTGTCAGGCCGAGGTTCGCGCCCAGCTGGCCCTGGCTCTGGGGCCGGATCTGCCCGACGCCCTGCGCCCTGAGGGGATGGCGGGCGACTGCCAGATGGCCCAGGCGGCCCAGGGCGGCTCGTCCTACGGCCTGCAGTGCGGCCCTCAGTCGCGGGCGCCGACCGACTCTCCCCGGCCCAAGGAGGTGGATTGCCGCCCCCGTCCCGAACGGGGCGGCTTCAGTTCGGAATGCCGACCGGTGGGGACGACCGAGGACAAGGGGCTGACGCTGAAGCTATGGGGCAATGACTGACCCGAACGAAAACGCCGCCCGCGATCGCGGACGGCGTTGAACGTCTTTGAATAGTCGGTCGCGTCAGTTGCGATTGTCGCGCAGACTGTCCTTCACGCCGCCGACGGTGTTTTGGACCTTGCCTTCGACCTGGTCCGCCTTGCCCTCAGCCTGAAGCTTGGAATCGCCGGTCATCTTGCCGACGCCTTCCTTGATCTTGCCGCCGACATTCTTGGCGGAGCCTTCAATACGGTCTTGATCTGGCATGGGAATTCTCCTGTTTCGAGCGACGCCGCGATGGCGCTGCAAGGTGAAGGAGAAACGGGAGCGGGTCCGGGCCGTTCCGTAAGGCTCAGCTTGCCCGACGCAGCCACACCGCGACCGCCCAGGCGTGGGAGTCGTGGCGCAGACGCGACAAAGCCACGGTCGGGTCCAGCCAGACCAGGGTGTGATCGTCCTCGCACTTGGCCTGGGGGTTCTCGGCCGTGACCGTCGCGGTCCAGAAGCCGCCGACGTTGCAGAGGGGCTCGCCGGTGCTTTTCAGATGATACTGGCCCGCCTCGGCGATGCGGTTCAGAGGCGTCACAGACAGGCCGGTTTCCTCGACGAACTCGCGCACCAGGGCCTCGACCTCGGTCTCCTCGCCATCCACCGCCCCGCCGGGAAGATCGAAATAGGCGCCGGCCGCTCGTTCGACCCGGACGCAGGCGATCAGGCCGTCGCGCTCCACCACGCCGAAGGCCGTGGCGCGGTGGCGATAGTCGAGCGCGGGATTACGAAGGCCGAACTGGAGCATGATGCAGATCCGACCTTAGAGGTCGAACGCCAATTTGGCGCGCACGCCCTTGTGCGCCGCGTCGAACTCGACGGCTGAGCGCAGGCCCGAGGCCATGGCCGAAATGATCTTGCCGCCCAGGCCGGTGCCCTTGGGTGTTCCGTCGCCCAGACCCGGCCCGTCGTCTTCGACCGTCAACAGGGCGCGATGCTCGCCGTCCGGCTTCAGACTGATGCGTATCTCCCCGCCCTGCCCAGGCTGATAGGCGTATTTCACCGCATTGGTGACCAGTTCGGCGACGACGACGCCCAGGGACACGGCCTGGTCCGTCGTGACCCAAAGAGGAGCGGCGTCGATGACCAGACGCGGCGAACCTTCACCGGGCCCGAGCGACTTGGACAGCTCGTCCATCAGGCCTTGCAGATATTCGTCCATGGCCACCCGGCTCATGTCGCCGGAGGTGTAGAGGCGGCGATGGACGTGGGCCACGGCCTCGATCCGGGCCTGGGATTCGCGCAGGGCCTCTCTGGCGCCTTCATCGCTGATGTGGCGCATCTGCAGGGACATGAAGCTGGACACCAGCTGCAGCGAATTGCCGACGCGGTGATTGACCTCGCGCAGCATGGCCTCGGCGCGGTCGCGGGCCAGACGAATCTCTTCCTGAGCGATCTCGTTCTCGCGCTGAAGCCGCCGGCGCAGCAGGGCGTCCTCCAGGGCCGACCGCAGCAGGGAGGTGAAGTCCTCGGACACGTCCTTGATGACATAGTCCGCCGCCCCGGCGCGCAGGGCGGCGACGGCGATCCGCCCGTCCTGGGCCCCCGTCACATAGACCACGGGCGGCGGCGCCGGCAGGGCCAGGATGTCCGGCAGGACGTCCAGACCGTCCCGGCTGGGCATATAGTGGTCCAGGGCGCAGATGTCGTATTCGTTGGCGGCGAGCAGCTCCAAACCCGCGTCGCCGTCCGGGGCGCAGGTGACGGCGTAGCCGTGGCGGGTCAGTTCCTTCTCGACCAGCCGCGACAGGCCGCGGTCGTCGTCGATGTAGAGCAGACGGATGGGGCCGGACAGTCCGATCGTTAAATCTCCGGCGCCTGCATGACCGACAGGAAGAGACCCAGCTGACGGATCGCGCCGGCGAAGGACTCATAATCGACAGGCTTGGTGATGTAGACGTTGCAGCCCAGGTCGTAGCAGCGCTGGATTTCGACCTTGTCGTCGGTGGTGGTCAGAACCACGACGGGCGCCCGCTTCAAACGGTCGTCGGCCTTCACCTTTTCCAGAATGTCCGTGCCCGACATGTCGGGCAGGTTCAGGTCCAGCAGGATCAGCAGCGGGCCGTTGGCCAGGATTTCCGCGCTGAACAGATAGTCCAGAGCGGCCCCGCCCTCATCGAAATGCTTGATCTCGTTGCTGATGTTGGCGCGACGGATGTTCTTTTCGATCAGTTTGGCGTGACCGTGGTCATCCTCGACCATGATGATTTTGACGGCTTGCGTCACAGTACGCCTCCAGGTTCCGACAGGATCAGTCGTTTGGGGAATTTCAGGAGGAAAGTCGAGCCCTTGCCAAGCTCGGACTCGATATCGATCGTGCCGCCGATGCGCCGAACGCTGTTGCGGACGAAGGCCAGGCCCAGGCCCTCGCCTCTTCGGTCCTGTTTTCCGGAGCGCCGGAACAGTTCGAAGATGCGTTCGTGGTCCCGCGCGGCGATGCCGCGACCGTTGTCGGCGACCCGGTAGACGACCCAGCCGCCGGGCAGGTCTTCGCCGGATATGACAATTTCGCCAGGGCGGCCGGCGTCCAGATATTTGACCGCATTGTCGATCAGATTGCCCAGAATCTGTTCCATCGACAGGCGGTCGCTTTCGATCGACGGCAGCGCCTCCACCAGGATCTGGGCGCCGGCGGCCTCGGTCTGATGGTGAACGCTGTCGGCGATGTTGCGAGCCATGGCGGTCATGTCCAGGGTCTCCGGCAGGAGATTGCGACGCCCCTCGCGCGACAGGCGCAGGATGGCGTTGATGAGCCGGTCCATCTTTTCGGTCGAGGCGCGGATGAAGCCCAGGGCCTCGGGCATGTCTTCGCGCACGGCGGTGACGATGTCGGCCGACACCTCGCGTTCCGCCTCGGCCTCGGCCACCCCGCGCTCGATGATCTTTCCGGCCTGCTCCAGTTCGGAGGTGTAGCCCATCACATTGACCAGGGGCGCGCGCAGATCGTGGCTGACGATATAGGCGAAGCGCTGGATTTCCTCATTGGCGCGGGTCAGGGCGGCGGTGCGGTCTCGCACCATGTCCTCCAGGCCGGCGTTGATGGCGGCCACCTCCTCGCGCGCGTGCTGAATCTCGCCGACATAGCGCCGCACCATCCAGGCCGAGAGCAGCGCAAGGACCAGGACCAGCAGGCCGGTGATGGCGTTCATCACCACGGTCATCATGGCGGCGCGCTCGGACACGCGGGTCCGTTCGGCGATGCGCGCGGACTTGAAGGCGTCGAAATCGTCGATGGTCTGGCGCAGCTCGTCCATATAGCGTTTGCCTTCGCCGGACCGCACCGTCTGGATCGCTTGGCCTATGCGGCCCTCACGCGCCAAGGCCAGGGTCGCCTCCATCTCCCTCAGCTTGGCGTCGGAGAGCCTATGGATTTGGGCCACCGGCGCCCGGAGCGTCGGGTCGGCCGCCGCGCCTTCTTCGAGAAACGCCAGGGCGGGCTCGCGCGCGGCCCGCGCCTCCTCAAAGGGCGTCAGGAAATCGCTGCGGCCGGTCAGCAGAAAGCCGCGTTGCGCGGTCTCCGCATTCAGCATGGAGATCAGGACCGTGCGCGACTGGCGGCGCATCTGCTGGGCGTGTTCGATCGCATCGTTAACCGTGGCGGTGCGCTGTATCATGACGAAGGTCGAGATGTTGACCGTCAGCAGCAGGACGAAGGCCAGGACCAGCAGGCCGGTGACGGATCGCGCCAGGGAGGGCGTGCGCACAAAATCGCTGAACCGCGACCAGCTTTGGCTCGAGGGAAGTTTCATGCGGCGCAGCATTAGCGGCGACCGAGGCTGCGTCAAACGGCAGTCACACGAAACTCTTGGGCCTTTCGCGTCTTCTGATGAGTATGGTCTGGCTTGCCGGTCTGCGGCGGGCGGAAAACGGGGGGAAGAGCGATGATCTGGTGGTGGTGGATTTTACCGGCGGCGGCGGCCCTGATTGGCCTGGTTCTGCTGGTCCGCGGCTTGCGCGCCCTGTTCGGCGGCAGGGCGGTGCGGGGCGTGGCGGGCGCGGCGCTCGGCGGCGGCGTCCTCTGGCTGGCGTCCCTGGCGACCCTGTTCGGCCTGAACCTTCAGACCTACGACCGGCTGACCTATGAACGTCCGGTTGCGAGCCTGGAACTGAGGCGCCTCGGGCCGCAGTATTATGAGATCGAGCTGACGCCCCTGTCGCAGGACAGGCCGGCCGCAGCGACCCTCTATCCTGTCCACGGCGACGACTGGCGGATCGACGCCCAGGTGCTGAAGTGGAAACCCTGGGCCAATGTGCTGGGTCTGGATTCCCAATATCGGCTGGAACGCCTGTCGGGTCGCTAT
Organism: Brevundimonas sp. GW822-FHT03E11; assembly: GCF_058801445.1. NCBI lineage: Bacteria > Pseudomonadati > Pseudomonadota > Alphaproteobacteria > Caulobacterales > Caulobacteraceae > Brevundimonas > Brevundimonas sp. GW822-FHT03E11. Next base: position 325,059 of record NZ_JBXANG010000003.1, on the reverse strand, counting down.
CGCACGGTCGAACAGGAGTTGACCGCCGAACGCAGCGCCTATGATCTGGCGGCCATCGAGGAAAACGCCCGCAACGGCGCCCTGCCCTATAAGGTCGAGGCCTGGGACGCGATCCGGCGTTACCGGCGCTACATCGACGCCGCCGATACCCTCTACGGCTCGGCCGCCTATATGCCGATGGCCGAGGGCGCGCGCTATGAGGTCTGGATCACCCAGTCCGGCCTGATCGCCCGCCCGGTCAATGAGGCCGCGCGCGCCGCCTCCGCCGGCGGCTGGACGGTCGCCGACTAGGCCGAATCCACATTCCGCGCCGCCAAGGCACGATGGCGTCCAAGAGTGCGAAGGCGAGGGAGCGCCCCTCCGATCCGTCATGCCCAAAGCCGGCCCCAAAGGCGGCTGTCGATGACAGGTCTCGACAAGGGGGAGCCTAAGCGCTCGTACCGCTGAGGCGGTACAAATACGATTACGTCAGCAACCAGGCGTTTATGATGCAGGAATGCGACACGGTATAATATTGTCGCGCCGCAGGCGGCGGTCTACTCCAATTTACAAGTCGATTGTGTCAGCTCTTCAACAACCGCGGAAGCGGACAGGCGTATCTGGGGGATACAAGATGAAAGTTGCTTTGCTAACCGGCGCCGCAGTGGCCGCCGTACTGGGGGGTCATGCCCATGCCCAGGAAGCCGCACCGGCTCAGACCGTGACCGAAGTCGTCGTAACCGGTTCGCGCATTAAGCGGCCGCAGTTCGACGGGACGATTCCCGGGGTGCAGGTCACCAAGGAAGAAATCATTCAGCGCGGCTTCAACAATGCTTACGACATCGTGCTGAGCCAGCCGATGGTCTATGCCGGCGCCAGTCCTTATGGAAGCAACGGCGGCCAGACCTCGAGCCTGGGCACTGCCTTCGCCGACCTGCTGGGTCTGGGCAGCCAGCGCACCCTGACGCTGGTCAACGGCCGCCGTCAGGTGTCGGGCAACGCCGCGACGCTGTTCGTCACGGGCAACAACGCCGGCTCCCAGGTCGATCTCGGCGCCATTCCGTCGCAGCTGATCGACCGCGTCGACACCCTGACCGTCGGCGGCGCGGCCGCCTATGGGTCGGACGCCATCGCGGGGGTGATAAACTACATCATCAAGGACAAGTACGTCGGCAGCGAGGCGCGCGTCTCTGCGCGGACCTCCGAGCAGGGCGACGCCAACCGCTACAGCTTCAGCGTCATCCACGGTGAGAACCTGATGGATGACCGGGCCAACCTGACCCTGGCCTTCGAAGAAACCAAGACCGACGCCCTGTACGCCGACGCCCGGCCGTGGACGCTCGACGCCGCGACCGGCGTGACCAATGCGTTCAACGGGTCCAAGCGGAACCCGAACTTCGCCGCCAACGCAGCGATTGACATCGCCGGTCTGAACAACGGGGCGTTCCTGCGCAACACCGACGACGGCATCCCGTCCACGGCCTACGCCTACTTCACGCGCAACTCGCTGCAGTATCCGTCGGGTATCGCGTTTACCCCGACGAGTTCCACTGCGGCCTGTCCGACGACGATCGTCGGGGTGACGGCGTGTCTGTTGCCGACGGGTTCGGTCAGCTCGACTTCGCAGCTGGTCCCCGGCATTCCCACCGGCAACGGCCTGTACTTCACCAATGCGCCGTCGGGCACCTTCCCGAACTTCGCGCCGACCTCGCTGCCGACCGGCGTCACGGCTGCGGCCGTGTTCGCCAAATACGGCGTGACGCCGCCCACCGGCCTGACCGCCGCCCAGCAGAACACTCTCGCCATCAACGTGCTGCAGAGCAAGCTGCCGACCCTGCGCGAGTATCTGGCCCAGAACCCGAACACCGACATCAACCTGATCGTCGGCTCGCTCTATTCGAACATTCCGCGGATCGCCAATACAGACCCGGCGACTCGAACGCTGTTCCCCTTCATCGCCAAGCCGGTGCGCTTCAACGCCAACGGCGAGGCCGAAAATTGGTCGTTCGCCAATATCGGGGCGCAGGATCAAGGCACCTTGGGCTCCGCGCCCGGAATCGAAGGCAATAACACCAGCCGCTACAGCCTGATTCAAAACGAGCAGACCCGTAAGAACTTCACGGTCTTCGCGACCTTCGACATCAACGACCGGATCAAGGCGTACAGCCAGAACATCTATTCGACGGTTCAAACGGTGCTGCCGCGAAACGGGGCTTCCGGTAACGCCGTGACCTCCGCCGGGACCGAGTCTTCGGGCATTCTGATCAGCATCAACAACCCGTATCTGAGTGCGACGTCGCAGCAGCTGCTGCGCAGCAGCGGCGCGGTCAATAGCGCCAACAACTTCATCATGTCGCGCACCAACCAGGACATCCTGGGCGACAACCCTCAGCGCGGCGTCACCAACATCGGCAACTTCGCCCAAGGCCTGAAGGGCGACTTCGACTTCCTGCACCGCAACTGGACCTGGGACGTGTCCTACACCTACGGCAAGGCTGACGGTAAGGTCGAGTTCAACGGTGTCCGGGACCTGGAGTACATGCTGGCGATCGACACCGTTCGCGACAGCAGCGGCGCCATCACCTGCCGCGCCAAGACCAACCCCGCCGCCTATCTGGGCAAGAGCCCGTCGGTGATTGTCACCAACCTGGCCGATACTCCGGCGGCGAATGGCCTGGTCGCGAAGCAGCCGTTCCAGCCCGTCGTGACCCAGGCCATGATCGACAGCTGCCAGCCGCTGAATCCGTTCGGCTACAATCAGATGACGCAGGCGGCGAAAGACTACGTCACCGCTCAGCAGTTCTACGCCTTCGAGAACGTCCAGACCTTCCTGCAAGGCTCGGTGACCGGGGACCTGTTCGAACTGCCGGGCGGTCCGCTGGGCGTGGCGCTCGCCGCCGAACGCCGCACCACGAAGAACGACTACTGGGTCGATGACGTTTCGCGCTACGGTCGCACGCGGTCGGCGGCGATCTCGGCCACTCAGTACGAGACCGAGGCGCAGGAATACGGCGTCGAGGTGAATATCCCCGTCCTTGGCAATGGCTTCAACTTGCCGTTCGCTCAGCGTCTGGAAATCAACTCGGCGGTTCGCTGGTCCCAGCAGACCGGCGACGCCTCGACCTTCGTAAACCAGCAAGGTGCGACGGTCAGCCCGACCTACGACGGCGACTGGTCGAAGATTTGGTCGCTCGCCGCCACCTTCCAGCCGATCCGCGACATCACCTTCCGCGGCAATGTCACCCGCTCGATCCGCCAGCCGGACGGCGTGGAGCTGTTCTTGGGCGGTCAGGCTTCCTTCACGTCGATGAGCGACCCCTGCGCAGTCGGCAATATCAACTCGGGCCTGAACCCGGCGACGCGCAAGGCCAACTGTATCGCCGCTGTTCGCGCGGCGGGCTACGCATCGACCAACGCCGAGGCCGAAACCTTCCTCAGCACCTTCAATCCCGGCACGCCTTCGGTGCTGGGCGCCCGCTTCGGCAACGAAGAACTGAAACCGGAGCGCGGCGAAAGCTGGACGGCGGGCGTGGTGCTTGAACCGCGCTACGTGCCGAACCTGCGGATGTCGTTCGATTACATCGACATCCAACTGAAGGACCAGCTGACCCGCGTCTCGGCGGAACAACTTCTGACCTACTGCTACGACTCGGCGTCCTATCCGGACAATAGCGGTCAGTTCGGCCTGAACACCTGCGGCTCGGTTCCGCGGTACACGTCGGGGACGGAGCCAAACCCCAGCCGCGCATTCAGCGTCAACGACGGCTGGCAGTCCACATATCTGAACCTGGCTCAGACCAACCTGCGCGCCGCCAACATCGTCGTCGTCTATCGCAAGAAGCTGGCGGAGCTGTTCGGGTCGTCGAGCGACTGGGGCAGCGTGTCGGTGAACAGCAACCTCTACCGCATCTACGAGTCGAGCTTCAGCCCCACGGGTCTGCCGGGCGACACCGAGCAGTATCTCGGCAGCATCGGCACGCCGAAGTGGCAGAGCAACACCACGATCGGCTACTCGCGCAAGAGAATCTCCACCAGCCTGAACTTCTCCACGCAGTCCGACACCATCCGCTTCAACGGTTCGGCGCCGGCGACGATCGAACAGAACGCCTACCTCGACCGCAAGGGTTACGCCATATACAACCTGTATGTCGGCTATGAGCTCAACGATGAGGTCGATCTGCGCTTCAACGTCAACAACCTCTCCAACAAACGGTGGGAACAGGAGGCGGTCGGCGCCATCTACAGCTCGGTTGGCCGCACCTTCCAGTTCAGCATCAACGGGCGCTTCTAGAGCCTGATCTGTTGCCCAGGAATCGCTTCGCGGTTCCGCTGACGCCTTAATCAGGCTCCAGATTGGGCGAGAGCAGGACCCATCCTTCTGCCGGAACCGCTGCGCGGTTCCGGCAGAAACGATTCTGCTCTGGCGGCTCTGGCCAGGCGATCAGCAAGCAAACCCGTCGTCTGAGGCTCTCACAGGCCACGTCACCTTGGCGGTCAGCCGCCTCGGCAACACCCCCACAGCCTGATCGGCGCACCCTTTTTTGGGCCTGAACCTCGGCCGATCGCGGTCTGCAGACGGGCCCTGCCCAAGGTCCAGTCCAACATCCGATACAGGTTGATCGGTCCTTGATCGGATCGCAGACCATGGTTTGGATTGCTCTAGACCTGGCCCAGGGTCCGAAGCTTGGCGCGGGGGTGGATTTCGTTCTGGCTCATGACCACCGTCTGGCCCCGGAACCGCTCGATGATCGAGCGGACATAGGGGCGAGTCTGGGGCCCGGTCAGCAGGACGGGATTCTCGCCGGACATGGCGATCCGTTCGAAGGTGTCGCGGACGGCGCGGATGAAGTCCTGCAGCCGCGACGGCGCCATGGCCAGCTGCTTGTCCTCGCCGCCGCCGATCAGGCTTTCGGCGAAGGCGTTCTCCCATTCGGGCGACAGGGTGACGATCGGCAGGGCGCCGTCGCCGCCCTGGTGCTGCCAGCACAGCTGACGGGCCAGGCGGGCGCGGACGTGTTCGACCAGGGTGGTGACGCTGGTGCTGTGGGGCGCGGCCTCGGCCAGCCCTTCCAGAATGGCGGGCAGATCGCGGATCGACACCTTCTCGCGCAGCAGGGCCTGAAGCACCCTTTGCAGGGTGGTGACGCTGACGACGCTGGGGATCAGCTCCTCGACCAGCTTCTTCTCTTCGGTTCCCAGCTCCTTCAGCAGCTTCTGCACCTCGCCGTAGGACAGCAGGTCCGCCATATTCTCCTTCAGGATCTCGGTCAGGTGCGTCGTCAGGACCGTGGAGGGATCGACCAGCGTATAGCCGTGGAAGGTCGCTTCTTCGCGCAGGGTTTCGCTGATCCAGGTGGCGGGCAGGCCGAAGGCGGGCTCGCGCATATGTTCGCCCGGCAGATCCACCTGGCCCCCCGCCGGGTCCATCGCCATCAGATGACCCAGACGCACCTCGCCCGCCCCAGCCTCCATCTCCTTGATGCGGATGGCGTAGCCCTGGGTCGGCAGGCGCATATTGTCCAGAATGCGGACCTGCGGCATGACGAAGCCGTATTCCTGGGCCAGCGATCGACGGAGCGCCTTGATCTGATCGGTCAGACGCCGCCCTTCCAGATCATTGATCAGGCTGAGCAGCGAATAGCCCAGCTCGATCTTGACCTCGTCGATCGTCAGCACGTTCGAGATCGGCTCTTCGACCTCCTCCTTGGGCGCGGCCGCAGCGGCGACCTCGGCCTCCGTCGGCTGGGGCTTGAGCCTTTGGCGGCCCAGGCGCCAGGCCATGAAGCCCGAACCGATGGCCAGGGCGGCAAAGGGGATCAGCGGCATGCCGGGGATCAGGCCGATCAGACCCGCCGCGCCCGACACCACGCCCAGAGACACCGGATTGGTGGCCAGCTGGGTGACCAGGGCCTTGTCCGCCGTGCCCTCGACGCCGGCCTTGGACACCAGGAAGCCGGCGGCGATCGAGATGATGATGGCCGGCACCTGGGTGACCAGACCGTCGCCGATGGTCAGCTGCACATAGGTGTTGGCGGCGTCCATGGCCGGCATGCCGTGCTGCAGGGTGCCGATCAATATGCCGCCGATGGCGTTGATGAAGGTGATGATCAGGCCCGCGACGGCGTCGCCGCGCACGAATTTGGAGGCGCCGTCCATGGCCCCGAAGAAGGTCGATTCCTGCTCCAGCTCCTTGCGGCGCTGCTTGGCCTGATCCTCGTTGATCAGTCCCGAAGACAGATCGGCGTCGATCGCCATCTGCTTGCCCGGCATGGAGTCCAGGGTGAAGCGGGCCGAGACTTCGGCGATCCGGGTCGAACCCTTGGTGATGACGACGAAGTTCACCACCAGGATGATGGCGAAGATGATCACCCCGATGATGAAATTGCCGCCCATCATCAGCTCGCCGAAGGCGTTGATCACCTGGCCGGCGCTGTCGTGTCCTTCCTGACCGTGGGTCAGGATCAGCCGCGTCGAGGCCAGGTTCAGGCCCAGGCGGAACAGGGTCGAAACCAGCAGAACCGTCGGGAAGATGGCGAAGTCCAGCGGCTTCTTCATCATCACGGCGGTCATCAGGATCAGCACGGACGAGACCAGCGAAATCGCCAGCAGCAGGTCCAGCAGCATCTTGGGGATCGGCAGGATCAGCAGCATGATCACGCCGATCACGCCGACCGCCATCAGCACCTCGCCGCGGTTGACCCAGCTCAGCACGTCGCGCCCCGTGGGGCGCGCCATGCCGTCCTTCATCATGATCGGCGCATCAGTCACGGCCCAGGGCCTTCAGGGCGCGGCGGGTCGCCTCGGCGATCACGGCGTCGCGCTGATCCTCCGTCGCCGAGGCGGCGCCGGTGAAATAGGCGGCGATGATGACCGGCGACCCGCTGAGCGGCGTCAGCACGCCCACGTCGTTCGTCGTGCCGTTGGCGCCGGATCCGGTCTTGTGCGCGACGCTCCAGCCCTCGGGCGCGCCGGCCTTGATCCGGCCGGGTCCGGTGGTCGACGCCGTCAGCCAGTCTTGCAGCAGGGCGTCATGCGCCGGCGTCAGTCGATCGCTGAAGGCCATTTCGCGGATGTTGGCGACGGTCTGTTCCGGCAGGCAGGTGTCGCGCGGATCGTCAGGCAGGGCGGTGTTCAAGTCCGGCTCCAGCCGAGAGATGACGGTCGTGGTGTCGCCGAAGGTCGGCCACCACGAACGCCATACGCCGATTCCGCCCATCTCGCGGATCAGGATATTGGCGGCCGGGTTGTCGCTGACCTCCACCGCCGCCTGCATAAGTTCGCGGATGGTGAGCGTCCGCCCCACCGCCTTTTCGGTCACGGGCGCATGGGGGATGATGTCGGCCGAGGTGATGCGGACCGGCCGGTCCAGCCGTTCCTCGTCCCGCTGCACCCTTTGCAGGGTGGCCGCCGCCAGAAAGGGTTTGAAGGTCGAGCAGAAGGGAAACCGCTCCTGGCTGCGCCACAAGGTCCGCACGCCGCTGCCGACGTCCAGGGCCGCAACGCCCAGCCGCCCGCCCCAGCGCGTCTCCAGATCGTTCAGGAACAGGTCCGGGGCCGCCTCGGCCTTGACCTTGGTCTGGCTGCGCGGCGTGCAGGCGGCCAGGCCCAGCGCGCCCGCGCCGGCCATCAGCCTCCGCCTGTCCAGACCGCGCCCCATGCTCAGGCGGCGTAGCCCGAGGCCGAGACGCCGGACTGCGGGGCGGGAATGACCGTCCCCTCCTCGGCGTACTCGTTCAGCTTGTTGCGCAGGGTCCGGATGGAGATGCCCAGGATGTTGGCCGCATGGGTGCGATTGCCCAGACAGTGGGTCAGGGTATCCAGGATCAGGGTCTTCTCCATCGCCGCCACCGTCTGGCCGACGAAGCTGCGGGTCACGGCGTCGGCCGCCTGGGCCGCCCGGGCCGCAACGCCGCCGCCATAGGGGTTCCCCACGGCCGCCGTTCCCATCATGCCGCCGCCTTCCGCCGTCAGCGGCTGGCCGTCCGGCAGGCGGATGGCGTCCACATCGATCTCGGGTCCGGTCGCCAGCAGCACGGCCCGGTGCATGGCGTTTTCCAGCTCACGGACGTTGCCGGGCCAGCGGTGGGCGCTGATCGCCTGACGCGCCCGCGCCGACATCGGCCGCTCGGGCACGCCGTTGGCCGCCGCATATTTCTTGATGAAGTGATCGGCCAGCACCCCGATGTCGCCCGGCCGTTCGCGCAGGGCCGGCAGGCGCAGATTGACGACGTTCAGCCGGTACAGCAGGTCCTCGCGGAACGTGCCTTCCGCCACGGCCTTGGCCAGGTCGCGGTTGGAGGTGGCGATGATGCGGATATTGACCGGCACGGGCTTGGAGCCGCCGACCCGGTCGATCACCCGCTCCTGGATGGCGCGCAGCAGCTTGGCCTGGAGCCGGGCGTCCATCTCGGAGATTTCGTCCAGCAGCAGGGTGCCGCCGTCGGCCTCTTCGAACTTGCCGATCCGGCGGGCGACGGCGCCCGTGAAGGCGCCCTTCTCGTGACCGAACAGTTCCGATTCCAGCAGATTATCGGGAATGGCCGCGCAGTTGACGCTGATGAAGGGCTTTTCGGACCGGCGCGAATGGTCGTGCATGTAGCGCGCCATCACCTCCTTGCCGACGCCGCTTTCGCCGGTGATCAGGATGGAGGCTTCGGAGCGCGCCACCTGATCGGCCAGTTGCAGCACCGCCTTCATCGCCGGATCGGCCGAGATCATCGGCTTTTCGTCGTCGGCGACGGCGGCCAGGACCGCCGCTATCATCTCCGCATCGGGCGGCAGGGGGATGAACTCCTTGGCCCCGGCCTTGATGGCGGCGGCCGCCTCGCGGGCGTCGGCGTCGACCCCGAAGGCCACCACCGGCACAGTGATCCGCTCGGCCTCGTTCGCGGCGATCAAGGCGGCGATGTCGAGCTGATAATCGACCATCAGCAGGTCGGCGCCCTGCCCCCGTCGAAGCTGTTCTGTCGCCTGATCCGCGCGCTCGACGTGACTGACCTTGGCGCCGTGCGCCATGGCCATCTTCACCGCCGAAGCGAGCTGTCCGCTCAGTCTGCCTACCACCAGAAGACGCATCGTTCTTCTCCTCTAATCCTTCACCCGGTCCGACGCGCAGCGCGCGTCAGCCGCCCGAGTCCTCGGTCTTGATGATTTCCGTCATGGTCACGCCCAGCCGATCCTCGACCACGACGACCTCGCCGCGTGCGATCAGACGGTTGTTGACGAAAATGTCGATCGCCTCGCCGACCTTGCGGTCCAGCTCCAGCACCGAACCCTTGTTCAGCTTCAGCAACTGGGCGACCGACATGTGCGACTTGCCCAGCACGGCCGAGATATTGACCGGAACCTCGAACACCGTCGCCAGATCGGCGGCGGTTTTTTCGCCCGCGTCGTCGGCGACGGCCAGGGCGGTGGAGTCGGGAAATTCCTCGAGCGATAGATCGTCGGAGGCCATCAGAACTCACTCCGGTCGGTGTGGATTGGGGGTTCGGCGTGTCCCGCCTCGGCCGCCAGGGCGGCGCTCAGGGCCTCCGCGACGCGGGCGGCGGAACCTTCGGGATCGTGATCGGCGCGACCGTCGGCCCACTCCAGCTGGAAGGCGGCGACCGCCATGCCGGGTTCGTCGCGGAAGGCGACGACGCCGGTGAAGCCGCTGTCGGCGCAGGCCTGTTCGATTTGGCCGCGCACCACCTCGTCCAGGCCCGAGGCCCGGATCACCAGGCGCGGCGAGGCGTCGATCTCTTGAGCCAGGGACTCCAGGGCGGCGCGCAACGGCGCCTGGGGGAAGCGGTGCAGGGCGGCGTCGGCGATGGCCCGCGCCGCCGCCAGGGCCAGGTCGGCGGACTGTTCGCGATGGGTCTGGGCGACGGTTCGCAGCGACGGCAGGGCGGCGGCGGCGGCCTGGGCGATGTTGGTCAGGGCCATGGCCCGGATGTTTTCGACCTCGGCGAGGGCCTCCTGGCGCGCCTCCAGCCGGGCGGTGGCGACCAGGGCCTCGACCTCTGCGGGCATGTAGCTGCGTTTGACCGGCTTCCAGGCGCTTGCGCGCACCACCGCGCCGTCGGCGTCGAACTCGGTGTCAAAGGCGAAGGGGGTGCTCATGTCAGTAGATCAACTCGTCGTCGGAGCCTTGGCCGGCCAGCATGATCTCGCCGCGCGCGGCCAGATCCTTGGCGACCTGGACCATGGCCATCTGGGCCCCATCCACGTCCTTCAGCCGCACCGGCCCCATGGACTCCATGTCTTCGCGCAGGATCTTGGCGGCGCGTTCGGACATGTTGGAGAAGAACATCTCCCGCAGCCCTTCGGAGGCCCCCTTCATCGCCAGGCCCAGCGAGTCCTTGTCCACGGCCCGCAGAAGGGTCTGAACCCCGCCCGGATCCAGCTTGGACAGGTCTTCGAAGACGAACATCAGGGCGCGGATGCGTTCGGCGGATTCGCGGTTGCGCTCTTCCAGGGCGCCGATGAAGCGCGCCTCGGTCTGTCGGTCGAAACTGTTGAAGATGTCGGCCATCATTTCGTGGCTGTCGCGCTTGGAGGTGCGCGCCAGGTTCGACATGAATTCGGTGCGAAGGGTCGCCTCGATCTTGTCCAGGATTTCGCGCTGGACAGGCTCCATCCGCAGCATCCGCTGGACGCATTCCAGGGCAAAATCCTCCGGCAGGGCCGTCAGCACCCGGGCGGCGTGGTCGGACTTCACCTTGGACAGGATGACGGCGACGGTCTGGGGATATTCGTTCTTCAGATAGTTGGCGAGAACCGCCTCGTTCACATTGCCCAGCTTGTCCCACATGGTCCGGCCGGCCGGACCGCGGATTTCCTCCATCAAGCCGTCGACGCGATCCTTGGGCAGGAAGGCGCTGAGCAGCTTCTGGGTCTGTTCGAAACTGCCCATGACGGCGCCCGTGCCCGACAGGCCGGACACGAACTCCAGCATCAGGGCCTCGACCGCCTCGGCCGTCACATTGCCCAGGGTCGCCATGGCCTGGGAGATCTCCTTGACCTCCTCGTCGTCCAGCCTCTCCCACAGGGCGGTGTGGTCTTCGCCCAGGGCCAGCAGGATGACGGCCGCCTTCTCGGGGCCGGTCAGCCGATTGGGGTCCTCGATGACCGGCTTTTTCGAAACCAGCTTGGCCATCAGCCTTCCGCCACCCAGTTGCGCAGGATGTTGGCGGCCTCGTCAGGATGGGCCTGGACGAAGTCGGCGACCTTCTTGACCGAAGACGCCTTCACCTGCCCTTCGATACGGGCGATGTCGATCTTCTGGTCCATTTCGTTCGGCGCAGGCAGTTGCACCAGCTGGGGCTGGCCGTCCGGGCCGATGACGGTCGTGGTCAAGGTGGCGACCGGCGTGCCGTCCGGGGCCGTCAGAGCCGGCGCTCCAGGACCGGCCGCCCCGCCCGAGCCGGCCGTCTTCAGCAGGGGCCGCAGGACGAAGAAGATCAGCAGCAGCGCCACCACCGCCAGAATGCCCAATTCAATCAGGCGCATGACGTCGGTCTTGGAGAAGTCCAGCAGCGAAGGCTTGTCGTCCAGCCCCCCGGGCAGGCCGGTGTCGCGGTTGAAGCGGACGTTGATGACCTCGATCTTGTCGCCGCGGGCCTCGTCTATGCCGGCCGCCGCCGCGACCAGGGACTTGATCTGAGCGATCTCCTCGGCCGAGCGCGGCGCATAGGTCGGCTCTCCCTTGCCGTCGGCGGCCGGGGTCCATTTGCCGTCCACGGCGACGGCGACGGCCAGCTTCTTGACCTCGCCCGGCTCCTTGGTGGTCGTGGTGGTGGTGTTGGAGATTTCGTAGTTTGTCGTCTCGGCGTTCTCGGCGGTGGTCGAGCCGGCCGGCGTGGTCGCGGGCGGGGCGCCGCCCGGGATGTTGTTCGCCGCCGTCACGCCGCCGTCGTTCTGGCCGGTCGTGTCCGAGGACTGCGAGCCGTTGGCCGTGGTCGAACGCACGACCTGGCCGTCGGGATCGAACTTCTGTTCCTGGGTGGTGGAGCGGCTTTGGTCGATGTCGGCCGTCACCTGGACCCGCGCCGAGCCGACGCCGACGACGCCCTCGACGATGTCCTTGATGCGCGCCTGAAGCTGGGCCTCGGTATTGCCCTTGGTTTCGGCCGCAGAGGCCGAGGTGAAGCCGCCGTCGTCGCCGGCCGCCAGGGTGCGGTTGTTCTGATCGGCCACCGTGACCCGGTCCGGCTTCAGATTGGGCACGGACGAGGCCACCAGATTGCGGATGGCCCGCACCTGATCCGCCGTCAGATCCCGCCCGCCCAGGCCGACCAGCACGGCGGCGGTGGGTTCGCCCGCAGCAGCGGTGAACATCTCGCGGCGCGGCATGGTGATGTGGACGCGGGCGGCGGTGATGCCGCGCATCGACATGATGGTGCGGGCCAGTTCGCCTTGCAGGGCGCGCTGTTCGTTCAGCTGCTGCTGGAACTCGGTCTGGCCCAGGACCGACTGATTGTCGAAGATTTCGTAGCCGACCGAGCCGGAGGTCACGAGCCCCTTTTCGGCGATCAGCATCCGCGCCGTGCCCACGTCGTCGCGATTGACCATGACGGTCGAGCCGTCGCCCTTGGAGGCGTATTTGATGCCGGCCTGTTGCAGGGCGGCGGTGATTTCGCCGGCCTCGCGCAGATCGAGATTGGAATAGAGCAAGGCGTCCGGCGCCTGGCCCACGCGCAGCATGACGGCGACCAGGACGGCGGTCACGCCCGCGGCGACGCCGAGGACGGCGGCCAGACGACCGATCCCGAACTTCTGCAACGCCGCCGTAAAGCCGCCCACGCGCCCACGCCCCAAACTCACGGGAGACACCGACGCCCCGCTAGGCAGAAAATGCCGTGTCGATGGTAAATGGGCCGTTAAGAGACCTTTACGGGCGAACCGCCGTTTCCAACTCAGGCAGGACCGGGGGCGCGCCGGACGGCAGGGCGGCCCTGGGATCCTTCAGCCAGGCGGCGATGTCGCGATAGACGATCTCGGCGTCCAGATCGCGGTCCAGCAGGTGCCAGCTGTCGGGATACCAGGCCGTCTTCAGGGCGCCGCCCTCGGCCACGGCCCTTTGCAGGGCCTTCTTCATCTGATCCCTTTTGACGATCTCATCGTGCGCGCCGTACATCAGAAGGGCGTCGCCGCGGATGCGGCCCAGGCTGCGCGACGCCGTCTCCATCAGATCGACCAGGCCGTAGATGGTGTCGAACCGGGTGGCCAGGATGCTTTGCGGGTCGCGGCCGTTGCGGACCAGCTCCAGCGTGTTGCTGGAGGCGTGGATGTCGCGCGTGATGAAGCTGGGCGGCTCCAGGGCCACGCCGCCCGCCAGACGCGCGGCGATGTTCAGGACGGCGCTGTTCAACGGCCCCTGGGTCGACCAGCCCCAGACGCCGGGCGCCAGCAGGACCACCCGGTCGGCGTCCGGCGGATCGTCCGATCCGAAGGCGGCGGCGGCCACCGATCCCCCCATGCTCTCGCCGACCACGGCGATGACGGCATGGGGATGGCGCGCGCGGGCCAGGGCGGTCGCCTCGCGCAGGTCCTGGGTCATCTTGGCGGTCCCCGCCCAGACGCCCCGCCCCGGCGCGGCGCCGAAGCCGCGCTGGTCATAGGCCCAGGTCTCGATCCCCTGTTCGGCCCACCAGGGTCCGGCCAGGCGGAAGCTGGCGGCATGGTCGTTCATGCCGTGCAGGGCGACGATGACCGCCCAGGGCTCACGGTCGGTCGGCCCCCAGCGCATCAGAGGCAACCGCGCCCCGTCCGACATGACCAGGGCGCGATCCTCCACATGAGGCCCGGCGAAGCCCGCCGGAGGCGTCATCGGCGGCTGGATGTGGGGCGCGGCGCAACCGGTCAGGCCCAAGGCCAGTCCTGCGGCCGCGATCAGCCCTCTGGAGGTCATGTGCACATCCTCATCGACGCCAGGATCGAGGCGACCCGCATCCGCAGATAGGGGATCACCTCTTCCTCGAACCACGGATTCCGTCTCAGCCAGGCGGTATTGCGCCAGGACGGGTGCGGGAGCACCAGATAGTCGGGGGCGTAGTCCCGCCAGGCCCGCGCCGTCTCGGTCATATTGCGCTGCGTTCGCCCGCCCAGGGCCCAGGCCTGGGCATAGCCGCCGACCAGAAGCGTCAGCTCCATCTGCGGCAGGGCCTGCATCAGCGACGGCCGCCACAGCTCGGCGCAGCGCGCGGGCGGCGGATAGTCGCCCCCTTTCGGCGCCGTGCCGGGATAGCAGAAGGCCTGGGCCGCCACCCCGATGCGGCGGTCGGCGTAGAAGGTCTCATAGTCCACCCCCATCCAGTCGCGCAGCCGGTCGCCGGACGGATCGGTGAAGGGCAGGCCGCTTTCATGCACCCGCCGCCCCGGAGCCTGGCCGCAGATCAAGAGCCGCGTCTCGGGAAAGACCCGAACCACCGGGCGCGGCGTGTGCGGCAGCACGCCCGCGCAGGCGCGGCAGGCGCGGATGTCGCTCAGAAGGGCGTCGAGACTTCCCACGCCCCGCTCATCCCCGCGAAGGCGGGGACCCAGATCATTGGGGGCTTCCGTCTCGCCGATTTTCAGCGATGCCGATCCCAAAAGCCTTGCCTCAAGAAAAGGACTGGGTCCCCGCCTTCGCGGGGATGAGCGGAGTGGTCAATCTTCGATGTCGTCCTCGGCGACCGGCGGACGGCGGCTCAGCGCCAGGGCCGCCTCCTCCTCGGTCGGCAGACGCAGGCGCGTCACGCCGCGAAAATTGTCCGGATCGACCGGCTTGCCCTTCTTGGTGATGGTCAGCCTGCCCTGGCGCATCAGGCCCAGGGCCGCAGCCCGCACCTTGGGCAGCATCCGCTGCCACTGTTCCGGCTGCAGCGCCTTGGCCACCTCGGCCGGCTCGATGCTCTTGCCCGGCTCAAGCCCGGCGAGTTTATTCAAGATTGCGGTTTCGATCGGATCGCTCATTGCGCCTATATGCTGCACCGCGAGACCAGAAGTAAGGCCGAGTCGTCATGCCGAAGAAAATCACCGTCACCGAGGGCGAGTTCGCCGGTTGGCAGACCTATGACCTGCACGACACCTTCGACGTCGTGGTCGGCCCCTTTTACGGCAAGCTCGATCCCGACGGCCACATGCGCTGCGCCTTCCGCGCCGAGCAAAAGCATATGAATGCGGGAGGCCGGATGCACGGCGGCTGTCTGATGACCTTCGCCGACATCGCCATGTTCCAGATCGCCTATCAGGAGATGGAGGGCGCCTCGGGCGTGACGGTCCAGCTCGATTCCACCTTCATCGACGGCGCCTATGTCGGCGAACTGATCGAAGCGACCGGTCAGGTCACCAAGGCGGGCAAGAGTCTGATCTTCGTGCGCGGCCAGATCAACACCGGCGAACGGCTGCTGATGACCTTCTCGGGCGTGATCCGCAAGTTCACGCCGCGCGGCTGAACCGCACGATCAGAGCCATCAAGAGGGCGAAACCGGCGGCGGGCCAGAGGGCCGCCAGTCCCAGACGGCCGAAGGTCAGGGCGCCCAGCACCGCCCCGACGCTCAGCCCCGCCCACAGGGTCAGATAGGCCTTGTAGGCGTGCCGGTCTCCGCCCTTTACAGCGCCCGCCAGGGCCTGACCCAGCTTGACCAGGGTTCCGGTCATATAGGTCAGGCTGACCCCGACCTCTCCGTTCCTCAGGAAGACCGAATTCTCGGCGCCCATGGCCATGACCATCAGGCCGACGGCCGCAGGCGTCAGCCCCGCGCCCGCAAGAGCAGCGGCCAAGGCCAGCAGCAGCCCCTCGAACATCAGGACCCGGCTGCGCGAAGGGGCGTCCTCGCCGCCGGCGACCAGGGCGCCGAGAAACGAGCCCAGGACGAACAGGGCCAATATGGCCGCCAGATGGGCGGCCGCCGGCCATTGCCCTTCGGCGAGGCTGGCGGCCAACCGGGTGGAATTGCCGCTCATGAAGGAGACGAACACGCCGCCAAGGTGCAGAAAGCCGAGGGCGTCGACATAGCCGGCCAGACCCGCCAGCAGCAGGGCCAGCCAGCGATCCGATCGCGTCAGCGACCGCAAGGCGGCTCAGACCCCCGCCTTGGCCGCCGGCCGCTCCCGACAGGCGTCGAACCAGCGATGCAGGTTCTCGAACTCGGCGGGCGGGCGGTAGCGGACCAGCCGGGCGAAGTCCAAACCGACCACGGCGACGATGTCGGCGATGGTGAACCGATCCAGGGCGATGAATTCCCGCTCGGCCAGATGCCGGTCCAGGGTCTTCATGAACCGCTCGGCCGAAACCCGATTGTACTCAGCCACCTGCGGGATCTGCACCGCCTCCAGCGCGGCCAGGGCCGGGTGCGAGTGACGCACGTTCAGCATGATCGGATTGGACAGATAGAATTCGCACCGGCGCGTCCACATCTCGACCACCGCCTGTTCGCGGGCGTCGCGGCCGAACAGGTTCGGCTCTGGGTACAGGGCCTCCAGATAGCGGCCGATCGCTACGGATTCGGAAATGGTCTCGCCGTCGTCCAACTCCAGCGCCGGAACATGAGGCACGCCGACCTTGGCGCGATATTCGGCCTTCTTGTGCTCGCCCGTCAGTATATCGACGTCGACCAGTTCGACGTCGTCGATCCCCTTCTCCGCCATGACCCAGCGGACCCGCCGCGGATTGGGCGCGCGGTGCGAGGTGTAGAGCTTCATCGGAACGCCTCCGTTGTTTTGAGAAACGCTACTGCCCGAACACCGCCGCTGGCAAGGCGCCGACGATGGCGGCGCTCATCAGCGTGGCCATGAAGCCGGCGAACAGGGCCTTCCAGATCAGCCCCAGAACCTCATGCCGACGCTCGGGCATCAAGACCGACAGGCCGGTCACGGTAATGCCGACCGAACCGATGTTGGCGAAGCCGCACAGCGCATAGGTCATAAGCATCCGCGTCCGCTCGCTCATCGCCTCGGCCGGTATCTTGCCCAGGTCGATGAAGGCCACGAACTCGGTCAGGGCCAGTTTGACGCCCAGCAGCCAGCCGCCCTGCCCCGCCTCGCGCGCGTCCACCCCGATCAGCCAGGCCAGGGGGGTGAACAGGACGCCCAGAATCCGCTCGACCGTCAGCGGCTCGCCGAAGACGATCAAACCGCCCAGCATGATGTTGACCAGGGCGACCAGGGCGACGAACACAATCAGCACGGCCGAAATGTTCAGCACCACCATCAGCCCGTCCGAGGTGCCCTTGGAAATGGCGTCGATGGCGCTGTCGTACTTCAGGGCCGAGTCATAGCTGATGGCCTGGGCCGCCTGTTTGTCGGGCTCGGGCACGATGATCCGCGCCAGCAGCACCCCGGCCGGGGCCGAGACGATGGAGGCGACCAGCACGTGGCCGGCCGCGTTCGGCAGGGTCTGGGACAGGATGCTGGCGTAGGCCACCATGGTCGATCCCGCCACCGTCGCCAGACCGACGGTCATCATCAGGAAGATTTCGGACCGGCTCAGCTTGTCCAGATAGGCCTTGATGACGATCGGGCTTTCGATCGTGCCCAGGAAGATGTTGGCCGCCACCGCCAGGGCCGAGGCGCCGCCCAGCCCCATGGTGCGCTGAAACAGAAAGCCGAAGCCCCGGATCAGCCACTTCAGGATCTTCCAGTGCCACAACAGGGCCGACAGGGCGGAAATCACCATGATCAGCGGCAGGACGTTGAAGGCGAAGGTGAACAGGGCGCCTTCGTTCTGAACCGCATAGGGCTGATCGCCCCCGCCCAGATAGCCGAAGACGAACCGCGTGCCCTGCGCCGTCGCCACGGCCAGGCCGTCGATCGCCCCCGTGACGGCGGCCAGCACCGTTCGCGACCCCGGAATGGCGAACAGGGCCAGCACCAGCGCCGCCTGAACGGCGACGGCGCCGATCGCCAGCTTCCAGGGGAAGACCCGCCGGTTCTCCGAGATCGCCCAGCAGACGGCGATGATGACGACCAGGCCGAACAGGCTCTGGAGGTTCAGAAGGCTGAACATGAAACGGCGATCCCTGCCCGGCCCGCGCCGGCTTCATCCGCTTCAAGGACAAAGTGACGCGGCTGACAAGAGGCGTGCGCGTATCAGTCGATCTTCAGCACACGGTCCAGACTGACGGCGCCCGGTCCGCGAGCGATCAGATAGGCCAGCGGCCCGGCCCACAGCAGGTGTACGGGCCAGCCGCCCGGCTCGACGAAAACCTGGATCACCAGGGTCATGAACAGCAGGCCCGCCGCCGCCGGCCGCGTGGCCAGACCCAGCACGATCAGCATCGGAAAAAGGTGCTCGAAATAGGTCGCCAGATGCGCCGCCAGGTCCGGCGGCAGCAGGGGAACGCGGTACTCTTCGGCGAACAGATACCGGGTCGAGGGCTTGATCGTCAGCAGGCCCTCGACCTTGGTCCGTCCCGACAGGAAGAAGGGCGTGGCGATCCCGACGCGCAGCAGCAGGGCCAGGGCGGCCTCGGGCGCGGCGGCGGTGATACGTCGATGAATGTCCGCGATACGGTTCATGGTTGGTCCTTCGGGATCGAGGGTGAGAGGAAGACGCCGAGCGAGATCAGGCCGGCGAACAGGGCGGAAAGATCCAGACTGGGCGCCGCCGCCTGGACCGCAGCCGCAGCGACACCGAACGGTCGATGAAGGCGACAGGCGTCCAGGAAGACCCATTCCGCGCGGCTCAACCGCCGCGCCTGCACCTCGGCGCCCGGCCGGTGCACCAGCAAGCCTTCCGCCTCGGCCCGCCACTCGAGAGACGCGTCCGGGGACGGATAACGATGCGCCAGCCAGAGCGAGGGCGCCGTCCACTCGAACCAGAACAACTGAACCGACGGGTGCAGATTGGCCGTTACGCCCGCCAAGGCGGGGCCGAGCGCGGCGGCCTCGCGCGGCTCGAACGGCGCTGCGTCCTTGGCCAGATGAGCTTGGGTCCGGGCCCGATCCAGCCGGGCGCAGGGCGCCAGATAGGCCATGTCCGTCGCCGGCTGGAAACCCGCCAGCCAATCGGGGAAGCCTTCGCCGTAATCGACCAGCACCGGGGTGTCGCCCGGCTGGTCGGCGACAAAGGCGGCGGCGGCCGCGCGAAACCAATCTTCGCCAACCATCTGCAACACGGTGGGATAGTTGGCTTCCAGGGCGTCGATACGGCCCTTGATCGTCGTGTTGCGATAGACGGCCAGCGCACCCAGCGTCCGGTCGCCCGGCTCCAGGTGAGGCCGCAGAGACTCCAGATCGCCGGTCAGCGCCCTGTCGAAAGCCGCGTGAAACCCGGTCACGCCACCGCCTCCGCAGCGGTCAGCGCCGCAGCGGCGCGCGCCTGCTCATCCAGCAGGACCGAAAATTCCGGAACATCGCCGTCGCGTTCGACCAGGGTCGGCCGGGAACCGATGCGCGCGATCAGACGGTCGTAGAGCGCCCAAACGCTCTCGGAAACCGGCGTGTCGTGGCTGTCGATCAGCAGGGCCTCGCCCCAAACGGGATCGGGGCTATGGCCCGCCAGATGCACCTCGCCCACCAGCGCGCCCGGCACCGCGTCCAGCCAGGCCTCGGCCGAAAACCCCATGTTGGAGGCGCTGACATGGACGTTGTTGACGTCGATCAGCAGGCCGCAGCCGGTCCGCCGGGCCATCTCGACCAGGAAATCCACCTCGTCCCAGTCATGTCCGGCCAGGGCCAGATAGGCGGACGGATTTTCGATCAGCAGCCGCCGTCCCAGGGCCTGCTGCGCCTCGTCGACATGGTCGCACACCAGGTTCAGGATCTCGCGGCTGCGCGGGACAGGCAACAGATCGGGGTGATAGACCCCGCCGCGTCGCGACCAGGCCAGATGTTCGGACACCAAAAAGGGTTCGAACCGATCGATCAGGGCGCGAAAACGGGCCAGATGTTCGCGATCCGGCCGCTCGTCACCGGCCAGGGACAGGCCGACCCCGTGCAGCGACAACGGTCGGGCGGCGCGGATCGTCTCCAGCCAGGACAGGCGCGGCCCGCCCGCAACCATATAGTTCTCGGGATGAACCTCGAACCACAGGCCGCGCTGGGCTCCGGCCGCCGGACAGGCCGCAGCCTCCGGGTAGTGCTGGGGCTTCAGGCCCAGTCCAGCGGTCGGAACGGGGGACATCAGCGGTTCGGGATCGGGCTCAGCGAACCCTTGCCCTTGGGCGTCTCGATAGAGGTGCAGGTGCCCTTGGCGACCAGTTTCCAGGCATTGCCCTGATAGTCGCGCACCGAGGTGCCGGCGCAGGTGGTGCCGGGGCCGGCGGCGCAGTCGTTCTTGCCCGCCTTGGCCACGCCGTAGCACTTCTCCATGGCGGCTTCCTGCTGGGCGGTCGGGCGGTTCTGTGCAGCGGCGGCGTTGGCGCCCAGGGCCAGCAGGGCGCCGGCGCCGACCAGGATCTTGGCGGAGATAGTCATGGGATCATTTCCTGTGTGACAGCGGCCCGGAGCGGACCCGCTTGACAGGAAGGGTTTCGACGCCCGCACGGCGAAGGTTACCGGCGCCATCAGAAAAAGAACTCTCGCCGATCGTCGTCCGCCGTGTAACCTCCGCCCTGTCCGACGCGAATGGGTTGGGGCGTGGTCGACAAGGAAGCCGAGCTCAAACGTCTGATGTTGCGGGGTCTCGACGGCGACCCCGTGGCCTGGCGCGCCCTGCTGTCCGAAATGCGCGGCGCCCTGACCCCCTTTTTCAAACGTCGCCTGACCGGCTGCGAGGCCGACGCGGAGGATCTCGTGCAGGACTGTCTGATCGCCATCCACGCCAAGCGGGCGACCTACGACCGGTCGCTGCCCTTCACGGCCTGGGCCTATGCGATCGCGCGCTACAAGCTGATCGACCATTTCCGCCGCCTGGGACGACGCGCCGACGTGCCGCTGGAGGAGGCGTCGGTCCTTTTGGCCGAACACACGGTCGAGGACGGCGTCGTGCGCCGCGATCTGAAGAAGGTCCTGTCCATTCTGCCGCCGCGTCAGCGCCGCCTCATCGAGGACGTTCGGATCGGCGGCTTCTCCTTGGCCGAAGCGGCCAAGCGCAACGGCTTTACCGAGGGCGCGGCCAAGGTCAGCGTCCACCGCAGCATGAAGACGCTGGTCGCCAGCGTATCGCCCGATGAAGACTGACGACCTGATCGACGCCCTCGCCGCCGGGCTGGAGCCGGCCAAGCCCGCCATGCCCAGCCCTTTCCTGCTGGCCGCCGCCGCCGTGGCGGCCGTGGCGGCGGTCGGCCTGTTCTTGGGCTTCCGGCCTGATCTGGGCCAGGCGCTTCAGGGGCCGATCCCCTGGCTGAAAGGGATTTACACCGCCGCCCTTGCGGGGACCGGGATCTGGCTGGCGATACGGCTGGGGCGCCCCGGCGTCGATCCGCGCCCGGCGGTCTTCGCCCTGCTCGCCGTTGTGGCGGCGGCGGGACTGTGGGGCCTGATTGAGATGAGCCTGACTTCGCCTGAGCAGCGCATGGACGACTGGCTGGGCGGAACCTGGACCATCTGCGGCCGTAACATCGTGCTGGTCTCGGCCTTCGCCGCGCCGTTTGTCTTTCTCTCGGCGCGGAAACTGGCCCCGACGCGGCCGGCGACGGCGGGTCTGGCGCTGGGCCTGGCGACCGGCGGCCTCGCCGCCACCGCCTACGGCCTGCTTCACTGCGGCGAGGCGACCGCCGCCTTCGTCGCCACCTGGTACACGCTGGGGATCGCGGCCGCCGGCCTGATCGGCGCCGCCGTCGGCCGCTTCGCCCTGCGTTGGTGAGCCGCCCTCAGAGCTGGCGGCGCACCAGCTTGCCGTAGGTCTCCATCAGGTCCAGCGACAGGGCGCCGGGGGTGAAGCGGTAGTCGCCCACCTCGGCCACCGGCGTCACCTCGACGGCGGTGCCGGTCAGGAAGCATTCGGAGAAGTCCGACAGCTCTTCGGGGCGGATGTCGCGCACCACGACCTCGATCCCCTTGGCCTTGGCGATCTCGATCACCGTCTGACGGGTGATGCCGTCCAGAATGTGCTCGACGCTGGGGGTGTGCAGCACGCCGTCCTTGACGAAGAAGACGTTGGCGCCGGTCGCCTCGGCCACATAGCCGCGCCAATCCAGCATCAGGGCGTCGGCGAAACCGTTCCGCTCGGCCGTGTTCTTGGACATGGTGCAGATCATGTAGAGGCCGGCGGCCTTGGCCGTGGTCGGGGCCGTCGCCGGGTCGGGGCGGCGCCACTTGGCCCATTCCAGCTTCAGACCGCGCGCCTTGACCTCGGGATCGAAATAGCTGGGCCAATCCCAGACGGCGACCGCCAGATGGACCTTGTTGTTCAGGGCCGAGACGCTGGTCTGTTCAGGCCCCAGATAGGCGACCGGACGCACGTAACAGTCGGTCAGACCGTTCTTGGCGCAGGTTTCGTTACAGATGGCGTCGATTTCAGCGACGCTGTAGGGTATCTCGAAATCGAGCAGGTTCGCGGACCGCTTCAGGCGCTCCGAATGCAGCGTCAGCTTGAAGATTTCGCCGCCGTACATACGCTCACCCTCGAATACCGACGAGCCATAGTGGAGGGCATGGGTCAAAATATGCGTTTTCGTTTCCCGCCAGGGCACGAATTCGCCGTCAAACCAGATCCATCCATCGCGATCGTCGAAAGGAACGAAGGCCATTGAAACACGTCTCCTGCAGAAGTCTCCCTGTTAGAGCCCCCCGAATCGCTCAGGTCAACGGCTGGGATCGGGAGAATCGCGCATGAGCCTGACTGAAACCCGCTCTTACGGCCGCTCGGGACCCATCGCGGGACCGGGGGTGGGCCGTCATCTGCTGATCGTCGATGACGACGACCGCATCCGCGAACTGCTGAAGGAATTCCTGGCGCGGGAAGGCTACCGCGTCACCGGCGCCGCCCACGCGGCGGCGGCCAAGCGGATGATGGAGCTGATCGAGTTCGACCTGGTCGTGCTGGACGTCATGATGCCCGGCGAAAGCGGCCTTGACCTGACCTCCTGGGTCCGCGCCAAGGCCGAGACCTCCAAGACGCCGGTCCTGCTGCTGACGGCGCGGGGCGACCCTGAGGACCGGATCGAAGGTCTGTCGCGCGGCGCCGACGACTATATGTCAAAGCCGTTCGAGCCGCGCGAACTGGCGCTGCGCATCGACGCCATCCTGCGGCGCACCGGCGGCAAGCCGATCGGCCCGCGCGAGATCAAGCTGGGGACGGCGGTCTTCGACATGGAGCGGCTGGAGCTGATCCGCGACGGCGCGCCCCAGCGCCTGACCGAGGCCGAGGCCCAACTTCTGAAGACCCTGGCCCTTCACGCCCATGCCCCGGTCGAGCGGATGAGCCTGTCGCCCGACACCGCCGACATCACCGGCCGCGCCGTGGACGTCCAGGTCACCCGCCTGCGCCGCAAGCTGGAGGTCGATCCCAAGAACCCGCGCTATCTCCAGACCGTGCGCGGCGTCGGCTATATGCTGGCGCCCGACTGAGGGCGGACCCGACGCCATGCGGCTGCTGCCCGCCTATCTGTGGCCGCGTTTCCTGAAGCGGCGGATACCGACCTCGCTGTGGGGCCGGTCGCTGCTGATCATCGTCCTGCCCGTGCTGGTGATGCAGGTGGTGGTGACCTGGATCTTCTTCGACGCCCACTGGCAGACGGTCACGGCGCGCCTGTCGGAGGGGCTGGCGGGCGACATCGCCTGGGCCGTCGAAAGCTATGAGGACGACCCCAGCCCCCGCAATCTGGAGCGGCTGGCCAGCCGGGCCGAACGCTCCATGTCCCTGTCGATCGCCTTGCAGGAGGGGCGCACCCTGCCGACCGAAACGCGACGCGGGCCGATCGGGGTGGTGGACCGGGTGCTGGACCGGGCCCTCGACGCCCGCCTGGACCGTCCCTACTGGTTCGACACCACCCGCTACCCCGCCTATGTCGACATTCAGGTGCAGGAGCCGCAAGGGGTGCTGCGGATCATCGCCCCGCGTGAGCGCGCGGTGGCGACCCAAGCCCACATCTTCGTCCTGTGGCTGGCCGTCGCCACCATCCTGCTGATGGGGGTGGCGATCCTGTTCATCCGCAACCAGGTCCGCGCCATCGAACGTCTGGCCGACGCGGCCGAAGCCTTCGGTCGAGGCGAGACCGTGCCCCGGTTCAAGCCGCACGGCGCGCGCGAGGTGCGGGCCGCCGCGACCGCCTTCCTGTCCATGCGCGACCGCATCCAGCGTCATATCGACCAGCGCACCGCCCTGCTCGCCTCGGTCAGCCACGATCTGCGCACGCCCTTGACCCGGCTTCGACTAGAGTTGGCCCTGGCCCCGCCGTTCAAGCGTCAGTCCGCCATGCGCGGCGACCTGGACGAGATGGAGCATATGATCGACGAATATCTGGACTTCGCCCGCGGCGAAGCCGGCGAGCCGCCGAAGCCGGTGTCCATCCGCGATCTGCTGAAGACGGCCGGCGAGGACGCGAAACGCGCCGGCGCCGAAGTCGAGCTGGCGGCGCCGGAGGGGCTGACGGCCTCGCTGCGCCCCCTGGCCTTCAAGCGGGCCCTGGTCAATCTGGCGGGCAACGCCGCTTCGCACGGCGAAAGGGTGCGGCTGTCCGCCCGCGCCCTGGCCTCGGGCGGGCTGGAGATCGCGGTGGAGGACGACGGGCCCGGCATTCCCGAAGACATGTATGAGGAAGCCTTCCGACCCTTCTCGCGCCTGGACGAATCCCGCAATCAGAACCGCAAGGGTGTCGGCCTGGGCTTGGCCATCGCCAGGGACGTCGCGCGGGGACACGGCGGCGACGTCACCCTGGACCGCAGCGACATGGGCGGACTGAAGGCGATCATCCGCCTGCCCGGACAGGCCTCCATCGTCGCCCCCTCTAGCGAAACGGGGGGCCAGGGCGCATCTTCAGTTCGGACAGGGCATGGAGATGAACACGATGCGTAAACTCGCCTTTCTTGCGCCGCTTGCCGCGACCCTGGCCGTCGCCGCCATGGCTCAGGCGCAGAACCCGAACGTCAACGTCACGATCGGCCCCGACCTGCAGCGCCAGGTCGAAAAACTGGGCGATCGCGAAGTCAATGAACAGATCGCCGCCCTTCAGGCCGAGGTGGGCAAGGCGCTGGAGCAACGCTATCCCGGCGCCAAGGCCAATCTGGTCCTGAACGATCTGAAGCCGAACCGGCCGACCATGGAGCAGATCCGCCAGAACCCGAGCCTGGACCCCATCCGCAGCGTCTCGATCGGCGGCGCCGCGATCAAGGGCGAAATCGTCACCGCCGACGGCCAGTCGCGGCCGGTGGACTTCTCCTACTTCTCGCCGAACATCCGCGACGTCTGGGGCTACAGCGTCTGGCGCGATGCCGACCGAGCGTTCGAGCGGTTCGGCGACCAGATCGAACGCGGCCGCTTCTAAAGGGTCTCAGGCGCCCATTTCGCGGTTGCGGCGCACCGCCGCCGCGACCGTGTCGTTCAGCATCGCCGTCAGACGGCCGTCCCGCGCCATGGCCTCCAGCCCCGCGCGGGTCGAGCCGCCGGGCGAGGCGATGCGGCCGATCAAGGCGTCCAAGGGATCATCGCCCATCGACTCTGCGGCGGATCGCAGGGTGGCGCGGGCCAGAACGTCAGCCGTGCCCGCGTCCAGTCCCGCCGCCTCCCCGGCGCGCGCCAGGGCCTCTGTGAAGGCGTAAAAATAGGCCGCGCCCGATCCGGCCACGGCCGTCGCGGCGTCCATCAGGGCTTCGTCCGCCAGATCGACCGTCTCGGCCATCGGCTGGAACAGGGCGCGACCCAGGGCGCGCGCCCGATCATCGGCCGACCAGACCGAGGCCACCCCGCGTCCGCGCGAGACGCCGGTGGTCGGCATCACCCGCACGATGGGCCAGCCGCCGATCCCTTCGGCCAGGGTCGGCGCCGTGACGCCCGCCATGACCGACAGGATCACCGCCTGATCGCCCAGGAAGGGCAGAAGCGGCGTCATGACGTCGCGCCACAGGGCGGGCTTGACCGCCAGAACGATTACCTTGGCCTCGGCCAATACTTCGAGCGGCGGATTGACCCGCGCGCCCTGCGCCCGCGCGGCTTCTGCGGCGGGCTTTTGCGAGGGCGTCAGGATGATCAGATCGGAGGCCGCGACCGTCTGGGTCAGCAGCCAGCCTTCCAGAATGGCCGAGCCCAGCCGGCCGCAACCGACCAGGACGACGGGGCCTTCCACCGGCTGGGGATCAGCCATCAGGCGTTGCCGACCGTCTCGAACAGGCAGGCCTCTATGGCCTCCTGGGGCTTCTTGTTTCCGCGCACCATGAAGTCGAAGGCGGGGTAATAGCGGTCCGCCGCCTCGATCGCCGCATCAATCATCGAGGCCGCCTGGGCCAGGGTCGGCCGCTCGCCCATCGGCAGGGCCAGCGAATGACGGAAGACGATCTCGCCGTCCTCGGCCCAGACCTCGAAATGGCCCATCCAGGTGCGCTGATTGATCAGGCCGACCAGTTCATGGGCGGCCGTCTTGCGGCTCTTGGCCACCTTCAGGTCCAGGGCGCAGCACAGCTGCAGACAGTCGCCCTCGGGCCGCCAGGCGAACCAGAGCTCATAGTCCTTCCAGTCCCCCGCGAGCGCAAAGGCCAGATCACCGTCGTCGGTGCGATCGAACGGCAGGTTCTCGGCCGTAAGAACATGCTCCACGACCTCCAGCGGGTCGAAGGGCACGTCCGTTTCCTCGGGCCGGGCGATGTCCATCAAGTCTCTCAGTTCGGGCTGCGGCCGCCAGAATCACGGCCGTTAACAGAGTGGTAAGCCTGTTCGCGGATTCGGCTCAACCGGCTGCGTCCCCGGGTTGAGTTCCATCTGTGGACGTTCCCGCGGCGGGCTTGGTCGAGGTCTTGGCGGCGGGCTTCTTGCTGGCCTTCAGCTCGGCGATCTCGGCCCGCAGGGCGGCGATCTCATCCTTCAGCACATCGAACTCGTCGCGACGGACCAGGTCCATCTCGGCGACGATCCGGTCGGTCTGGGCGCGCCAGGCGGTCTTGGCCTCTTCGCCGGCGGCCTGGGCCAGGCCCATGGCGCCCGTCGTCAGCTTGGCGAACTCATCCAGAAGGGGATTGCGGGTCTGCATCGAAAGGCTCCGACTCGAACGTCGTTAACGGAGGGTCACCGACTATGGTGAACGAAACCTTTCTTTCTGCTGCTTCGGCGGCGCCATCAAGGCGTCGTGATGCGTCTTCACAGGCGACGTAGGCGGCGACGCTTGCTAAACCGCCCGTCGAGAGACTGGCCAGCATAGGAAATCCCCTTGCCCTTTCCCGAATTCGATCCGGTCCTGATCCATCTCGGGCCGCTTCCGATCCGCTGGTACGCCCTGGCCTATGTGGCCGGCATCGTCCTGGGCTGGTGGTACGCCGCCCGACTGATCAAGACCGAACGCCTGTGGGCGCCGGGCAAGCCGCCGATCAGCACGACCCAGTTGGACGATCTGGTGCTGTGGATCGTGCTGGGCATCATCCTGGGCGGCCGCCTGGGCTACGCCCTCTTCTACAAGCCGGTCATGTACGCCCAACTGTTCACGGGCCAGACCCTGGGCGAACGGTTCGAGCTGTTCCAGCTCTGGACCGGCGGGATGAGCTTCCACGGGGGCTTCCTGGGCGTCTGCCTGGCCATCGTCCTCTATTCGCGCGGCCAGAAGATCGACATGCTGCGTCTGGGCGACGTCGTCGCGCCGGTGGTGCCGATCGGCCTGATGTTCGGCCGTCTGGCCAATTTCATCAACGGCGAGCTGTGGGGCCGCGAGACGACCGTTCCCTGGGCCATCCGCTTCTGCAACGCCCGTATCCAGCAGATGTACGGCTTCTGCCCCGCCGGCGACGCGCCGCGCCATCCCAGCCAGCTCTATGAGGCGGGCCTGGAGGGGATCGTCCTGCTGTCCATCCTGTCGCTGGGCATCTGGAAGTTCGATTTGCTGAAGAAGCCCGGCTATGTCACCGGCCTGTTCCTGGTCGGCTACGGCGTCTGCCGCGCCGCGCTGGAGAATGTGCGCGAGCCCGACTTCGGCATGCCCGACTTCCCCCTGGGCCTGACCATGGGGATGATGCTGTCCATCCCGATGATCCTGGTCGGCGCCTGGCTGGTCTGGCGCGCCTGGAACCGGCCGCCCGTCGCCGCATGAGCGAAGCCGAGAGCCTGAAGACCCGTCTGGCGCGCGAGATCGCCCTGACAGGGCCGATGACGGTCGCCGACTATGTAACCCGCTGCCTGCATGATCCCAAGGGCGGCTACTACGCCTCGCGCCCGGCCCTCGGAGAGGGCGGCGACTTCATCACCGCCCCCCTAATCAGCCAGATGTTCGGCGAACTGATCGGCCTGTGGGCGGTCGAGACCTGGAACCGGCTGGGCGCGCCCGAGCGGTTCCGTCTGGTCGAGGTCGGGCCGGGCGACGGGACATTGATCAGCGACGCCCTGAGGGCCGCCCGCCTGGTTCCCGGCTTTCTGGAAGCCTGCGACCTGATCCTGATCGAGCCCAGCGGACCTTTGCGTGATCTGCAGGCCAGGGCCCTGGCCGGCGCAGACCTGTCGCCGCGCTGGGTGCGCGACCTGACCCAGATCGAGACCGACGCTCCGGTCGTCCTGATCGCCAACGAGGTGCTGGACTGTATGCCCGCCCGCCAGTTCGTCCGCACCGAGGACGGCTGGGCCGAGCGGCGGATCGGCGTCACCGACGACAACGACCTGATCTTCGGCCTGACCGCGATCACCGGCGGCTTCGAAAAGCCCGGCTTCGACATGACGCCGGGTCAGACTTTCGAGATTTCCGAACAGCAGGCGATCTTCGGCCGCGACCTGGCCCTGCTGATGAAGGCCGCCTCGGGCGCCGCCCTGCTGATCGACTACGGCCGCGCCCGGCCCGAGGCCGGCGACACCCTCCAAGCCCTGCGCCGCCACCAGAAGGTCGATCCGCTGGACAGTCCCGGCGAGGCCGACCTGACCCAGTGGGCCGACTTCCCGCGCGTGCTGGAGGCCGCCGTCCGCGCCGGCGCCGACGTCACCGGCTGCCTGGGACAGGGCGACTTCCTGCGCCGTCTCGGGATCGAACCCCGCGCAGAACGGTTGAAAACGGGGCGCCCCGATGCGGCCGCCGTCATCGACCGCCAACTGAATCGCCTGACCGCCGAGGACCAGATGGGACGCCTGTTCAAGGCCGCCGCAATCTTCTCCCCCCGCTCGCTGATCGTGCCGGGATGGGATCAATGAGCGACCCGATGACCAGCCTGGCCCCCATCACCCATCCGCTGCTGACCGCCGCCGGCTTCGACCACGGCTTCTTCACCCGCGCGGGCGGCGTTTCGACCGGCATATACAAGGGCCTGAACACCGGCGTCGGCTCCAAGGACGACCCGGCCGCCGTGGCCGAGAACCGCCGCCGCGTGGCGGCCCATTTCGGGGCTGACGCCGATCATCTGAACGGCTGCTATCAGATCCATTCGGCCGTCGCCCGGGTCGCCGATGCTCCGTGGCGCGGCGACCGACCCGAGGGCGATGCGGTCGTGTCGGCCGAGCCCGGCCTGCTGTGTTCGGTCCTGACCGCCGACTGCGCGCCCGTTCTGATGGCGGACCCTGAGACCCGGATCGTCGCCGCCGTCCACGCCGGCTGGAAGGGCGCCCTGGGCGGGGTGGTTCATTCCGCCGTCTCGGCCATGGAGGCCCTGGGCGCCTCGCCGCGCCGCATCCTGGCCGTCGTCGGCCCCTGCATCGCCCAGCCCAGCTATGAGGTCGGCGTCGATTTCCAGGAGCGGTTCGTCCACCACGACCCCGGCAGCGAACGCTTCTTCAAGCCCGGCGCGGCGGACGACAAGCGGCTGTTCGACCTGCCGGGTTTCGTTCTGTGGCGTCTGCAACAGGCCAGGGTCGGCCAGGCCGTCTGGACCGGCCACGACACCTGCGCCGACCCGGAGCGCTTCTATTCCAACCGCAGGGCGTTCCAACGCGGAGAGCCGGATTTCGGGCGGTTGATCAGCGTGATCGGGGTCTGACTTATAATCCGCTCACCCTCTCCCTCCCCGTCCGGGGAGGGCGAAAGCGTATCACCCCGCCTGCGCCAATTCCGGCACGCGCGTCACTTCCCGCCACGCATGCGGCGCAGCCAGCAGGGCGCGGACCAGCTTGTTGTTCACCGCGTGGCCGGCCTTGTAGCCCTCGTATCGGCCCAGCAGGGGCGCGCCCAGGACGTAAAGGTCGCCGATGGCGTCCAGCGCCTTGTGCCGCACGAACTCGCGTTCCATGCGCAGGCCGCCGGGGTTCAGAATCTGGTCGCCGTCGATAACCACGGCGTTCTCCAGCGAACCGCCGCGGGCCAGACCCGCCTGACGCAGGGCCTCGACCTCATGGGCGAAGCCGAAGGTGCGGCAGGCCATGATCTCCTTGCGGAAGGTCGCCTCGTCCACGACGAAGTCGATCACCTGATTGCCGATGGCGGCCGAGGGGAAGTCGATCTCGAACCGCATCTCATAGCGGTCGCACGGCAGAAGGGCGGCGTGTTTGTCGCCCTCGACGACATGAACCGTCTCCAGGATCTCGATATAGCGCTGCGGCAGCGCCTGGGGCCGGAAGCCGGCCCGGTCCAGCAGCCGCACGAACTCCAGCGCCGACCCGTCCAGGATCGGCAACTCCGGACCGTCCACCTCGACCACGGCGTTCGATACGCCGAGCGCACAGAAGGCCGCCATTAGATGTTCGATGGTCGACAGGCGCACGCCCGCCGCATTCTCGATCATGGTGTTCAGCCGGGCGTCCACGACCGCCTCGCCCGACACGGGGATACGGTTGTCGCGGTCGGCGACGTCCGTGCGCACGAAGACGATCCCCGTCCCCGCAGGCGCAGGCCGCACCGCCAGCCGCACCCGGCGGCCCGTGTGCACGCCCACGCCGGCGATGATCGCCGGCGCGATGAGGGTGCGTTCCTGATGGTCGTTCCGGACCGGCAAAGGCAAACTCGCTTCGTTACCGCCACAGCCCATGGGGACGGACTGCGGCACAGGCCCGGTCTAACGGCTGGCCGGCAACAGGAAAATGAAAGTCGGGTTTCGGATTGTTTCGTTCTGATACGGACGGAACGAAAAACGCCCCGAAGCCGGGCTTCGGGGCGTCGTCGTCAGTTTTTCCGGCGGTCAGTTGGCGAGACGGCGGAGAAAAGAGGGAATCTCCAGATCGTCGTCGGCCTGGCCCGCTTCCGGCTCCGGCGTCGACTGCGGCTGGGCCGACTGGCGCATCTGGGGTTGGGTGCGGCTGTAGACCGGCTCGGGCTGCGGCTGGGCGCGCTTGCCCCGACCGAACAGGCTCCAGCCGCTGCGGCGATGGTCGCGGTCGTCATAGTCGTCGGCGGTCGGCTCGGGCGAACGCGCGGCGTAGAGATCCCCCTGGGGTTCGACCGGGGCGCGGCTCGGCTGGGCGGAGGCCGCCGGGGCGCGCGTCTCATACTCCTCGACCCACGGATCGACGATCGGCTCCAGGGTGCGCGGCGCCGGTTCAGCGACGCGGATCACCGGTTCGGGACGGGGTTCGGCCGCAGCCGGGGCCTGAAAGCTGGGGACGACGGGGGCGGCTTCGATACGGGGTTCGGGCCGGGCCTCGACGCGCGGCTCGGGCGCCCGTTCCGCACGAACGGGCTCGCGATAGGCGTCCCGGGCCGGCTCCGGCGCAGCGCGCGACGTTTGGGCGCCGTACAGGCCGCCGGCCGAGCGGCGGGCGCTGTGATCGGCCAGGGGGGCCGTCGGCGCCGAGGGCTCGGCGCGCTGCACCACGCCCTCGTCCATGCCGGTGGCCACCACCGAGACGCGGATCTTGCCGTCCAGGGCAGGATCGAAGGCGGCCCCGAAGATGATGTTGGCGTCGCCGTCCACCTCGGCGGAAATGGCGTTGGCGGCCTCGTCGACTTCCAGCAGGGTCATGTCCAGACCGCCGGTGATGTTCACCAGCACGGCCTTGGCGCCCTTCAGGCTGGTCTCGTCCAGCAGCGGATTGGCGATGGCGTTCTGGGCGGCCATCAGGGCGCGATCGTCGCCGGACGCCTCGCCGGTGCCCATCATCGCCTTGCCCATTTCGGACATGACGGCGCGCACGTCGGCGAAGTCCAGATTGATCAGGCCCGGCAGGATCATCAGATCGGTGATCGAGCGCACGCCCGAGTGCAGAACCTGGTCGGCCATGCCGAAGGCGTCGGCGAAGGTGGTGCGCTCGTTGGCGACGCGGAACAGGTTCTGGTTCGGAATGACGATCAGGGTGTCGACATAGCGTTGCAGCTCGGCGACGCCCGCATCGGCCAGGCGCATCCGGTGGCGGCCCTCGAAGGTGAAGGGCTTGGTCACCACGCCGACCGTCAGAATGCCGCGATCGCGCGCGCATTTGGCGATGACGGGCGCCGCGCCCGTGCCGGTGCCGCCGCCCATGCCGCAGGTGATGAACACCATATGGGCGCCTTCGAGGTGCTGATGAATTTCATCGGCGGATTCCTCGGCGGCATTCATGCCGACCTCGGGGTGGGCGCCGGCGCCCAGGCCTTGGGTGATGGTCTCGCCCAGCTGGATGCGGCGATCCGTCTTGGCGAAGCTGAGGTGCTGCGCGTCGGTGTTGGCCACGACGAACTCGACCCCTTCCAGGCCGGCGTCGATCATATTGTTCACGGCGTTGCCGCCGGCTCCGCCGACGCCGAACACGACGATGCGGGGCTTCAGTTCAGTGTGTTGCGGCTTGACCAATGAGAGCGACATTCTGTTTTCCGACCTTCCGACCCTGCCCCTCGTCCCAAGGCGAACACCCCGCCGAATCACCTTGGTTATGAGCGCGTTAAGGATTGCACCCACGAGGGTTAAGAGATGGTTACGGCGATAATGTGAGTCGGGATTGGATCAACGCCCCAATTGCGGCAACGCTCAAAACAAAAGGGGCCAGCCGAAGCTGACCCCTCGTGTCGAGGTTCCTGGCGTTAGATCAGAAGCGATAGATCAACTGCCCCAGGAAGGTGCGGCCGAGGCTCTGCGGCTGCCCGCCGATCTCGTACTGGGTGCCCGGATAGACGGTGTCGAACAGGTTATCGACCGTCAGCTGGACCCGCGCCTCCTTCGTCACGTCATAGGCGACCGTGGCGGAATGGATCCAGTAGGAACGATACTGCCGAACGGTCGCTTGGTCGATCGTCGGGAACAGCGTGCCGTTACCGGCATACACCTTGGTCGTATCTTGCCAGTTGCCGGTCCATGACATGCGCAGATCGCCCTTGGTGTAGTTGGCGCCCAGTTGCACCTCCCAATCCGGACGAGCGAGAGTGCCCTGAGAATAGGTCGTCGTGCCGTCGAACTCACCGTTCGGCGAGCTCTGATACTTGATCAGGTGATAGGCCGACGCACGAAGACCCATACGGCCGAAATCGGTCTGGCCGTTGCCGAGCAGATCACCGATCTCGAAGTTGTAGGCGGCGTTAAGGTTCAAAGATTGGACGCGAATACCACCCTGGTTCCAGAAGCCGGAGATGGAGCCGTTCGTGATCGTGAACTGCGAGTCACGAACGACATAGGGGCACAGATCCAGACCATTCACGTCAGGGCGCGTGTCCGGATAGGTGTTGCTGTCCATGCAGAACTGGTTGGCGGTCGTGGCGAACAGGTTGGAGATCAGGCCCTTGACGGTTATCTTCACATAGTCAGCCGAGAACACCAGGCCCGGGATGAAGCGTGGCTGAGCGACGAAGCCCCAGGTGTAGCTGTTGCCGATTTCCGGCTGCAGCCCCGGCTCGCCCGCGACGATCGTTTGGAACGACGGCACGCCCGACGCGAAGGTAGACAGGAAGTTCTTGACCCGCGCCGTATTGTCCGCGTCCGACAGGGTCGGATCGATCACGCCGTTCTGATAGACGTTCGAAACCGGGTTGAGCTGCCGAACCAGAGCTTCACAGTTCGCGCGGCGCTTTGCAGGGTTCGGGCCCGAGTCGATGTTCGTCGATCCGCAGACGTCGGTCGAGTTGTTCAGGAACGCCGGCTGGCTGCCGAGGAACAGGTCGACAATGCCCGGCTGACGCACGGAGCGGGAAATGTTGCCGCGGAACGTGATGTCTTGAATGGGCGCATAGCTGACGGCGATCGAATAGATGTCCTGAACGTCACCGTCATACTTCGGCGAATTCAACACGCCGTTGGCGTTACGGAACGCGGCGGCCGACCCCTCCTGCTTCACCCAGCGCCATGCGGGGTTCACATCCAGTCGGTGAATGAAGGGAATATTCATGTCCGGGCTGACGAAGGGCACGTTCAACTCGACGCCGTATTCGGTCGTCTTGATCTCGGCGTCCGTCAATGCGGTCGGCGCGGAACGTGACCGCCCAAGCTGGCCGAGCGTATCGCCGCTATAGACGAGGCTTTCATTGCGATGCTCGCCCGAGACTGCGAACGCCAAGGCGCCGGCGGGCAGTTGGATGATCTCACCACCGAAGGTGCCTTGGAAGTAATCCTGACGGGCTTCATTGGTGATGAAGGTATCCGCCAGAATGTAGTCGCGCGCAGCTTGCGAGGAGCGGCCGACGCCAAAGAGGTTCAGCGGCTGGCAAGCATCGACCTGGGCTTGGGTCACGACCGGCTGATAGTTCTGATCCTGGGGCACATCGCCCACGACCGGCACGGTCGGATTGGCGTTGACGGCGTAGGGGACGCGCACAACGTTGTTGGTCAGACCGGGAGGGCTGGTGCCGACGATGCCGGCGCCGAGAGCCGTTTGGCTGCGGCACCGCGTCACGCCCCCGACATCAACGGCGTCGATGGCGAGCAGGAACTCCACATCCTTGATGAACTTGGTTTCGTAACGGAAGTCCGATCCGCCGGTCGAATAGGCGAAGTCCCAGTTGAAGTTGCGGTTGAAGGCGCGGAAATCGCCCCGCAGGCCGTTGACCGAGCGCCAGGTCTTCGACTTGCCGCGCGCCTCGTTGTTTTCACCGAAGATGTCGTAGAAATCGGTGGAGAGAGCGAAAGTAGAGGTTATCCCACGCGCGGCCAGATCAGCGCGATTTTGCGCCGTCAGGAAGGGGTTGTTGACACTGACAATGATACC
Organism: Brevundimonas sp. GW822-FHT03E11; assembly: GCF_058801445.1. Classification (NCBI taxonomy): domain Bacteria; kingdom Pseudomonadati; phylum Pseudomonadota; class Alphaproteobacteria; order Caulobacterales; family Caulobacteraceae; genus Brevundimonas; species Brevundimonas sp. GW822-FHT03E11. The sequence continues at coordinate 290,087 of NZ_JBXANG010000003.1, read as the reverse complement.
GCCGTTCTCAATACCCGCAGAGCCGACAGAATTGAAGGCGGACTGCTGGTTCACCGGGTTGATGCTGGTGATTTCCGAATACAGGTTTTCGGTGAAGAAGGTGATGTTGTCGGTGATGTCGTAACGTGCGTTGACGTTGAAGATCGAGCGCTGCTGCTTGAAGCGCTGAACGTTACGGTCGGATGCGTTGTAGAGATCAGGATTGCTGCCGGGGGCGCTGCCGAAGCTGCCCGGCGAGGTCGAGCTCAGGTCTCCAACTGCGAACTGCACCACATTGCCGTTGGCGTCGAAGCGCAGCGGCTGAGCGATGATCGGCAGCAGCGGGTTGCCGCTGGCTACGCCCGGATAACCTTGAATGAACGATCCGATGAAGAGATTCGGATTGAGGTTGGGATTCGCAAGGAAGTATTCCCGCGCCGTCGGCAGCCGCGATTGCAAAATGTCCAGCGCCAGTCGGTTCAAATCGGACTGGGTGGCGCCGGCGGGAGGCGTCACGCCATACGCCGCGAAAACCCGCGCCGCATTTGCATTCTGTTGCGCCGCCGTGGTCCCCGGCAGTGAGGCTGGAGCAAAGTTACAGATCCTGGCGTTCGAGGCCGCCGCCGCCTGGGCTTGGGCCGCCGAGAAGGCGCCGGCATTACAAAGGCTCGGGACCGAAGGGAAATAGCTCCCGGAATAATATCCGGCCGCATCCAACGAGCCCAGAGACGTGTTGCTGTTGAAGCCGCCGCCGGCGGAGGGATTTTCGTAGACTTGCGCCGTCGCTCCGGGCTGCAGCGTCCGCACGGGGTTCGCACGGAAAATCGTTCCGCCGGGCAGCGCCGTGTGCGAGCGGAAGCTGTCAATGAAGACGCTGGGGAAGAGCCCGTCCGCATTGGCCGGAAGGAAGACCCCTAGAGCCGTCGATGGCCTCACGCCCAGAGTATAGGCGGGGTTGCGCACGCCATAGGGCTGGGTGAACAGGCCCGAGTTTCTACCCAGGAAGTCGAAATCCTTTGAGTACAGCGCATCAGTCTCGGAGATGTCGGCCGCGACGGTGACGTTGAGCTTATTGTCCAAGAAGTTTCGGCCGGTGGTGACGCCGAAGGAGTAGGTTTCACCCTGCCCGCCTTCATAACCACGGATCGAAGTGCGGACGTCCAGACCTTCAAAGTCGTCACGCAGGATATAGTTGACCACGCCGGCGATGGCGTCCGAGCCATAGGCGGCAGCGCCGCCCACAGTCAGAACATCAACGCGGTCGATAAGGGCCGCAGGAATCGTCCCCGCATCCACCTGATTGCCAGGTTCGTTGCCCGCCACGAAGATGGTGCCGCCGTTGTTCGAAACCATTCGACGGCCGTTGACCAGCGTCAGGGTGCGCGAAGACCCGATATCCAGAAGGTCCACATACTGCGCGCCAAGGTTGGCCGGTTGAGCCGTGCCGGTCGACACCGCGGAAACGGGCGGGCCGACGAGCGGAATGTCGTTCAGAATCTGGATTGCGTTGGTGAAGCCGCGATCTTCGATCGCCTGACGATCGACTTGGGCGCCAGGGATGGTTCCCTCGTATTGGGGGCGGCGAATGCGGCTCCCGGTGACGACAATCTCTTCGACTTCGCTGGTCGCGCCGTCATCAGCGGGCGTCTGCGGAGCCGTTTGAGCCACCGCAGCCGAGGCTACGATTAGGACTCCAGCCAAAACCGAAGTGCCCAACAAGTATGGTTTGTGTCGCATAAATAGCCCCGAGGCAGCATGTCCGCCCCCCACGGGCGGCACTGTTTCGAGGACGTTTACGGAATTGTATCAGCGCGGCAATACGTCATGGCGGGATTGCAGCGAGAATGCGACAATATGGCCTCATTCCGCAGACCTACGATCTACAAATTATCCCGCAGCCACCCCGCCACACGGCCCACCACATTGCCGCGATGCACCTTGGGCGCATCCGCAGCCGTGATTTGCCGCGCCATCAGCTTTCTGGCGGACACCGCTTCGCGGGGGCCATAGGCCGCCCGCAACAGCACCCCGGCGGTGGCGCAGAAGGCCGGTCCTGACGCCGCGTCGGCCAAATGTGGCGCCCGTTGGGGTTTTCCAAGGCGGACCGGGCGGTCGAAGACGCGCACGGCCAGTTCCCGCACGCCGTTCAGCTGGCTGGCGCCGCCGGTCAGGACCAGGCCGGCGCCGGGCTCAAGGCCGACCCCTGCCGCCTTCAGCCGGTCGCGCAGCAGTTCCAGCGTCTCTTCCACGCGCGGGGCGATCACCGTCTTCAGCATGGCGCGCGGCACAATGACCGGGCCGGCCGAGGCGTCTTCGCCGCGCGGCGGCGCCTCCAGCATTTCGCGGTCCTCATTGGCGCTGGCCATGGCCGAACCGTGCAGGGTCTTCAGCCGCTCGGCGCCCGCCTTGGACGTGGACAGGCCCCGCGCGATGTCGGACGTCACATGGTCCCCGCCGACGTTCAGGCTCTCCACATGCAGCAGGGACCGTCCGCCCCAGACGGCGGCGCTGGTCGAGCCGCCGCCCATGTCGATACAGACGGCCCCCAGGTCCATCTCGTCTTCTTCCAGGGCGGCCAGCGACGACACGACGGGCGCGGCGGCCACGCCCTGAAGGTCCAGATGGGCCAGCTCCAGACAGTGGCTCAGGGTCGTGAACACATTCTCGGCCATGGAGACGACCAGAAGATCCAGCCCCAGCGACCCGCCGCGCATCGCGCGCGGATCGTGGACGCCGCGCGCCCCGTCCACTGACCAGGCGATGGGCAGGACGTGGATGGGCCGACGGTTGGGCAGACGGATCTGGGCCAGGGCCATGCCGATGGCGCGGGCCAGATCGGCGTCGCCGACGGGATTGGCGCCCAGGGACACCCGGGCCTGGACGCGGTGGCTGGCCATCTGGCCGATGGCGGTCGTCACGACGACGCCGGAGACCGGGCTCTGGGCCGCGCGTTCGGCCCGTTCGACGGCATGGCCGATGGCCTGGGCCGCCTCGTCCATATTGATGATGGCGCCGCCCCTGACGCCCTTGGACTGGACGTGGCTGGCGCCGGCGACGCGGATGGTGCGGTCGGCGTGGCGCACGCCGTCCGGCTTCATGATGAAGCACGAGACCTTGGACTGACCGATGTCCAGGGCGGCGATCACCGGCGCGCGGCCGGCGCGGGGGTCCATCACCCGGCCCTGGTCGTTCGCCGATCCACGCTGCATTCCCGCCATACTCTCCACTGGTCCCTGTTAAGCGTCGGCGGCGGGGCGCACCGCAATTTCGTCCGGCGTTCTCAGATCGACCCGGGCGAAGCCCAGGTCGAGCAGGCGTTCGCGCTGATCCAGCGCATCGAGGCGGATCAGGGCCGCCTCCTGTTCCGTGGCCGGCAGCTGGATCAGGCTGCCGTCCTTCAGGCGCAGATCCCAGCGGCGTTCGTCCACCCGCACCACCGCATCCACCCGGCTCATCAGGCGCGGCCGCTGGGCCAGCAGAGGCAGGATTTCGGCGGCGGCCAGATCGGCGCCCTTGCCCACGACCAGCGGCAGGGTGGGATAGCGACGGGCGTCGGCGCCCTTGATCACCTGGCCCCGTGTGTCGATGACCTTGATCTGACCGGCCTCCTGCCAGACGGCGAGGCGGTCGTGCTCCTTGACCTCGATGATCAGGGTGTCGGGCAACAGGCGCACGACGCGCGCGGACTTGACCCAGCCCACGCCCTGCACCCGGTCGCGAATGGCGTCCAGATCCAGACTGGTGATCGGCTGGCCTGAATAAAGACCCAGGGCCTGCTGAATGGCCGGCTCGGCCTCGGCCGAGGCGCCGGTGATGTGGACCCGCTTCAGCGACAGGCCCATGCCGGCCGTCACCCCGTCGATCCCGCGGGAAAGGGACTGGCCGATCCGCTCGGCGCGCGCGCCGGTCGCCAGAACCCCGACCACCAGCAGGGCGCCGGCGCTGAGCGCGATCATGACGGTGCGGGGAGAGACGTCGATCCGGCCGATGGCGGCCATCTTGCCGGGAATGGCGGACGCAGGCTTGGGCGCCCCGCCGCGCGAACGCCCTCCCTTCTTGGGGGCTGCGCCACGCGAGGAAACCGCACTCTGTCGCCGACCGCCGCGAACTACCGCGGGCATGAGGCGTCCTCCACCATCCACCGAACCAGGTCTTCGTAGCTCATTCCGACATCGGCGGCCTGCTCGGGGACGAGCGAGGTCGGCGTCATGCCCGGCTGAGTGTTGACCTCCAGCAGAACCAGATCGTCCTTAACATCGTCATAACGGAAGTCGCTTCTGGACACGCCTTTGCAACCCATGGCGACATGCGCCGCCTCGGCCTGGCGCAGCGCGGCCTCGAAAACGGCGGGCGGCAGGACGGCGGGCAGGACGTGAACCGAACCGCCCGGCGCATATTTGGCCTCATAGTCATAGAAGCCCTTGGTCGGGGTGATGTCGGTCACGGTCAGGGCGCGCGGCCCGTCCGCATAGCCGATCACGGCGACGGCCAGCTCCTTGCCGGCGATATAGGGCTCGACCATCACCTGTTCGCCATAGGCCCAGCCGGGCTCGCCCACCTCGGCGACCGGCCGATTGGCGCCCTCGCGCACCAGATAGACGCCGACGGACGAGCCCTCGGCGTTGGGCTTGACCACATAGGGGGGCTCGATCACATGACGCGCCGCCACCTCATGCCGGTCGTACAGGCCGCCGCCCGGAACCTTGATCCCCGCCGCCCTCAGCACGGCCTTGGACTTGTTCTTGTCCATCGCCAGGGCCGAGGCCAGGACGCCGGAATGGGTATAGGGAATCCGCAGGGTCTCCAGCACGCCCTGGACGCAGCCGTCCTCGCCCCAGGCGCCGTGCAGGCAGTTCAGCACCACGTCCGGCTTGATCAGGCCCGACAGGACATTGGCAAGGTCGCGCCCGGCGTCCACGCGGCTGACGCGCACCCCCTGCCGCTCCAGCGCCTGGGCGCACTGTTCGCCGGAGGTCAGGGACACCTCCCGCTCGGCGGACAGACCGCCCATCAGGACGGCGACATGAAGGTCTTCGAATGCGCGGGTCATGGGCTCTCCGATTGCGGCCGAGATGTTTAACAGGCCGTCAACCTTGTCGCCCGCGCGAGGTGAAATTTGTGCGTCAAACGCCGGTGATCAGAGGCGACGCCCGATCCGCTTGATCTCCCACTCCAGCTGAACGCCGGTCTTCTTCAGGACATCGACCCGCACCGCCTCGCCCAGGCCCTCGATGTCGGCCGCCGTCGCCTCGCCGGGGTTGATCATGAAGTTGGAGTGCAGCTCGCTGAACATGGCCCCTCCCCCGGTCTCCACGTGCAGCTTGCCGCGCCAGCCCGCCTCGTCCACCAGCTTCCAGGACGAGTGACCGGGCGGGTTCTTGAAGGTCGATCCCCCGGTCTTTTCGCGGATCGGCTGGGTGGTTTCGCGGCGGCTGGTGATCTCGTCGATCCGGGCCTGCACCGCCTCGGGCGCGTCCGGCGTTCCACGATAGACGGCCTCGACCCAGAGGATCTCGGCCGGCGCCTGCGAATGGCGATAGGTGTAGCCGAAGTCGGCCAGGGCGTAGTCGACCCGCTCGCCCTTGCGGTTCAGCCCCCAGGCCGAGACCAGCACATCCTTGGTCTCTGCCCCGTAGCAGCCTGCGTTCATGGTCAGGGCGCCGCCGACCGTGCCCGGAATGCCGGCGTAGAATTCCAGCCCGGCGATTCCCGCCTTGGCGCCGGCCTTGGCCACCATGGAATCCAGGGCGCCGGCGCCGGCCGTGATCGTGTCGCCGTCCGTCGTGATCTGCGCCCAGGGGCGACCGGCCAGGCGGATGACCACCCCCTCGACCCCGCCGTCGCGGACGATGACGTTGGACCCCACGCCCAGAACCGTCACCGGCACGGCCGGATCCAGCGCCTTGAGAAAATCAGCCAGGTCCTCGGCGTCGGCCGGAATGAACAGGGCCTCGGCCGCGCCGCCGACGCGGAACCAGGTGTAGGGGCCGAGCGGCTCATCCCGCAGCAGCTTGCCGCGAACAGGGGGAAGGGGGATCTCGGTCATGCGGCTTCGATGTCGGTCCGGGAAAAGTCGTCGCCCTTGTACAGCAGGGGCGATCGCGCGTGGCGGGCGCAGGCATAGGCGAAACAGTCGCCGAAGTTCAATGCCGCCGGGTGACGGCCCTTGCCGTACCGGGCGTGAGCGCGGATCGCCTCGCGCCGCGCCTCGGCCGGGATGGCGACCACCTCGATATTGAAGTCGGTGAGGAAGGCTTCCACGGCGCCCTCGGCGTCATGGACTTCCATATTCCTGCGACGCGCCACCGCTATGACCGTCTCCCAAACCGCCATTGGAGAGGTCAGGCGAGGCGAGCCGCGCTGTAGACGCTCAAAAAGATCTCGCGCGTCGGACTCGCCGGTCAGGATGGCGGTCAACGCCGAGGCGTCGACGAACATCAATCCCGCTCATAGAGGCTGTCGATCCAGGCCTTGTCGATCGGCTCTCCTCGCTCTCTTGGCGCTCGCGCCTCCAGCGCCCGGACGAAGGCGAGGCCGCGTTCCACGAAGTCCGACGGCGTCTCAACCTGCTCCAACTCGCGACGCAGCGCGCGGCGCACCGCCTCCGTCTTGCTGATCCCTGCGATGCAGCTGAGGCGTTCAGCCATCCGATCGACTTCGGGATCCTTCACATAAAGGGCCATGGCATCCTCCAGGGATATACCGTCACGCCGAAGTATATACTTTCCAGGCCCCGCCGGACAAGCCGGGCGTCAGCCCAGCGCCTCCAGCTGCGCCGGCAGGCCATAGGCCCAGCTGGTGATGTCGCCGGCGCCCAGCAGCACGACCACGTCGCCCGACCGGGCCTCTTCCTTGATCAGGCGCGGCAGGACGGCGGCGTTCTCCAGCGCCTGGACATGGCGGTGGCCGTAGCGACGGATTCCGTCGGTCAGGGCGTGTTTGTCCACCCCCTCGATCGGCTGTTCGCCGGCCGGATAGACGTCGGCGACGATCACGCTGTCGGCGTCGGAGAAACTGGTCGAGAAGTCGTCCATCAGGTCGCGCAGACGGGTGTAGCGGTGCGGCTGGACCACGGCGATGACCCGGCCCTCGCTAACCTGACGCGCCGCCTTCAGCACGGCGGCGATTTCGACCGGGTGGTGGCCATAGTCATCGACGATCCGCACCCCGTTCACCACGCCCGTCGTGGTGAAGCGACGCTTGACGCCGCCGAACCCGGCCAGGCCCTCGCGGATCGCCTCGTCGGATACGTCCAGCTCGCGCGCCACGGCGATGGCGGCCAGGGCGTTGGAGACATTGTGCCAGCCCGCCATCGGCAGATGCAGATTGTCGATCCGGTGCGTTTCGCCGTTCTGGATCACCACGTCGAACCGGGCGCCGTCCGGCCCCATCTGGCAACCCTCGGCCCGCACCATGGCCTGGGGATTGGTCCCATAGGTCACCAGCCGCCGGTTATCGATCGAGGCGACCAGTTTCTGCACCTCGGGATGATCCAGGCAGACGGCGGCGAAACCGTAGAAGGGGATGTTTTCGACGAAATCGACGAAGGCCTTCCGCACCGCGTCGAAGTCGCCGTAGTGGTCCAGGTGTTCCGGGTCGATATTGGTCACGATGGCGACCGTCGATTTCAGGCGCAGGAAGCTGCCGTCGCTCTCGTCCGCCTCGACCACGATCCAGTCGCCGTCGCCGACCTTGGCGTTGGTGCCGTAGGCGTTGATGATGCCGCCGTTGACCACCGTCGGGTCCAGACCGGCCGCGTCCAGCAGGGCCGCGACCATGGAGGTCGTCGTGGTCTTGCCGTGGGTGCCCCCGACCGCGATGGAGAACTGCAGCCGCATCAGCTCGGCCAGCATCTCGGCCCGGCGCACCAGGGGGATGCGACGCTCGCGCGCGGCCTTCATCTCGGGATTGTCGGCCTTGACCGCCGTCGAATAGACCACGGCCGAGACGCCCTCGCCGACATGGGCCGCGTCGTGACCGATGAAGATCCGGGCCCCCAGCTTCTCCAGCCGTTCAGTATTGGCGCTGGCCTTGGCGTCAGAGCCCTGAACCGAATAACCAATCTTCAGCATGATCTCGGCGATGCCGCTCATGCCTATGCCGCCGATGCCGACGAAATGGACGGGACCGAGGTCGAACGGGACGGGGCGAAGGCGAGCGATCATCCGATGCGCTTAGCAATAGATTTGGCGGATTGCACGGGGGGGCGTGTATCCAAGTTTCGAAGCCGCGCGAACGGATCGCGCGCCGGAACGCCGGGCCCCGTCTACGACTTTAGTCGATTGGCCTTCGGCGGGCCTATCGTGCAAACAGGACGCGAAATCGTCAGTCGTCCGGTCGAGTAGGAGTAGGTCGTGGGCAAACTTGGAACCCCTCTGATATTTGGGGTCATCGCGATCCTGGGGGCCGTCTCGTTGGGCGTCATCGCCCTGCACCAGGGCGAAAGCGTCAGCGCGGTCTGGATGGTGGTCGCCGCCGTCTGCACCTATGCGATCGCCTACCGCTTCTACAGTCGCTACCTGGCCAACAAGGTCATGCAGTTGCAGCCCTCGCGCCCGACCCCGGCGGTGCGGCGCGACGACGGCCTGGATTATGTGCCGACGCCCCGAAACGTCCTGTTCGGCCACCACTTCGCCGCCATCGCCGGCGCGGGGCCTCTGGTCGGGCCGGTGCTGGCCGCCCAGATGGGCTATCTGCCGGGCGTGCTGTGGATCCTGGTCGGCGCCGTGCTGGCGGGAGCGGTGCAGGACATGATGGTCCTGTTCATGTCCACCCGGCGCGACGGCAAGTCCCTGGGCGACATGATCCGCACCGAAATGGGCAATATCCCCGGCATCATCGCCCAGGTGGGCGTGCTGATGATCATGGTCATCATCCTGGCCGTCCTGGCCCTGGTGGTGGTCAAGGCCCTGGCCGAGAGCCCGTGGGGAACCTTCACCGTCGCCGCCACCATCCCCATCGCCGTCTTCATGGGCCTTTACACCCGCTTCCTGCGGCCGGGCCGCGTGGGCGAGGTGTCGGTCATCGGCGTGGTCCTGCTGATCCTGGCCATCATCGGCGGCGGCCATGTGGCGGCTGACCCGTTCTGGGGTCCGGCCTTCACCCTGACGGGTCCGACCCTGGCCATACTGATGATGGTCTACGGCTTCATCGCCTCGGTCATCCCGGTCTGGCTGCTGCTGGCGCCGCGCGACTATCTGTCGACCTTCCTGAAGATCGGAGCCATCGTCGCCCTGGCCATCGGCATACTGATCGTGCGTCCGCACCTGCAGATGCCCGCGATCACCCCCTTCATCGACGGCACCGGCCCGGTCTTCGCCGGCGCCCTCTTCCCCTTCCTGTTCATCACCATCGCCTGCGGCGCGGTTTCGGGCTTCCACGCCCTGATCTCGTCGGGCACCACGCCCAAGCTGCTGGAGAACGAAGCCCAGATCCCGATGATCGGCTACGGCGCCATGCTGTGCGAAAGCTTCGTCGCCGTCATGGCCCTGATCGCCGCCACGGTTCTGGACCCGGCGGTCTATTTCGCCATGAACAGCCCGGGCGCCGTCATCGGCAAGGACGCGGCCTCGGCCGCCGCCGCCGTGGCCCAGTGGGGCTTCCACATCACCCCCGGCGAGTTGGAGCAACTGGCCCGGGACGTGGGCGAGCATTCGATCCTGTCGCGCGCGGGCGGCGCCCCCACCCTGGCGGTCGGCATGGCCCACATCCTGTCGGGCGTGATCGGCGGCAAGGCCATGATGGCCTTCTGGTACCATTTCGCCATCCTGTTCGAGGCCCTGTTCATCCTGACCACGGTCGACGCCGGCACCCGCGTCTGCCGCTTCATGATCCAGGACCTGCTGGGCGTCGCCGTGCCCAGGATGCGCGAGACCAAGTCCTGGGGCGCCAACGTCGTCGCCACGGCGCTTACGGTCGGCCTGTGGGGCTATTTCCTCTACACCGGCGTCGTCGATCCGCTGGGGGGCATCAACAGCCTGTGGCCCCTGTTCGGCATCGCCAATCAGATGCTGGCCGCCGTCGCCCTGATCCTGGGCACGGTCGTCCTGTTCAAGATGAAGCGCGAGAAGTTCGCCTGGGTCATGGTCGTCCCGGCGACCTGGCTGCTGATCTGCACCCTGACGGCCGGCTTCCAGAAGCTGTTCCACCCGGACGTCCGCATCGGCTTTTTGGCCCACGCCCGCAAATACCAGGACGCCCTGGGCGCCGGCGAACTGCTGGCCCCGGCCAAGGCGGCGGGCGACATGCACCGGATCATCGTCAACGACTACGTCAACTCCGCCCTGACGGCGGGCTTCCTGTTCGTGGTCGTCACCATGGTGATCTATGGCGTCCTGGCCTGCCGCAAGGCCTATCTGAACAGCCGGCCGACCGTGCGCGAATATCCCGAGGCGCACGATCTGACCCCGGCCGACGATGCGGCGGACGTCGCCCGTGCCTGACGTTCAGGACGATCTGCTCTGCCTGTGCCGCGACGCCGCCCTGCGGTGGGGTCGCGGCGTCCGGCGCACGGCCGGCGCCATGATCGGCCAGCCGGACTATGAGGCCTATGTCCGGCATGCGACCGCGACCCACCCCGACCAGCCGCCTCTGGACAAGATCGCCTTCTTCCGCCTGCACGAGCAGCGCCGTTTCGGCGGCGCCGGCGGCTTCAAATGCTGCTGAGCTGACGGCCCGGCCTTCGGCCGTCCTCATTCCGGAATCCGCGCCCCGTCCCAGGCGAAGACCCCGCCGCTGTCCCCCGGCGTCAACCCCGCCGCCACCGCCAGCAGCCGTTCGGCCGAATGATCCGGGCTGAACAGCCGTCCCTCCCCCACCCCCTTCTGAAACGGCGCGCTCAGCCCCGTGTCCACCGTGCCGGGATGAAGCCCGGCGACCACCGCCAGGGGGTGGGTCCGCGCCGTCTCGATCGCCAGATTGCGCAGGATCATGTTCAGCGCCGCCTTGGACGCGCGATAGGCGTACCAGCCGCCCAGCCGATTGTCCCCGATCGAACCGACCCGCGCCGACAGGGCCGTGAACACCGCCCGCCGGTCGCGCGGCAGCAGGGGCAGGAAATGTTTGGCCACAAGCGCCGGCCCGACCGTATTGATCCGATAGTCCCTGAGCAGATGCTCGGCCTCAAGCTGACGCAGGGACCGCTCGGGCTGGAAACCGTCGTGCAGGACGCCGGTCGCGACCAGCACCAGGGTCGGCGCGGCGCCTTGCGCGATCCGCGCCGCCGCCTGGGCCAGACTGTCCTCGTCCTCCAGATCGGCCGCCAGGGCCTGGGCGCCGGGAACCGCCGCCGCCGAACGGGACACGGCCCAGACGGCCTCGAACCCGCCCTCGGCGACCAGACGCTGCGTCAGGGCCCGCCCGATCCCGCCCGAGGCGCCGATCACCACCGCCGATCCGCTCATCTTCATCTCCCATGCCGACGCGGCTCATGATAGGGGCGCGTCATGAGCATCACCACGGTCGGCCTCGATGCCGACGACACCCTCTGGCACAATGAGACGATCTTTCGTCTGACCCACGCCCGCTTCGTCGACCTGCTGGACGACCACGGCGACGCCGCCACGATCGAGGCGCGCCTGGCCGAGACCGAACAGCGCAATCTGCGCCTCTACGGCTACGGCGTGAAGGGCTTCACCCTGTCGATGATCGAGACGGCCATGGAGCTGTGCGACGGCGGCGCCCCGCCCGAGGTGGTGCGCGAAATCCTGGCCGCCGGCCGCGAAATGCTGGCCCATCCGGTCGAGACCCTGCCCGGCGTGGACGAGGTTGTCGCCGAACTGGCCGAACGCTACCGCCTGGTCCTGATCACCAAGGGCGACCTCTTGGATCAGGAACGCAAGCTGGCCGCCTCGGGCCTGGGCGACCGGTTCGCGGCGGTCGAGATCGTCTCGGAAAAGGACCGGGCCACGTACGAGCGCGTCTTCGCCCGCCATGGCACGGGCCCGGCCGAAGCCGTCATGGCCGGCAATTCGATGAAGTCCGACGTCCTGCCCGCCATCGCCGCCGGCGCCTTCGGCGTCCACATCCCCTACCACGTCACCTGGGCCCACGAACTGGCCGACGCCCCGGTGAACGAGCCGCGCTATGTCTCGCTCTCGCGCATCAGCGAACTGCCCGACTGGATTGCGGCGATAGGCGACGCATAAGCTCTTGCCCCCCTGCCCCTCCCTCTCTAAACGGGCCGCTTAACCGACAACCCGACGCAAGCTCCGCATGGCGACGCCCTGCGGCGGCTACGCGCGCGCAAAGAACCAAGGATCCCCTCGCCCCGTGCACGCCTCGGACATCAGTCATGACGAACGCGACGCCATGGTGCGTGCGGCGCTGGCCGAACAGGGCGACAGCGGCGTGACGCCGCGCCATACGCTGTTCTTCTTCCTCGGCGACGAGGACGCCCACGGCGATCTGTGCGAGGTGGCGCGGCGCGCCGGCTTCATTGCGCGCGGCGAGGGCGACATGACGATTCTCGAGACCACCATGGCGGTCGATGCGGCGAGCTTTGCGCCCGTCTCGGCCATGATGCAGACCTGGGCCGCGGCCTTCCAGCTGGAGTACGACGGCTGGGAATGCGCGGTCGTGACCCACTAGAACAAAAAGAAGAGGCCCTCCCCATGCCCAAACGCACAGACATCCAGTCGATCCTCATCATCGGCGCCGGCCCCATCGTCATCGGTCAGGCGTGCGAGTTCGACTATTCGGGCGTCCAGGCGTGCAAGGCGCTGAAGGCCGAGGGGTACCGGGTCATACTGGTCAACTCCAACCCCGCCACCATCATGACCGACCCGGAGGTGGCCGACGCCACCTATATCGAGCCGATCACGCCGCAGATGGTCGAGAAGATCATCGCCAAGGAACGCCCCGACGCCCTTCTGCCCACCATGGGCGGCCAGACCGCGCTGAACACCGCCCTGGCCCTGGACGCCTCGGGCGCGCTGAAGAAGTATGGGGTCGAGATGATCGGCGCCAAGGCCGAGGTCATCGACAAGGCCGAGGATCGCCAGAAGTTCCGCGACGCCATGGACAAGCTGGGTCTGGAATCGCCCCGCTCCAAGGCCGCCCATTCGATGGAAGAGGCGCTGGAAGGGCTGGAGTACGTCGGCCTGCCCGCCGTCATTCGTCCCTCCTTCACCCTGGCCGGCACCGGCGGCGGCATCGCCTTCAACCGCGAGGAGTTCGAGGAGATCGTCCTGCGCGGCCTGGACCTGTCCCCGACCACCGAAGTCCTGATCGAAGAATCCGTCCTGGGCTGGAAGGAATATGAGATGGAGGTCGTCCGCGACACGGCGGACAACTGCATCATCATCTGCTCGATCGAGAACGTCGATCCGATGGGGGTCCATACCGGCGACTCCATCACCGTCGCCCCTGCGCTGACGCTGACCGACAAGGAATATCAGCGGATGCGGACCGGCTCGATCAATGTGCTCCGCGAGATCGGGGTCGAGACGGGCGGGTCGAACGTCCAGTGGGCGATCAATCCCAAGGACGGCCGCATGGTCGTGATCGAGATGAACCCGCGCGTGTCGCGCTCGTCGGCGCTTGCATCCAAGGCCACCGGCTTCCCCATCGCCAAGGTGGCCGCGCGTCTGGCCGTCGGCTACACCCTGGACGAGCTGCAGAACGACATCACCCAGGTCACCCCGGCCAGCTTCGAGCCGTCGATCGACTATGTCGTCACCAAGATCCCGCGCTTCGCCTTCGAGAAATATCCGGGGTCCGAGCCCCTCTTGGGCACCTCGATGAAGTCGGTAGGCGAGGTCATGGCCATCGGCCGCACCTTCCAGGAATCGATGCAGAAGGCCCTGCGCGGGCTTGAGACCGGCCTGTCCGGCTTCGACGAGATCGAGATCGACGGCGTCGCCGATGTCGAGGACGCCGGCGCCGCCCGCGCCGCCGTGGTCCGCGCCCTGGGCGTTCCGACACCCGACCGGATCCGCGTCATCGCCCAGGCCTTCCGCCACGGGCTGACGGTGGAAGAGGTCCAAGCCGCCTGTTCCTACGAGCCCTGGTTCCTGCGCCAGATCGCCGACATCGTGCGCGAGGAAGGCCACGTCCGCATCAAGGGCCTGCCCACCGACCCGACCGAGTTCCGCCGCCTGAAGGCCAAGGGCTTCTCCGACGCCCGTCTGGCCGCCCTGACCGGCAAGACCGAGAAAGAGATCCGCGCCGCCCGTCGCGGCCTGAACGTCCGCCCCGTCTTCAAGCGGATCGACACCTGCGCGGCCGAGTTCGCCAGCGCCACCGCCTATATGTATTCGACCTATGAGACCGGCGCCCTGGGCCAGGTTCCCGAGTGCGAGGCCGAGCCGTCGGACAGGAAGAAGGCCGTCATCCTGGGCGGCGGCCCGAACCGGATCGGCCAGGGGATCGAGTTCGACTACTGCTGCTGCCACGCGGCCTTCGCCTTCGACGACATCGGCGTCGAGTCGATCATGGTCAACTGCAACCCCGAGACCGTCTCGACCGATTACGACACCTCCGACCGCCTGTATTTCGAGCCCCTGACGGCCGAGGACGTGCTGGAGCTGATCGAGGTCGAGCGGTCCAAGGGCGATCTGATCGGCTGCGTCGTCCAGTTCGGCGGCCAGACGCCGCTGAAGCTGGCCCATGCGCTTCAGGAGGACAACATCCCCGTCCTGGGCACCAGCGTCGACTCCATCGACCTGGCCGAGGACCGCGAGCGCTTCCAGCAGATGCTGGAGGCCATCGGCCTGCGTCAGCCCCCCAACGCCCTGGCCCGCAGCGCCGAAGAGGCCGCGCAAAAGGCCGAGGACGTCGGCTATCCCGTCGTCCTGCGCCCCTCCTACGTCCTGGGCGGCCGCGGCATGATGATCGTCCACGACCGCGAGCAGCTGGACCGCTACGTCCACGAGGCCATGCGCGTCTCAGGCGACGATCCCGTCCTGATCGACCACTATCTGAACCGCGCCACCGAGGTGGACGTGGACGCCCTGTGCGACGACGAGACCGTCTTCGTCGCCGGGGTGCTGGAGCATATCGAGGAAGCCGGCGTCCACTCGGGCGACAGCGCCTGCTCCATGCCGCCCTGGTCGCTGCGTCCCGAGACGGTGGCCGAGCTGAAGCGCCAGACCACCGAAATGGCCAAGGCCCTGAAGGTGCGCGGCCTGATGAACGTCCAGTTCGCGATTGAAGAGCCGCACGGCGATAACCCGCGCATCTTCGTGCTGGAGGTCAATCCGCGCGCCAGCCGCACGGCCCCCTTCGTGGCCAAGACCATCGGCCGGCCCATCGCCTCGATCGCCGCCAAGGTCATGGCGGGCGCGCCCCTGGCCTCCTTCGGCCTGACCGACGCCCCCTATGACCATATCGCGGTCAAGGAAGCCGTCTTCCCCTTCGCCCGCTTCGCCGGGGTGGACACCATACTGGGCCCGGAAATGCGTTCGACCGGCGAGGTCATGGGCCTGGACTGGAAGCGCGAGGGCGAGGCCGACATGGCCCCCGCCTTCGCCCGCGCCTTCGCCAAGTCCCAGATCGGCGGCGGCGCCAAGCTGCCGACCTCCGGCTGCGCCTTCGTCTCGGTCAAGGAGGACGACAAGCCCTTCATCGTCGAGGCGGTGAAGACCCTGCTGGCCCAGGGCTTCTCCATCATCGCCACCGGCGGCACCCGCGACTATCTGGCCGCCCAGGGGATCGAGGTCGGCCTGGTCAGGAAGGTGCTGGAAGGCCGCCCCCACATCGTCGACGCCATGAAGAACGGCGAGGTCCATCTGGTCTTCAACACCACCTCGGGCAAGCAGTCGCTGCAGGACAGCTTCTCCCTGCGCCGCACCGCCCTGATGATGAAGATCCCCTACTACACCACCACCGCCGGCGCCCTGGCCGCCGCCCAGGCCATCGGCGCCATCAAGGCCGGCGACCTGGATGTGAAGGCGATCCAGGACTACGCCTGACCGGCGTCAGGACGCCGGATCGGCTTCCGGCGCGGCGTCCTCCCCCGCCCCATCTTCGCCGGCCACGATCCGCGTCGCGGCCAGGTCGGCGGTGACGTTGCCGACGGTGCGGAAGATGTCGGGGATGACCTCGACCGCCAGCAGCAGGGGCAGAACGCCCAGCGGCAGGCCCATGGCCAGGCAGATGGGGCCGACGGCGGCGAAGAAGCTGACCTGGCCCGGCAGGCCGACCGAGGCGATCGAGACGGCGATGGCCGTCAGTCCGCCGGCGACCAGGGCGGACAGGCTCAGATCCACCCCGTTCAGCTGGGCCACATAGAGGCAGACGGCCAGATTGGCGACCGGGCTGGTGATGCGGAACACCGCCACCGCCAGGGGCAGCACCAGGCCCGCCGAGGTCTGGGGCACGCCCAGCCAGTCGCGCGCCCGCTCGATCATCACCGGCAGGCTGGCCAGCGAAGACTGGGTCGAGACGGCCACCACCTGGGCCGGGGCCACGGCGCGGGCGAACCGGCCCAAAGACATCCGCCCCCATAAAGTCGCCACGACATAGAGGATCAGGATCAGGCCGATCTGGCTCAGGCAGACGACGGCGACATAGTGGGCCAGGGTGCCCGCCACCCCCAGCCCGGCCCGCAAGCCCACGCCGAGCGCCAGGGCGAAGACCCCGAAAGGCGCGGCCAGCAGCACCCAGTGCACGATCACCACCAGGGTCTCGGCCACCGCCTCGAAGAAGCCGGCCAGGGGGCGGCGCAGCTCGGGCTTTATCCGGGTCGCGGCGAAGCCGAAGGCCACGGCGAAGACCACGACCGCCAGAACGCCGTCGTCGGCCGCCGCCTTGATCAGATTGGCCGGCGCCAGACTGGCCAGGAAGGCGCGGAACCCGTCGGTCCGGGCCGCCTCGCCCACCGTCTGGGCCACATCGGACGACACGCCGGCCAGGAGGGCGCGGCCCGCCTCTGGGTCAATGGGCCACAGGGCCAGCAGCCCCAGGCCCGCCAGGATGGCGTAGACCGTCGCCCCGACCAGCAGGACGCCGAACACCATGAGGGCCCGCGCCGCGATCCGCCCCGTCGCCGCCGCATCGGCGATGGAGACGATCCCCGTCACCAGAAGGCTGAAGACCAGGGGGATGACGGTCATTCGAAGGGCGTTCAGCCAGACCTGCCCCAGGCTCTCGATCACGCCCAACCCTCCGGTCAACAGGGGCGCATCGGCGCCTTGCGCCAAGGCGCCGACGACTACCCCGGCGACCAGGGCGGCGATCACAGCGAAGCTGAGCGAGGTGAAGAAGGCGGCGAGTCGGGAAGAGCGCATACGCCACGGCTAGCACCGGTTTCGTCCGCGCGCGCGTTAAACCTTCTGTCGCCCGTCGTCAGCCCATGTCGTCGCAGGTGGAAACGCCCCCGCCGCCGCGCGTTGAGCCGGAAACAAAGGAGGCTTCCATGCCGCGTCTGAACTCCATCGTCCCCCTGGTCGGCAGCCTGCTGCTATCGCGCGGCGGCCGTCGTCTGGCCGGACGCCACGCCGGCAAACTGGCCCTGGCCACACTGGCGCTGGAGGTCTGGCGCAACCGCCGTCAGAAGGCGGGTCAGACCCAGGATCAGACGACGTCCGAGCCGCGCCCCCGGCCGCGATCGCGATGGAGCGGCCGGTCCCCGCGATAGGTCTGGACTTCCCCGACGGTGAGGCGGAATAGTCCGTTCCGCCGCATCAGGAGCCGCCCGATGATCAAGGTCCACCATCTGAACGACAGCCGGTCCCAGCGCGTCCTTTGGCTGCTGGAGGAGCTGGAGCTGGATTATGAGGTCGTGCGCTACGAACGCGACGCCAAGACCCGGCTGGCCCCGCCCGAACTGATCGCCGTCCATCCGCTGGGCAAGTCCCCCGTCATCGAGGACGGGGCTATCAAGGTCGCCGAGACCGGCGCCGTCGTCGAATATCTGCTGGACGCCCACGGCCGGGGCCGGCTGCGCCCGCCTCCCGGCACGGAAGAGGCGCGGCGCTTCACCTATTGGCTTCACTATGCGGAAGGGTCGGCCATGCCGCCCCTGCTGCTGAAGCTGGTGTTCGGCCTGCTGCCCCGCCGCGCCCCCGCCCTGCTCAAACCCCTCGTCAACGGAATCGCCGCCAAGGCCCAGAGCGGCTTCGTCGATCCGCAGCTTCGCACCCATATCGGCTTCTGGGAGGACGAGCTGGGCCGGTCCGAATGGTTCGCCGGGGATCAGTTCACCGCCGCCGACATCATGATGAGTTTCCCGGTCGAGGCCGGGGCGGACCGGGCCTTCGACATAGCGACCAAGCCGCGCCTGGCCGCCTTCCTGCAACGCATCCACGCCCGTCCCGCCTATCAGCGGGCGCTGGAACGGGGCGGCCCCTACACCTATGCGTGATGGCGTCGCGGGGACGCGCCGCGCAACCCGAAGGGGATGAAGGCGTTAAGGTCTCATGCGCCTTCAAACCATTCAGATCGTGGCCGGACTCGTCGCGGCCGTCGCCTTCATCCTGGCCTTCATGGCGGCCGGCGCCGCGGTGGCGTCGAGCCTGTTCATGCTGATGGGCCTAGCCGCTGTCGCCTGGCTGGCCTACAGCCTCATCAAGAGCGTCACCCACCGCAGCGGCAAGACCAAACCCCCCGCCCGCGCCTGATCTCGATCGGGCGTGGAGGCGCGCCCTTGAATTGCGGCGCGATAAGCCCTATTGTCTATGCCCGGCCGCGCCCGCCCCGCGGCCTTTTGTCTGCCTATTTCGCGTCTTTCCAGTCTCCGGGCGAACCAGAAAAATCACGACACCAATGGAAAAAGTGCCGATGACGGGCGAGGGCTACCGTGTCCTCGACGATCAACTGAAGCAATTGAAGTCGGTCGAGCGGCCGGCCGTCATCGCGGCCATATCCGAGGCCCGCGAGCACGGCGACCTGTCCGAAAACGCCGAATACCACGCCGCCAAGGAGCGTCAGGGCTGGATCGAGGGCCAGATCGCCGAGATCGAGGACAAGATCAGCCGCGCCCAGGTCATCGACGTGTCGAAACTGTCGGGCAATCAGGTCAAGTTCGGCGCCACCGTCACCGTGGTCGACGAGGACACGGAAGAAGAGGCCCGCTATCAGATCGTCGGCGAACACGAGGCCGATGTGAAGAAGGGCAAGATCTCCATTGCCTCGCCGATCGCCCGCGCCATGATCTCCAAGGAGGTCGGCGACGTGGTCGAGGTCAACACCCCCGGCGGGGTCAAGGCCTATGAGATCCTGAAGGTCGAGTGGAAATAGGATCGTGACGAACGCCGCCGAAACGCCGCCGCGCCTAGTGTCGCACGTTTCGGTCGGCGTCTCTGATCTGCATCGGGCCGCTGCATTTTATGACGCCGCCTTGGCGCCGCTGGGCGTCGGCCGGACCATGGAACATGCGCTGGGTGTGAGCTGGGGCCGTGGGTTTCCTGAGTTCTGGGCTTCGGTTCCGCACGACGGCGCCCCCGCCTCGGCCGGCAACGGCGTCCACGTCTGTTTCGCCGCCCAGAACCGACAGGCGGTTGACGCCTTTCACGCTGCCGGCTTGGCAACGGGGGGCGCCGACGCAGGAGCGCCGGGTTTTCGTCTGGAATACGCACCCGGCTACTACGGCGCCTTCCTGCGCGATCCGGACGGCAATAAGGTCGAGGCGTTGGCTTGGGTCGACGCGACGCCCGCGTGACCGGGGAGCCGCCGCCCCATCGCCTCTCCATCTGGGTTGTCTCGGACGGACGTGCGGGTATCGAGAACCAGGCCCTGGGCCTCGCCGAGGCCGTCCAGCGCCTGACCCCCGCCGAGATCACGGTCAAACAGATCCGCTGGCGGCCGCTGTTCGACCGCCTGCCGTCGGCGCTGAAGACCCCGGCCATGCTGGCGTCCGCCCCGCTCGCGGCGCCCTGGCCCGATCTCTGGATCGCCGCCGGTCGGGCGACCCTGCCCCTCTCGACCCGCATCAAGCGCTGGAGCGGCGGCAAGACCTTCGTGGTTCAGACCCAGGACCCGCGCTGGGCGAACGACCGCTACGACCTGATCGTCGCCCCGGCCCATGACGGCCTGTCGGGCGACAATGTCTTTGAAATCACCGGCTCCCCTCATCGCGTCACGCCGGAGCGGATCGCCCAGGCCGCGCCGGCCTTCGCCGCCCGGATCGCCCCCCTGCCCCGCCCGCGCGTCGCCGTGCTGATCGGCGGCCGGTCCAAGGCCTTCGACCTGACCCAGGCCCATGCGGCGGACCTGGCCGACCAGATCGCCGAGGCCGTTCACGCCTCAGGCGGTTCGCTGATGCTGACCTTCTCGCGCCGCACGCCGGACGCCGCCAAGGCGGTGATGACCGAACGCCTGTCGGGCCTGCCCGGCTGGATCTGGGACGGAACCGGCGACAACCCCCTGTTCGGCTTCCTGCATTTCGCCGACCACATCCTGGTCACCGAGGACAGCGCCAACATGGCCGCCGAGGCCGCCTCGACCGGCAAGCCGGTCCACATCCTGCCCATGGTCGCGCTCAGGTCCGGCGACAAGTTCGCCCGACTGCACGACGATCTGGCCGAACGCGGCGCGACCCGGCCGTTCGACGGAACGCTGGACGGATGGACCTACGCCCCCCCTGGCCGAAACCCAGCGCGCGGCGCGGGCGGTGCTGGAGGCGATGGGGGCGCGCTAAGCCACTCACTCCGCTTATCCCGGCTTTCGCCGGCATGAGCGCAACAGAGATAATCTTCTGCGTCCGATTCTGACGCAGCCGTGGTGCAAGCCACCCGCTGGCGTCAGGAGGAAAACTAAGAACCGCTCGCAAAAATCTGCACGAAAGTGCACTAAAAAATTTGGAGTGGCCTTTAGTCGCCGCCCCCTCCGCCGCCACTGTCACAGCCGCCGTCCGCGCTGGAGTCGGCGCAGCCTGACGTGTCCGACGTCGGCGGGACGGCGCCGCCGTCCGAACCGTCGCCCTTCTTGGCCTTGGCGTTCGCCGCGCCCATCAAGGCCACGCCGAGGCCCGATCCGATGGCCGTGCCCAGGGCGAGCCCCAGGCCGACATTGTCCATCGCGACGCCCAGGGCCACGCCGATCGACAGACCCATGCCGATCCCGATCGGCAGGAAGGCCGCGTTCTTGTTGGTCATTCTCATCTCCCCTTCATCTCCGGCGAGACTAACATCGCGCAAACGGGAATCAGCCCCTAAATAGGCGCATGACCCAAGCTCGTACCGTCCGCGTCGCCATCATCGGCTCCGGCCCCGCCGGCTGGACCGCCGCCATCTACGCCGCCCGCGCCTCGCTGAACCCCGTCGTCATCGCCGGTCTCCAGCCCGGCGGCCAGCTGACCATCACCACAGACGTCGAGAACTATCCCGGCTTCGCCGAGACCATACAGGGCCCCTGGCTGATGGAGCAGATGCAGGCCCAGGCCCTGCATGTCGGCACGGAAGTCATCCACGACATCGTCGTCTCCGCCGATCTGTCGCAGCGCCCGTTCCGGCTGAAGCTGGACGGCGGCGACGAAATCCTGGCCGAGACGGTCATCATCTCCACGGGCGCCCAGGCCAAGTGGCTGGGTCTGGAGTCCGAGGCCGCCTATCAGGGCTTCGGCGTCTCCGCCTGCGCCACCTGCGACGGCTTCTTCTATCGCGGCAAGAACGTGGTCGTGGTCGGCGGCGGCAACACGGCCGTAGAGGAAGCGCTGTTCCTCACCAACTTCGCCGCCAAGGTCACGGTCGTGCACCGTCGCGACGAGTTCCGCGCCGAAAAGATCCTGCAAGACCGCCTGTTCGCCCACCCCAAGGTCGAGGTGATCTGGAACGTGGCGGTGGAAGAGATTCTGGGCGTGGTGGACGGCGTCGCCCGCAACGTCACCAGCGTTCGCTTGAAGAACGTTCAGGACGGTTCGACCCAGGAGATCCCCGCCGACGGCGTCTTCATCGCCATCGGCCACGCCCCGTCGTCGGAACTGTTCAAGGGTCAGCTCGAGACCAATTCGGGCGGCTATATCCGCGTCAAACCCGGCACGGCCCAGACCGCAATCGAGGGCGTGTGGGCGGCCGGCGACGTGACCGACGACGTCTATCGCCAGGCTGTGACTGCGGCGGGCATGGGCTGTATGGCCGCGCTCGAAGCCAGCCGTTTCCTGGCCGAGGAAGACCACGCCAAGGCCAACCATCCCATCAGCCATAAGGAAGCCGAGAAGATCGGCGTCTGGTGAACGTCCGGACGGGCGGAGTCAGGCGAACAGCTGCAGACCCGGCGGCGCATATTGGACCGGCTGGCCTGTGCGGCGGCGCAGGGCGTAATCGACCGCCGTCTGCACCGCCTGTTCATCGGTCGGCTTGGACAGGACGCCAATGGCGCCCGCGACGCCGTCGCGCACCATGCCCGGATTGGCGGTCATGAACAGGACGGTCACGCCCATCTCCTGGCCCAGCTCGCGCCCTAGGCTTATGCCCGTGGGGCCGTCGGACAGGTGGATGTCGACCAGGGCCAGATCGACCTCATTTTCACGCGCCAGATTCTGGGCCGACTTCGACGTCGACGCCACCCCCACGACCTTATGGCCCAGGTCTTCCAGGACGAAACGCAGCTCCATAGCGACGAGCGCTTCGTCTTCAATGATCAGGATGCGGGCGGTCATGGGCGGCGGTTTTATGTTCTGTGGCGGACACAACGCGGGGACAGGCGATCGGTTTCCGTCAGAGTGGCTGAAGGCGGTCCTTTTCCGCCGCCCTGCGGCGCGAGAGCGCCGTAGCGGGCAAATCCACAACAATCCTTAAACCGTCGGCCGCCCATTCGCGGTGCAACCGCCCGCCGAGTTGGCCCTCCACCGACAGACTGGCCAGGGAAGAGCCGAAACCCTGGCGCTCGGGCGGCGCTTCGATCGCCGGGCCGCCGATCTCGGTCCAGGTCAGGATGAACCGGTCGTCGTCGCGGCGCGTGGCCAGCTCCACCCGACCCGCCGCCGTCGCCAGGGCCCCGTACTTGGCCGCATTGGTCGCCAGTTCGTGGAACAGCAGGGCGACGGAGGTCGCCGCCTGGTCGTCGAACACGGCGTCGTCGCCGCTGATGTGAACGCGCGTGGCGCCCGTGTCATCGCTGTACGCCCTGAACAGATCCGCCAGGAAGGTGTGCAGGGTGGTGGCCCCCACCGTCGGCTGAGACGTCTCCGTGTGCGGTCGGACGAACTCATGGGCGCGGGCCAGGGCGGCGATACGGGTTCGGAGCGACGTCGCGAAGGCCCGGGCCTCAGGATACTGACGGGCCGACAGGGCCACGAGCGCCGTGATCACGGCGAAGATGTTCTTGATCCGGTGGCTCAGCTCCTGGCTGACCAGTTCGCGACCCTGCTCCAGCCGCTTCAGCTCGTCGATGTCGGTGCAGGTGCCGAACCAGCGGGTGATCTCGCCATCCTCGTTGCGGATCGCCACCGCCCGCCCCAAGGTCCAGCGATACACCCCGGAATGGTGCTTCAGCCGATATTCGATCTCATAGGGTTCGCCCGTCTCCAGCGACCGGCTCCAGCGGGCCCAGGCCCGCTGCTGATCGTCAGGATGGAACATGTCGTTCCAGCCTTCCCCGTCCGTCGATCCGGCTGGCACGCCGGTGAACTCGTACCAGCGTGCATTGTAGTAGTCGTGGAAGCCGTCGGGGCGCGTCGACCAGACCATCTGGGGCATGGCGTCGGC
This sequence comes from Brevundimonas sp. GW822-FHT03E11, assembly GCF_058801445.1. NCBI lineage: Bacteria > Pseudomonadati > Pseudomonadota > Alphaproteobacteria > Caulobacterales > Caulobacteraceae > Brevundimonas > Brevundimonas sp. GW822-FHT03E11. The sequence goes on along the minus strand of NZ_JBXANG010000003.1, from coordinate 266,523 downwards.
CAGCACCCGGAATTGGGCCTCGCTGGCCCTCAGCCGGGCGGCGACGTCGTCGGACGCCTCCAAGGCCCGTTCAAGCGCGTCCCGGCCCTCGTCTCTCTGACGCAGGGCGCGGCGCAGTTCCATCTGCGACATCACCTGACCGGCCAGGGTCTTGAGCGCCGTCTCCTGAAGCTCAGTCAGACCTTCCGGTCGGGGCTGGGTGTCCAGAACGCACAGGGTGCCCAGAGGCAGACCTTCAGGCGTCTTCAGCAGCCGCCCCGCATAGAAGCGCAAGCCCGGCGCCTCATGCACCAAGGGATTGCCGTCGAACCGGGCGTCCTTTGTCGCATCCGGCACCACCAGCCCGTCCTCATTCAACAGGGCGTGGGCGCAGAAGGAGGTCGCCAGCGGCGTCTCGCGCACGCCCAGCCCGACCTCGGCCTTGAACCACTGCCGCCCGGAGTCGATCAGATTGACGACCGCGATCGGGGCCTCGCAGATGCGGGCGATCAAGGCCACCACGTCGTCAAAGGCGGCCTCGCGCGCCGTATCCAGAATGCCGTAGTCTCTCAGGGCCGCCAGACGCTCGGACTCATCCCACCGTGCAGGTTCAGCAATGGGGTCGGTCAAACAGGCGTCCTTTCGAGGCCGTAAGCGGGATCAGCAGCTTCAATGCTCGACCCGCACAAGCGTTGCATTAGAGCGGCCCGTCGCTTCACTTGGCGGGGCGTCCGACCTCTTCCACCGCCATCACGGCGACGCCTGCCGGAGCGGGCTCCGGCTCCGGCTTGGCCTCCAGGGCCTGAAGCCGCGCATTGATGGCGGCGACCTCTTCCTGGGTGGGCAGACGACGCCCGCCCAGGCTGACCACGCCCACCACCCTTTGACGTCCATCGACCTCGACGGTCTTAAGCGGGGCCGCCTGCCCTGCCTCGGCGGGGACCGCGTCCGGGTCCGGGCCTCCGGTCCCTTGGCCGGGCTGAACGCCGGGTCGGGGGCGGGCGAACCGCGCTTCATCGATCAGGGGCTCGCGTCCCTTGTAAACGGCGCGGAAGGCGGCCGTCTCCCCGTAAAGACCCTTCCAGCGATAGAAGACGTGCGTCCCGATCTTGTTGACGCGCGAGACGGTCGGCGCCCACCAGGGGTCCACATAGTCGGCGTGATAGTGGGTGGCGGTCCCCACCGTCTGGGCCACATAGCCGTTCAAGGCCTTTTCGGCCGCCTTGCGCGCCCGCTCCCACGCCCAGGGAACCGGCGCCTGGGACAGGGCGCCGTCGCAGGTGAAGCTGAACTGGCACCCGGTCGTACGCTCGGCGCCTTCAAACACAACGCCGCACACCGTGTCGGCGTAGTTGGGATCGCGCACGCGGTTCAGCACCACCTGAGCCACCGCCGCCTGGCCCTCGTCGGACTCCAGCGCCGCCTCGTAATAGACCGCCTGGGTCAGGCACCGCAGGGCGCGACGGCGATCCTCGGCCCCGCCCTTGAAGACGAAGGGCCGCGCCGGACGCAGGGCTCCGGCCGTCGCCAGGGTCGCACCTGGGGTGAAGGCCGCCCGGGTCAGGGCCGGATCGTGCCGCTGCGCCAGGGCCAGCTGCGAGGCGCTCAGCCGCCCCTCAAGAGCGGCCAGGCCGTGGGGCCCCAGATCGCCCTGGGTGATCCGCGCCACGGCCTCCGCCGTCCGATCCGCGTCCGGCCGCACGGCCGAGCCGGCCGACAGGGCGACGCCCAGCACGGCGGCGGCGGCGGGCAAGGCCGCAGCCGAGCGCCTGACCGCCGCCCAAATCCGGTTCCAATGGGTAAGGACCATTCTGTTCCACAGCAGGCGCGACCAGGTCATGGACGCAGGAGGCCCGGACCGTGCCCGCATTTCGGGGCCGTTTTCAGGCGGACCGCCGATCCGCCTTATCGACCGCCCAGGCTGGCCCGCAACATCCAGGCGAACTTCTCGTGCGCCGCCAGACGCTGGGTCAGCAGATCCACGGTCACGTCGTCGCCGTCCCCGTCCGCCACGTCCAGGGCGGAGCGCATGGTGGCGATCAAGGTCTCATGATCGCGCATCAGCTCGCGCAGCATGTCGGGCGCGTCCTTTTCCGGCTCGCCGTCGCGAATACTGGTCAGGTTGGCGAAGGCGCCGTAGCCCTGCGGCGCCAACTCGCCCAGGGCGCGGATACGTTCGGCGATGTCGTCCAGGGCCGCCCACTGGTCGCGATACTGCTGCTCCAGCATATTGTGCAGGGAGAAGAATTCAGGCCCCCGCACGTTCCAATGATAGCCGTGGGTCTTCAGATAGACGGCGTAGGCGTCCGCCAGAACCCGGGTCAGTTGCTCAACCACGTCGCCGCGCTCGCTCTGGGACAGTCCGGTGTCAATGGTTGCGGTCATAATACGCTCCGTGGGTGTGAGTTCGTCGCCGGCAATCTAGACGGAATCCGGCAGGCAGGAACGCAAAACCGCAACAAGCGTTGCATCACATAACGTCGCATCGAACGACGTGAGGGGACGGGCACAATATGACGCCAGGCGCGGTCTTTCGCCGATTTCTGAACGCCGAAGCCGGTCTCCTCGTTCTCGCCCGTCTGAAGTCCGGTCCCGCCTGGCGGAGAATTCTGGTCGGACTGGCCGGCGCCGGCGCAGGACTGGCGGTGCGGGCGGCCACCGCCGGCTTTTACGGCGGGATCACCGGCTTCATGATCCTACTGCCGGGCGTCATTCTGGCGGCCTTGGCCGGCGGACGTCTGGCGGGTCTGACGGCGGTTGCGGGGTCTCTGCTGGGCGGCTGGGCGCTGGTCGCCTTGAACCCCGGCCCGACGACCCCGCATCTGGGCGTGGTCGCCACCTCCAACTTCGTCTTGGTGGGCCTGTTCTGCACCTGGCTGGGCGCCTCCTTGCGCCAGACCCTGATCCGGCTGGATTCCGTCGTCTCGGCCCTGTCCCTGTCCAACGCGCGGTTTGACGAGACCGGCGCCTTTCTGGGCTATGCCGGGATCAACCTGAACGTGGACGGGGCGCGCGAACCGCTGGAGAAGGCCGCCCGCGCCGAGCGCCGCCAGCATTTCCTTCTGAACCTCAGCGACCGCCTGCGCGACCTGTCCGACCCGGAGCGGATGATGGCCGAGGTCGAGGCGTCCCTGGGCGGCCTGCTGAGCGCGAACCGCGTCGGCTACGGCGAGGTGGACGAGACGGGCGAAGTCGTCTCCTTGAGCCGCGACTGGATTCAGGGCGTCGCCAGCGTTCACGGGCGCGCGCCGAGCGTCTTCAATCCCGCCCTCGTCGCAGACCTGTTCGACGGTCGGACCATCCGCATCGACGACGTCCGCGACGACCCCCGTTCGGCCGACATCGCCGCCGCCTTCGCCGAAATCCAGACCCGCGCCCTGATCCGAGCGCCGCTGATCCGCAACGGCCGATTGCGCGCCTTCCTCTATGTCCACGCCGCCGCCCCCCGACGCTGGACTGACGCGGAGGTCCAGCTGGTCGAGGAGGTCGCCGCCCGCACCTGGGTCGAGATCGAACGCGCCCGCGCCGAGACCGAGACCCGCGAGAGCGAACAGCGCTTCCGCGCCATCGCCGACACCGCGCCGGTCCTGATCTGGGTCACGCGCCAGGATCGCCGCCGCGCCTTCATCAACCAGGCCTATGCGGACTTCTTCGGCGCGGACTATGAGACGGCCCTTGCGGCGGACTGGCGCGCCCGACTGCACCCGGACGACCAGGACCGCATCCTTCGAGAGTCCCTGGCCGGAGAGGCGACGAGAGAACCGTTTTCTCTGGAGGCTCGGTATCGGCGTCATGACGGCGAGTGGCGCTGGCTGAAATCCTTCTCTCGTCCGCGCATGGCCGGAAGCGAGTTGATCGGCTTCGTCGGCGTCGCCTTCGACGTCACCGACATGCGCGAGGCCCAGGCCCGGCTGACCGAATCCGAAAGCCGGTTCCGCACCGTCGCGGACAGCGCTCCGGCCATGATCTGGATGACGGACGCGACGCCCCGGATCGTCTTCGCCAACAAACGCTATCGGCTGTTCTGCGACATCCGCTCGCAGCGCCAGCTGCTGGACGGCTGGCGCAGACTGATGCATCCGGACGACGAGACGGTGTTCGACGCCGCCTTCCTGCGGGCCTTCCAGGCGCGGGATCGGTTCGAGGCGCTCAGCCGGGCCAATCATCCGACCCTGGGGCTGCGCTGGCTCCGGACCGAGGGCGTGCCCCGGTTCGACGCGGCCGGCGCCTTCCAGGGCTATGTGGGCGCCACCATCGACGTCACCGACGCCAAGCGCGCCGAGGACGACCTGAAGCACATCAATGAGCTGCTGGAGGAACGGGTCGCGGAGGCCCTGGCCGAAAAGGCCGCCGCGGAGGCCCATCTGATGCACGCCCAGCGGATGGAGGCGGTCGGCCGCCTCACCGGCGGTGTCGCCCACGATTTCAACAATCTGCTGACGGTGGTGATCGGGGCGCTGGACATCATCCTGCGCTCCGACGACGCCGCAAAACGCAAGAAGCTGGGCGAGGCCGCCCTGGCCGCCGCCCGTCGCGGCGAGAGCCTGACCCACCAGCTTCTGGCCTTTTCGCGCCGTCAGGCCCTGCGTCCCGAACCGGTCGATCTGAACGGCCTGATCCGCGAGGGCGAGCCCTTGCTGCGCCGGGCCGTCGGCGAGGCCGTGGACTTCAAGATCCGGCTGAAGCGCGGCGGCGTTCGCGTCAACGTCGATCCAGCCCAGTTCGAGGCCGCCCTGCTGAACCTGGTCGTCAACGCCCGCGACGCCCTGGGCGACGTGACCGGGCGCGACGCCGCATCAGCCGATGCGGCCAGCAAGGCCGACGGCCCGCCTCGATCGGGTCGAGACGGCCCCGTCCGCGCCGGCGCCCGCATCACGATCCAAACCCAGGCCTGTTCCGTCTCGGCGGGGCAGATCCCGGAACTGGCGGCGGGCGACTATGTCTGCGTCGCCGTGTCCGACAACGGATCGGGCATGTCGGCCGATGTCATCGACCGCGTCTTCGAACCCTTCTTCACCACCAAGCCGATCGGCAAGGGAACGGGCCTGGGCCTCAGCCAGGTCTATGGCTTCGCGCGACAGTCGGGCGGCGGGGTCCACATCGCTTCCAGCCCCGGCCGCGGCTCGGAGATTCGCCTCTATCTGCCGCCGCTGATCGCGGACAAGGCCGCCCCGTCGCCCGAACCGGCCGACGTCGACGCCGCCCTGCCGAACGGCCACCGCCTGCTGCTGGTGGAGGACGACGCGGATGTCGCGGCCATCGCCCTGGATCAGTTGGAAAGCTTCGGCCTGGACGTCGAATGGGTCGAGAACGGCCCCGAGGCGCTGGAGGCCCTGGAACGAGCGCGCTTCGACGTCATGTTGACCGATGTGGTCATGCCCGGCGGCCTGAGCGGCGTCGATCTGGCGCGTCAGGCGGCCCGCGACTGGCCCCAGATGCGGATCGTCCTGACCTCGGGCTATGTGGGCGACGACGTGGACCAGGTTCTGGCCGACACGCCCTGGCCCTTCCTGCGCAAACCCTATTCGCCCGAGCAATTGCGCGCCGTTCTTTCGACGGCGGGGCCGCGGCCAAACCATTAGATCCAAGAAAAACGCGCCGCAGAGGCTGCGGCGCGTTTTTCTTCGTCAGTTCCAAGGCCGCCTCAGCGGCGCGCCTTGCGGGCGGCGTAGCGCGCGTCGCGCCTGGCCTTCTGCTCTTCCTTGGTCAGTTGCTTGCGCGCCTTGCGGTCGGCCCGCTTCTCGGCCTCGATCGCTTCCTGAGCGGCCATTTCGGCGGCCAGGCGCGCAGCCTCCTTCTCGGCCTTCTCGCGGCGCTGTTCCGCCTTGGCCAGTTCGTGCTGCTGGCGCAGGGCTTCCTTTTCGGCGGCGCGCTTCTCAGCCAGGCGCTCGAATTCGGGATCGGGGGCGGCGGGCTTGGGCTTGAACTTGGCGAGCAGAGCCTTCTTGGCTTCCTGCTGGGCGGTCAGGCGGTCGGTAAATCCGGTCTTCAAATCTTTCATGCGAAAGCGTCAGGGTTCCTTGTGATCGGCCAGCGGCCATCGGGGGTCGGGCGGCGGAGAACGCGCGCGTCCCGAAGCGGGGCGCACAAAGCCTATGCAGGGACCAAAAGCAAGGTTCGCCGCCACGAAATCGGCCGCGCGCACGAAATGGCGCGCTTAAGGCGCCCTTACCTGCTCCAGTGATGCAGATAGGTCGCGCCCGCCCCGTTACAAGAGCAGGCGCAACGGCGGGTTCGTCAGTTGGGCTTCTGCGCCTGGCCGACGACGGTTCCGGCCGCTCCACCGACGGCGGCGCCCACGGGTCCGCCCACCACAGCCCCCGCCACCGCGCCGCTGGCGGCCTTTTGCTCGATTGTGGTCCCGCAAGCCGTCAGCGCCAGGGCGCCGGCGGCGATGCAGGTCGTGATGATCATGCGCGACATGGCGTCTCTCCAAAAAGGTCACGCTTGAACGCCGCGCCGCGCTTGAGGTTCCCAGCGCGATCCAGAACTGGCGAATACGGAAAACGGACCAACGGACAACACAATCCGCGCGCCATTCAGCAGATACGGGGAAATGTGACAATCTACAGCCGAGACGCCGTGCAACCCAATACAGTATTCGCTCTATCCACTGTCGCAATCCGGCCCATATTGTCATGCCGCCGGGGCAATATCGTAAAAATACCTAATCCTTTCGTCGCCTTAACCAGCCGCTTGCGAATCAGCCACATTCAGGTCACAAACTTCGCTATATAGGCCCGTCCTCGACGCCCGGGCTGTATGTGCCGCGCGCCGAATGCCGGCCGGACAGGCGACCGTTTCGGGTCGCCCCGCCGGCGATACGACCCGGGGGCAGCGTTTCTCGCCCTGCTGAACAGGATGAACTCGTTGTCGCATTCCTCGCAGACGCGCGGCCCCGCCCGCACCGATCATGTGGCGAAGATCAAGCCCGTGACGGCGGCCGCGGCCTTCGGCTGTCTGGTGGGACTGGCGATCGGCGGCGCCTATCTGGGCGGGACCATGGCGCGCAATGCGACGCTGCGGGCCCAGGCCGAACGGATCCAGGGCGCCACCGCCGCCGGCTTCACCGAAGAAGCCCTGTCCGCCGCCGCCGGCGGTCTGGACGCCAGCGCCCTGTCGATCGCTCGTCGGCACGATCCCTACACCAGCGCCGGCGCCGCCGAGCGCGATCGCCAGGCCGAGCTTCTGGCGGCCCGTCTGGATCAGTTGGACGCCAACCGCGATCCCAAACTGCGCCACGCCAATCTCTCCACCCCCGTCGGCGCCAAGCCCTTCCGCCTGGATCACGCCCTGGACGCCAGCCGCGACCTCGATTGCCTGACCCAGGTCGTCTATTATGAAGCGCGCGGCGAGGGCCGCGACGGCATGCGGGCCGTGGCCCAGGTCGTCCTGAACCGGGTCCGCCACCCCGCCTTCCCCAAGAGCATCTGCGCCGTCGTCTATCAGGGCGCCGCGCGCCGCACCGGCTGCCAGTTCTCCTTCACCTGCAACGGCGTGATGCGCGGCCGGATCAACCAGGCCGCCTGGAACCGAGCGCGCGGCATCGCCTCCTCGGCCCTGTCCGGATCGGTCTATGCAGGCGTCGGCAACGCCACCCATTTCCACACCACCGGCGTGTCGCCCGACTGGCGCAACACCCTGATCCGGGTGAACCAGGTGGGCAGCCATCTCTTCTATCGGTTCGGCGGCCGCGCCGGCTCAGGCGGGGCCTTCACCTACGCCGCCCGTCCGTCTCAGGCCGACGATCAGCCCCGTCTGATCCAGGCGGGTCTCAATCCCGTCGAAGCGGCCCGCCAGGCCGGACAGGCCGTGGCCTATTCGCTGATCCTGGCCCAGGAGGGCGGCGCCGAGCCCCAGGCTGCGCCGACGACGAACGCCCGCCCCGCCGCCAAGCCTGCGGAAGCGGCCGTCGCCACCCAGACGTCCGGCCAGGCGTCCACCCCGCCCGCCGCCCGGCCCACGGCCGCCTCGGCGCCGCGCGGCGCTGCGCCCCGGGCTGAGGCCAGGACGGAAACAGCGGACGCCTCCAACCCCGTCTGATCGCAAAGGTGCTTCAGTCAGGGCCGAAAGGCCCCCGTGTCGTCCGGTTCTGATCGAATTCGCCGAACCGACGGCCGGGCTTGTCCGGGCTTGAGGTCTGCTCCCGCCCGACGCCGATCATGCTCAGCCGGTCGTAGCCGACGCTGAGCGGTTGAGCGGGCGCCCGCCGCACCCGCAGGGCCTGGGGCGTCTGGGGCGTCTGGGACATCGCTCGCTCCTCGCGCGGTTCATCGTATGAACGTCGCGCGCGGCGGGCTGTTCCCCTGGGTTCACAGGGCGTCCAGGCCGATGTCCAGCACGGGCGCCGAATGGGTCAGGGCCCCGACCGAGATCACATCGACCCCGGTCTCCGCGATCGCCCGCACCGTCGTCAAATCCACCCCGCCCGACGCCTCCAGCCGGATGCGCCCCCCGGTCCAGGCCACCGCCCGCCTCAGGTCCGCCAGGCTGAAATTGTCCAGCATGATCACGTCCGGCGCCAGATCGTCATTGATCAGGGCCAGGACTTCGCTCAGCTGATCCAGCCCATCCACCTCGACCTCCACCTTCATCAGGTGAGGGGCGAAGGTCTTGGCCCGCCGCACGGCCTCGCCCACCCCGCCGCAGACGGCGACGTGGTTGTCCTTGATCAGGATGGCGTCATCCAGGCCGAACCGGTGGTTCACCCCGCCGCCGCAGGCCACCGCATGTTTCTCCAGCGCCCGCAGACCCGGCGTCGTCTTGCGGGTGTCGGCGATCCGCGCCCTGGTCCCGGCGACCGCCTGAACATAGGCCCGCGTCAGGGTCGCCACCCCGCTCAGCCGTCCGACCAGGTTCAGGGCCGTCCGCTCGGCGGACAGGAAGGCGCGCGCGTCGGCCTCGACCACCGCCAGCACGGCCCCCGTCTCGAACGCCGCCCCGTCGGCCAGCCGAAGATCCACGTCGGCCGTCGGGTCCATCGCCTGCACGGCCAGCCGCACGGCCTGAATCCCGGCCAGAACGCCGGCCTTGCGCGCCGTGAAGGCCGCCTTCATGCGCGCCCCTGGGGGAATACAGGCCAGGGCCGTGACGTCGCCCGCCCGCCCCAGGTCTTCCGCCAGAGCCATCCGCACCACCGGTTCGATCAGGACCTCCGGCAGGGATCGGTTCAGGGCCATGTCTCGGGGAGTCTCCATAGAGGCTGTCATTCCGCCGCCAGGGCGAGGTCTCCGGCCAGTCTGATCCGCGTATGAGCAGCGTTCGCGGCCTTCTGCGGATAATCCGCGCGGTAATGGCCACCCCGGCTCTCATGCCGATCCAGCGCCGCCTGGGCGATCAGCCGCGCCGCCAGAAGACAGGCCGCCGGCCCGTGCCGGGCCTCCAGCCGGTCGATCAGGGCGATCAGGGCCGTCAGACCGGCCTCGTCACGCACCACCCCCGCCTGGGCCGTCATCGCCGTCCTCAGCTCGGCCAGGGCCGCCTCGGGCAGATCGGGCGCCAGGGGCGTCGGGACCGGCCGTCCGCCCCCCGTCTCGCTCGACGCGGCCCGCCCGGCCCGCCGTCCGAAGGCTGCGGCCTCAAGCAGGGAGTTGGACGCCAGGCGATTGGCGCCGTGCACCCCCGTCGCCGCGCATTCGCCGACGGCGTACAGGCCCGGAACCGTCGTGCGCCCGTCGGCGTCGGCGGCGACCCCGCCCATGTGATAGTGGCAGGCCGCCATCACCGGAATGGGGCTGACGCGCGGGTCCAGCCCGGCCCGCATGCATGCGGCGAAGACGGCCGGAAACTCGTGCGGAAAGGCCTCCCCCACAGCCGCGCGCGCATCCAGAAAGGCGCCCCGGCCTGCGGTCCGCGCGGCATGGACAGCCCGGGCCACCACGTCGCGGGGCTTCAGATCGGCGTCGGCCTCTTCGCCCAGCAGGAAGGCGCCCGCGCCGTCGATCAGCCGCGCCCCCTCGCCGCGCAAGGCTTCGGTCGCCAGGGGCGCCGGGTCGAGGCCGACGTCTATGGCGGTCGGGTGAAACTGCACGAACTCGGGGTCCAGAATCTCCGCCCCCGCCCGCGCCGCCAGGGCCATGCCCTCGCCTTTCAAGACAGCGGGGGTGGTGGTGGCGGCGAACAGGCCGCCCGCCCCGCCGGTGGCCAGCACCACCGCCGTCGCCGTAATCTCGACCGGCCGCCCGCCGCGCTCGACCACAGCCCCGACCACCCGGCCGGTCTCATCCTGCATCAGCCCCTTCAGCCGGGCGTCTTCCCAGACCTCGATCCGGGCCTCGGCCCGCACGGCTGCGACAACCGCCGACAGGATGGCCCGCCCGGCGCCGTCGCCGCCGACCCGCGCCACGCGCGCCACGGAATGGGCCGCCTCCAGACTGACGACGAAGCCGCCGTCCGCATACCGGTCGAACGGCGCCCCCAGGGCCGCCAGCCATTCGACGGTTTCGCGCCCGGCCTCGGTCAAGGCCTGGGCCGCGCCTGGATCGACCAGACCCGCCCCGGCCGCCTCGGTGTCGCGAGCGTGCAGCTCGGCCGAGTCCACAGCCGTCAGGGCCGCCGCCATCCCGCCTTGAGCCCAGGCGGACGAACAGCCGCTCAGCAGCGGCTCCGGCGTCAGGACCAGAACCCTCGCCCCAACCTGCGCGGCCTCCAGCGCGGCCGACAGCCCCGCCAGTCCGGCGCCGACGATCACCGGCCCCTCATGTCGCATTCGGCTCATCGTCCGATCCCCAGATAGTTCAGCCCCAGCCGAACGGCGCCGGCCGGATCGCCCTCGGTCAGGGGCGTCAGGGCGCCGACCGCCGCCGCCGCGCAGAGGGCCAGGGTCAGCAGATAAAGCACCAGGCTCTTGCCCGCCTCGGGCCAGCTCAGCGTGCCCCAGGCCGCGCGCCAGACGCCGCGCTTCAGGTGGCTGAACACCGACAGGGCCAGGAAGGCCGCCAGGATGAACCGGCCCGTGGACACGCCCCACCAGACCACGGCCACGCCGATGACCAGCAGCACGATCTGCTCAAGCCGCGGATGAACCCGCGTCAGCACCGGCCCCAGGGCCTTGGACCCGTCCAGCGGCGGGGCGGGAACCAGGTTCACCAGATTCAGCATGGCGATGAAGAAGGCGCCGGCCAGCCATTCGCCCTGGCCCGTCGCCATGCCGACGGCGACGAAGGGGATCATGGCCAGAAGACCGAAGGCCGGCCCGGCCAGCGACACCAGCACCCCGTCCCACTCGCTTCGGGGCGCGCGCCGTCCCTTGGCCAGTCCGCCCAGGAAGGGAATGATGTAGATGCGCGCCGGACCCATGCCCAGCCGGTTCATCGCCAGGGCGTGCCCCGCCTCATGCACGAACAGGCCGATCAGAACCGCCCCCGCCACGATGACGCTGCCGGTGACCCACCACAGGAAGCCCGCCATCAGGGCCGTGGACAGCACGGACCAGACCAGGCTCTGATCCTTCTCGACCGGTTCTTCGGCGACCGCCTCGGTCTGGGCCGGTCGCGCGCCCGCCGTTTCGGGCTTGATGTCCCAGGGCCCCAGGGGACGGTCGGGCGCGGGGGCGGGTGTGTCTGTCTTGCTCATGGCGTCCAGATGGGCGCGGCGCCCTGCCCCGGCGAGGGGACCGATCGCCGCGTCGCTCAGATCAGCTCCACATCGACGTGATGCCGCGCCTTGACGATGTCATAGCGCGCCGGGATCGTCGGCGGCGGCAGGTCGATCATCCGCTGCACGGCCATCCGCCCGCGTTCGATCATCTCTTCGGGCACTGTCACTTCGAACTGCATGTTCAGCAGGCAGTCGTGGATGTTCTGAAGCGTGATCCGCTTCATGTGCGGGCACAGGTTGCAGGGGCCCACGAACTCCACGCTGGGCACGTCGCCCTTGATGTTGGAGGCCATCGAACATTCGGTGATCAGCACCACCCGCTTGGGCCGGCGCTGTTCGACATAGTCGGTCATGGCCGCCGTCGATCCGGCGAAGTCCGAGGCGGCCAGTATCTCTTCCGGGCATTCGGGGTGGGCCAGAACCTCGGCGTCGGGCCAGGCGTCGCGCATGTCGGCGATGTCCTGGGCGGTGAAGCGCTTGTGCACCTCGCAGTGCCCCTTCCAGGCGATGATCGCCACCGTCGTCTGGGCCGCCACATTGCGCGCCAGGAATTCGTCGGGGATCAGGATGACCCGGTCCACGCCCCATTCCCTGGCCGCCCATTCCACCACCTGAACGGCGTTGGCGGATGTGCAGCAGATGTCGGTCTCGGCCTTCACCTCGGCCGTGGTGTTCACATAGGTGATGACCGGCAGGCCCGGATAGCGCTGCTTGATCAGCCGCACGTCCGCCCCCGTGATCGACGAGGCCAGCGAACATCCCGCCCGCAGGTCGGGGATCAGCACGGTCTTCTCAGGCGACAGGATCTTGGACGTCTCGGCCATGAAGTGCACGCCCGCCTGGACGATCACCTTGGCGTTCGACCGCGCGGCCTCCTTGGCCAGGCCCAGGCTGTCGCCGACATAGTCGCCGACCCCATGGAAGATCTCGGGCGTCATATAGTTGTGGGCCAGGATCACGGCGTCGCGCTCGCGCTTCAGCCGATTGATCGCGCTGATCAGCCGGGCCTGTTCGGGCCACTCCAGCGGCGTGACGTGGTCCTTGACCTTCGCCCACACCCCGGCGGTCTCCCGCTCCAGTTCCTGCGTCAGACCAAAGGCGCCGTCGGCCATGATCCTCTCCCATCGACCCTTATGCTCAAAGTTAGCATAAGCGGAAACAATGTAGGCCGATGGGGGACGGGCGCAAGCGGATTGTTCAGTCGATCAGCTCCCCAAGTGTTTTCGCAGGGCCTTCGACCCGTGTCGGCGACGATCCCGCACCGCTTCGCCCGTTCAACCAGCGCCGCTCAGCACTCGGTAAGCGCACGAACCTTTCGCCCCGCGACCATATCGCCTAGAGCATCAGCGACTTCTTTCCTGCCGACCGCGCTTTGCCTGATATTTCCATGCAAGACACCATCCGCCGCATCCTGACCGCCCGCGTCTATGACGTGGCGGAGGAGACGCCCCTCGATCCGCTGCGTCGCCTTTCGGCGCGTCTCGAACGGCCCGTCCTGCTGAAGCGCGAAGATCTGCAGCCGGTGTTTTCGTTCAAGATTCGCGGCGCCTACAACAAGATCGCCGGCCTGTCCCAGGCCGAACTGTCAAAGGGGGTGATCTGCGCCTCGGCCGGCAATCACGCGCAAGGGGTGGCCTTAGCCGCCGCTCGCCGCAACATCCCCTCGACCATCGTCATGCCGACGACCACCCCCGGCATCAAGGTGGCCGCCGTGCGCGCCCTGGGCGGCGAAGTGGTCCTGCACGGCGACAGTTTCGACGAGGCCTATGCTCACGCCCGCCATTTGGAGAGCCGGACCGGCGCCGCCTTCATCCACCCCTTCGACGATCCCGACGTGATCGCTGGCCAGGGCACGGTGGGGCTGGAGATCGCCCGTCAGCACGCCGACCCCATAGAGGCCGTCTTCGTCCCCATCGGCGGCGGAGGGCTGGCCGCCGGCGTTGCGTCCATCCTCAAATTCCTGCGCCCCGAGACCCGTGTCATCGGCGTGGAGCCCGTCGACGCCCCCACGATGAAGGCCGCCGTCGACGCCGGCGAGGTCGTCACCCTGAACGAGGTCGGCCTGTTCGCCGACGGGGTGGCCGTGCGCCGCGCCGGGACCGAGACCTTCCGCCTGTGCAGGGATCTGTTGGACGAGATCGTCCTGGTGGACACCGACGCCATCTGCGCCGCCATCAAGGACATCTTCGACGACAGCCGCGCCGTCGCCGAGCCCTCGGGCGCGGTGGCGCTTGCGGGCCTCAAGGCCTGGGCCGCAGCCCATCCCGGATCCGGCGCCCTGATCGCCGTCAACTCCGGCGCCAATGTCAATTTCGACCGGCTGCGCCATGTCGCCGAACGGGCTGAGATCGGCGAGGGCGCCGAGGCCCTGCTGGCCGTGGCCATGAAGGACGACCGCGACGACTACCGCCGTTTCCTCGACAGCCTGGACGGCCGCTCGGTCACCGAGTTCAACTACCGCTGGTCCGGCGACGGCCAGGCCCAGATCTTCGTCGGCGTGGCCCTTCGCAACGGCCCTCACGAGCGCGACGACCTGATCGCGACCCTCCGCGCCGGCGGCTACGCCGTCGAGGACATGAGCGACAACGAGACCGCCAAGCTGCACGTCCGCTACATGGTCGGCGGCCGCACCGTCGGCCTGCCCCACGAACGCATCCTGCGCTTCCAGTTCCCCGAGCGGCCGGGCGCCTTCTTGCGCTTCCTCAACAGCCTCCAGCCCGCCTGGGCCCTGACCCTGTTCCACTATCGCAACCACGGCGACGACGTCGGCCGGGTCCTGGCCGGCCTCAGCGTCCCGCCCGAAGAACAGGCTCAACTGACCGCCGCCCTCGCCGACCTCGGCTATCCCTACGTCGATGAAACCACCAACCCCGCCTGCCGCCTCTTCCTTGACGGGACCTGACCCAGAGGGGAAGACGGTCGCCATGTCTGATCCCGCCCCTCCCCATCGCCGCGCCGTCCTGTCGGGTGCGGGCGCCCTGGCCCTCAGCGGCTGCGCCACCCTGTCGGGGGCGCCGGCCCGGCAGACGGTCTGGACCTTCGACCGGCTGGCCGGCATCGGCGGCGAGCGGACGACGGTGGAGGGTGCGCCGGCCCTGATCGACAGCCCCTATGGCCGGGCTGTGCGGTTCGACGGCGTGGACGACGCCTTGTTCATCGACAGCCATCCGCTGGCCGGAGCCGAGACCTTCACCTTCGAGGCCCTGTTCCGTCCCGACGGCGGCGCCTTCGAACAGCGGTGGTTCCATCTGGCGGAAGAGGCGCCGGCGGGCCAGCCCCCGTCCCAGACCCGCTTCCTGTTCGAAATCCGCGTCGTGCGCGACCGCTGGTACCTGGACGCCTTCACCCGCGGCCCCGGCTACAACCACACCCTGATCTTCCCGGAGCGGCTGTACCCCTGCGGACAGTGGTTCCATGTGGCCCAGACCTTCGACGGAACGATGTACCGGTCCTATGTCGACGGCGTTTTGCAGGGCGAACATCCGATCGCCTTCAAGCCCCAGGGTCCGGGACAGGCCTCCGTCGGCTGCCGGATCAATCGGCTGAACTATTTCAACGGCGCGGTGCGTCAGGCCCGCTTCACCCCCGCCGCCTTGGCGCCGGACCGGTTCACGCGACGCTGAACCGATCGGCGCCCCGCTCATGCGCCAGAAGCCAGCGTTTGCGCTCCACCCCGCCGGCGTAGCCGGTCAGGGCGCCGTTCGCGCCGATCACCCGATGGCACGGCACGATGATCGCCACCGGATTGGCGCCGTTGGCCAGCCCCACGGCCCGCGCCGCCCTGGGCGATCCAACCGCCGCCGCCAGCCGGCCATAGGTCCAGGTCTCGCCCGCCGGAATGGTGCGCAGCGCCGCCCAGACCGATCTTTGGAAGACCCCGCCGCCGGTCCGCACCTCCAATCCCTCGAAGGCGCTCAGCTCGCCGGCGAACCAGGCGTCGGCCGCCCGACGCACCGCCTCCGCTCGTCCCGTCCTCAGGGCGACCGGCCCGTAATGGCGGTGCAGCAGCCGCCGCATCCGGTCTTCATAGTCGTGAAAGTCCAGGGCCCGCACCGCCCCGTCCGCGTCCGTCACCACCAGAATCTCGCCCAGAGGCGAAGCGAACCGATCCAGCGTCAGGTCCGAGGCCGCCGTCGCGGGTTCAGTCATGGCTCATCTCCTTGATCATAGTCCAATACAGGGCCCCATAGGCGCGCCACGGCCGCCACCGCTCGGCCCGCGCCGTCAGGGCGGCGTCGGCGCCGGTCAGCCGGTCGCTGGGCGCGTCCTCTCCGTCGTCGATCCAGTCGCCGACGGGGCGCAGACCCGGCCGCGCGGCCAGGACCGGCGCCAGTTCGGGGTCAGCGGACAGGTCGCGCGTGATCGCCTCCGGATCGGCCGCCAGGTCGAACACGCGCCGCACCCGGGCCAGGACGCCGGGCAGGGCCTTCAGCTCGTCGATGCGGGCCTCGACCACAGCCTTGCCCAGCGCGCCGGGGCGCACCGTCACTGCGCCCTCGGTCCCATCCACCGACTTGCGCAGCCGCCGCGTCCAGGCGCCGTCCGCCGTGGTTTCATCGGCCGCCCCACGCGCCGCCAAGGCCGCCGACACGAAGTCCCAGTCATAGGGCGGGCGATAGGCCAGGTTCAGGGTCACGCGCCCGCCGCCCTCCTCCGCCGCCTTGCGCCGCCGCAGGGCCGAGGGCGGGCGCCCGTACAGGGCCTGGAAGGTTTCATTGAACCGGCGCACGCTGCCGAAGCCCGACGCCATCGCCACCTCGGCCATGGTCAGTTCGGTCTCATGGATCAGCTGTTTGGCCAGAAGCACCCGCCGGGTCTGGGCCACGCTGACGGGGGCGGCGCCCAGATGCTGGCGAAACAGCCGCCGCAGGTGCCGCTCTCCCACCCCCAGCCGCTCGGCCAGGGCCTCGGCGTCCCCGTCGTCCAGCGCGCCCGCCTCGATCAGGGCCAGGGCGCGGCTGACGGTGTTGGACGTGCCGCGCCAGGCGCCCATCTCCGGCGCCGTCTCGGGCCGACAGCGCAGACAGGCCCGAAACCCCGCCGCCTCGGCCGAGGCCGCAGTCGGGTGGAACACCACATTCTCTCGCCGCGGCGTCCGCGCCGGACAGACCGGCCGACAGTAGATGCCGGTCGAGGTGACCCCCGTGAAGAACCGCCCGTCGAACCGGGCGTCGCGCGCGCTCAGCGCCCGCCAGCAGGCTTCCGCATCCAGGGTCTGTTCCATCGGCGCAGAATGGGCGTTTCAGCCGCACCTGTCTCGCGGTTTTCGGCCATGGATGAGCGTGAGAATTCTATCCGAGAACGGGGGGTTTCGCTGAGACCCCATGCGACATAACCTCTCACCTGCGCACGCAGAGGCGCAGTTATAAAACAATGGGAGTCACGCCTTGGTTCGCCTACCTTTTTCCACGCTCGCCGTCCTGGGGGCCGGCGCCGTCCTCGTCGCCTTCACCGCCGCCGCCCAGGACAGGGTCAGCCCGGAACCCGCCGCCTCGGGGCGCGCCCTGCCGGTCGGCGCCTATCGTGAGACCTGCCGGGGGATCACTCTGAACGGCGATCGGCTGCGCGCCCGCTGCATCGCCAAGAACGGTCAGTCCGTTTCGTCGACCCTCAGCGTCCGCAGCTGCCGGGGCGCGGCGATCCGCAATGACGACGGCCGCCTGGCCTGCACGCCGGCTTCGCCCCCCCGCTCGGCCTGACTGCGGAGGAGGCGACCGGCCGGACCGGTCGCCTTTCTGCGGACCTACATAGGCCAGAACAGCAGAATGGCCGGCGGACCGATGATCAGCACCAGCAGGCTGAGCGGCGCCCCCAGCTTGGGATAGTCCGAGAACTTGTAGCCGCCCGGCCCCATGACCAGGGTGTTGCACTGGTGTCCGATGGGGGTCAGGAAGTCGCACGCCGCCCCCACGGCCACGGCCATCAGGAAGGGGTCGGGGCGGTAGCCCAGCTGCTGGGCCAGCGTCGCGGCGATGGGCGCCACCACCAAAACCGTCGCGGCGTTGTTCAGGAAGGGCGTCACCGCCATGGCCGCAAACATCATTCCACCCACCGCGATCACGGGCGGAATGCCCTGGAACACCGACCGCAGTCCGCCGGCGATCAGATCGGCTCCGCCCGTCTGCTGGATCGCGTCCGAGACGGGGATTAGGGCGGCGATCAGCACCAGCAGCGGTCCGTCCAGCGCCGCATAGGCTTCGCGCATCTTCAGACCGCCCAGGGCCACGATGATCACCGCCGCGCCGAAGAAGGCGATGGAGACCGGGATCAGGCCGAAGCCCACCATCACCATCGCCGCCGTCAGGACCAGGGCGGGCAGGAATTTTCGCCTCTGTCCGCCCAGCCGCATCTCCCGTTCGGCCAGCGGCAGCAGGCCTAGTTCCGCCAGTCTCCCCGGCAGGCCCGATTCCGACCCCTGGAGCAAAAGAACGTCCCCGGCCTGGAGCTTGGCCGTCCGCAGATGCTGGGTCAGCTCATAGCCGCTGCGCGACACGCCCAGCAGATTCAGCCCGTGCTGACCATACAGATCCAGCGACCGCACCGACTGCCCCACCAGCTTAGAATCCGCCCCGATCACGGCCTCGGCCAGAGTGACCTCGTCCTTGGCCTCCTCCAGCAACACCGGCCGGTCGCCGCGCACCAGCTTCAGCTTGGCGGCGTCGATGAAGCCCTCCAGCGCCTCCTGATCGCCCTTGATCAACAGGGTGTCGCCGGGGCGGATGATGGTGTTGCCGCGCGGGCGCGTCTTGCGCTTGCCATCGCGGATCAGGGCCATGACCTGGATGTCGTCCACAGCCAGGGCCTTCAGAGCGTTGATCGGTCGCGGCTCCATCACCCAATCCTCGGGAACGCGGGCCTCGGTCAGATAGGCGTTCGCCGACAGGGCCGCCGACAGGCCGATGGTGCCGGTCCGGTCCTTGGGCAGCAGCCTGTAGCCGAAGGCCAGAAACACCAGGGCCGCCGCCGTCAGGATCAGGCCGACGGGCGCATAGTCGAACATGCGAAACGGCTCGCCGGTCATGGTCTCGCGCACCTCGGCGACCAGGATGTTGGGGGCGGTGCCCACCAGGGTGACCATTCCCCCCGCCATGGCGCCGAAGGCCATGGGCATCAGCAGGCGCGACTGTTTGGTGCCGGTGCGTCGGCTGACCTGCAACGCCACCGGCATCATGATGGCCAGGGCGCCGACGTTCTTGGTGACCATGGACAGCAGGGTCACGGCCGCCGTCAGCACCGGCGCCTGAGACCGCTCGGTCTTCAGGTACGGCATGATCCGCTTCAGGGCCATTTCGACGATGCCCGACTTGGCGAAGGCGGCCGAGACCACCAGGGCGCAGGCGATGATCACCGTGACGTCGTTGGAAAAGCCTTCGAAGGCCGCGTCCGCCGGAATGACCCCGATCGCCAGCCCCGCGACCAAGGCCGCCAAGGCGACCAGATCATAGCGGAACCTTCCCCAGATGAAGGCTGCGACCGTCAGCCCCACCAGGCCGAAGGCCAAACCCTGTTGTAACGTCACGCTTAAGCCCCGACCCGGCCGCCCGTCGCCGCCGTTTCAACTGCAACGGCGAAGGCGGCCGGAGGTTCAACACCGTCCGACGATCATCCGCCCCACGCCGCGCAGGACGCGCCAGACCTCGCCGACGAAGGCCCAGACCACGATGATCATCAACAGGGCGGCCAGTTCGCCGCCGTGGTCCCCGGTCCGGTCGAACAGGCTCCGCACCCGGTCGAAGAAATCGGTCGCCGTCCCGACCCAGATCACCGGGCTCAGCGGCGACCAGAACCACAGCCACAACAGGCCCCAGGCCGCCGCCGCCCCAAAGCTGATGTCGCCCACGGCCGTCAGCCGCGCATTGCCGCCCGAGGCCGCTCGCATCAGGTCGAACACCACCCGCGCCGCAGCGAACAGGGTCACGGGCCAATAGGCGACGTCGACGATCTGGACCAGGATGCGGCCGTAATCGACCCCGTCCAGACTGCCGGCCAGGTCTTCCGGCCGGATCGAGGCCATGGGCAACAGGCCGGTCCACCACAGCAGCAGAACCGCCCAGGCGATGGCGCTGGCGACGGCCTTGGCGGCGGGCGACATCTCGGCGCTCTTGCGCACCGCCGGCCCCGGCTTGGCCGCCCGGGCCGCATCGCGACCGCGCGCCAGCCGCTCGCGCCAGGTCTCGGCGTCCAGGTCGCCGCCCAGTTCGAACAGGCCCAGATCCTTGACCCGCCATTTGGCGATGAAGTCCGGCTTCTTCTCCTGCCGCTCCAGCACGAAGCCGATCAGGGTGACGACCCCGATCACCGTCACCGCCCCGCTGAACAGGGCGCCGAAGCTCTGGCCTATGGCCTGGCCCAGATAGATGTCCCCGACCAGCACCCGCACCGCCAGGCCGATCAGGGTGACGCAGCCCATCACCACCAGGGCCGTCTTCACCGCGAACAGCCACCAGGGATACAGTTCCGGCCCGATCAGCGACTGGGGCCCGGACCGATAGCGCGCCGCCACCGTCAGCGGATGGCCCACCTCGCGCAGCAGGGCCTCGACCTCGTCGTCGCCGGGCGCCCGCCCCAGCCGTTCCTCCAGCGCCTCGATCCGCCCCATGATCTCGTCGCGCAGTTCGGCGACGATGTCGTCGCGCGTCGCCTTGGGCAGCTGGGCCGCCACCGCCTTCAGATACCGTTCGACCAGGTCCATCCCGCTCTCTCCCTCAGTCCCCATGATCACAACATCGTCTCCAGCGAGGCCGACAGGCCCCGCCATTCGGCCGCCAGCCGCGCCAGCAGGACCTCGCCCCGCGCCGACAGGCGGTAGAAGCGCTTCTTGCGCCGCTCCTCCTCGCGCCATTCGCTGTCCAGCAGCCCCTGGCTCTCCAGCCGGCGCAGCAGCGGATAGAGGGTGCTCTCCTCCATCTCGACGCCCGCCGCATTCAGGGCGACCCTGAGCGAATAGCCGTATTGCTCGGTCCTCAGACTGGCCAACACCGCCAGGATCAAAGACCCCCGCCGCAGCTCCAGCCGCAGACTCTCGAACAGCAGTTCCTCATCCTGACTCACCCGCCGGTCTCCATGCGTCACATAGTGTGTGACACACAGTGTATGGGACATACTGTGTGAGGGAGTCAAGCTTGCACCATGTCTCGAAGCAGGCGAAGGGAGCTACAGCCCGAGGGAGCAAACGTGAACGCCGCAGATTTTATCGCCAAATGGAGCGACGCGACCCTGCGCGAGCGGCAGGGCTCGCAGATGCATTTCCTCGACCTTTGCGCCCTGTTGGATCAGCCCCAGCCGACCGACCCCGATCGCTACTGTTTCGAGCGCGGCGCGACCAAGGCGGGCGGCGACGACGGCTGGGCCGATGTCTGGCGGCGCGGCTGCTTCGCCTGGGAGTACAAGGGCCCCCACAAGGATCTGGACAAGGCGTTCCGCCAGTTGGCGACCTATGTCTCGGACCTTGAAAATCCGCCCTATCTGGTGACTTCGGACATGTCGCGGATCGTCGTCCGCACCAATTTCACCAACACCGTGACGGCGGTCTATGAGTTTGCCTTAGATGACCTGCGCGACCCGGCCAAACGCGACCTGCTACGCCAGATTTTCGAAGGCTCGGAAAAGCTCAAGCCGACCGTCAGCCCGCAGGAATTGACGGCCAAGGCCGTCGAACGCTTCGCTGAACTGGGCCGCCGACTTCAGGATCGCCGAACCAAGGACGACCGGCCGCTGCACGATCCGCGCGCCATCGCCCACTTCCTGAACCAGCTCGTCTTCTGCATGTTCGCCGAGGACGCGCGCCTGCTGCCGGACAAACTGTTCACCAAAACGCTTAGGGGCGTTCAGACCCACCCAGTCCGCGCTCAAAAGGCGCTGGCCAGCCTGTTCAACGCCATGGCCAGCGAGGAGGAGGACGACCGCTTCTTCCTCGGCGTCGGCGTCATTAACTGGTTCAACGGCGGCCTGTTCGACGGCGCCGAGCCCCTGCTGCTGGAAGCGCCCGACCTGAAACTGGTCGCCGACACCGCCGACGAGCACGACTGGTCCGAAATCGACCCGGCCATCTTCGGCACCATGTTCGAAGAGGCGCTGAAGGCCACCCGCAAGCGCGCCGCCCTAGGCGCCCACTACACCGACCGCGCCAAGATACTGAAGATCGTCGATCCCGTCATCGTCTGGCCGCTGGAGGCCGAATGGGCCGCCGCGCGCTCCGACATAGCCGCAGCAGCCGAGGAGGCGCGCGCCGCCGCCGCCCGCCGTCAGGCGATCTTCGACGAAGCGGGCGAGGCGTTGAAAGCCGGAAAGGGCAAGGGCGACGAAGCGAAACGCCGCAAGGCCGTCACCCAGGCGGAGAAGGACCGCACCCTGGCGCTCAACCGGGCTCGTGACCGACTTGAAGCCTTTCTCCAACGGCTGAGCGCCTATCGCGTGCTCGACCCGGCCTGCGGTTCGGGAAACTTCCTCTATGTCGCGCTCCACGCGTTAAAAGATATCGAGCTGAAGGCCCTGATCGAGGCCGAACGCCTGACCGGCCTGCAATCGCCGGGGCCGCGCGTGACCCTGGACGCCGTGCGCGGCATCGAGATCGAGCCCTATGCCGCCGAACTGGCTCGCGTCACCCTGTGGATCGGCGACCTGCAGTGGAGCCTGAAGAACGGCTACCGCAACTGGCCCAAACCCATCCTCGCCAAGCTCGACCAGATCGAAAACCGCGACGCTCTGCTGAACCCCGACGGGAGCGAGGCGGAGTGGCCGACTGTGGACGCCATCATCGGCAATCCGCCGTTCCTCGGCGACAGGAAGATGATCGCCGACATCGGCGAGGACTACGTCACCCAGCTCCGCAAGACCTTCAAGGGCCGCGTGCCCGGCGGCTCCGACTTCGTCACCTACTGGGTCGAGAAGGCCTGGCGCGAAGTCAGCCCCAATCCTCCCCCGTCGGGGGAGGTGGCGCGGCGCCCTTCGCGCCGTGACGGAGGGGGCTCAACCCAGACACCGAACCCGGGTCAAGCCCCCTCCACCGCTTCGCGGTCGATTGGCTCCCCCAACGGGGGAGGAATGAAACGCGCCGGCTTCGTCACCACCAACTCCATCCGGGGCGGCGCCAGCCGCAAGGTCCTCGACCCTATCGCCGACGCCGGCGCGATCTGGGAGGCTTGGGCAGACGAGCCTTGGGTTCTTCAAGGCGCTGCAGTTCGGGTCTCCATGCTAGCCTTCGGGCATGGCTTCGCTGAACGGCGGCTCAACGGTACGGTCGTCGCGGACATCAACGCTGACCTTACGTCCAGCGAAGTGGACCTAACCGATGCCGTTCGCCTACCTGAGAACGCAGATGTGGCCTTCATAGGAACGATGAAAAACGGTCCCTTCAATGTGTCCGGCGAGCAGGCGCGCGCTTGGCTTGTTCTTCCGCGAAACCCAAACGGCAAGAGCAATTCCGCTGTCCTCGCACCATGGACGAACGGCCGGGATATCAGCGCAAGGTCTTCCGAGCAGTGGATTGTGGATTTCGGTCCAAAGAGCACTTTGGCTGCAGCATCTCTGTTTGAAGCTCCGTTTGAGCACGTCCTGAAGCACGTAAAGCCACTTCGAGATCACTTGCGACGAAAGGCGTATCGAGAGCTCTGGTGGCGCTATCAAGAGCCCCAGCAAAAGTTGCGGTCGTCGATTGCAAAGCTCGACAGATATATTGGGTCACCACGCGTGGCTAAGTATCGCCTGTTCCGATGGCTGCATTCGAGTGTAGTGCCCGACAGCGCGATTGTGGGTATTGCCCGCGACGACGACACCACCTTCGGCATCCTCCACTCCCGCTTCCACGAACTTTGGTCCCTGCGCATGGGCACATGGCTCGGCGTCGGCAACGACCCCCGCTACACCCCGTCCACCACCTTCGAGACCTTCCCCTTCCCCAAAGGCCTGACCCCGAACATCCCCGCCGCCGACTATGCCGAGGACCCGCGCGCCGTCGCCATCGCCGAGGCCGCCCGCGACCTGAACGCCAAGCGTGAGGCCTGGTTGAATCCCGTCGACCTCGTCCGCATCGAACCCGAGGTCGTGCCCGGCTATCCCGACCGTATCCTGCCGGTTTCGGACGATGCGGCGAAGGTGTTGAAGACCCGCACCCTGACCAACCTCTACAACCAGCGCCCCGAATGGCTGGACATGGCCCATCGCCGCCTCGACGCCGCCGTCGCGGCGGCATACGGCTGGCCCGCCGACCTGACCGACGATCAGGTCCTCGAACACCTCTTCGCCCTCAATCAGGAGCGCGCGGCGGCAGGGCGATAGTTTTCCACAGTAACCGCTGATCGTCCCCATAAATGGAACAAAACAGGATCGACACTACATCGTGCGGTCTGGACTCGAAACTTCCCACAACATATAGCTCAATACAGCCAAGGCAGCCCACAAAGCGGTTGACCATCCAAGAGTCTTAATTTCTTGGACGGCAGCGGCCGAATCGGATTGCATGAGGTGAGAGGGAGGCGCGCCAACGCCTCCCTCGACCCAACCCCTCCATAAGCGGACGGAGGGTTCGGGAGCTCGCGTCGAGCATGCTCAGAGGAATACGATTCTTCGTAGGGCACAATCAAGTCCGCTGAGAAGGAGAAACCGTCATGGACGGTTCCTACAGCGCGCGTAAACCCATCGGAACGACTGCGACCACCGGGCATCCTTGCCCGGAATCCGGTGTCTGGAAGGTCGTGGGTTATCCCACGACCACCGCTCCGATCGCCAAAGGCAACATCCTGCCGCCCTATCAGGGCCGCGCGGTGACCTGGCAACTCACGGCTTACGCCTAACCAAACGGGGCGGGCGTCAAAACCCGCCCCAACTTTCAGCACCTGATTGGAGATATCCGACATGGCCAAGAACACCGGAAGCAATTTTAGACGCGGCGCAGTCACCGCCCGCACTCAGTTTCAACACTCGAACGGCGACTGGCAGAAGCGCGACGAGCGCAGCGGCCAGTTCATGGAGCGCAAGTCCAGCGAAGGCCCCTTCAAGGGCGTCGCCAAGGAACCGGACGGCCGCGACGGCAAGGACTAGGTGCAACCCGACCTCTTCGGCGACCCCGCCCCGGCGGCGCCCGCCTATGTCGTGCCCTATCCCATTGCGGTGAACACCCTGCGGCGGACGCTGGAGATGTTGCAGGCGGCCGAGGTCTGGCCCTGGGATGCGGACATGAAGGCGGCGCGGATGGAGCGCAACGTGCCCAAGATGCTGGCCGTCCTGCCCCCGGACGAGGCTGCGGACTGGCGCCGCCGGATCGAGGCCGAGGCCGCGCGGCTCGACGCCTGACCGCCCGCAACCCTCGCGGCGGCCGAAACGGTGCGGGAAGAAGCAGCAGAGACTTCAGACGTCGCCGACCTGGCGGCACTGGCGCGCGACCAGATCGAGCGGCGCATATCCAGCCAGTTCGCCGGCCACGCCTTCACGCGCTTGATCGCCGCCCTTTTAGGAACTCAGGGATATCAAGTCGAGGTCTCGCCACCCGGGCCGGATCGAGGCATCGACATCGTCGCAGGCCAGGGCGCCCTCGGCCTGAGCGGCCCCAAGCTTGTCGTTCAAGTCAAGTCCGGCGGCATAGTGGTGGACCAGCCGACGCTTCAAGGACTGATCGGCTGCATCCATGACGTTCATGCCGATCATGGCCTTTTGGTCAGTTGGTCCGGCTTTAGCCCGCCAGTACGAAAACGTGTGAATGAGCTGTACTTCCGAGTGCGGCTTTGGGACCGCAAACAGATCGTTGACGCCCTGCTGACCCATTACGATGACCTTCCAGCCGACATACGCGCCGAACTGCCGCTGCGACGCATCTGGACCCTGGTTCCTGACATGACGGTATAATCGCCTTCGATCGCAAAAAGGGGCGGCGGACCGAAGTCCGCCGCCCCGTTCTTGTCGCGCTGACGTCGCCTTAGAAGGACTTGGTCAGGTTCACGAAGGCCGTGCGGCCCAGGTAGTCGTAGCCCGAGTACAGCGGGGCGTTGCCGACCCGGTTGTACACGCCCGCCGAGATGGTCGGGGGGTTTTCGTTGAACAGGTTGCGAACGCCCAGGGTGGCGGTCCAGCCGTCGGCCGAATACTGGACCGAGGCGTTGTGCAGCCAGTAGTCGTCCACCGCGAGGTCGTAGTCCGAGGTGACCGGATCTTCCTCATAGTAGGCGTAGCTGTCGGTGCCCTGGATCCATTCGACGCCATAGCGGACGCGCCATTGATCCCAAGCGTAGGAGACGTCGGCGGTGCCGGTGAACTCCGGATTGTTGACCATGCCGGTGTAGTCGACCAGCGGGTCTTCCTCGAACAGCTTGTTGGAGATCTCCGTGTACTGGGTGATCGCCAGGTTCAGCAGGGCCGTGCCGGGACCGACGTCCTTGCGATAGCGAACCGTATAGTCCAGCCCCTTCACATTGTCGGTGGCCAGGTTCACGTAGCTGTCCGAGACCGTCAGGCTGTTGTCCGCCGGATCACGCGACACCAGGCGGCAGAAGCCGGCGTCGGCGGCGAAGTCTTCCGGGTTGGAGTCGTAGCAGCGGGTCAGGATTTCGCCTGCGCCGGTGCGCGACACGCCGTTCTCGACCTCGATCTCATAGTAGTCGACGGCGAAGGCCAGGTCGCCCCAGCTTGAAGGCATCGGAGGACGCACGACCAGACCCAGGGTCATGTTGGTCGAGGTCTCGGCCGACAGGCCGGCCTCAGCGCCCCCTGCGGTGATCACCCGGACGCTGTTGGTGGACTGGAAGTCGCCGGCCAGGCCTTCGGACGCGCAGTTGGCGACGCGGTTGGGGTTCACGCCCGGCGCGCCGTAGTCGTTGCAGCGGTCGATCGAGTTCGACTGGAAGCCGCTGGTGGCGCCGACGAACTGTTCGAACAGGGCCGGGGCCCGGTAGGAGGTGCCGTAGGTGCCGCGAACCGTGATCCAGTCGATCGGACGATAGACCAGGCCGACCTTGTAGGTCGTGTCGTCGCCGTAGGAGTCATAGTCGGTGTAACGGGCCGAACCGTTCAGGGTCAGCTCGCGAACGCCAGGCAGATCAACCAGCAGCGGGGCCTCGATCTCGCCGAAGACTTCCTTCACCGAATCCGAACCGCGGGTGATGGCCGAGGTCGAATAGTTGTAGGTGTTGCCCAGCTGGCTATCCAGGCCCGGGGTGTCGTCGATCTCGGACTCACGCCATTCGGCGCCGAAGAAGCCCATGACGCGGCCGGCGGGCAGGCTGAACAGCGGACCGTCGATGCCGATGCTGGCGACCTTCTCGATGAACTCGGTCGTGCCGGTCACCGGACGGAAGACATAGTCCTTCCAGTCCTGCGGCAGGACGCCGCCGATGGTCTGGGTCGTCAGGGCCGGAGCCGCGACACAGCCGGGGTTCGACGCCAGGGCGGCGCACTGGAAGCCGCCCGCGCCGTCGCTGACCACGTCCAGCGAAGCGATCAGATTGTCGGTCAGGAACTGTTCGCTGGTGTAGGTCGATTTGGACCGCGAATAGCTGACATAGGCGTCATAGCGCCATTCAGGCACGAAGAAGTCGCCCTTGATCCCGGCGACGTAGCGGCCGAAATCGACTTCCTGTTCGGAGTGATCGTTGCCGTAGCCGATGAAGGCGCGCACGCCGACGTCTTGGCCCTGGTTCAGCCCTTGGTCGCCAAAGGCGACGCTGCCCTGCAGATTGGCGGGGATCAGGGGGCTGCCGACGGCGTAGTCCAGCGCCAGCTGGCGGTAACCGGTTTGCGACGACTTGCGCTGATTGAACAGGGCCTCGCCGTAGATTTCAGCATTGCCCAGGGCGTTCAACTGATAGCCGGCTTCGCCGTACAGGGTGGTGATCTCGACCGGCGAGATCAGCGACTCGTTCAGCATCCGGTCTTCGAAGGTGTCGCGGACGTTCAGGTCGTTGCCCGGACCGCCCACGCCCTCAAAGCCGACCAGACCGGTCGTGACGGCCGAGTTCGGACGCCAGCGGTTGAAGGTCGTGCCGGTCGCGCCCGGCGCCGCGACGCCGGTCGTGGCGCCCGTGGCGATCGTGTTGATCGTCACGCCGTTCGAGCCGGTCGTGGTGACCGGATAGCATTTCGACTGGCCGGTCAGCGGGTCGATATAGTCCTGACCGTTCCGGAAACCGTCGGTCTGGCAACGGGTGAACTCGCGGTCGCGCAGGGTCAGTTCGTCGCGCTCGTAGCGCTCGATCGAACCGGCGGCGCGCCAGCGATCGCCACGAACGCCTGCGGTCAGCGACAGACGGGTCGAACCGCCCGCGCCATTGGCCTCCAGGGGCTCGTTGCGCTGTCCTTCAAAGACCAGGCCTTCGAAGTTCTGGCGGGTCTGGATATTGACCACCCCGGCGACGGCGTCGGAGCCGTAGACCGAAGAGGCGCCGTCGCGCAGGACTTCGACCCGGTCGATCATGGCGGTCGGCAGGACGTTCAGGTCAGCCGCGCCGACCGAACCGCGCGAACCGGCCGGCGAAACGCGACGGCCGTTCAGCAGCACCAGAGTCCGGCTCGGGCTCATGCCGCGCAGGCCGATGGTGTTGGCGCCGGGGCCGCCGTCGGTGACATAGCCGCCGTAGGCGTTGTTGATTTGGGACGTGCCGCCGGTGACGGCGGTGCTTTGCAGCGCCTCAGTGGTCGAGGCGAAGCCCTGCAGGGTCGCCTCTTCGCGCGTCACCACCTGGGTCGGCGAGGGCGCATTGTAGTTGTCGCGCCGGATGCGCGAGCCGATGACGACGATGTCCTCGACCTGGGCGGAGCCGTCCTGGGCCGCCGTTCCGTCCTGAACCACGGCGGCGTCCTGGGCCAAGGCGCCGGAAGCGGCCAAGACCGAGATAGAAGCGGCCAATCCCCCGACAATAGTCGAAGAAAGAAGAGTGTTTTTACGAGTACGCATACGCCCCATTCACAAACAGTATTGATACACTACTTAGATCGGTAGCCGGGTAGCAAAGGTATATATCACCGATACATCAAATGTATCAGTTCTGTGACCCTGTTAAGGATCGGGAATACGGGCCGCAACCAAAAAGTCGCACAAACGTACGATTAGCGACGAAAAACCGAAAAACAGCAGCCACGTCGCGGCATATCGAAGCATGTTCTTTTCGCGTAGTGACGTTTTGTCGCCATTTTTTGGCCCGCCTGCGCCACATTCTGCGCGCTACAGGCGCTCTTCGGCTCTCTGGCGCCCTTGCCGTCGCCGCACTAAGTTCTGTTCATGAACCGTTCTTCGACGCCGAAGCCCGCTGCGGCCAAGCCCGCCAAGCCCGTCCCCGCCAAACCCGTCCATGTGCCCGATCCCGGCGTGCGGGAGGCGGCGGCCGCCTTCATTCGCGACACCGGGAAAATGCCGATGTTCGCCCCGGTGACGGGTCCGCGCCTGACGCCGGAGGAGCCGGTCGCCGCCCCGGCCGACTGGGTGCCGCACCGCCCCTCGCGCGAAGGCGCCAAGAAGGGCGGGCGCTTTCGGCTGGAGACGAAATACACCCCCGCCGGCGATCAGCCCGCCGCCATCGCCGAACTGGTGGCCCAGGCCGAGGCGGGCGACCGGGATCAGGTGCTGCTGGGCGTCACCGGCTCGGGCAAGACCTTCACCATGGCCAAGGTCATCGAACAGACCCAGCGCCCGGCCCTGATCCTGGCCCCCAACAAGACCCTGGCGGCCCAGCTCTATTCCGAGTTCAAGAGCTTCTTCCCCGACAATGCGGTCGAATATTTCGTCAGCTACTACGACTACTATCAGCCCGAGGCCTATGTCCCCCGCACCGACACCTATATTGAGAAGGACAGCTCGATAAACGAGCAGATCGACCGGATGCGGCACTCGGCGACGCGGGCGATACTGGAGCGGGATGATGTGATCGTGGTGGCCAGCGTCAGCTGCATCTACGGCATCGGCTCGGTCGAGACCTATACGGCCATGACCTTCACGCTGAAGGTGGGGGACCAGATCGACGAGGCGAAGCTGCGGGCCGACCTGATCGCGCTGCAGTACAAGCGCAACGACCTGAACTTCGAACGCGGCATGTTCAGGAAGCGCGGCGACGTGATCGAAATCTTCCCGGTCCACCTGGAGGACCGGGCCTGGCGCCTCAGCCTGTTCGGCGACGAGCTGGAGGCGATCCAGGAGTTCGACCCCCTGACCGGCAAGAAGACCGCCGAGCTGAACGAGATCACCGTCTACGCCGCCAGCCACTATGTGACCCCGCGCCCGACGCTGAACCAGGCCGTCAACGGCATCAAGGCCGAGCTGAAGGAGACGCTGGACTGGATGATCGAGAACGGCAAACTGCTGGAGGCCCAGCGGCTGGAGCAGCGCACCCGTTTCGACCTGGAGATGATGGAGGCCACCGGCAGCTGCGCCGGCATCGAGAACTATTCCCGCTGGCTGACCGGCCGCGCGCCGGGCGAGCCGCCGCCCACCTTCTTCGAATACATCCCTGACAACGCCCTGCTGTTCGTGGACGAGAGCCACGTCACCATCGGCCAGATCAATGGCATGTTCCGCGGCGACTACCGCCGCAAGTCGACCCTGGCCGAATACGGCTTCCGCCTGCCCTCCTGCATCGACAACCGCCCGCTGAAGTTCGAGGAATGGGACGCCATGCGCCCCCAGACCATCCACGTCTCGGCCACCCCCGGCCCGTGGGAGATGGAGCGGGCCGGCGGCGTCTTCGTCGAACAGGTCATCCGCCCCACCGGCCTGATCGACCCCCCGGTCGAGATCCGCCCCGTCTCGGGCGCCACGCGCAACCAGGTCGACGACGTCATCGACGAGGTCAAGGCGACGACGGCCAAGGGCTATCGCAGCCTGGTCACCACCCTGACCAAGAAGATGGCCGAGGACCTGACCGAATATATGCACGAACAGGGGATCCGCGTCCGCTACATGCACTCAGACGTCGACACGCTGGAGCGGATCGAAATCCTGCGCGACCTGCGTCTGGGCGCCTTCGACTGTCTGATCGGCATCAACCTGCTGCGCGAGGGGCTGGACATCCCCGAGTGCGGCCTGGTCGCCATTCTGGACGCGGACAAGGAGGGCTTCCTGCGCTCCGAGACCAGCCTGATCCAGACCATCGGCCGCGCCGCGCGCAACGTCGACGGCCGCGTCATCCTCTACGCCGACCGCATGACCGGCAGTATGGAGCGCGCCATCGCCGAGACCGACCGCCGCCGCGAACGCCAGATGGCCTATAACGCCGAGCACGGCATCACGCCCGAAAGCGTCAAGCGCGACATCAAGGAAATCCTCGACAGCCCCTATGAGTCCCGCGAGATGGACCGCCTGACCCGCCCCGGCGTGGCCGAGGCCTCCAAACCCTTCGTCGGCTCCAACTTCCAGGCCGCGCTCAAGGACCTGGAAGGCCGCATGCGCGAGGCCGCCTCCAACCTGGAGTTCGAGGAAGCCGCCCGCCTGCGCGACGAGATCAAGCGCATGAAGCTGCTGGACCTGGAATTCGCCAACGAGGCCCTGACGGGGGCGGGCGAAGAGGTGGACCGGTCGGCGCCGAAGAAGTGGCGCAGGGAGGCGGCGGCGGAGAAGGCGGAGGCGTTTAGGAAGGGGAGGGTGTAGGGCCTGCGGACAAGCCATAGCGGGCAGCGCGCGATCAATTGGATGAAGGTCATGGACCTTCAGATTGCCTAGGATATGATGAAATAGCTAAGGGGGTCTTATGTCGCCATTTACGCCCGACAATATCGGCGAAATCTTCGGTTCAGATGCCGCCGACACCGAAGATGCCGCACGCCTCTACACCTTCTTTATCTCAAACGATTCGTACCACAACGTGCGAGCACCGAATCCAATTTGCCTTGTTGTAGGCCAGAAAGGAATTGGGAAGACAGCGCTTATGCGAGTGTCCGCTTTGGATGATCAGCGGAACCGCTTTCCAAGTATATTTATTCGGGGCTCAAGGATTTTGGCGGCTGCGGAAGCAGGAGGATCCGGATCCGCCACGATTGGCAAATTCCGGACTGTAATCGAAGATGCATTGCTCTCGCAGGTGGCAGAGGGCATCGCAAAAGAAGCCGCGTCGGCGTTGAAAGTACCCGAAGGAGTGGGATCATTCTTAGGCCGACTGACAGCGCTAGGCACGTCGATCGCTACCAGCCAAAATGAAGCTCTAAAGAATGCTGCTGCGAAAGCTTCCCCTTGGCTTTTAGATAAAATTCCTGCGGTCAATGTATATATCGACGATACGGATGTCGATTGGGACGGAAGCAAGGCTGCGGCCAGCCAAGTAAATCGCCTCATACAATCCTGTTTTCAGATTTCTGCGGACAGCGACGGAGATGTACGATTCAAAATCTCGATAAGATCTGATTTATTTAACTCTCTTTCCGTAACATCTGACATAATCGACAAAGTACAAAGCGGAGTTGTTCGCGTACGTTGGACAGTGGATGAGATTTTTAGAGTCATCGCCAAACGTATCGCTATATACGAAGGTCGAGAATACGACGATGAGGAAGTCGATAGGTTACCTCAAGAAGCTGTTTTCCAACGATTCTTTACGCCGTATTTTGAAGAGCGATTTCGGTACGCCGGCGCCTGGGAAAACGCCCCCATGCGCCAAGTGCTATTATCATTTGTTAGACAGCGGCCTCGAGACCTGATCGGATTATGCCGTTTAGCGGCAAAAGAAGCGGAATCATCTGGAACAATTATAGATACGCGCGCCCTTCACGACGTAATACCGATATATTGTCAGAATCGATTTAACGATACGGTGGTTGAGTTCTCCAATGAACTTCCAGACGTACAAAAGTTACTAAATGAAATGCGACCATCAGATCGGAAAGATAATAAAAAAGCAACATCTATCAAGAAACATTACTACACACACGACCAATTAATAGCCAAAATAAATGCTATAAAGGGAAATCTCAGTCTCCGATTTTCCTACGCGAACGTGCCAGCTTCTTCAGCGGAGCTAGCTGAATTTCTATTCCGCATTAATTTTTTGGTCGCCAGCCGAACTGACAGCAACGGCTTTGTGGAGCGCATGTATTACGACTTCGCGGATCGACGTCTTCGAGAGGTCCGACTTGGGCAATGGGATTGGGAAGTTCATATGGCTTATCGATGGGCGATCCAGAGAGACAGCGATGCAGTATGGAAAGAACTGAACTGACAGCCTCCTGATCGGGAAAACGGTTCAGTTGGGCGCGGTGGGTCTCCATTTCAGCGGCCAAGCTATTCCCTGACCTTTCGTCATCCTCCGGCAAGCCGCGCCTTCGCGGCGCAGACCGGGGGACCCAGCGGCGCGCGGGAGCGCGAACCTGTCGCGGACTCGGTGTTCAGACAGTGTGCGGCGGATGGATTTCGCCTTCGGCGCCGCTGGGTCCCCCGGTCGCTTCGCGCCGGAGGATGACGAAAGGAGGGGCAGGTCAGGTCCTGAGCCTTCATCGCCGTTCCAATCCCTTCTCCCGCAGGGGGAGAAGGAAGAGAGAGTTGCGTCCGGGTTTGGCGTAACGGGGGTTTAGGCCGTGGGGGCATGAGCCAGGGCATTCACCGCAAGATCCGATCCGACGCCGTCTGGGCCGAGGTGCGCAAGGCGTGGGAGGATGGGGAGACGGCGCGGTCGGTGGCGCGGCGGTATGACGTCGGGGTTCACGCCCTATGGAAGCGGCGCGAGGCGGAGGGTTGGACGCGGCCCGAGCCGAAGGCGGGGCCGGTGGAGCCGGCCGAGGGCTGGGGCGCCTATGTGCAGACGCGCCGCGACGCCTTCGAGGCTCGCCTGGCGGATGCGCGGGCGCTGGCCGAATGTCTGGTCGAGGCGATGAAGGACGAGCGGCTGATGCGGGCGCCGCACTGGCATATTCCGTGGCTGTATCGCTGGCGCGCCGACCATCTGGGCCCCGAGGCGGCGGCGCGGGACCGGGAACGGGCGGTGGAGATGGGGTATGTCTGGGCCGAGGCGTTCTGGGACGAGGACGGGGCGCTGAGGCCGCTTCACCGGCTGGATGCAGAGATGGCGCGTCTGCACCCGCAGGAGTGGCGCCGGGCGGTGGGCGTGCCGGAGGGGGTGGAGGTGGGACTCCTTCTTTCCTTGCGGGAGAAGGTGGGCGACCCTCGGGCTTGTCCCGAGGGGAGGTCGGATGAGGGGTTGCACCAGCCCTGACGGTCCACGCCGAACCGACCCCTCATCCGGCCCTGCGGGCTACCTTCTCCCGCAAGGGGAGAAGGAAGAAGTTGAGCGCGGCGGTCTCCATTTCGGCGGCCAAGCTATCCCCTGATCGTTCGTCATCCTCCGGCAAGCCGCGCCGGCCGCCGCGCCCCGGTCGCCACCTGACCATGGAGATGGCCGAGGACCTGACCGAGTCCATGCACGAAGAGGCGGCTCGCTTGCGCGACGAGATCAAGCGTATGAAGAAGATGGACCTGGAGTTCGCCCAGGACATGATGAGCAGCTGAGCCCCTGCGGCGACCGAGACCTGACCCATGATACGTCTTTATGTGACCGGCGACCTGTCGCCCGGCGCCGCCGTCGCCCCGACCCTGGACCAGTCCCGCTACCTGACCCAGGTGATGCGGCTGAAGGCCTGGGACGAACTGCTGGTCTTCAACGGCCGCGACGGCGAATGGCGCGCCTCGATCGCCGAGGTGCTGAAGAAGGGCGTCATCCTGCGCGCCGAGGCCCAGACCCGACCCCAGACGCTCGGCCCAGATCTGGAGCTGATCGTCGCCGTGGTGAAGAAGGCCCGGGTCGAGACCATCGTCGAGAAGGCCGCGGAACTGGGCGCCCGCCGGGTGCGGCTGGTGCTGACGAAACGCACCAATGCGGACCGTATCCGTCTGGACCGGCTGGACGCCATCGCCGAGGAGGCCGCCGAACAGACCGGCCGCCTGGACGTCCCCCGCATCGACGATCCGATCAAGCTGGACGCCCTGCTGGAAGGCTGGGAGGCCGGGCGGCGGCTGATGTTCTGCGACGAGACCGGCGGGGCGCCGGCGATCCGAGCGCTGACCCAGGCGTCTCCTCCGGCCGCCAAATGGTCCATTCTGATCGGTCCCGAAGGCGGCTTTTCGCCCGAGGAGGGCGAACGGCTCCGCGCCCTGCCCTTCACCACCGCCGTTTCGCTCGGCCCCCGCATCCTGCGGGCCGACACCGCCGCCATCGCCGCCATGAGCCTGTGGCAGGCGGCGGTCGGGGATTGGGACCGCTGAGAGACGCCATTCCCCCCCATTCCTCCCCCTTGGGGGAGGGGGACCGCCGCGCCCTTGCGCGGGGGTGGAGGGGGCCCGACGCCGCAGCGCCCCCTCCGTCTCTCCGCTGCGCTCCGAGCCACCTCCCCCAGAGGGGGAGGATTTTTGACGTTGCGATCCGTTCCGGAATACGCGCCGCCCCCTTGAGCCTTGCCTCAACCTCGCCCATCTAGCCGCGACAGACGGTCGCTGATGCGCCGAAGGGGACTGACGCATGACCGACAACGCGCCGCTGAGCCGGACCGCCCTGATCGAGGCCATGTCCAAGGGGATCAAGCCCAAGGACCAGTGGCGCATCGGCGCCGAGCACGAAAAGTTCGGCTTCGACAAGACCACCCTGGCCCGCCCCGCCTATGACGGCCCGAACGGCATCAAGGCCATGCTGGAGGGGCTGCAGCGCTTCGGCTGGACGCCGGTCGAGGAGAACGGTTTTCTGATCGGGCTGGAGCGCAAGAACGACGAGGGCTTCGTCGCCTCAGTCAGCCTGGAGCCCGGCGGGCAGTTCGAACTGTCGGGCGCCCCGCTCCTGACCATCCACGACATCTGCAACGAGACCGGCCAGCATCTGATGGAGGTCAAACAGGTGGCCGACCAGCTGGGCGTCGGCTTCCTGGGCGTCGGCTTCGACCCTCTGTGGACGCGCGAGCAGACGCCGGTCATGCCCAAGGGCCGCTATGACATCATGCGCGCCTATATGCCCAAGGTGGGGTCGCTGGGCCTGGACATGATGCTGCGCACCTGCACCATCCAGGCCAATCTGGACTTCGATTCCGAAGCCGACATGGTGCTGAAGTTCCGCACCTCCCTGGCGCTTCAGCCGATCGCCACCGCCCTGTTCGCCAACAGCCCCTTCACCGAAGGCCGGCCCAACGGCTTCCTGTCGGCCCGCGCCAATGTCTGGACGGACACCGACCCGGACCGGACCGGCATGCTGGGCTTCGTCTTCGAAGACGGCTTCGGCTTCGAGCGCTACGCCGACTATGCGCTGGACACCCCGATGTATTTCGCCAAGCGCGACGGCCGCTACGTCGACACCTCGGGCCAGTCGTTCCGTGATTTCCAGGCCGGGAAACTGCCCGCCCTGCCCGGCGACTATCCGACCATCAAGGACTGGAACGACCATCTGACCACCCTCTTCCCCGAGGTGCGGCTGAAGGCCTATCTGGAGATGCGCGGCGCCGACGGCGGCCCGTGGAGCCGGATCTGCGCCCTGCCCGCCCTCTGGGCCGGCGTCCTGTACGACGCGCCGTCGCTGGCGGCCGCCTGGGACCTGGTCAAGGACTGGGACATCGCCGACCACGAGCGCCTGCGCCGCGACGTGACCCGCCTGGGCCTCAAGGCCGAGGTCGCGGGCCGCAGCGTGCGCGACATCGCCGTGGACCTGGTCAATATCGCCAAACAGGGCCTGAAGAACCGGGCGCGCTTCTCGGGCGGCATGGTGGACGAGCGCGGCTATCTGTCCGAACTGGAAGACATCGCCGACAGCGGGATCACCCCCGCCGAGCGGCTGCTGGACCTGTACCACGGCCCCTGGGGCGGCGATGTGAAGCGGATTTACGCCGATTTCGCCTACTGATGAAAAGGCGTCCTTAACCCGCAAGCTGTACGGCGTGTCCCATACGGGTAAGCCGAACAATGACCAGCCGCTCGATCGCAGACTCGCTCACGCCTGCCGCGCCCTTTGACGCCCCTCGCAGGGCGCCGGAGCTGGATCTCGACACCTTCTTCGACGTCTCGCTGGATCTGCTGGTGGTGCGCGACATCAACGGGCCCGTGCTCAAGGCCAGCGCCTCCTGGTTCACCGTGCTCGGCTATCGTCCCGAGGCGTTGGTGGGCCGCCTCCTGCCCAGCCTGATCCATCCCGACGACCAGGAGGCGACGCGCGAGGCCATGGCCGAGGTCGTCAACCGTCGGCCGGGTGATCCCGTTCTGGGCCAGATCAACCGGTATCGCCACCGGGACGGCCGCTACGTCACCCTGGAATGGCGCGCCCAGCGGCTGGGGAACCGGATCTTCGGCGTCGCGCGCGACGTCACCGAGAAGGTCGCGGCTGAGCGCGCCCTGATGGAGGCCAAGGCCGCAGCGGAAGCCGCCAACCAGGCCAAATCCGACTTCCTGGCCAATATGAGCCATGAAATCCGCACGCCGTTGAACGGCGTCATCGGAATCGTCGACGCCCTGTCGAAGACCGACCTCAGCCCAGAACAGGCCGAGATGGTCGCCTTGATCGCGAGTTCGGGCGTGACGCTGGAGCGCCTGGTTTCGGACATTCTGGACGTATCCAAGATCGAGGCCGGCCAGCTGAACCTGGAGACCCGCCCCTTCGACCTGGACGAGGCGCTGGAGGCCGGCCTGGACGTGGCGCGGCTGCGGGCCGAGGCCAAGGGCCTGACCCTGGAGGTGCGGCGCGACGCCGACGCCCGCGGCGTCTTCGTCGGCGACAGTCTGCGAATCCGCCAGATCCTGGACAATCTCCTGTCCAATGCGGTCAAGTTCACCCAGCACGGCGGCGTCCAAGTCGACGTCCGGGTGTGCGAAGACTCCGACGGCCTGACCGTGCTGAGCCTGACGGTGCAGGATACCGGGGTGGGCTTTTCCTGCGACCAGGGCGCGCGCCTGTTCGAGCGGTTCACTCAGGCCGACAGCACCGTCACCCGTCGCTTCGGCGGGACTGGCCTCGGTCTGTCGATCTGCCACGCCCTGACGGAGATGATGGGCGGCCGCATCAGAGTCGCCTCGACCCCGGGCGTCGGCAGCCGGTTCATGGTCGAGATTCCGCTGCCGCGCGTCAGCAGCCTGGGCGACTACGATGTCCGGACGCGCGGCCGGACGACCCAGATCGCCGCGCCCCTGCCCGCGCTCCGCGTGCTTCTGGCCGAAGATCACCCCGTCAACCAGCGGGTCGTCCAGTTGATCCTGGGCGCGCACGACATGCAGATCGTCACGGTCGACAACGGGCTCCAGGCCCTTGAGGCCTTCCAGAGCCAGGACTTCGACCTGGTGCTGATGGACATGCAGATGCCGGAAATGGACGGCCTGACGGCGACACGCGCCATTCGCCGGGCGGAGGCGAGCCGCCATAGGCGCACCCCCGTCATCATGCTCAGCGCCAACGCCATGGATGACCACCGCCGTCAGGCCCTGGCGGCCGGCGCCGATCTGCACGTCTCCAAACCCGTCACCGCCGCCGCCCTGCTGGGCGGCATTCAGGCCCTGACGGCCGCCCCTGCGACCGCCCCTGACGTCCGGGCGGGGTAAGGAGACAGATCGGACACATCGGACAGTTCGGACACCCTTTTTCGGCCGATCGTCCCTTTGGGGGGTGAGAATTGACAAAGTTTGCCAAAGGTCCATCCTCCAACGCGATAGGGAAGGATCGCCCATGGCCACGATGAACATCTCCCTGCCCGACCCGATGAAGGCCTGGGTCGAGGAACAGGCCCAATCGGGCCGCTACGCCAACGCCTCCGACGTCATCCGCGACCTTATCCGCCGAGAGCAGGTCAAAGCCGAAAAAATCGCGCACTGGCAAAGATTGATCGATGAAGGCCGGGCCAGCGGCATCAGCGACCGCACACCTCGTCAGGTGATCGACGAATTGCGCGCCAAACTTCGCAATACGGCTTGAGCCGTGGGGCGCTTGCGGCTCACCGAAGACGCGGATCATGATCTCGCGAACATTTACATCCAAGGTGTGCAGACGTTCGGCATGGCGCAAGCCGACCGATATATCGACGACCTTCTGCAAGCGCTGGACCGAATCCAGGACTTCCCGAACATCGCCCGACTGCGTGAGACCATCACGCCGGCCGTTAGGGCGTATGTCTTCAGGTCTCATGTGATCTTGTATGATTTGGAGGATGACGACGGCGTCGTCGTCATTCGCATCCGTCACGCACATGAGGACTGGATGAATCTGGTTCAGGAGATAGACGATCCATGATGACCCACCCCATCCACATCGGCGTCGGCGGCTGGACCTATGAGCCGTGGCGCGGGGTCTTCTATCCAGAGGGCCTGGTTCAAAAGCGCGAGCTGGAATACGCCGCCTCGAAACTGACCTCGATCGAGATCAACGGCACCTATTATTCGACCTTCAAACCCGACAGCTGGAAGAAGTGGCGCGACGAGACGCCGGACGGCTTCGTCTTTTCGGTCAAGGCCAGCCGCTACTGCACCAATCGCAAGGTCCTGTCCGAAGGCGGCGAGAGCTTCGACCGATTCCTGTCCCAGGGCCTGACCGAACTGGGCGACAGGCTGGGGCCGATCAACTGGCAGTTCATGGGGACCAAGAAGTTCGATCCTGAGGACTTCGAGGGTTTCTTGAAGCTGCTGCCGCCCGAAAAGGACGGGGTCCGCCTGCGCCACGCCCTGGAGGTGCGCAACCCGACCTTCGCCACCGAACAGTTCTATGATCTGGCGCGGAAGTATGGCGTCGCCATCGTCTACGCCGTCGATGACGAAGAGCCGACCTGGCCCCAGATCGACGAGGCGACCGCCGACTTCTCCTATGCCCGGCTGATGTCCAGCCGCGAAGACGAACCGACCGGCATGACCGCCGACGAACTGTCCGCCGTCGCCGATCAGGTCCGCGCCTGGGCCAAGCGCGGCGAGGTGTTCGCCTATTTCATCTCGGGGGCCAAGGTGCGCAATCCGGCGGCGGCCATGGCTCTGATCGCCCAGCTCAAATAGGGCCGGCCTTGCGGGCGGCGCCTGCGGTGCGCATCTGTCAGCCACGCCCCAAAGCCTGAAGGACTCCCCATGCCGATCGCCACCCGCGCCTTCGCCGCGACCGCCGCCGACAAGCCCCTGGTCCCCTACAGCTTCGAGCGGCGCGATCCCGGCCCGGACGATGTGCTGATCGAGATCAAATACTGCGGCATCTGCCATTCGGACCTGCACATGGCCCGCAGCGAGACCGGACCCGCCTCCTATCCCCTGGTGCCGGGCCACGAGATCGCCGGCGTGGTCAAGGCCGTCGGCTCCAACGTCGTCCGGTTCAAGGAAGGCGACCGCGTCGGCGTCGGCTGCATGGTCGACAGCTGCCGCGAATGTTCATCCTGCCGCGAGGGGCTTGAGCAATATTGCGTGCCCGGCTTCACCGGCACCTATGGGGCCAAGGACAGGAAGGGCGGCACGGCCGAGACCATCACCCAGGGCGGCTATTCCGATCATATCACGGTGGATCAGCACTTTGTCGTCACCATTCCCGACAGCCTGCCGCTGGACGTCGCCGCCCCCCTGCTGTGCGCCGGCGTGACGACCTATTCGCCGCTGAAGGAATGGAAGGTCGGACCGGGCTCCAAGGTGGCGGTCATCGGCCTGGGCGGACTGGGCCATATGGCGGTCAAGCTGGCCGCCGCCATGGGCGCCGAGGTCACCGTCCTGTCCACCTCCGACCGCAAGAAGGCCGATGCGGAGCGGATGGGCGCCGAACATTTCCTGATCAGCAGCGACAAGGCGGCGATGAAGGCGGCGGCCGAAAGCTTCGACCTCATCATCAACACCGTCTCGGCGACCCACGAGATCGCCGCCCACACCCAGCTTC
Source organism: Brevundimonas sp. GW822-FHT03E11 (assembly GCF_058801445.1). Classification (NCBI taxonomy): domain Bacteria; kingdom Pseudomonadati; phylum Pseudomonadota; class Alphaproteobacteria; order Caulobacterales; family Caulobacteraceae; genus Brevundimonas; species Brevundimonas sp. GW822-FHT03E11. Next base: position 226,201 of record NZ_JBXANG010000003.1, on the reverse strand, counting down.
TGGCCCGCGACGGGACCATGGTCATGCTGGGGCTGACCACCGAGGGCCTGCCGGTTTACGCCGTGCCCCTGCTGTGGCGTCGGCGGCGGATCGCCGGCTCTCTGATCGGCGGCATGGCCGAGACCCAGGAGATGCTGAACTTCTGCGCCGAACACGGCATCGTCTGCGACATCGAGACCATCGCCCCGGACCAGATCAATGACGCCTATGAGCGGATGCTGAAGTCCGACGTCCGCTATCGGTTCGTCATCGACATGGCGAAGATGGCGGCCTGACGCGCCTGAACAGGCGCAAAGGCGCCGCAGGGGAAATCGGCCTTTGATCCGCAACCCCTGCGCGGCTACACCTTGAGCGACAGTCCGCAGCAGACGGACGCGAGGAAACAAGGACGGACGGATGGCGCGCGTAGCATTGGTGACCGGCGGAACCCGGGGCATAGGCAAGGCGATCGTTCAACGCCTCAGCGAGGACGGCATAAGGGTGGCCGCCGGCTATTCCGGCAATGACGAGGCGGCCCAGGCCACCGCCCGCGCCCTGGGCGTCATGGTGGTCAAGGGCAATGTCGGCAGTTTCGAGGACTGCGCCCGCGCGGTCAGCGAGGTCGAGGCCGAACTGGGTCCGATCGACATCCTGGTCAACAACGCCGGCATCACCCGCGACGGCTTCTTCCACAAGATGAGCCACGACCAGTGGTCCGACGTGATCCGGGTGAACATGGACAGCGTCTTCAACATGACGCGCCAGGTCATCAACGGCATGCGCGACCGGGGCCACGGCCGGATCGTCAACATCTCCTCGATCAACGGTCAGAAAGGTCAGATCGGCCAGACCAACTATTCCGCCGCCAAGGCCGGAATGATCGGCTTCACCAAGGCCCTGGCGCTGGAGAACGCCAGAAAGGGGGTGACGGTCAACTGCATCGCCCCCGGCTATATCGACACCGAAATGGTCGGCGCCATGGACCCCAAGGTTCTGGAGTCGATCGTGGCCCAGATTCCCGTCGGCCGCCTGGGCAAGGGCGAGGAGATCGCCGACATGGTGTCCTGGCTGGTCGGTGAGCGTGCCGGATATGTCACAGGCTGCACCCTGTCGCTGAACGGCGGCCAATACCTGGTCGGGTGAACGGGCTTCGCCCAAAATCCGCCGCGTGACGGTTTCATCCATAGTCTCATGATGTTGACGGGATCGGCCTGGGCGAAAAAATCGCCGCGCGGGACTGCGACGGCGCTTGCCGCCGTCGTCGCCCTTGGCCTGTCCGTCGCCGCCCCGGCCGTCCTGCCGGCCGACTGCCACGCCCAGTCGCGCCGCAACCTGCCCCCGTCGGCCCGCTACGTCTCCGGCACGGGTCAAGCCTTCGTGCTGGATGTGACGGGCGCCCGGCCCCTGATGCGGTTCGAGCAGTCGACCGAGATCTGGGTGCTGCGTCCAACCGCCGCGCCGCGCGGCGACATCATCTATCGCAACGACAACGGCGATCAGATCCTGCGGGTCACGCCCGACGGCGGCATGACCCTCTACACCACCGCCGCGCCGCAAGGATCGCCGGTGTCGCGCAACGGCGAGGCCGCGCCCCTTCTGGCGCCCGGCCTGACCGCCGTTCAGCTGTGGAACTACATCGTCCGCCAGAGCGACCGCGCCAGCCGGGCTCTGGGGCGCCTGGTCGTGGTCGATGTCGATATCCAGCCGGGGTCCGAGGCGGTGGCCGCCGACGCCCTGTCCACCGCCGTGGACGCCATCGTCCGCATGGCCCGCTCGCCCAATCTACGGTCCGAAGCCAACCGCATCCGGCGGATCGAAATCGTCGATCAGGGCCGCACCAGCCAGACGGCCTTCAGCCGCGGCACCCTGCGGATCGTGATCGAGCCGCGCGCCGGCGTCGCGGGCCGCCCGTCCTCGGCGCGGATCGTGCGCCTGGTGGCGGACGACGTCCTCAGCCGCTGAAGCCGTCCTTGGCCGCCCGACGCGCGGCGAACTGCTCTGCGTCACCCGCCCGCAGGAAGGGGTTGAACCGCAGTTCCGTCTCGAGGGTCGTGGGCACGGTCGCCTCGCCCCGCGCCCGCGCCTCAAAGATCGCCTCGGCGTGGGCGGCCGTCTCGGGCCGGGGGTCCAGGCTCAGGGTGAAGCGCGCATTGGCGGCCGTATATTCATGGGCGCACAAGATCACCGTCTCCGGCGGCCAGGCCGCCAGGGTCTGAAGGCTGGCCCACATCTGTTCGGGCGTCCCCTCGAACAGGCGGCCGCAACCCAGGGCGAACAGGGTGTCGCCGACGAAGGCCGCCCCCGCCTCCACCGACCGATAGACGACGTGGCCCAGGGTGTGGCCCGGCGTACCCGTGACCTCAAACCGGGTCTCGCCCACCGCGACCGTGTCCCCATCGCCGACGACGCGGTCCAGCGGGGCCACGCGCGCGACCTCCTGCGGCCCCACGATCTCGCACCCCGTCTCGGCCTTCAGCCTCTCGTTGCCCTCGGTATGGTCGGGGTGCCAGTGGGTGTTCAGGATCAGGTCCAGCCGCCCCCAGCCCAGGCCGTCCAGTTCTTGCAGGATGCGCGCCGCGTCCGGCGTATCGACGGCCGCGACGGTTCCGGTCGCCCGGTCGCGGATCAGAAAGCCGTAGTTGTCGCTGCGGCAGGGAAACAGGTGAACATCCAGGGTCATGGCGACGTTCTAGCAGGACGGACCCAGGCGGCCTATGGTGGCGACATGCGGCGCAGCATCGACGAGCTTCGAACCTTCTACGGCGAGCCGACCGGCGCCCTGGCTCGTCGACTGCTGGCGCGTCGGCTGGAGGACGCCTGGGGCGAGGCGACAGGCTGCGACGTTCTGGGCCTGGGCTACGCCACCCCCTGGCTGGACGCCTTCGTCGGGGCGCGACGGGTCGTGGCGGCCATGCCCGGCGGCCAGGGGGTCGAACACTGGCCCAGCGTCGGCCGCAACCGCAGCCTGCTGGTCGATGACCGCCGCCTGCCTTTCGCCGCCGGCGCCTTTGACCGCATCCTGCTGGTCCACGCCCTGGAAGAGGCCGACGACCCGACGGCCCTGCTGCTGGAGGCGGTGCGCGCCCTGGCCCCAACCGGCCGCATCATCCTGGCCGCCGCCGCGCGGGGCGGGCTCTGGTCCCGCGCTGAAAACACCCCCTTCGGCCACGGCCGGCCGTTCACGCGGGGCCAGCTGGAACGGCTGGTGCGCGAGGCGGGGCTGGAGCCGACGGCCTGGTCCCAGACCCTCTATGTCCCACCCTGGTCGCCCCTTCTGCCCCTGGCCGACGGTTTCGAACAGGTCGGCCGTCGGATCGCGCCTGGCGCGGCCGGTCTGATCCTGCTGGAGGCGTCGCGTCAGGCCTACGCCCGCATCCGCCCCAGCGGCAAGGCCCAGCGCGTCCCGGCCAAGGCGGCGCTTGCGCCCCAGCCCGCCGCCTCCGTCTCGCATGACGGGCCGCTCGGCTGATCGCTTCTGACGGGGAGTTGACGTCGTTCCATCTGGTCGCCGCCTGCGAACGGCCTTATGGCGAAGCCCCATGCATCGACTGATCCTCATGCGGCACGCCCAGGCCGAGCCGAACAGCCCGTCTGGCGGCGATGAAGCCCGCCCCCTGTCCGCCGTCGGACGCAACGAAGCCCTGCTGATGGGGCGGGCCCTGGCTGAGCGCGGGCTGAAGCCCGATCTGGCCCTGGTATCCTCGGCGGTCCGCACCCGCCAGACCTGGGAGCAGATGCATGACGCCTTCGGCGATGTGGAGGTGCGCGACGAGCCGCGCCTGTACAACGCCCCCGCCGACGTCCTGCGCGGCTTCGTCGAGGCCAGCGAGGAAGAGGCCGGCTGTCTGCTGGTTCTGGCCCACAATCCGGGGGTCCATGCGCTGGCCGGCGACTATCTGTCGGAAAGCGCGGCCTCGCCCGCCATTCTCGATCGCCTGGCCGGGGGTTTTCCGACCGGGGCGGCGGCCCTGTTCACCGTCGATGCGGCCGGGCGCTGCACCTACGAAGGCTTTCTGACCCCGCGCACCCTGGGCGGGGCGGCATGACGTCCGTCGCCTATAAGATCCTGTCGTCGAACGACTGGCGCCGCATGGTGGCGGAAGGTCGCTACCAAGGCTCCGTCGTCGATCTGGCCGACGGCTACATCCATATGTCGACGGCCGATCAACTGGCCGAGACCGCGCGCCGCCACTACGCCGGTCAGGCCGATCTGATGCTGCTGACGATCGATCTGGCGCTGCTCGACGAAGCCCTGGTGTGGGAGCCGTCGCGCGGCGGCGCCCTGTTTCCCCATCTCTACGCCCCCCTGCCCGTCGCCGCCGTCACCGCCAGCCGCCCCTTCGCCGTAGCCGAGGACGGGGCCATGCGGTTCGAGGATGCGGCATGAACCTGTTCGACGGCTTGGCGGCCGGCCTGCGCCGTCTGGACCCGGAAACCGCGCACCGGCTGGCGATCCAGGGTCTGGCCCTGGCGCCCCTGCCCGCCGCCCCGGTCGATGATCCGATCCTGCACACGACAATCGCCGGCCTCGACCTGCCCAATCCGATCGGCCTGGCGGCGGGATTGGACAAGAACGGGGAGGCGCTGGGCGGCCTGTCGCGGCTTGGCTTCGGCTTTGTGGAATGCGGCTCGGTCACGCCACGGCCCCAGCCCGGCAATCCCCGGCCGCGGCTGTTCCGACTGCAGGAAGACCAGGCGATCATCAATCGCATGGGCTTCAACAACGCCGGGCTGGACGCCTTCGCCGCCCGGCTTGAGCGACGCCCCCAGGGCGTCGTCGTCGGCGCCAATCTGGGCGCCAACAAGGATACGGAGGACAAGGCGGCCGACTATGTCGCCGGGCTTCAGCGCCTCGCGGGCCGGGCCGCCTATTTCACGGTCAATATCTCCTCGCCCAATACGCCCGGCCTGCGCGCCTTGCAGGGGCGGGACCAGCTGGACGATCTGCTGGGTCGGATCGAGGCGGCCCGGCCGACGGCCCGGTCCGACCGCGCGCCGGTCTTTCTGAAGATCGCGCCGGACCTGGTCGCAGGCGAGATCGGCATGATCGTCGAGGCCGCCCTGGCCCATCGGATCGACGGGCTGATCGTCTCCAACACCACCCTGGAACGCCCCGAAACCCTAAGCTCGCCCCAGGCCGGAGAGAGCGGCGGCCTGTCGGGTCTTCCCTTGCGTCCCTTCGCCGAAAGGGCGCTGCGGGCGGCGGCCGAGGCGGCGCAAGGCCGTCTGCCGCTGATCGCCGTCGGCGGGATCGACAGCGGGGCCGAAGCCTATGCTCGCCTTCGCCTGGGGGCCTCGGCGGTGCAGATCTATTCCGCCCTGATCTATCAGGGACCGGGATTGGTCGGCGCGATCAAGCGCGACCTGGCCGCCCGCCTGCGCGCCGACGGGTTTTCCACCGTTTCCGCCGCCGTGGGATCGGGCCGTTGACGGAGCGTTAGTTTCGATCTGCGCATCCTGTGGCCCGACGAACGAAGACCGTTCGCGCCGATGGGAAGCGGAATGCAACAGACGAACATGGTCCCAACGGCTGTGAGTGGCTGGACTGTGGCGTCTCGCTTCCGCGCCAAGCAGGCGGCGCAACGGCTGGCGACGGCGGCGGCGACCGCCCTGGTCGTGACGCCGATGCTGGGTTGGCGGCTCTCGCTGCTCTGGCTGCTGATCTACGGCCTGGCCCAGACGGTGGAATGGGCGGTCCTGCGCATGGCTTCACGCGCGCCCGACGCTCGCCTACGGAAAATCCCGACCTGCGCCGCGATCCTGATCAGCGCCGCGACCTTCGGCGGCCTGTCCATTCCCATGTGGCTGATGGGCGGCGCAATGGGCGGCCTGTGCGCGGCCCTGATGCTGCCGGCGCAGATGCTGTTTTCGATGATCAACGCGCCCCGATCCAAGATGCTTCTGGCTGCGACCCTTTCGCCGCCGATGCTGTATCTGCTGTCCACGCCGTTCTTCGCCGCCCATTTCGGGGCCGGCGTCTCGGTCATCATGACCGCCTCTGCGGCCGTGGTGATGTTCGTCATCTTCACCGTGCTCAGTTGGCAAATCATCAGCGAGACGGCCGAAAAGCGCCAGCGGGCGCGCGACGAGGCGGATCGGCTGCGGCGGCAGGCCGAACAGAATCTGGCGGCCCATACCGCCTTCCTGGCGGCGATCGGCCATGATCTGCGCACCCCGATCGGCGCCATCCTGACCGGCGCGGCCGAGCTTCAGGCGGCCGACGCCGCTTCTCGCGCCAACACCGCCCTGATCACCGACGCGGGCCTCATGATGAAGGCCCTGCTGGACGATCTTTTGGACCACACCCGCATCGGCGCCGGCCGGATGAAGGTCGAGGTGGTGGATTTCGATCTGCGCGCCATGCTGGCCCAGACCCTGCGTCTGTGGCGCGGACCGATCGAGGCCAAGGGCCTGACCTTGCGGGTCGAGGGCGCCGCCCAGATGCCGCGCGACGTCAAGGGCGATCCCATGCGGATCCGTCAGGTGCTGAACAATCTGATGTCCAATGCGGTCAAGTTCACCGCCGAGGGACAGATCACCCTGCGCCTTGAGGCCTGGCCGGAAGAGCCGTCCGGCTATGCCCTTCTGTTCGAAGTCGCCGATACGGGTCCGGGCCTGACCGCCGAGCAGATGGAGCGCCTCTTCAACCCCTTCGATCAGACGGCCGAAGGCGTCGGCGCCCAGTTCGGCGGCTCGGGCCTGGGCCTGTCCATCAGCCGGGATCTGACCGAGTTGATGGGGGGACGGCTGACGGCGCGCAGCGCCCCCGGCCAGGGCGCGCGCTTCACCGTGTCTCTGTTCCTGCCGGCCGGCCGGGCGACGGAGCGAACGGCTCCAGCGGCCCGGGGGCTGACGGCCCGCCCCGACGCGCTGGCCCTGCCCCTTGCCGCTCCGCCTATTGCGCCCCCTGCCGAAGACGTCCCAGCGCCGGCCGCCGAGACGCCGCCCGTCGAGACGCCGGCCGCGCCGCCCCCGTCCGAAGAGGCCGACCGTCCGTTGAAGCTGCTGGTGGTCGATGACCACGACATCAACCGTCGCGCGGTTCAGCTGATCCTCGAGCCCCTGGGCTGCGACATCGTCACCGCCTCCGACGGGGTGATCGCCTTGCAACGCTGCGCCGAAGTCGTCTTCGACGTCATCTTCATGGACGTGCGCATGCCCGAGCTTGATGGGCGCGAGACCACCCGCCGGCTGCGCGCCGGCGACGGTCCGAACGCCCGAACACCCGTTGTGGCCGTGACGGCGGATTCCGCGCCGGAAGACATCGCCGCCTGCCAGGCCGCCGGCATGGCCTATTTCGTCTCCAAGCCCCTGACGCCGCCGGCCCTGTTCGCAGCGCTACAGCATGTGTTGGACGACGCGGCCCAGGACGCAGGCGCTGCAACGCCTCAGCCTTCGACCTCAGACGTCGACGCGGCCTGACCCTTGATCTCGGCGACCAGCCGAGCGGCGAAATCGGGTGTGCGCAGGTCACACTCCCATACGATCACGACCCGCCAGCCGTCGGCCGTCAGGGTCTCGGCCGATCGCGCGTCTCTGGCGCGGTTGCGGGCGATCTTGCCGCCCCAGTAGTCGGCGTTGGCCTTGGGCTTGCGCGATCCTCGCGGACAGTCATGGCCGTGCCAGAAGCAGCCGTGGACGAAGACGGCGACCCGCCGCCCTTTCATTGTCAGATCCGGCCGTCCCGCCAGCCCCTGGCCGCCTAGCCGATAGCCGATCCCGGCCGCGCGCAGCACCCTGCGCACGGCCAGTTCGGGCGAGGTGTCCCGCCCCTTGACGCGGCGCATCACCGCGCTGCGCTTCTCGGGGCTGAAGACGTCCGTCGTCATGCGTGTTGGGCCGCGCTCAAAATGCGAGGCGTCGGCGCGGCCCGATCCCGATCAGAGTTGGGCCAGCAGATGCTCGGCCGAGGAGACCTTGAACTCGCCGCCCTGTTCGACGTTCAGCTCGGTCACGACGCCGTCCTTGACCAGCATCGAATAGCGTTGCGACCGCTCGCCCAGGCCGAAGCCCGAGCCGTCGAGCACCAGGCCGAGCGCGCGGGTCAGTTCGCCGTTGCCGTCCGCCAGCATGACGATCGAGCCGTCTTCCACGCCCTGGCTCTCGGCCCAGGCCTTCATCACAAAGGCGTCGTTGACGGAGAGGCAGGCGACGACGTCGACGCCCTTGCCCTTGAAGGCGTCCAGATTGTCCTTGAAGCCCGGCAGGTGACGGGCCGAGCAGGTGGGGGTGAAGGCGCCGGGGACGGCGAACAGCGCCACGGTCTTGCCGGCGAAGACGTCGGCGGTGTTGACGGGCTTGGGGCCTTCCGCCGTGGCCTGGGCGAAGGTCGCCTCGGGAATGCGGTCGCCGATCTGGATGGTCATGAAATCTCTCCGCGCGGGTTGGCTTGGGTGCGCCTGCGACAGATAGCGGCCGACGCCGCCAAGACAAGCTCGGCGCGCTTGCGCCGGGCCCATTCAGCCCCGATTATGGAAACCATGACCGACGCCTCCTCCCTGACGGGCCGTCTTCTGGTCGCCATGCCCGGCATCGGCGATCCCCGGTTCGAACACGCCGTAATTCTGATCTGCGCCCATGGGCCGGACCACGCCATGGGTCTGAGGCTGGACCGGCCCGCCCAGGGAATCGATCTGAAGGCGGTGCTGGACAAGCTGGACGCGCCCGCGCCGGAACAGTCCGTAGGCCGTCCGGTTCTGATGGGCGGGCCGGTCGAGCGCGAACGCGGCTTCGTCCTGCACACCGACGACTGGAGCGTGGGGGACGACACCCTGCCCTTCGGCGACGGCCTGGCCATGACGGGGACGCGCGAGGCCCTGGCGGCGATGACGGATACGGTCATGGGACCGCGCCACGCCACCTTGCTGCTCGGCTACGCCGGCTGGGGCGAGGGGCAGTTGGAAGACGAACTGGCCGATAACGTCTGGCTGACCACGGAAGCGGACCTGGACCTGATCTTCGATAGCGATCACCAGACCAAATGGACCCGCGCCCTGGCGCGCATGGGCGTGGACGCCGGCCGGCTGTCAGCCCAGGGCGGGCGGGCCTGATCGCCGATCAGGCGTCCCCGTCCGCGTCCTCCTCCTCGTCCGGTTGCGCATCCTCGTCCAGCGCGCCGTTCAGAGGTGCGGCGATGCGCGCGGCCAGCAGGCTCAAGACCTTCAAGGCGATGTCCAGCTCTTCCTGAGAGAGGCCCTGGAACAGGATGTCGCGATCCCGCGCCGCCATGGCTTCGGACTGTTCAAGCGCCTGATAGCCCCGAGGCTCCAGCTTGATCGTATTGGCCCGGCCGTCGCCGGGTCGACGCTGTTTGGAAATCAGCCCGTCGGCCAGCAGACGCGCGACGCGACGCGACAGGGTCGGTTCCGAGATTTGAAGACTGGCGGCGAGCTCCGCCTGGGTCATGCCGTCGGGCGCGGTCTTCAGGACGCGAAGAGGAGCTCTTTGGGCGTTCGTATAGCCGGCGGATTTGAAGAGACGGGCGGCGCGCGCTGTAAAACGGCGCGCCACTAGTGCCGTCTTTTGGCTGATCAACAGTTGCGTCAAGGACCTTTGGCTCACATTCTCTCCGTCTGACGCCCCGATACTCAACTGTTCCAATTTACTCTCTACAACGGCATCTTGCATACGTAAGGACCACGCTGAACAGGCTGACGGAAAGGCCGCCGTCAATCACTAAGCATTTTCCAATCCCCTAGTCTGGGGCGCGGATACACGCAAGACTATGTCTCCTTCGAGTTGAAAATTGAGATATAATCTCGCTGAGACGCCTTAGCCATGCAACCGTTCTGCTCCACGATTAAGGCGACAGCGTTTACATCTCCACCACAGTTACCTAAGTAAGACCGCATATAATACGGCGCTGAATACTTGCGCGCACAACAATGACACCGGGAGCATTCCCCCTTAGCGTGTCGCCAGCGAAATCAGCAGCAGCAGAACCAAAACCAGACAAACCCCCTGCCAGAACCGCACCGGATCGCGCTCAATCAGCGACAGGGGGCGGGGGGCCGGGGCGGCCGCCGCGCTGCCGGTCTCCAGCACATGGATCAGTTCCTCGACGTCCTCGAACCGCTCGTCCGGATCGACGGCGACGGCGCGCAGGACGGCGGCCTCCAGCCAGGCGGGCATGTCCGGTCGGCGTCGCCCGGGCGGGGTCGGGGCGCGGTCGAAGCGCGGCGCGTCCGACGGATCCACCTCGCCCCAGGGATAGGCGCCGGTGAACAGCCGGTACAGGGTCACCCCCAAAGCGAACTGGTCGGTGGCGGCGCTCCCGCTTTCGCCGTCGTACATTTCGGGCGCCTTGAAACCGGCCGTGCCCGGCGCCTCGGCCTCGGCGAACTCCTCGGCCCGCTTCAGCCGGGCCACGCCCAGATCGACCAGCTTCAGCCCGCCGTTCGCCTCCAGGATCACATTGTCCGGCTTGATGTCGCGGTGGATCACCCCGGCCCGATGCAGGGCCGCCACCCCCCGCGCCAGCTTCAGGGCCACGCCGATCCCCTCGGCGATCTCGAACGGCCCGTCCTCGGCCAGGCGCGCATGCAGGGTCTGGCCCTGATAGAAGGGCTGGACGATATAGAGCCGGCTCTGGCGCCCCGCATCCAGCGTCAGCACCTTGCCGACGAAGGGGCTGTCGATCCGCCGGCCGATGAAGGCTTCGCGCAGGAAGGCGGTCCTCGCCCCCCGTTCCGACACCGCCGCCGGCTTGGGGAACTTCAGCACCACCCGTTCTTCACCAGACCGCGCCAGGAACAGCCGCGTATAGCGGCCGTCGGCGACCAGCCGCTCCAGATGAAACCCGTCCACCGTCTCGCCCTGGTTCGGCGGCGGCAGGATGGCCAGGCCCTCGGCCTCGGCCGTGATCGCCTCCCAGTCGGGCGCCCCGACCCGAATGACGTCGAGGATCAGGACGGTGGCGTTGTCGCGCGCCCCCGCCTCAGCGACCTCGTCCAGAATGGCCTGGGCGTCGGCGTCGGGCGATCCGCGCCGTGCCAGCAGCCGCGCCAGGGCGGCCTCGTCCAGCACCCCGTGCACCCCGTCCGTGGTCAGCATCAACCGGTCGTGCGGCTGCAACTCCACATGGCGCACGTCCAGCTTCACGTCCGCCTCGATGCCGACGGCGCGGTACAGCACATGGCTCAGCCCCTGCTGGGCCCGGGTGTGATCCTCAGTCAGCCGGGTCAGCACCCCGTCGCGGAAATGCCAGGCCCGACTGTCCCCCACATGAAGCGCCACCGCCTCACGTCCCCGTAGGATCAGGGCGGTGAAGGTGGTCGCCGCCGCCTCCATGGCCGGATCGATCTTGCCCCGCGCATGGAGCCAGCGGTTGAAGCCCCTAAGCGCCTTGATCCCGTTGGCGGCGATGCCGTTCAGCGGGTTCTGATCCAGATAGCCGTCGATAAAGCTGCGCGTCGTCAGCTCGGCCGCCATCCGCCCGGCCTTCGATCCCGACACCCCGTCGGCGATAACCGCCACGACCCCGTGCTCGCGCTGCTCGGCCGCCGTGCCCAGATGCACCCCGCCGAAATCCTGATTGTCCGCCTTGGGCCCCTTTGCGGTGGCGAAACCGGCGGCGATCTCCAGTCTGGCGTCGGTCATGCACCCCCCAGCCGTCATCCTCGCCCTTGTGGCGAGGATCCATACGCCCGGTGTCGCCGGGGCTTACCGTCATCGACGGAGTCGATGGATCCTAGGCACAAGGCCTGGGATGACGAAAAGTGAAATCTAAGCCGACCGCTGCTTCAGCGGCGCCGTGCCGTCCGCCAGGCTCTCGGCCAGATAGACCTCCGCCTCCTGGGCCGGCAGCGCCGGCGCATAGCCGAAGCCCTGGCCGTAGTGGCACTGGGCTTCCAGCAGCAGGGCGGCCAGTTCGGCGTTCTCGACCCCTTCGGCGACGACCTCCAGCGACAGGTCACGGCCCAGGTTGACGACCGACTTGACGATCTTGGCCGAGCCCTCGTCCTTGTTCATCGTCAGGACGAAATAGCGGTCGATCTTCAGCGTATCGAACGGCAGGCGCGCCAGGTACGACAGCGACGAGAAGCCGGTGCCGAAATCATCCAGCGCCAGCGACGCCCCGACGTCCTTCAGTGACTGAAGAACCTCGGCGGCGCGGGCGGTGTCGCGCATGATGTCGCCCTCGGTCACCTCCAGCTTCAGGGCGCCGCGGGGCAGGCCCGCCTCCCTGATCACCCGCGCCACGTCCTCGCACAGATGCGGCCGTTCGATCTCGCCGACCGACAGGTTGACGCTGCAGAACAGCTTTCCGGCCAGGGGGTGACGCTGAATCCACTCCGCCAGTTGCCGCGCCGACTGGGTCATCATCAGCAGACCCAGCTCGTTCATCATCCCCAGGTCGGCCGTCAGGCCCAGGAACTCGTCCGGCGGCACCAGGCCCCGCCGGGGATGACGCCAGCGCGCCAGGGCCTCAAAGCCCGCCACGGCGCCGGTCTTCAGGTTCACGATCGGCTGGAAGAAGGGGGTGATCTCGCCGCGCACGAAGGCGTTTCTCAGATCCGCCTCCAGCGCCAGTCGGCTCAGGGAATCGCTTTCCAGGGCGCGCCCATAGGCGGCCGACCCGCCCCGCCCGGCCGCCTTGGCCGATTCCACCGCCAGCTCGACCCGGCGCAGCAGTTCTGAGGCGTCGGGCGCATCCGGCCCGCCCTCGACGATGACGGCGCCGATCGAGACGGTGGGATAGATGTCGAAACCGGCGACCCGCAGCGGCTGTTCCAGCGCCTCGCGCACCCGATAGCTGGTGTGAGAGGCGGTCTTGGGCACGATGATGGCGAACTCGTCCTCGCCGATCCGCGCGGCCGCGGCGTCCTTGGGGAAGGCGGCGGCGAGGCGCGACCCCAGGGCCGACAGCACCAGATCCGTCCGCTCATGGCCCAGGGCCTCGTTCAGACGACGCAGACGGTCCACGTCGCCGACGACCAATTCATACTCGCCCGCCTGGGTCAGCACCTCGCCGACGCGGGCGATGAAGGCGCGACGGTCCAGAAGGCCGGTCAGGGCGTCGCGGTCCGAACCGGTGAACTTGGCCTCCAGCGCGACGACGCCGGCGGCCCGCAGGCCGTCCTCCAGCCACACGCCGCGCCACAGGCAGGTCTCGGCTCCGCGCATCCGCAGGCGCACCGAGATTTCGGCGCCCTCTTCCTGCGGTTTCAGCATCTTCTCGGCCAGCGACCGATCCTGCGGCAGGGTCGAGGCGACGAAGCCGGCGCCCGAACATTCCGGCGCCAGGGGCCCCAGGCCCAGGGCGCGGGTCGCGCCGGTGAAACGCAGCTGATCCTCGGCCGGCGTCCAGACCCACAGGGCCGTATCGGCCGCCGCCAGGGCCTCGATGGCGGCGGTGGCGTCCCAGGCCAGCGAGCGAGGTCGCGCGTTCACAGCAGTCGTTCCCTCAAGACGACCCCCGGCCGCCGCGATCAAACTCGTCCTCCACGAGGCCGAACAGCAGATGATCTGCCCAATCGCCGTTAATTTTCAAATAAGCGCGGGCCAGACCCTCGTGCCGAAAGCCCGATTTCTCCAGAACGCGGCGCGATCCGTGGTTGCTGGGCAGGCAGGCGGCCTCCAACCGGTGCAGTTTCAGCCGCTCGAAACTGTAGGCGACCACGGCGCGCACCGCCGCCGTGCCATGGCCGCGCCCGGCGAAGGGCTGACCGATCCAATAGCCCAGGGTGCCCGTCTCGGCCACGCCGCGCCGCACGTTCGACAGGGTCACGGCCCCGACCAGGGTCTTGCCGTCCTCGATGAAGATGAAGAAGGGCCAGGCGTTTCCCAGCTCCATTTCCCGCGCATAGATGGACAGCCGGCGTCGAAAGGCGCCCTTGCTCAGATCGTCCTCGGGCCAGGCCGGCTCCCACGGCTGGAGATAGTCGCGCGACCCGTCGCGCAACCGCGACCACGCCGCATAGTCCGCAGCGCGCGGCGGGCGCAGCAGCACGCCCTCGCCCCGGACCACCGGCCCGGCCACATCGCTCATCCAGTCCAGAAGCGCCATCGCCTCCAGCGTAAAGCATGAACGCGAGGGGTGAAACCCGGCCGCGGTCCTCCAGCGACGGAGATTCGCACTCCACCCGTTGGACGGAGAGACCCGGCAAGGAGACCGCCCATGGCCGCATCCGTTTTCGAGGCCGCCGTCGCCGTGACCCGGCTGGGCCTGGGCGCGCGTCCCGGCGAGATCGACCGCGTCGCCGCCGATCCCAGAGGCTGGGCGCTGGGTCAGATCCGGGCCGAAGGCGCGCCCCAACCTTCCGGCGCCGCCGTCTCGACCGCCGAACGGATGGAGGCCTTCCTGGCCTATCAGGCCAGCGGGACCGGCCGGCGCGAGGCGGCGGCGCCCGGCGGGGCGCCCGATCCGACGGCCCAGGCCGCGCGTCAGGCCCGGCAGGCGGCGCGGCGCGCCATAACCGAGGACACGGCCCGCAGCTTTCTGGATCGCGTTCGGCTGGGCCTGGAGACCGACCAGGGGTTCGCCGAGCGCTGGGCCCTGTTCTGGACCAACGCCCTGACCGTCTCGGCCGCCAAATTCACCGCCGGCGCCTTCGTCGACGCTTATGAGCGCGAAGCCATTCGCCCCCATGTCTTCGGCCGGTTCGAGGATCTGGTCCTCGCCGCCGAACAGCATCCGGCCATGCTTCTGTACCTTGACCAGGCCCGATCGGCCGGACCGGACAGCCGGGCCGGGGTGCGCCGCAGGCTGGGGCTGAACGAGAATCTGGCCCGCGAAATGCTGGAGCTGCATACGGTCGGCGCCGACGGCGGCTATGATCAGGCCGACGTCACCGAACTGGCCCGCGCCTTGACCGGCTGGTCGATCCCCCGCCAGCAGGATCGGCAGAGGGCGGACGGCGGCGGCTTCGTCTTCCGGCCGGAGATTCACGAACCCGGCGTCCGAACGGTCATGGGCCGGACCTACGCCCAGACCGGCCGCCGACAGGGCGAGGCCATATTGCGGGATCTGGCGCGCCATCCGGCCACGGCCAAGCGGCTGTCGCGGCGGATCGCAGCCCATTTCGTCGCCGACGATCCGCCCCCGGCCCTGGTCGCACGGCTCGAAACCGCCTGGACCGGGTCTCAAGGCGATCTGGCCCAGGTCGCCCGCGCCCTGATCGAAGCACCCGAGACCTGGACGTCGCAGGCCGCCAAGATCAAGACGCCCTATGAGTTCGTCGTCTCGACAGGGCGGGCTCTGGACGAAGGCCCCCAGCGCCCGCAGCGCCTGCGTCAGGCGCTGGTCGACATGGGCCAGCCGCCCTTTGCGCCGCCGTCGCCCGAGGGCTGGCCCGACACGGCCGCCGACTGGGCCGGGCCCGACGCCTTGGTCAAGCGGTTGAACTGGGCGCGGACCACCGCCGGCGCCGCCGTCGTCACCGATGTGAACGCCGTCGCCCGCTCCGCCCTGGGCCGCCGAATGGGCGAGCGCACCCGCTCGGCCGTCGCCCGGGCCGAGAGTCGGCCCGAGGCCCTGACCCTTCTTCTGATGTCGCCGGAGTTCCAGCGCCGATGACCCACCCCTCCTTACATCGCCGCGCTCTTTTGGGCGGATCGGCCGCCGGCCTGAGCCTGGCCTTTGTCGGACGCGCCTTCGCCCAATCGGGCGCTTCGGGCGTCGTGTCGGACAACAAGCTGGTCGTGATCCTCGCGCGGGGCGCCATGGACGGACTGTCGGTGACGGTCCCCTACGCCGATCCAAACTATGCGGCCCTGCGCGGCGGCCTGGCCCTGGCCGAGCCCGGCCAGGCCGACGGCGTGTTGGCTTTGGCCGACGGTTTCGGCCTGCATCCGGCTCTCGGCGGCCTGCACGCCCTGTATCGTCGCGGCCAGATGCGGTTCGCACCGGCCGTGGCCCTGCCTGTGCGGGTGCGGTCGCATTTCGACGCCCAGGACGTGCTGGAAAACGGCGGCGAAAGCCTGCGTCGTCAGGACGACGGCTGGCTGAACCGCGCCATCGTCGCGGCGGGCGGGCGAAGACTGACGGGGCTGGCGATCGGCGCTCAGACGCCCCTGATCCTGCGCGGCGAGGCGCCCGTCTCCGGCTGGGCGCCGGGGGGACGAGTGCATGAGGACGACCGGATCGCCGGCCTGCTGCAAGACCTCTATGTCGAGGATCCGCTGCTGGGGCAAAGCCTGGCGCGCGGCCTGGCGACCGAGGAACGCGCGGCCCTCGACGGCGACGGCGGGCGGGTGGGTCGCAACGACGCCCAGGCCCTGGGTCAGGCGGTGGCGCGGCTGATGACCGGAACCGAGGGGGCGAACGTCGTCGCCCTGTCGCTGGACGGATGGGACACCCACGCCGGCCAGAGGGCGCAGCTCCAGACCCGGCTCACCGGCCTGGACCGGCTGATCGCCGGGCTGGAGAACGGGCTGGGCGAGGACTGGCGGCGCACGGTCGTGGCGGTGGCCACCGAATTCGGCCGCACCGCCCGCGCCAACGGCACGGGGGGCACCGATCACGGCACGGCGTCTTCGCTGATCCTGGCGGGCGGCGCCGTTCGACCGGGCGGCCTGATCGGCGACTGGCCCGGCCTGGCCGACAACCGTCTGTTCGAGGGGCGCGACCTTGCGCCGACCCTGGACGTGCGCGCCGTCTTCAAGGGGGTGCTGCGCGATCATCTGGGCCTGGACCGCGCCCAGCTGGACACGCACGTCTTTCCTGACAGCGCCGCCGAGGCGCCGGCGATCGACGGCCTGGCCTGATGTCAGGCGGTTTCTTTCAGGCCGCTTCGGGCGTCGTCTGTTTGCAGATGCGGTTCAGGTCCGCCCGGATCGAACTGCCCTGGAAGTGGGAGATGTCGGCGCTGGAATAGCCCTCGGCCGACAGGGCCTTGACCACATCGCCGGTGTTCAGACATTCGGGGGTGCGGGCGAGCTGATAGGCGCGCTCGACCACATGGGTGCGGTTCATGACGGGGTACCTTTCGTGAGCCGAGACAACGCCTTGGAAGCGCAGCCGTTCCGTCACGCCGGCGCCTTAATACGCCCCGCCTTGCTTTTGTCGGAAAAGCCTGCGCTAATAAGCCTCGTCGATCTCTCTGCGTAACGCCCACTCTCCTTGCGAACGCATGAGTCCAGGCCGATCCCATTCAGACCCGACAGGCCGCAGGGACGTTCCCTCGGTCAACTTCTAACGGAGGTCTCAAAATGGCTACCGGCACTGTCAAATGGTTCAACCCGACCAAGGGTTACGGCTTCATCCAACCCGACGACGGCGGCAAGGACGTCTTCGTCCACATCTCGGCCGTCGAAGGCGCTGGCCTGCGCGGCCTGGATGAAAACCAGAAGGTTTCCTACGAGCTGGAACGCGACAAGCGTTCGGGCAAGGAATCCGCTGGCCAGCTGCAAACCATCGGCTGATTTCAGCTTCACGGCTGATCTGGCGACGGCGGCTCCGAAAGGAGCCGCCGTTTTCAATTGGGGCGTCCGCCCTCTTTAAACGCCGTCATCCGGGCGAGACTATTTGGTCTTCTCGATCCACGCCGCAAAGGCGTCGAGGAACTCCTTCAGGAACTCCCGCGTCCCCTCGTTCTTCAGCCTCCCATCCTCCTCGTTCAGCAGGCCGGCGACATTGCCCACATAGGCTTCGGGTTGCTGCATGGTCGGCATGTTCAGAAAGACCAGGGGCTGGCGCAGGTGGTGGTTGGCGCCGAAGGCCCCGATGGCGCCGGGCGAGACGCTGACGATGGCGGCCGGCTTGCCCGCCCAGATGCTGCGGCCATAGGGGCGCGAGCCGACGTCCAGGGCGTTCTTCAGCGCCCCCGGGATCGAGCGATTATATTCCGGCGTCACGAACAGCACCGCCTGAACCGCCGCCATATCCGCCCGGAACCGGGTCCAGGCGGCCGGCGGCGTCTCCGTCTCCAGATCGGGGTTATAGAGCGGCAGATCGCCGATCTCGACCGGCTCCACCTCCAGCTCGGGCGCGGCCATGGCCTTCATCTCCAGCCCGACGGCGCGCGAATAGGAGCCTTTGCGCAGGCTGCCGACGATCAAGGCGACGCGGACGGACATGGGGCGGCTCCGGATTGTGAGGGTCAAGCGTCAGCATAACCGATGACGACGCAGGATGTTCCCCTTAGGCCCTGAACAGCGCCGCCGCGAAGGCCTCGCCCGCCGGCGCCGCCGATTTCGGTCCCAGGACGGCGCTGGCCGCCTGACGTGCCTCCAACAGACGCGCTCCCGCCGCCCGCACGTCCGCCACCGTCTGGGCCTCCAGCTGTTCGGTCATGGACAGGCTGGAGCGGGGCGCGCCGAAGATCAGGGTCTGGGCGGCGTTGCGGCCGGCCCGGCTCATCGGGTTTTCGTCCGACATCCACAGACCGGCCTTCATCACCGCCTTGGCGCGCGACAGCTCCTTTTCGGTCGGCCCGGTCTCGGCCAGGGCCCGCACCTCGGCCGCGGCCACCTGGGCCAGCTCTTTCGCCCGGCCCGCCGCTGCGCCCGCATAGATGCCCAGCACCCCGGCGTCCTCATAGGGCTCCTGATAGGCGTCGATGGCGTAGGCCAGGCCCCGCTCCTCGCGCGCGCTCTGGAACAGGCGCGAGGCCATGCCCCCGCCCAGGATCTCGCCGAACAGCCGCATCGACGACAGGGCCGGATCGGTCGCCGAGAGGGCCGGCAGCTGGAACACCAGATTGGCCTGTTCGATCTTGCGCGTCAGGGCCGCATGGCCGCCGACGAACAGGGCGGGCGCCGGCGCCTCGACGGGGGTCGCGACCGCCGCCCCGAACCAGCGCTCGGCCAGGGCCAGCAGCTCGCCCTCCTCCACCGCGCCCGACACCGACACCACCATCCGGTCGGGCGAATAGAGCCGCGCGCGCCAGGCCTCGACCGCCGCCCTGTCCGCCGGTTTCAGACTGTCGACCGAGCCCAGGATCGGCCGCCCCAGCGGCTGGCCGGCGAAGGCCCGCGTTTGGGCCATTTCGAACACATGGTCGTCGGGCGTGTCGAAGGCCTCGGCGATCTCCTGGGCCACCACGTCCTTTTCGCGCTCGATCTCGGCCGGGTCCAGCGTGGGGCGGAAGACCAGGTCCGACAGCACCTGCATGGCCAGCGGCAGCGACCCGTCCAGCCCCCGCACCTCGAAGCTGGTCCGCTCATAGCCGGTCGAGGCGTTGATCGTGCCGCCCTCGGCCTCGATCCGTTCGACGATCTCGCGGGCGGCCATGTCGCCGGCGCCCTTGAACACCAGATGTTCCAGGAGGTGGGACCAGCCGGAGCGATCCTCGGGCTCCCACCGCGCCCCGCCCTTGACGGTGACGACGACGGCGAGGGTCTTCAGGCCGGGCATAGGATCGCAGATGACGCGGACGCCGTTGGACAGGGTGTGCAGGGAAGCGGTCAGGAGATGTCCTTCTTATTCCGACGTCGGAGCAAGGCGACATAGAAGCCCAGGAGCGCGACCGCCAGTCCGAACCAGGTCAGGGCGTAGCCGAAATGATTGTTGGAAAAGGCCGCGGGCGGGGCGGAGGGCGTCAGGGCCGCCAACTCGGGATTGGTCTGGGTCACGGCGAACACCGCCTCGGGCCGCACCGGCCCCTGAACCTTCAGAGCCTGGGCCATGGCTGCGGTGTCGCGCGCATAGAAGCGGCCGTTCGCCGGGGCCGGCGTCAGCCCGCCCGGCGGATCGAAGCGGCGGAACTCGCCGATCAGCACCAGGGGCAGGCTGGTCTCGATCACCCGTGGCCGCTCGTTCACTCCGTCGGCGATGAAGCCCCGGTCGATCAGCAGGCTGAAATCCGAACCCGCCGGTTTGCACGCCGAGATCAGCCGCACCCCCGCCTGGCCCTCATGGATGGACTGAAGCTCGACATAGGGGGCGGTCGCCAGACCCGGACAGACGATCAGCGCCTTCCTGAACTCCAGGTCGCCGTCCGCCAGCACCTGATCCAGGGGCGCAGGCGGTTTGGCCGCCGCCGCCTCGGCCGCCGCGATCAGCCCTTCCTTCCACTTCAGCCGCTCGACCTGCCAGACGCCCAGGCCGATCAGCAGGACCAGGGCCGCAGCCGTCGCCAGCGTCAGTATCCAAGGAAACCGCCTCACGTCTGATTCCTGTATTGCAGGCCGATCATCAGCCCCCGGCCCGGCCGCATCAGGGCCAGCGACAGGACGACCACCAGCGGCAGCCAGACGATCAGATGCAGCCACATCGGCGGATGGTATTTGATCTCGACGACCAGGGCCGAGAAGCCGACCACGAAGCCGGCGATCTGCATGATGAAGCTGGCCGGGCCGTCGCCGGTCTGGATGGTCGAAAAGTCCAGGCCGCAGGTGTCGCATCCCGGCCGCACCTTCAGAAAGCCCGCAAACAGCCGCCCCTGACCACAGCGCGGGCAGCGCCCCTTCAGCCCCGCCCGCACGGCGGAAACGGCGACGGCGGGAGACGATGGCTCGCCCCCCGCCGCCGGGATCTTGTCCGTGGTGTCCGGGATCAACCGAAGACGACGTAGACGAAGGCGAACAGGAACAGCCAGACCACGTCCACGAAATGCCAGTACCAAGCCGCCGCCTCGAAGCCGAAATGCTTCTGCGGTGTGAAGTCGCCGGCCAGCAGACGGATCAGGCAGACGGTCAGGAAGATGGTTCCCACCAGCACGTGGAAGCCGTGGAAGCCCGTCGCCATGAAGAAGATCGAACCATAAAGGCCCGAGTTGACCGCTTCCTCGTTGAAGAACAGGTGCTCGTGCAGGATGTGGTTGTATTCGTAGGCCTGAACGCAGGTGAAGAAGACGCCCAGGATCACCGTCAGGACCAGGGCCAGCTTGGCGCCGCTGCGGTCGCCGACCTGGATCGCATGGTGGGCCCAGGTCACGGTGCAGCCGCTCAGCAGCAGGGTCACGGTGTTCAGCAGCGGCAGCTGCCACGGCGACAGAACCTCGACCCCCTTGGGCGGCCAGGTGGACCAGGCCTTGGCGGTGTCGGCCCAGGCGCCGACTTCCGGCGTCAGGGCGCGCGATTCGTGGAACAGCGCCATGTCGAAGAACATCCAGAAGAAGGCGACGAAGAACATCACCTCCGACGCGATGAACAGGATCATGCCGTAGCGCAGGCCGATCGAAACGACCGGCGTATGGTCCCCGCCCTTGGATTCCTTGATGACGTCCGACCACCAGCCGAACATGGACACCAGCACCCCCGCCAGGCCGGCGAAGAAGACGCCCGGCTTGCCCTCGGCCAGGAAGTTGGCGGCGATCGGACCGTTTTCGGCCGGGGCCAGCCCCTTCATCCAGATGACGGCGCCGATGAACATGATCGTCGCGGCGATCGAGGACACCAGCGGCCACGGACTGGGCGGCACGAGGTGATAGTCGTGATGCGGAGCGGCGTGCGCGTCGGCCATGCGTTTCATCTCTATCTTGGGCTGGCGATGAACTCGCCTTATTGGCCAGCTATAACGCCGGCCTTTGCAACACGCCAGTGGATCGCCGCCTTTCCGCCGGAATCGGGACGAGTCCTAGGGTCACGGGGTTGGGGGTGGCGCTAAGGCCGCGCCTCTAGGGCGGCGAACGCCTTGGCCGCGAACACCGACAGCGGCTGCGGCAGGGCGTCGAGCGCGAACCAGCCGATGTCCGACAGCTTGTCCGGCTCAGTCAGCCGGGGCTCGCCGGCGAAATCGCGCGTGACATACATCAGCGACAGCCAGTGCTGGCCGTCCGTCGCCATGATCTCTTCGGTCCAGCACAGGAAGTCGACGGCGCCGATCGTCAGGCCGCTCTCCTCCTCCGCCTCACGCCGGGCGGCGTCTGCGGACCGTTCGCCCTGATCGACCTTGCCGCCCACGATGTTCCAATGCCCCGCCTCGGGCGGCTTCATCCGTTTGCACAGCAGCACCCGCCCATCGGCCCGCTGAATCACCAGGCCGCAGCCGACGCCGGGAAAGTCGACGCCGGGACGGGCCATCAGGCGTTCGGCCCCGTCGGCGCGTCGACCGACGGATAGAAGGTGTAGCTCAGGGTGATTTCACGCGCGCCCTTGGCCTCCCGGTCGGTGGCCAGTTCGGGGGCGATGAAATACTGGACCGGGAACTGGCGCGTCTCGCCTGCCGCCAGGGTCTGATCCTGGAAGCAGAAGCATTGCAGCTTCTGGAAATAGGGGCCGGTGTATTCCGGCACGACATTGTATCCGGCCCGCACCTGGATCGGCTGGTCCGAGGTGTTGGTGACGTCGAAATAGGCCAGGCCCGTGGCCCCGATCCGCACCCTCTGGGTCGTCTGTTCGGCGCGGAAGGTCATGGGCAGGCCGCCGCGCACATTGGTGTCGAACCGCACCAGCACCGTCTGGTCCAGAACCGTGTCCGGCGCCTTGTCCGCCCGCCGCACCGTGCCGTCGAAGCCCGTCACCTGACAGAACATCCGATAAAGCGGCACGGCGGCGAAGGCCGCGCCCGTCATCCCCATGACGCCCAGGACGCACAGGATGGCGATCAGATTCTGACGGCCCGGCTTCCTCATTGCGGCCCCGCCGTCGTCGCCGCCTCCAACAGGGCGCGTTCGGCCGCCTGATTCTGCTGCAGACGCAGGACGGTGGTGGCGAAGACCAGGACGATGAAGGCCACCAGGGCGGCCGCGATCCAGACGTTGCGCCGTTTGCGGGCGCGCAATTCTTCAGGTGTCAGACGCATGGCTCAGACTCCGAGGCCGGCTATGGCCTCGACCAGGAAGGCCGAGAACAGGGCGACCAGATACAGGATCGAAAAGGCGAACAGATCCCGCGCCGGTTTGGCCTGGACCTTGACCTCATACAATGCGGCCTCGCGTCCCACCGTGTCGGCCTTGTCGGGCTCGTCGCCGGCGCGCGAGCGGTAAAGCCGCCAGGCCAGCCCCAGGAAGGCCAGGCCGCCGCCGACCGACACCACGGCGTAGATCAGCCCGCCCATGCCCACCAGGGCCGGCGCCACGGCCGAGGCGACGAAGATCAGCGAATAGATCAGGATCTGCAGCCGCGTGGACTTGGCCCCCCGCGCCACAGGCATCATCGGTATGCCCGCCTTGGCGTAGTCTCCGGCCGAATAGAGGGCCAGGGCCCAGGAGTGCGGCGGGGTCCACAGGAAGATGATCAGGAACAGCAGCCAGGCCTGCCACGGCGCCTCGCCCGTCGCCGCCGCCCAGCCGATCACCGGCGGAAAGGCGCCCGCCGCCCCGCCGATGACGATGTTCTGAGGCGTCCGCCGCTTCAGCAGCAGGGTGTAGAAGCCGGCGTAATAGACGATGGTCAGGGCCAGCAGCCCCGCCGCGAACCAGTTGGCGTTCATCCCCAGCAGCATGACCGAAAACAGGCTCAGGATGACGCCATAGGCCATCGCATCATTTTTCCGAACGCGCCCCGCCGCCACCGGCCGGCCGCGCGTGCGCCGCATCAGGGCGTCGGTCTCGCCCTCCAGCGCCATGTTCAGCGAACCGGCCGCGCCTGCGCCCACGGCGATGCACAGTATGGCGATGGCGGCGACCAGCGGGTTCATCGACCCCGGCGCCATGACCAGCCCGGTCGCGGCGGTGAAGACCACCACCGACATGACGCGCGGCTTCAGCAGCTGGAAGAAGTCTTCCGGCTGGGCGGTCGAAATCGCGGGACGGTCGTGAACGTCTTGGGTCATGGGTGCGGGGGTCATGGATGGGGACCGAATAACACACCCCAAAGCAGAAGGCCGCCCCTTCCGTGGAAAGAGCGGCCCTCCGTTCGGGATCTCAGCCCGGGATCAGTGCTCGTCGCCCTTGACCACCGGCAGTTCGTTGAACTGGTGCTGCGGCGGCGGCGAGGACAGGGTCCATTCCAGGGTCGTGGCGCCCTCGCCCCAGGGATTGGCGACGCCCGGACGGCGACGGATCGCGGCTTCCAGCAGCATGACCAGGAAGACCAGCACGCCGACGATGGTGATCGCATAGCCGATGGACGAGACCTGGTTCCACAGGGTGTAGGCGTCCGGATAGTCGATATAGCGACGCGGCATGGCCTGCAGGCCCAGGAAGTGCTGCGGGAAGAAGATCAGGTTCACGCCGACGAACATGATCCAGAAATGGGTCGCGCCGAGGAACTCGTTGTACTTCACCCCGAACATCTTCTCGAACCAGTAGTAGAAGCCCGCGAAGATGGCGAAGACGGCGCCCAGCGACAGCACATAGTGGAAGTGGGCCACGACGTAATAGGTGTCGTGCAGGCTGTAATCGATGCCGGCGTTCGACAGGACGACGCCCGTCACCCCGCCCACGGTGAACAGGAAGATGAAGCCGATGGCCCACAGCATGGGCGTCTTGAAGCTGATGGAGCCGCCCCACATGGTGGCGATCCAGCTGAAGATCTTCACCCCCGTCGGCACGGCGATGATCATGGTCGCGGCCACGAAATAGGCGCGCAGATTGATGCTCATCCCCACCGTGTACATGTGGTGGGCCCAGACGATGAAGCCGATGAAGCCGATGGCCACCATGGCGTAAGCCATGGCCAGGTATCCGAACACCGGCTTGCGGCTGAAGGTCGAGACGATGTGGCTGATGATGCCGAAGCCCGGCAGGATCAGGATGTACACTTCCGGGTGGCCGAAGAACCAGAACAGGTGCTGGTACATGATCGGGTCGCCGCCGCCGGCCGGGTCGAAGAAGTGGGTGCCGAAGTTGCGGTCGGTCAGCAGCATGGTGATGGCGCCGGCCAGCACCGGCAGCGACAGCAGCAGCAGGAAGGCGGTGATCAGCACCGACCAGGCGAACAGCGGCATCCGGTGAAGCGTCATGCCCGGCGCCCGCATGTTCAGGATCGTCGTGATGAAGTTGATCGCCCCCAGGATGGAGCTGGCGCCCGCCACGTGCAGGGCGAAGATGGCCAGATCAAACGCCGGGCCGACGTGGCCCGTGGTCGACAGGGGCGGATAGGCCGTCCAGCCCCCGCCGAAGCCCTTGCCCGGCCCGCCGTCGGTGAACATCGACAGGACCAGCAGGCACCAGGCCGCAACCAGCAGCCAGAAGGAGATGTTGTTCATGCGCGGGAAGGCCATGTCCGGCGCCCCGATCATGATGGGCACGAACCAGTTGCCGAAGCCGCCGATCATGGCGGGCATGACCATGAAGAAGATCATGATCAGGGCGTGGGCCGTGACGGTGACGTTGTAGCCGTGCTTGGACTGCTCCACGAGGCCCAGCAGCTGGATCGACGAGCCTTCCTTGAAGATCTGGATGCCCGGCTCGGCCAGTTCCCAGCGGATCAGGCCCGACAGGGCGCCCCCGACCACGCCCGCCATGATGGCGAACAGCAGGTACAGGGTGCCGATGTCCTTGTGGTTGGTCGACAGGAACCAGCGGGTGAAAAAGCCCGGCTTGTGGTCGTCGTGATGATGGGCCTCGGGCGCGTGAAGGGTGTCGCGGGTCGAAATCGTAGCGTCAGCCATGGAACTGCTCGCCTCTTACTGGGCGGCCGGCGCGGCGGGAGCCGCGGCGGGAGCGGATTGAGCGGTCGGCGTCGTCGCCGTCTGGGCGGTCGGGATGTCGGTCTGGGCGCCGGCCTGGGGACCGGTGGTCGCCGTGCCCACCACAGGCGCGCCCGTGGTTCCGGCCTCGACCTGAGCGGTCGTGCCGCCCGGCGCCGCCTCGGGGGCCTTGGGCGTCATCGAGCCGCCCTTGGAGGCGACCCAGCGCGCGAACTCGGCCTGGGTCACGACATTGATCTGAATAGGCATGAAGGCGTGATCGACGCCGCACAGTTCCGAACACTGGCCGTAGAAGACGCCGGTGCGCTCGGCCTTGAACCAGGTCTCATTGACCCGGCCCGGCACGGCGTCGGTCTTCAGGCCGAAGGCCGGCAGGGCCACGGAATGAATCACGTCCGAGGCGGTGATCAGAAGACGCACCGTCTTGCCGACCGGCACCACCATCGGCTCGTCCGCCGCCAGGCGATAGACGCTGTGCGACAGGCCGCGCTCGGCCAGCTCGCCCTCGGGCACCATGTTGGAGATATATTCGGAAACGCCCTGGTCGGGATATTCATAGGCCCAGTTCCACTGGTTGCCCGTCACCTTCACCGTCAGATCGGGCTCGGGCATGTCGTGATAGGCGAACAGCAGCCGGAACGAGAACAGGGAGATGAAGACCAGGATCACCACCGGCAGCACCGTCCAGATGATCTCGACCGTGGTGTTGTGGCTCCAGCGCGCGGGCGTGGCGTTGGCGCGCTTATTGTAGCGGAAGACGATCCAGGCCAGCAGAGCCAGAACCAACAGGGTGATGCCGGTGATCACGGGCATCAGCACGATGTTGTGGAACCAGATGGCGTCGTGCTTCAGCGGCGCGGCGGCCGGCTGAAGGTCGATCCCGCCCGGCGTCGGCTGACCCATCAGGTCCTGCGCCCACACCGGCGCCGCAGAGACCAGCGCCAGTCCGACAGCCGCCGTCGCCGAGGCGGTCGCCGCTCTGGTCCATCTCAGGGCTCGCGTCCCCATTCCCATACGAAGTCCCCATAATATCGTTTCGCAGCAGAGACTTGCGAATGGCTCGCAAATCTTCGCGCGGGCATGTTGGTCCGCCCGACACTTGGTTGAGTCCCTATCGGATCGCCCCTCGCTTGCCAAGCGATCCGCGCGCCCCCTTGCCGCAAACCCGCCGCGATTGGCGGCGGCGGCCTGAGAATTAAACCTTCGTCATGTTTAAACAGGTACCTTGCGTCACAAGGTACCTTGTCGTAGTCAATCTCCATCAAAGGAGACGTCGAGGTGACCGAAACCATCGAGATACAGCTGAAGAAGGGGGTTCTGGGGCTTTGCGTCCTGGCGCTTCTGAACCGGGCGGACAGCTACGCCTATGAGATCGCCAGCCGCCTTTCCGACGCGATCGGCATGGGGGAAGGCACCATCTACCCCCTGATGCGGCGAATGCAGTCGGACGGCCAGGTCGAGACCTATCTGGTCGAATCCTCGTCCGGCCCGTCGCGCAAATACTATCGTCTGACCGACGCCGGTCGCGCGGCCCTCGCCGCCCAGGCCGCCGAATGGTCGGCCTTCACCACGGCCGTCGAAGCCGTCCTGGCCAGCGACGCGCCCCATATTCAAGAGCCGACGGCTCAACCGGAGGGAACGGAACAATGACGAGATCGGAATTCATCGTCCGTCTCAGAAACGGCCTGGTCGGCCTGCCGACCGCCACGGCGAACGACATCGTCGCCGACTATGAGACTCATTTCGCCGACGGCCTGGCCGCCGGCCGCACCGAGGCCGAGGTGGCCGCCGCCCTGGGCGATCCGGGCCGTCTGGCCCGCGAGCTCAAGGCCGAGGCCGGGATCCAGCGCTGGCGTCAGGAGAAGAACCCCTCCGCCGCCGCCGCCGCCGTCTTCGCCGTCCTGGGCCTGGGCGCCGTCGACATCCTGATCCTGCTGCCCATTCTGATGGGCGTGGTCGGGACCATCTTCGGCTTCTTCATCGCCGCCATCGCCCTGTTCTTCTCGGGCGGCGCGATCATGGTGGCCGGGCCCTTCGCCGGCTTCCCCGGCGGCCCCTTCGCCGCGATCCTGATGGGTCTGGGCCTGATGGCCGGGGCCGTCTTCATCGGCGCCCTTCTGACCATCGTCACCGTCTGGCTGGTCAACGGCCTCGTCTGGTTCGCCCGCCTCCACTACCGGCTGCTGAAGCCGGCGCTGGAGCCCCAATCCGACACCCAATCCGAAGGCACGAGCACGGGAGGCTCGCAATGATCCGCACGCTCTTCATCATCGCCGGCGCCGCCCTGGTGCTGTGCATCGTCACCGTGGGCGGCGCCATCGCCCTGGGTGGACATGATCTGCAACGCCACGGCTGGGCCTGGACCATCAAGGACCGGGACGGCGAAACCATCCGCTTCGAACGGGTCAAAAGCGGAGAGGTCGAAGACCTCGGCCCCTTCACCACCCGCACCCTGGCCTGGACCGGCGGCGACACCCTGACCGTCGATTCCACCATCGACGTGGAATACCGCCAGGGCCCTGAGAACACCGTGGTCGTCACCGGGCCCAAGGCCCTGGCGGACCGGGTCCGACTCGAGAACGGCCGACTGTCCCTGGGCGAGGGCGACGAACGGATCGTCTTCGGCTGGAGCAGCGGAAACTTCTCGGCCCGATCGGAGCGTGACGAACTGCGGGTCGTCGTGACCGCGCCCAACGTCGTCCGCTTCGTCTCCAATGCGTCCGGCGATCTGGACATCAAGGCCTATGACCAGCCCAGCCTGGCCCTGGACGTCTCCGGCTCCGCCGATGTGACCGCCGAAGGCCGCACCGACGCCCTCCGGCTGGAGATCGACGGGTCCGGCGACGCGGATCTGAGGGCCTTGGCGGCGCGCGACGCCACGGTGGACATCTCCGGCTCCGGCGACGCCAATGTCGCCCCGACCGGCGACGTCCAGGTGCGGATCGACGGCTCCGGCGACGTCACCCTGGCGGCCCGCCCCGCCAAGCTGACCACCGAACTCTCGGGCTCCGGCGACGTGTATCAGGACTGAGACCCTCCCCCGCTTGCGGGGGAGGTGGGCCGGCGTCCGCGCAGCGGACCAGGCTCGGAGGGGGAAGTGTCGCTCAGGAAGAAGACTTCCCCCATCGTCAGCCGTCTCGCTTCGCTCGACGCGCTGACACTTCCCCCGCAAGCGGGGGAAGGTCTTATCGCCGACAGGCCGGCATCAGGGGCCATTCCGCCTTCACCCTGCCCTTCATTCCGGTTAAGCCTCGGTCATGACCTCCGCCCCTCTTCCCGACGCCGGCGCCAACTGGGTGGATCGCCATGCGCCGGAGCGGCTGAAGCCCTGGCTGAAGCTGGGCCGGTTCGACCGGCCCATCGGCATATGGCTGCTGCTCCTGCCCGGCTGGCAGGGGATCGCTCTGGCCCTGGCCCAGTATCGCCAGGCGCCCGGCCTCTATGACCTGTGGCTGTTCGTCGGCTTCGGGATCGGCGCCTGCTTGATGCGCGCCGCCGGCTGCGCCTTCAACGACATCGTCGACCGCGACTTCGACGCCCGGGTCTCCCGCACCGCCCTTCGCCCCATCCCCGCCGGCCTGATCTCCGTCAAACAGGCCTGGGCCTTCGTGATCGGCTGCAGCCTGATCAGCCTCATGATCCTGCTGACCCTGCCCAAGGTCGCCATCCTGCTGGGCGTCGGCTCCTGCGCCCTGGTCGCCGCCTATCCCTTCATGAAGCGGATCACCTGGTGGCCCCAGGCCTGGCTGGGCCTGACCTTCAACTGGGGCGCCCTGATGGGGTTCGCCTCCGCCCTGCCCCTGGCGGCGGCCGCCCTTCTGCTGCCGGCCGACATCGCCGGCGAGTTCCGCCCCTTCCTCTGGTCGCCGCCCAGCGACAGCGGCCACGCCGTCGCCCTGGTCTGGCAGGCCTATGTCCCCGCCGTCCTCCTCTACCTCGGCGGCGTCTTCTGGACCCTGGGCTACGACACCGTCTACGCCCTTCAGGACATCGAGGACGACGCCATGATCGGGGTCAAATCCTCGGCCCGCCGCCTGGCCTCGGCGGTGCGCCCCGGCGTCGCCGTCTTCTACGGAATCAGCCTGGTCCTGGCCGCCCTGGCCGGTCTTTCCGCCGGTCTCGGCCCGCTGTTCTGGATCGGCCTGGCCCTCTACGCCGCCCATCTGGCCCGCCAAGTGGTCCGGCTGGACCGCACCGACGGCGCCCTGGCGCTGAGACTTTTCAAATCGAACCGAGAGGCGGGCTTCATCCTGCTGGCGGCCTTCGCCCTCGGATCTCTCGGCCAAAACCTGATCGGCCTGTGAAGGAGCCCCCCATGACCTCCACCCTTCGTCTGCTGCTGCTGTCCGTCGCCGTCGCCGCAACCGTCGCCGCCTGCCAGAGGCGCGAAGACAAGGCCGAGACGGCCCCGCCCGCCCCGATCACCGCCGCCCCGGTCGATCCGGCCGCCGCCGGGGCGCCGATGAGCTTCGACTCCAAGACCCAGTACGCCACGGTCAAACTGACCCTGCCGGACGCGCTCAAGTCCAAGCCCGACCTGCACGCTCCCCTCTACGCCGCCGCGGTGCGGGACCTGCGCCAGTTCTCCGAAGGCGCCCAGGCCGACCTGTCCGAGGCGGGCGGCGGACCGAACCCCTATGAAAAGACCATCGCCTTCGACCCCGGCGCCGAGACCGGCAAGCTGTTCAGCCTGGTCCGCACCGATTTCGAATACACCGGCGGCGCCCATCCCAACACCAGCTTCTCGGCCGTCCTGTGGGACAAGGCGATGAAGAAGCGGCTGGGCTTCGCAGACCTGTTCCGACCCGGCGCTGACCTGTCGGGCCTGAACAAGGCCCTGTGCGACGCCGCCAACGCCGCCAAACAGGCTCGTTCGCCGGGATCGGAGACCGCCACCCCGGACGGTAAGATGTGGACCTGCCCCAAGGCCGTCTCCACCCCCTTCGTCCTGGCGCCCAGCACCACTCCGGGCAAGGCGGGCGGCGTCGTCTTCCTGATCGGCGCCTATCAGATCGGCCCCTATTCGGACGGTCCCTATCGGATCGCCGTGCCCCAGTCGGTCTTCCGGTCCCTGCTCAACCCGGCCTATGCCGACGAATTCGCCGGCGCGCCGGTCAAGGCCGGGGACGTCACGCCCAAGGCGGGCTGATCCGCTCGCTCGGCGGGATCAGTCCGCCAGGAACTGATCGACCCGTTGGGCGAACGTCTGGGGCTGATCGGCCATGATGAAGTGGCGGCTGTCGTCCACCCGGATCAGTTTGACGCCGGGCAGGGTCGCATATTCCCGGCCCCACAGGGCGTCGGCCATGGCCGCAGGCGCCCCGCCGTTCGCGTCGGCGGCGTAGAGCACCGTGACCGGCGTCGTCATGGCCGCCAGTCCGGGGCGGACGTCGGTCGTCATCACCTCATGAATGGCCGTGGCCAGGGCGCGGCGGTCCGAGGCCAGGGTCCAGTCGACCATGGCCGTCCGCGTCGCCGGATCGCGCGCCAGGCCGATAGCCCCCTGTTCTTGGGCCGCCCGCATCGCCGCCTCGTCCTGGCTCAGCATGGCCTGGGCCGCCTGGTCGGCGAAGGGCCGGGCCGTCTCGGGCGTCACCTGCGGGCCGAACAGGGCCGAAAAGAAGGGCAGATTGTCCACCGCCATCACCCGCCCCACGGCCTCGGGATGACGCTGGGCCAGCATCAGGGCCGACAGTCCGCCCATCGAATGGCCGATGACCGCCGGCTTTTGCAGACCGGCGGTCTGGACATAGGCCGCCAGGGCCTCGACCGCCGGCTCCAGCAGCGGCCCGTCGCCGTGGGTCCAGGGCTGACCGGCGAAGCCCGCCAGCTGGACCAGATGGACCCGGTGGGTCGCCTTCAGCCGATCGGCCGTGGCCCGCCACACCTCTCGCGAACAACCATAGCCGGGGATCAGGATCACGTCGGGTCCGCGTCCGACCACCTCGACCGACAGCCGGTCCGAAGCGAAGGCGGGAGCGACGGCCCCCGGCGTCTCGGCCAAAGCGGCGGTCACGCCGATCATCAGCGAGGGCGTGCAGACGGCCAGTCCGAACAGGGCGGCGCGCAGGCGCGGGCGCGCCTTGAAGAAGGCGTTGTACATCGGATGTCTCCTGTCTTGAGGTTTTGAAGTCGGGTCCGCCGCCTCAGGCGTGCGGGTTCTCGAAGATGTCTTCGACCGGACGGCCGAAGGTGGCGGCGATGCGATAGGCCAGGTCCAGCGACGGATCGTGCCGTTCGGTCTCCAGCGCGATCACCGCCTGTCGCGATACGCCCAGGGCCTGGCCCAACTGTTCCTGGGTCCAGCCGCGCTCGACGCGCAGCAGCTTCAGCCGGTTCTTCATCGGCTGGTCCGGATGAAGGGGGCGGTAAGGCCGTACATGCCCCAGAACAGCGGCACGATCAGCCAGGTCTGCATATGGGGCGCCCCGGCGAAGCTCTCGCCGAAGCCCCAGAAGGTGGCGACCGCCATGGCCAGCCCCGAGGCGACGATGAACTGTTTGGCCGTCACCCCCCGCACGAACTCGTCGCTTTCGCGCATCAGGGACAGGACGGCCCAGATCTGGCCGATCACCGGCGCCGACACGACCGCCGCCAAGGCCCAGGCCGCCGGCTTGCCCATCACCTCGTCAAAGGCGTCGGTCGTCATCATGGATACGCAGATCGCCACATAGGGGATGGTGAAGGCCATGATGCGAATGACGTAGCGCCTATGCGCCGGGGTGGTCGATTTTCCGAAACTCATCATATCCCGCTCTCCTCTTGTAAGGCGAACCTGACATCGCCTCCATGTAATGTCAACCTGACTTTTTGTCATTATCGCCTTACATGCCCCGTCCGGTTTCGAAAGCCCCGCAGTTGCGCTAGGATCGGCCCATGCCCGCCGCCCCGCGCATCGCCCCCTCGGCCCTGTTCGCCCCTGACGACTGGCGGCCGTTCCAGACCCGGTCGGCCTGGGTCGGGCCGCTGCTGGTCGCCCATTGCTGGGGGGTCATCGCCCTGGCGGTCGGGGCGGGGGTCCTGATCCCCTGGCTGATCCCGATCTGCGTCATGATCATCGGCACGCGCCAGCTGGGCCTGGCCATATTGATGCATGAGGCGGCCCACGGCGGCCTGGCCAAAAATCTGCGTCTGAACGACTTTCTGGGCCAATGGCTGTGCGCCGTCCCGATCGGGGCGGACCTTGGCGCCTATCGCCCCTATCATCTGAACCACCACCGCTTCGCCCAGCAGCCGGAAGACCCCGACCTGATGCTGTCGGCGCCCTTTCCCGTCTCCCCCGCCTCGCTCCGCCGCAAGATGATCCGCGACCTGACCGGACAGACCTTCTTCAAACAGAGGATCGTCCTGCCCCTCGCCCTGGCGGCCCGATCAAAGAGCGCAAAGGGCGAAGCGGCCGCCGATCCTGCGCATGAGTATGACGCGGTGGTGACCGGCCGATCGGTCCTGCCCTTCCTGGTCTTCAATACGATCCTGCTGGCCGGCTTCATCGCCGCAGGCGTCTGGTGGGCCTTCTTCGCCCTGTGGCTGCTGCCGATGGCGACCTGGTTTCCGCTGGTGACGCGGCTCCGGAACATCGCCGAACACGCCTGCGTCGAAGGATCCGACGCCGACCCCTTCCGCGCGGCCCGCACCACTCGCGCCGCCTGGTGGGAGCGCGCCTTCATCGCCCCCTATTGGGTCAACTTCCACGCGGAGCATCATCTGTTCATGCACGTCCCCTGCTGGAAGCTGCCGGCGCTTCACCGGGCCGTTCGCGCCCGGCCCCAGGCGGCGGGCATGGAGGTGGCGCCGGGCTATGTCGAGGTTCTGAAGACGGCGACCCGCCGCCCGTGACCGTCATCGCCGATCCCGCCGCCTTCATCCGGACCAACACCCGGCTGCAGCCCGTCCCCCATGCGCCCGAGATCACCCTGTGGCTGGCGGACGAAGTCACCCCCATCTGGAGGCTGACGGAGGAAGAGCTGGGCGAACTGGGCCTGCCCCCGCCCTTCTGGGCCTTCGCCTGGGCGGGCGGTCAGGCGCTGGCCCGCTATCTGCTGGATCACCCGCAGGAGGTGGCCGGCAAGCAGGTGCTGGACTTCGCCGCCGGTTCGGGTCTGGTCGGTGTTGCCGCCATGCGGGCAGGCGCCGCCTGCGCCCTCTGCGCCGACATCGACCCCTTCTGCGAAGCGGCGGTCGCCGCCAACGCCCAGGCGAACGGCGTGGCCCTGGACTTCGTCGGCCACGACCTCTTGAACACCCCGCCGCCGCCCGTGGACGTCATCTGCGCGGGCGACATCTGCTATGAAAAGCCGATGACCGAGGCCGTCCTGGCCTGGCTGGGTCAGGCGCGGGCGGCGGGGTCGCGGGTTCTGATCGGCGATCCGGGCCGGACCTATTTTCCGCGTTCGGGCCTGGACTTCCTGGCCGAATACCGCGTGCCCACGACCCGCGAGCTGGAGGATCTGGAGATCAAGCGCGCCGCGGTCTGGGCCCTGCCCTGAAGGGCGGCGGGAGCGATCGCCGCTCCCGCCGATCCGGTCAGTGGGCGACCGGCTGAACCCCTTGGATCTTCTCGGCCTGTTCGCGATGCCGGCCCTCGGCGAATTCCTCGATCATCTTGGCGTTGAAGGCGGGGATGTCGTCGGGATTGCGGCTGGTCACCAGACCCTGATCCACCACCACCGGCTCGTCCACCACATCGGCGCCGGCATTTCTCAGATCGGTGCGAATGCTGTTGAAGGCCGTCATCGTCCGGCCCTCGACCACCCCCGCCTCGATCAGCAGCCAGGGCGCATGGCAGATGGCCGCCACCGGCTTTCCGGCGTCGAAGAAGGCCCGGACGAACTTGACCGCATCCTCATTCGCCCGCAGCTGGTCGGGATTCGCCACGCCGCCCGGCAGCATCAGGGCCGAATAGGCCGAGGCGTCCACCCCCGCCACCGCCTTGTCCGCCGTCACCTTGTCGCCCGGCGTCAGATGGTTGAAGCCCTGGAAGTCGCCGGCCTTCAGCGACACGATCTCGACCGCCGCCCCGGCCTCTTTCAGCGCCTTCATCGGCTCGGTCAGTTCGACCAGTTCGACGCCGTCGGTCGCCAGAATGGCGACGGTCTTGCCAGAGAGAGTCTGGGCCATGGGATAACTCCTGATTTGAGGTGGGTTCGCCCTGTTCAACCCCGTGGGTCGACTGGGGTTGCGGCCGCGCTTGGCGAGACGCGATCACACCCCATCTGTCGGTCATGAGACGCGCCCTGCCCCTCCTTCTGCTCGCCGCCGCCCTCGGCCCCAGCGCGGTCCAGGCCCAGGTCGCGCCCTATCCCTATCCTCAGCCCGGCTTCCCCTATCCGGGCGGCGCCCCCGCCGCGATCGCCGATCAGCACCGCTACGAGAACGAGCGGATCCGTCTTCAGGCCCAGGCCAACGCCGCCCTGGCCCGCCGTCTGGACGCCGAGGCGGCCCAGCGACGCCTGACGCTGGAAGCGGCGCGCCAAGCGACGGCGGCGCCGGCCCCATCCGTCCACGATCTCCGCCCGGTCGCCCCGCCGGCGTCCCCATCGACGTCCCCGCCCCCCACGGCTTCGGAACCCCGACGCAGCCTCAGCGAAATCGACGCCTGGCTGGACCGCCCGCGCTGACGCATCCCTTCCCTTCCGTTCGCGTTCTGGCCTAGCTTCAGGCGGAACGGGCGGAGGAAACTCATGCGGTGGCAGGGCGGCAGGACGGGGGGCGGCGGGATCGAGGACCGTCGGGGCCTCGGAGGCGGCGCGCTCGCCGGGGGCGGCCTCGGCGTCGGCGTGCTCGCCATCATCGGCTATCTGGTCTTCGGCATAGATCCTTCGACCACGACCCAGCTGGCCAGCCGGTTCGGCGGGGTCGGCGCGGAACAACAGGGGCAGGCCGGCACGCCTGAAGATCAGGCCGGACGCTTCGTCGATGTGGTCGGAGGCAATATCAACGACGTCTGGGCGCAGAAGCTTAACGGGTATGAACGCCCGCGCGTCGTCATCTACGAACAGGGCACTTCGACCGGCTGCGGCTACGGCCAGTCGGCCATGGGCCCCTTCTATTGTCCGACCGACCGCACCGTCTATCTGGACCTGGGCTTCTGGCAGGAGATGGAGACCCAGCTGGGCGCCTCGGGCGCCGACTTCGCCCGCGCCTATGTCATCGCCCATGAGTTCGGCCACCACGTCCAGACCCTGACCGGAACCTCCGACCAGGTGCGTCAGGCCCAGCAGCGCGCTAGGGGCGAGGCCGAGGCCAACCGCTATTCGGTGGCGCTGGAGCTTCAGGCCGATTGCTATGCCGGGGTCTGGGCCCGAAACGCCGCCGCCGTGTCGAACGGCGAGGTGGCGCTGGAGCCCGGCGACATCGAAGAGGGGATGAAGACGGCCCAGGCCATCGGCGACGATACGCTGCAACGCCGGGCGGGCGGGCGCGTCTCGCCCGAAAGCTTCACCCACGGCTCCTCGGCCCAGCGGGTCGAATGGCTGCAACGCGGCTATCAGTCCGGCGACCCCGCCGCCTGCGACACCTTCAGCGGCGCCTGAGCCGCCCAGCCTTCAGACTTCAGTACGGACCTCCCATGCATCCTCGCGCCGGCCAGACCGCTCTCGCCGAAGACCTGATCGACCTGGACGCCCTGCTGGGCGCCTATGAGAGCGTCGTTCCCGACATGGGCGATCCGGGCCAGAGGGTGGTCTTCGGCACCTCGGGCCATCGCGGCTCCAGCCTGGACGGCGCCTTCAACCAGACCCACATCCTGGCCATCGCGCAGTCGATCGCCGACTATCGCGCCGCCCAGGGGATCGACGGCCCCCTGTTCGTCGGCCGCGACACCCACGCCCTGTCCGAGCCCGCCTTCCGCACCACGATCCAGGTTCTGGTCGCCAACGGGGTGGAGGTGCTGATCGATTCCGGCGACGGCTTCACCCCGACCCCGGCCGTCTCCCACGCCATACTGACCCATAACCGGACCGGGCGGCGTCAGGCTGACGGCGTCCTGATCACCCCGTCGCACAATCCGCCGCGCGACGGCGGTCTGAAGTACAATCCCCCCTCGGGCGGCCCGGCCGGGAGCGAGGCGACCGCCGCCATCGCCGCCCGCGCCAATCAGCTGATCGAAGGCGGTCTGTCCGAGGTCAAACGCCTGCCCTTCGACCAGGCCCAGGCGGCGGCCGGCCGATTCGACTTCATGACCGCCTATGTCGACGACCTCGACAGCGTGCTGGATCTGGACGCGATCCGCGAGACGGGCGTGCGCATCGGCGCCGATCCCCTGGGCGGGGCGGCGGTCGCCTATTGGGGCCGGATCGCCGAACGCTGGGGCCTGGACCTGACCGTGGTCAATGCGGCCGTCGATCCGCGCTGGGCCTTCATGCCGCTGGACGCCGACGGCAAGATTCGCATGGACTGCTCCTCCCCCTCGGCCATGGCGGGTCTGATCGGCATGATGCAGGGCGGCTCGGCCTATGACGTCGCCTTCGGCAATGACGCCGACGCCGACCGGCACGGGATCGTCACGCCCGACGGGGGCCTGATGAACCCCAACCACTTCCTGACCGCCGCCATCGCCTATCTGTTCGCCCATCGGCCCGGCTGGGGTCCGCAGGCGGCGGTGGGCAAGACCCTGGTCTCCTCCTCCATGATCGACCGCGTCGTCGCGGGCCTGGGGCGCCGCCTGCTGGAAACGCCCGTCGGCTTCAAACATTTCGTGCCCGGCCTGCTGGACGGGACCGTCGGCTTCGGCGGCGAGGAATCGGCGGGGGCGTCCTTCCTGCGCCGCGACGGAACGGTCTGGTCTACCGACAAGGACGGCCTCATTCTCTGCCTCCTGGCGGCCGAGATTCAGGCCCGCACCGGCGCCGGCGCCGACCGCCTCTACGCCGATCTGACCGACCGCTACGGCGCCCCCGCCTACGCCCGGATCGACGCCCCCGCCGACAGGGCGCAAAAGGCGCGGCTGGCGGCCCTCAGCCCCTCCGACGTGACCGCCACCACCCTGGCCGGTCAGCCCATCGCCGACATCCTGACCCAGGCCCCCGGCAACGGCGAACCCATCGGGGGTCTGAAGGTCGTGACCGCCGACGCCTGGTTCGCCGCCCGTCCGTCGGGCACCGAGGACGTCTATAAGATCTACGCCGAATCCTTCCTGGGCCCCGACCATCTGGCCCAGGTCCAGACCGAGGCCAAGGCGGTGGTGGCGGCGGCGCTCTCCTGATCGGCGTCACCGCCCGACGGTGATCTCCATCGGCCGCGAGACGAACAGGCCCGGCCCGCCCAGGTCCAGCACCAGCCGGCGATCCTCAAAGGCCGCCATGCCGACCAGGGCGTCGGGGAAGCCCGGCACGGCCACGTTGTCGTAAACCGCCACCTCGGCCCGGCGATACAGGGCGTCGCCGATGGTCAGGGTGCGCACGACCACCGTCTCGGCCCCCACCACCCCGCCCAGGACGATGCTCTGGCCGGCCGTGCGGGGGCGCCCGTCCAGAAGGCCCGCCGCCTGGGCCGTTTCGCGCGTCACCGCCAGCACCGCCGAGGCGCCGGTGTCCACCACCGCCCGGACCGTCGCCCCCTCGACCGTGATGGTCGTCTCCAGCGCCCGTCCGGCGCGCCGCACGGCGATCGGCGCCAGGCCCCGGCCCGGCGTCCAGCCGTCCCTGGCCAGGAACCGCATCCGCCGCTCGCCCGTGTCCAGCTCCAGCACCACCTGGCTCAGCACGTCCTGGCCGATGATCAGGGGCGCGCCCAGACCCTGTTCTCCCGCCAGCGGCCCCAGGTTCAGTATGGCGGTCCTCAACCCGTCCAGCCTCAGTCCGCCGATCCGCACGTCCAGGGTCGCGGCCCGCCCCATCTGGGCCCCGCCCCCGACCCCATAGGCCACCATCGGCAGGGGAAGGCCCTCGCCCAGCCCCAGCCGATCCACCAGGGCGCGATCCGCCACCGAATACTGGGCGCCGGAATCGACCAGGGCCCGGACCGGCGCCCCGTTCAGCAGAACCTCCACCGTCGGCGTCGCCGCGCGCGGCTGAGCATAGCCCAGCCAGCCCGAAGACCCGTCCGCTCCAAACCCCGCCTGGGGCTGTCGCCACAGCACATGGTCCCTCAGCCACCAAGCCCCGGCCACGCCGCCGGCGACCAGGCCCAGCCGGATCAGGAGATCGCGTCTTCTCATGTCTGATCACATGGACCGTCCGGCGCTTGGACGCCAGCGGGGACGATGGTCGCAGGGCCGTCCGCCACTGCGGTTTCGCGCGAGCGGCCCTCGGAAATCAGCACGAAATTGTCGCAAACCGGCTCGCCCGCCGCCCGTCCGACAATTTCCTCCCGCGCAGGGCCAGAAACCGGGTGACGCCGCCGCCCCGTCTGGCTAGGACCAGACCACTATGAGCACCTCCAGCGCCCGTTACGTCTCCACCCGCGGCCAGGCCCCCGAGACCGATTTCGCCGACGCCCTGCTGCGCGGCATCGCCCCCGACGGCGGCCTCTATATGCCGACCGCCTGGCCGAGGTTGTCGCCCTCCGCCTGGGACGCGAGCGCCGACTACAAGTCCATCGCCCTGCAAGCCGTCGCCCCCTTCATCGGCGACGCCCTGCCGGCGGGCGCGCTCGACCGCGCCCTGGACCGGCTGACGGCCGGCTTCGCCCATCCCGCCGTCACCCCCCTGGTGGAGCTTGAGCCCGGCCTGTTCGTGCTGGAGCTGTTCCACGGCCCCACCGCCGCCTTCAAGGATCTGGCGATGCAGCTGGTCGCCGCCCTGACGGACGAGGCCCTGGCCGCCTCGGGCGAGCGTCTGACCATACTGACCGCCACCTCGGGCGACACGGGCGCCGCCGCCGTTCGCGCCTTCGCCGGGGCCAAGTCGGTCGATCTGGTCGTGCTGCACCCGCTGGACCGCGTCTCGCCGGTTCAGCGCAAACAGATGACCACGGTCCAGGCCGACAATGTGCTGAATCTGGCCGTGCGCGGCGACTTTGACGACTGCCAGCGTCTGGTGAAGGGCCTGCTGGCCGAAGAATCCTTACGCGAACGCGGCCGCCTGTCCTCGGTCAACTCCATCAACTGGGCCCGGCTGGCGGGCCAGATTCCCTATTATGTCTCGGCCACCGCCCAACTGGGCGGCCCGGCCACCTTCGTCGTCCCCACCGGCAATTTCGGCGACGCCTTCGCCGGCATCGCCGCCGCCCATATGGGCCTGCCGTCCAACGGCTTCGTCGCGGCGGTGAACCAGAACGACGCCCTGGCCCGCGCCGTCAACGACGGCCTCTATTCGCGCCGTCCCGCGATCGAGAGCGGCAGCGTCTCCATGGACGTCCAGGCCCCGTCCAACTTCGAACGCCTGGTCTATGAGGCGACCGGCCGCGACGGCGACCGCACCCGCGCCGTGTTCGAAACCTTCGCCCGCGACGGCGCCGTCGCCTTCGATCCGGATCTGCTGACCGCCCTGCGCGCGGCCGTCTCGGCCGTCTCTATCGACGAGACCGAGACCCGGGCCGAGATCGCCCACGCCCATGAGACCTGGGGCCGCGTCGTCTGCCCCCACACCGCCGTGGCCCTGGCCGCCGCCCGCCGGATCGACCGTTCGACCGGCCCCGTCGTCGCCCTGTCCACCGCCCATCCGTCCAAGTTCGGCGCCTTCGTCTCCGACGTCCTGGGCTTCGAACCCGAACCGGCTCCCGTCATCGCCGCCCTGGGCGATCAGGCCGAGCGGATGACGGTCGTGGACGCCGACCTGGCCGCCGTCCTGGCCGAAATCAAAGCCTAAGGACGGCGTCCGAAAGACGAGCCGCATCTTCATAGGCGTCCAACGCAGAACTCAATTGTGTAGCCGATGGAGAGGTACTTTCCACACCTGCAAATTCTCGGCGTTCAAACGCGTCCTGGCGCGATGCCGGCCTTTCGCCAAACCAAGCGTCCGCTTTATCCATCCAATCGCTCGGGAAAACAGGGCCCTTCCAGGCTTCGATATCTTTCGCGACGTTGTTGAACCATTCCAGGCTCACCGATTGATCCGTCTCACGCGCAAATTGCATGCGCTGGAACAGTTCATCTGCTGCGGCAGCATCCGTGGGAGACGGTGAATTTCCCTGATCGTCCACCATCAGCATTGCCGGACCGCTGATGAATAGATTGTAGCCGGTGACGGCACGGAACAACGCTTTGTCGTCGTCGGTGATTTTAGACAGATCCGCTGCGGTCGCTTTGTCCGCCTCAGTCCAGGTCGATTCCGGTCCCAGCATCAAGAACTTGGTCATTGAGTCCTGCGGTGTCTCGATGAACACGCCCTGCTTGGTAACAGGACTGCCAAGGTCGCTAACTTTGACGGTTCCATCTTCATTCAACTGAAAAAGCTCCGCCAGTGTGGACGGATTTGTCAGTGCGGACTGACCGATAAACTGACCGTTGGAAAAGAGCGAAAGAGCCTTGACGGGCTCACTCGAAGCCTTTGGCGACGCCGCAACCTCGGACGTAGAAGCGGGCGGCGGAGTTTGGCTCACCGCATAAAACCGTTGCGTGTACACGCCTTGCGTCACCGATCCGACAGACATGGGTCTCCCCAGACAACCTGCGTATGTGCTCGCAAAATGGGCGCCGCAGCAATCGATGACTATCCCCCATAAAAACAATCATTTGTTTAGCATCGCGGATCGACGGACTAATCTATCGCTCAGAATTTCTCCTTTGGGCTGCAAAAGATTCCCGGCGAATAGGCAGATCAGCCACTCAAGCCGCCTTCTAAAAATCATGTTAGGGTTGTACATTGGCTTCGTCGCCATTCCGCGATCATCCGTTGGAGGAATAGCTGACATTTGTATGAACCTGCCGACGAGCGAGCCATAAGGCGGGGACGGCCTGGCGTGATCTGCACAGCCATTTCGGCGAGTGGAACTCGATCTACCGGCAGTTCCGGCGCTGGACGGCGGCGGGGGTCTGGGACGTGATGCTGGAGGCGCTGAACGAAGCCGGCGCAGGGCATGGCAGCGTCCAGATGATCGATTCCACCCTTATCCGGGCCCATCAGCACGCCGCCGGCGCGCTAAAAAGCGAGATCAGGACCGGGGTCTTGGCCGCTCGCGCGGCGGGTTCTCGACCAAGATCCATCTCCGCAGCAACGCTCTTGGCCTCCCTGTCGCGATCACGCCTGGCCACACGATACGACAAGGCCGCCGACAGCTTCCTCGGATTCGTCCTGGTCGCCGCAATCCGATTGTGGATCAGGCACTTTGTCCACCCTGCCTAGGACGGCGACGAGATCGCCTGGGTCAGGCGACCCAGGCCGTAGTTCAGGCCGCACTTCACATCATATTGGCGCGCCACGGACAGGATCGGCCGCCAGTCCCAGGTTTTGAACTCGCCGTCGTCGGCCCGCTTCATCAGGGCCTTGGACGCCTCTTCGCGTCCCTGCCACACGGCGGCGTAGATCAGGCCGAACTCGCGCCCGCCCAGGACCGTATCCTCCAGCGTCCGGCGCGACGACTGGGCCAGGGTCGACCCGGCCGAGAACCAGTTGGCG
Organism: Brevundimonas sp. GW822-FHT03E11; assembly: GCF_058801445.1. NCBI lineage: Bacteria > Pseudomonadati > Pseudomonadota > Alphaproteobacteria > Caulobacterales > Caulobacteraceae > Brevundimonas > Brevundimonas sp. GW822-FHT03E11. The sequence goes on along the minus strand of NZ_JBXANG010000003.1, from coordinate 184,306 downwards.
CTGGCGTTGGGCGAGGCCACGCCCCCGATGGCGGCCAGGGCCAGGCCGGCGATGTCCAGACTGCTGCGGGTCGCATTCCGGTCGATCGAGACGGCGGTCAGATAGCGGTCGCACCGCAGATCGGATTCGGCGACCAGGGCGTAGACCAGCTGCTTGCCCCGGGTCTCGGCGTTCCATTTCGCCCATTGGGCGTCCATCCGGTCCTCGGCGGCCTTGGTCGCCTCGTCAGTGACGACATCGACCCCCAGCACCTGTCCCGTGCCGCCGACGCCCAGTCCGCCCTGGGGCTTCATCTTCAGCGTGGTGCAGCCGGCGGCGGCAAGGCAGGCGGCGATCGCCATGCCCCTCATGGTCATACGCATAGGCGGCCTCCCCTTTGCAGGGGAGACTGCGACAACAATCAGACGTTGTCAAACCGTCGGTATGCGAACTAGCGGCGACGGCCCGTCAGCATGCCCATCAGCAGCAGGCCCACGCCCGCGACCGATAGGGTGGTCACCAGCGGCCGCTTGCGCGCCTCGGCGGCGACGGTGCGGGCCTTGTCGCGATAGTCGGCCGGCGCCTTTTCGACCAACCGATCGACCGCGTCCATCGCCTTGCCGAAGGTCTCCAGCGACCGGCCCTTGGCGTCCTCGAACGCGCCTTCGACCTGCAGCTTCTGGTCGCCGACCAGCTTGCCGAAACCCTTCTTGGTCTTGCCGGTCGCCTGATACGCGGCGCCCTCGATCCGTTCGTCAGTCATGGTGAAATCTCATCCTCGGGGAGCGCGGCCCTGATGGCCGCGTGACGATGAAAATCCCGGAACCCGCTTCCGTTCCAGCGACAAATTCACCGTTTCTCCTCTTGCTTCCCCACGGCGGAAGGGCCTCGTGCGGCGTCGGGGGTGGGGAAGGCTGGCGAGGTCGCACCGCTCGCGCCCAATGCCGCCAATCCTAAGAACCCGATCAGAAAGCCGAAGGCGAACTCCGCATAGGCCAGATTGACGGTCCAACGCCAAACTTCGCCGTTGAAACCGGGCCATTCCGGCACGCTTTCAGCGTAATAGCTGAACAATCCGACCACCCAGACAGCCGGCAAGCCTACGAGTGCCCCGCCGACTAGAATCGACCGATATCCAAGTTCTTGTCGGAATACATAGGCAGTCCCGCCGCATGCGCCGAAGATCACCCAAGCCACTATGACGTGAGGAGGGGCGAAGACTACAGTCTTCCAAAGCAGCTCGAAACGCGCGCCGCCGCCGTTGAGGCCGACAAGCACAAAGGTCACGTAGGCGATCGCGGAAATCGCCGCTCCTCCAATCCCGACAAGCCTCACAAGCTGCGCTTTCCGCATGCCTCAGCATATAATGAACAGTCGAGCTGGCCAATTTTCCAATCCCACAGCCGCTTCCCGCCAGCCGGAACCGCGCGCGCCCTCTAGACCCGCCGCGTTCGGCCGTGTCGCCCCGCGACCGGCCTCCAAACGCAAAGAGGAGAGCCCTCGTGTACGCTCTGAAAGACAAGGTCGCCGTCGTCACCGGCGCCAGCTCCGGCATCGGCCAGGCGGCCGCCCGACTGTTCGCCCGCCTGGGCGCCAAGGTGGTGGTTTCCGCCCGCCGAGAAGCCGAACTCGCCGCCCTGGTCGCGGCCATACAGGCCGAAGGGGGCGAGGCCTGCGCAGTCCCAGGCGACGTGTGCGACGAGGCCACGGCCGCGGCCCTGACCACGGCGGCGGAGGAGCGATTCGGCGGCCTGGACATCGCGTTCAACAACGCCGGCGCCATCCCCGAAACCGCCCCGACGCCGGACCTGTCGGTCGCCGGCTGGAAACAGACCCTGGACATCAACCTGACCGGCGCCTTCCTGTGCGCCAAACATCAGATCCCCGCCATGCAGAGGCGCGGCGGCGGCTCGATCGTCTTCACCTCCACCTTTGTCGGCCATACCGTCGGCTTTCCGGGCATGGCGGCCTACGCCTCGGCCAAGGCGGGTCTGATCGGCCTGACCCAGGTCATCGCCGCCGAGTTCGGCGCCCAGAACATCCGCGCCAACGCCCTGCTGTGCGGCGGGGTGGACACGCCGATGGGCCGGGCCGTCGCCGACACCCCCGAAACCCTGGCCTTCGTCTCGGGCCTGCACGCCCTCAAACGCATCGCCCAGCCCGAGGAAATCGCCCAGGCCGCCGCCTTCCTGGCCTCCGACGCCGCCGGCTTCATGACCGGCACGGCGACACGGGTGGACGGCGGCGTCTCCATCTGCCGGACCTGATCTCGGGGCGATGTCTCCTCCCCCTCTGGGGGAGGTGGCGCGGCGCCTCTTCGGCGCCGTGACGGAGGGGTTCTGGACCTAGGGTCCAGTGCGACCGGGCCGGATGCGATCAGCCGCCCCCGGGGCCATCAATGATCACCCAGGTCGCCCCATCCATTGCAACCATGACGTCCTGCCGCACCCACTGACCAGCGGCGTCCCGCTGGCGATAGCGGCATCCGAACTCGGTCGGCTCCTCAGGAATGTCGTGGCAACGCAGCCGGTCGATCTCGGACGACGAAATCGCAAGCACGCCCGCCAGATCCGCGCGGCTTGGACCGATTGGTGAGGCGCACCCGCCGATTAGCAGCAGGATGGCCGACAGGATCTTGAGCAGCTTCGTCATAAGGTCAAGTTGCCAGGCTTTGGGCGGCTAACAACCTCGCACGCACTTGGGCCCCGCCAAAGCCCTCGCCATCCCAATCCCGCAAACAAAACCGCGCCTTTTCAAATCCCTGGCGCCCGAAAACATCCCTCAACCTAACACTCCTCAAACCGTGCCATACTCCCTGCCCGGTCTTTGAAAACTGACGCCACGCCTCCAACCGCCAAAGTCGCTCCCGTCGATTTCGGACAGATCGGACAGATCGGACACATCGGACACTGTTTTTCCCTGTCCGACGTATCGTCCCCTCAGACGGTCTCCACCGCCCGCCAGTGATCCATCCGCCGCAGGAAGACCGCCGGGTCCTTGGGCGTGACCAGTTTAGACGGGTCGTGGAAGATGCGGTCGTGCAGGCGGGTGACGGTGAACCTCAGGGCCGCCGCCTCGCCCAGTCGGGGCAGGGCCGCGCGTTCGGCCTCGCTCAGCGGCCGCACCGCCTCATAGCCGCGCTGGAAGGCCGCCAGGGCGTCGGGCATGGGCCGCCCCTCGGCGTCGAAGCCCCAGGCCGACAGGGCGATGGCCAGGTCATAGACCAGCGGCCCGGTGCAGCCGAAATAGAAGTCGATCACGGCCGAAACGGTCCCGTTCTCGAACAGGATGTTGTCGGGGAAATAGTCGGCATGGATCGCCCCGGTCGGCAGATCGTCCGCGAACGGATTATCCAGCCGCGCCAGCGCCGCCTCGACCTGATCCAGCAGCACCCGGTCCTCGCCCGAGGCGCCCGCCGCGCACCGGTCCGCCAGCCGCCGCCACATGGCCGGCCCGACCGGATTCTCGCGCCGCCCGGCGAAGCCGGACGCCGTCTGGTGCAGCCGCGCCAGCACCGCCCCCGCCGCGGCCTGATCGGCTTCCGACGGGCGCCGCAGCCAGGCGCCGGTCTTCCATTCGATCACCGCCGCCGCCCGGCCGTTCAGCCGCCCCAGCCATCCGCCCGAACGGTCCTCGATCGGGGTCGGGCAGGGAAAGCCCCGCCCCGCCAGATGGGCCGTCAGCCCCAGGCAGAAGGGCAGAGACGCCTCGTCCGTCCGCGCCTCGAACAGGGTCAGGACGAACCGCATGCGGCTCGCGCCGTCCTGGGTCTCCAGCCGGTAGTTGGTGTTCTCCACCCCCTCGGCGATGGCGGTCAGCTCGACCACCTCGCCCAGGTCGTAGCCGGCCAGGAACCGCCTGGCCTCGTCCAGCGAAACGGGGGTGAAGACGGCCATGGCCTAGTTCAGGCCCGCGTCGGCGCGGCGGGCGCGCACGATCTCGGCCAGGTCGGCCATGATGCTCTCGGTCGTGGCCCAGCGGCCGGCGCCCCGGCCCCGGCAGCGCCACACCCGCCCGTCGGCGCCGTAAACCTTCAGCGCATTGCCCTCCCCGCGCAGGCTGGAGAACAAGGGGTCGCCGTGCTCGGCCGTCAGCTTGACCGACGGCGTGATGACCCCGTCCTTCAGATGGGCGGCGCCGATCTGGCGCACCCCGCCCTCGGCGGACGTCGCCTCCGTCAGGCAGTCGCGCGGCACCTCGCCATCGGGCGAGCGGCCGAAGGCCTCGTGGCACAGCAGCCGCACCTTGGCGGCGGCGTCCAGCCCCTCCAGGTCCGCCGACGGATCCTCCTCGGCAAAGCCCGCCGCTCGGGCGTCGGCCAGGGCCTCGGCGAAGGCCGCCCCGTCGCCCAGCCGCTCCAGCATGAAGTTGACCGTGCCGTTCAGCACCGCCTCGAACCCGACCACCTCGCCGGCGGCGCGGGCCGCCCGCACCGTCTCGATCATCGGCGAGCCCCCGCCGACCGAGGCCGACCAGAAGATCCGTCGCCCCTTGGCCTTGGCCAGATCCTGAAGCCCGCCGGGATCGCGGCTGACCGCCTGTTTGTTGGCGCTGGCCACGTCGCAGCCGGCCTCCAGGGCGGCGCGGATCACCGCATGGCCCGCCTCGCCTTCCGACAGGGCCTCCAGCACGATGTCCGGCTTCTTGGCCCAGAGGACCGCCGGGTCGGCGGTGAACAGGGACTGCGGGCAGGCCACGTCGCGGACCTTCTTCGGGTTGCGCACCAGCACCCCCACCACGTCATAGCGCGGATCGTTCAGCAACCGCGCCAGGACCCCGCCGCCCACCACGCCGCAGCCGGCGACCGCCACCTTCAGCGGCGGCAGGGCGGGCGCCGGGCCGGGAGGCGCCGACTTGTCGCCGATCACCGTGCCGTCGGCCCGGTCCAGGGCCGCGACCTCGATCTCCACGCCCCGGCTTTCGCCCAGGTCGATGGCGTCGTGCTGAACCAGGGCGCCGCCCAGCTTGCGCGCCACGTCCCAGGAGGCTCGGCGATAGCGCAGGGCCGGGGCCGTCCGGTCGTTCGGATCATGGTCGTAAAGGCCGTCGACGTCCTTCACCAGCCGCACCCTCTTCAGCCCCAGTTCCGCGGCCAGGAAGACCGCCGTCAGGTCCGATCCGCCCCGGCCCAACAGGGCGATCCGCCCGTCCGGCCGCACCGCGCCGAAGCCGGGCACCACCACCACCTCGTGCCGGTCCAGCGCCTGTTTCAGATGGTCGGGCCTCAGGCCGCAGGGGCGCGAATGCTCCGGCTCCCCCTCGGCGACGATGCCCAGTTCCCGCACCGACAGGGCGCAGGCGTCCAGGCCGATCCGGTCGCAGGCGATGGCGACCAGGGCCGCCGACTTCTCCTCGCCCAGGGCCACATAGCCGGGCAGCAGTTCGTTGGAATGGGCGAGGCCCAGGGCCCGCGCCTCGCCCAGCATCTGGTCGGTCGCCCCGCCGAAGGCCGAGACCACCGCCACCACCTTCCGTCCCGCCCGCACATGGCCGTAGACGGCCGAGGCCACCAGCGGCGCCTCCGCCGGGCTGCGCAGGATTGACGACCCGAACTTCAGCACCACCACCTCGGCGGCGGGCTGTTTACTCGGTTCGAGGGTCTCGGATTTCTCTACGACGGCGAGGGAGGCTGACATTGGGTTTCTCGGGCGATGTTCGGAAGGGGTGGGGTGAAATGAAAAACCCCGCCTGGCGGACCGGGCGGGGTTCGGGTTCTGCGGTTGCCGGTGTTCGGCGCGCTAAACTCGTCCCGCCCGTGAGGGCATGGTGGTGGTGGCGCCGGTGGTGCCGCCAATAATCGAGCCGCCAATGGCCATGCCGAAGGCCGTCGCGGCGAGGCCGGCGACGGTCGAAACTTCGGCGATGAGCAGGTGCTGGCGCACAGATCTGATCCGGTTGAAATCTGAGCCTAGGGTGATCGGACCACACCCTCGCTGTCAAGCCGCATTGGATGATTTTTTCGCGACGACGATTTTTAGGGCCGTTTCAGACCGGCTGAGGCCGCGCCAACTATAAACTTGGGTTGAATTTTTCGCTTGACCGGCTCCGCTTGTTTGATCAACGTAAGATCACTCATCAAGACCGGCTGAGGGATTAGGCCCTTTGACGCCGGGGCAACCATCGGGTTCCGCCCGAAACGGTGCCAACTCCTGCGGGGTCCTTCGGGGTCGCGAGAGATGAGTGGAGCATCGACTAGGCGACGCTCCACGATCTGTCACCGCATCGAGCCTTGCTGAGCGAGAACGATGCGGACGACGATAGATGACCCTGGCTGAAACATCCCTGCTCGAAGAACCCGACTGTCGGCCCCAGCCGACGGCCAAGCCTGTGCGCGAACGCGGCGGCGCCCGCGACGTGATCGTTCCCCTTCCCGCCGACTTCCGCCTCGCCTCCGGCGAAAAACTGAAACAGCCCAACGTCATCGGCCGACTGCACGGCCGCGCCGGGGCGCCCGTCGTCGTGGTGGCCGGCGGCATCTCGGCCGGCCGGTTCGTCCACCGCACCGAAACCAACGGCCTGGGCTGGTGGTCCGGCGCCGTCTCCGTGCGCGGCCCCATCGACCTGTCGCGGCTTCAGGTCCTGGCCGTCGACTTCGCGCCCGGCCAGGAGTTCCAGGATGCGCCCGTCACCATCACCACCCACGATCAGGCCCGCCTGCTGGCCCTGGTTCTGAACCATCTGCGGATCGAACGGGTCGCCGCCTTCGTCGGCTGTTCCTACGGGGGCATGGTCGCCCTGGCCTTCGCTGAACTCTATCCCGACTGGGCCGAACAGTTGATCGTCGTCTCGGCCGCCCACCGCGCCCATCCCCAGGCCACGGCCTGGCGCGGCATCCAGCGCCGCATCCTCCAGTTCGCCGTCGACGCCGGCCGCCCGGAAGAAGGCGTCGCCCTGGCCCGCGAACTGGCCATGACCACCTATCGCACGGCGGAAGAGTTCAACGACCGGTTCGACACCACCGCCCCGGCCGCCGTCGGCGGCGCCTATCCCGTCTGCGACTATCTGACGGCGCGGGGCCAGGCCTATCGCACCCACACCACCCCGGCCCGCTGGCTGTCGATGTCGGATTCGCTGGATCGCCACAGTGTGACGCCCGAGGCCATAACCACCCCCGTCACCCTGATCGGCTTCACCTCCGACCGGCTGGTGCCGATCGACGACATGCGCGAACTGGCCGCGCGCCTGCCGACCCTGTGGCGCTTCGTCGAGGCGCCCTCCCTCTACGGCCACGACGCCTTTTTGAAGGAGGACGCCTTCGTCGGCGAAGTCCTCCGCGCCGCCTTCAAGGATATCCAAGCATGACGACCCGCCCCGCCAGCCCGCACACCATCGCCGCCCGCACGGGCGTGGATACGGACACGGCCCACGGCGCGGTCATGCCGCCGCTCTATCTGTCGTCCAACTATTCCTTCGCCGGTTTCGACCAGAAGCGGAAGTACGACTACAGCCGATCGGGCAATCCGACCCGCGACGTCCTGGCGGAGACCCTGGCCGAGCTGGAGGGCGGCGCCGGCTGCGTCATCACCGCCACCGGCATGGCGGCCGTCGATCTGCCCCTGGCCCTGCTGGAGCCCGGCGACCTGCTGATCGCCCCGCACGACTGTTACGGCGGCACCTGCCGCCTGCTGAACGCCCGCGCCCGCAAAGGCCATTTCGAGCTGCTGCTGGTCGATCAGGGCGATCCGGAAGCCCTGGAGGCCGCCCTTGCGCTGAAGCCCAAGCTGGTCTTGGTCGAGACCCCGTCCAACCCGCTGCTGCGCCTGGTCGACGTCGCCGACATCTGCACCCGCGCCCATGCGGCGGGCGCCAAGGTCGTCTGCGACAACACCTTCCTGTCGCCGGCCCTTCAAAACCCGATCAAGCTGGGCGCCGACTTCGTGGTCCATTCCACGACCAAGTTCATCAACGGCCATTCCGACGTGGTCGGCGGCGCGGTCGTGTCGGCCGACGCCGAGGATCACCAGACCCTGGCCTGGTGGGCCAACTGCACCGGCGTGACCGGCTCGCCCTTCGACGCCTATCTGACCCTGCGCGGCGTGCGCACCCTGTTCGCCCGGATCGAGCGGCAGCAGGCCACGGCCGGCGCGATCGCCCAAAGGCTGGCCGGCCACCCGGCGGTCAAGGCCGTCCACTATCCGGGCCTGAAGTCCCACCCGAACCACGCCCTGGTCACGGCCCAGCAAGCGGGGCCGGGCGCCATGCTCAGCTTCGAACTGGCGGGCGGGGCCGAGGCGGTGCGGACCCTGGTCGAAAGCCTGGACGTCTTCACCCTGGCCGAATCCCTGGGCGGGGTTGAAAGCCTGATCGCCCATCCCGCCACCATGACCCACGCCGCCATGACGCCGGAACAGCGCGCCACCGCCGGCATCGGCGACGGCTTGGTGCGGCTGTCGGTCGGGCTGGAACATGTCGAGGATCTGATCGCCGACCTGTTCCCGGCGCTGGACGCCCTCTCGCCGGCCGAAGCGGCCGAGGCGGCGTGATTTTTCGCTTGCAGAAGGGACCAATCCGGGGCAAATGCGCCGCCCCGGCCGCGGTCCCTTCGTCTATCGGTTAGGACGTCAGGTTTTCAACCTGAAAAGAGGGGTTCGACTCCCCTAGGGACTGCCACCGGCGCCGTTCATCGGCGGCATGACGAGGCGTATTGAGAAAGCGCTCCGCCTCCAGATTAAGATTGCAGTAAGTATTTTGTTCGGATCGAGACACCAAGTCATTCGAATCACGGACTTTTTTCGGACGCACTCAGGAACTATCCACAGGCGTTGTGGTTAATTCCCCGTTAGCGCGGCGCAGAAGCGCCTGTCCTTCTGAACCGAGATTCTGATGTATATCGCCATCGCCCGTCCGGCGGTGGAGCCCCAAGGCCCCGACGCCGTCGCCGTCCCCGGCTCTCCCGCCATCGTCGAACTGTCGCCCCGCGCCCTGCATGCGCGCCTTCTTGAAAACGCCGCCCTCAGGCGGATGCGCGGCCTGGAGCGCCGCCGCGAGCATCGGCTGGAAGACGCCGACTACTGGCTGCACGCTGCGCCGATGGCCGTGCGAAAGGCCAGCGCCCTTCGCGAGGACAAGAGTTTCGCCCCCCTGCCCTGATCCGTTGGCGGGTCGCCTGGCCTGATCAGCGGAGCTCCGGCGTCCGACGTCTCAGCGAGGCCGCCAGCTTGTCCAGCTTTTGACGGGCGGACTTGGGGCGGACGCGTTTGCGGTGCTCGAAACCGCCACCCCACCGCTGATGCATCGCCGCGTCCAAATGGGGATGGCGGTCATGCTGGTGCACGACGGCGCTGGCCGTGCCGTCCGGGTTGACGACCCGGCCGCCTTGCACCGACAGAAGGTCGCCCGGCGTCAGGCCCAGGGTCGCCACACGGCCATAGTTGGGCTGGACCGTCGCCGCCGCCAGACCCTGATGGATCGCCATGTTGAAGGCCGCCTGATCCGCGCCGAAGGCCCCGCCGATCTCGGAACGCGGAATGGCGGCCAGCGCCAGGATCAGCCGCGACAGGCGCGACACCTCGACCCGCGGCCCCAAGAGGGTGCCCACGCACAGGCAGGAACGATCCGCCAGGGCCGTCGCGGTCGCCTCGCCGAACAGGGCGCGCAGATATTTCATGTTGAAGGCATGAGCGCCCAGGGGGGCGTCAGCCTCGACGAAGACTTCCAGCCCGTGCGGATGGGGCGCGAACGGCGGGGCCTGGAAGACGACGTCACGCACGTCGCAGGCCAGGGCCGCGCCCGACCGATCGCCCAGCAGGCCGGCGAAGGCGACGAACCTCTGCATCACCGGATGGGGCGCCCAGCCGCGCCAGGTCGGCGCGTCCACGGCGGTCACGTCATTCTGGGCCAGGAACTCGCGCAACTCGGCGTCCGTATCCACCACCAGGGCGACAGAACCGTCGAACACCGCCCGCAAGGACCGCACGAAGGGCGCGACATCGGCCGCATCATAGCCGGTGGCGTAGCCGACCACCACATCGCCGTCAGGCAAGGGGGTCATCCCGCGCTCCGCCTCCAGCGCCTGGGCCAGCCAGTCCAGATAGTCCGACCGGGCCGCTCCCTGTTTCATCGGCTCAGCGCGCGGCCATCAGATCGGCGAACCGGTCGAACAGATACAGGCTGTCCGTGGGTCCGGGCGAGGCCTCGGGGTGGTGCTGGACGCTGAAGATCGGCTTGTCCTTGACGGCGATGCCGCAGTTGGTGCCGTCGAACAGGCTGACGTGGGTTTCGGTCACGGCGTCGGGCAGGCTGTCGCGATCGACCGTGAAGCCGTGGTTCATCGAGACGATCTCGACCTTGCCGGTGGTCAGATCCTTGACCGGATGGTTGGCGCCGTGGTGGCCCTGATCCATCTTCACCGTCTTGGCGCCCAGGGCCAGGGCCAGCATCTGGTGGCCCAGGCAGATGCCCATCAGGGGCTTGCCGCTGGCGACCAGCTTCTGGATCTCCGGCACGGCGTATTCACCGGTCGCGGCCGGATCGCCCGGGCCGTTCGACAGGACCACGCCGTCGGGATTGCGCGCCAGAACCTCTTCCGCCGTGGTCGTGGCCGGGACCACGGTGATCTTGGCGCCGGTCGAGGCCAGGGCGCGCAGGATGTTGCGCTTCACCCCATAGTCGATGACCACCACCTCCTTGCGGCCTTCGGTCTTGGGATGACCCTCAGGCCATTGCCACAGACCCTCGTTCCATTCGAAGGCCTGCAGCGTCGAGGCGGGCTTGGCCAGGTCCAGACCCACCAGCCCGGTCCAGGCCTTGGCCTGGTCGACCAAGGCTTCCAGGTCGAAGTTTCCGTCCGGATCATGGGCGATCACGGCGTGGGGCGCGCCCTTGTCTCGGATGATCTTGGTCAGGGCGCGGGTGTCCACCCCGGCCAGACCCACGACGCCGCGCCGCTTCATCCAGTCGTCGAAACTGGCGTCCGAGCGATAGTTGGCCGGATCGGTCGGAATGTCGCGGAAGATGGCGCCCCGCGCCGAGGTGTCCGAGCCGCCGCCCATCTGTTCGATGTCTTCGACGTTCGTGCCGACATTGCCGACATGCGGGAAGGTGAAGGCCAGGATCTGGCTCATGTAGGACGGGTCGGTCAGGATCTCCTGATAACCGGTCATGGCGGTGTTGAAGACCACCTCGCCCAGAGCCGATCCGACCGCGCCGACGCCGACGCCCTGAAGGATCGTGCCGTCTGCAAGCGCGAGAACGCCTGTGGCGCCCGGAAGAATCTTGGTCGTCATGGGCGCGCTCCTAAACACGAATCCAGCCCGAAAGGAGGCCGAAGACAAACGGCGGGCTCGTTAAGCCCTGCCGTCCGCTCCGTCAACGTCCGCAGGATCAGGCCGGGCCGATCAGACGGAACTGAGCCGCCGAACCGCCCTGGGCGTGCGGGGCCAGCCACAGGTCGAACAGGCCGGGTTCGATCCGGTAGGCGCCGTCCTCGCCGATGAAGCCCAGCTGACGCGGGTTCAGGGTGAAACGCACCGTCTGGCTCTGACCGGGACGCAGGCTGACCCGTTTGAAATCCTTCAGCAGACGGCCCGGCTGGGTCAGGCTGGCGACCCGGTCGTGGATATAGAGCTGCACCAGTTCCTCGGCCGCGTGGGCGCCCCGGTTGGTCACGGTGACGGCGACGTCCAGCGTCCCGTTCCACGGCAGTTGATCGCTCGCCATCTCAACCGGCCCATAGACCACCTCGCCATAGGTCAGGCCGAAACCGAACGGATAGAGGGCCGTGTTGGTCGTCTCGCGATAGCGGGCCTTGTATTCCTCGACCGGCAGGTCCGGGTTGGCCGGACGTCCCGTGTTCTTGTGGTCGTAGGAATAGGGCTGCTGGCCCGACTTGTGCGGGAAGCTGATCGGCAGGCGGGCCGAAGGCCCATGGGCCCCGAAGATCACGTCCGCCACGGCGTGGCCCATCTGCTCGCCCAGGAACCAGGTCACGACCACCGCCTGGGCGTTCTTGACATTGCCTTCCAGCGCCAGGGCCCGGCCGTTGCGCAGCAGGACGACCATGGGCTTGTTCAGCGCCGCCATGGCGTCGACCAGGGCCATCTGCGGGGCCGGCACGACGATCTCGGTGCGGGACTGGGCCTCGCCCGACATCTTCTGGCTTTCGCCGATGGCCAGGACGATGACGTCGGCGCCTTCGGCCGCACGGACAGCCTCTTCAATGCCGCCGTCCAGCGGGGTCTCGACGCCCGAGCCACGCGCCACGGTGAGGGCTTGCGGATCGGTCATGGCGGCGCGGAAGCCGGCCTCCAGCGAGACGCGGCGCTCAGGCGCGCCCCAGATGGTCCACGGTCCCCAGACATTGTCGACGTCGTCCGCGAACGGCCCGACCAGGGCGATCTTCTGGCTCTTGTTCAGCGGCAGCAGGTTGTTGTCGTTCTTCAGCAGGACCACCGACTTCCGGCCCGCCTCGCGCGACAGCTCGATATGGTCGCGCGAGCCGACGACGGCCTTTTCGCGCGCCACGTCCGTGCCGCGATAGGGATCGTCGAACAGGCCCAGAGCCGCCTTGGTGGTCAGAACGCGGCGCACCGCTTCGTCCAGACGTCCCATTGACACTTCGCCCGAGGCGACCAGGCTGGGCAGATGCTCCAGATAGAGGCCCGAGACCATCGACACGTCGACCCCGGCGTTGAAGGCCAGGCGGGCGGCGTCGCGGCCGTCCTCGGCGAAGCCGTGGGCGATCAGCTCCTGTTCGGAGGTGTAATCCGAGACGACGAAGCCCTCAAAGCCCCATTCGCCGCGCAGAATGTCGGTCAGCAGTTTGCGGCTGCCCGAGGCCGGCACCCCGTTCAGGTCGTTGAAGGCGCTCATGATCGACAGGCAACCCGCGTCCACCGCCGCCTTGAACGGCGGCAGGAAGACCCCGCGCAGGGTCTGTTCGCTCATGTCGGTGGTGTTGTACTCGACCCCGCCGACAGCGGCCGAATAGGCGGCCATGTGTTTGGCGGTGGCCAGGACGGCGTCGCGGTCGTCCAGCCCCTTTTCGCCCTGGAAGCCGCGCACCCGGGCGGCGGCCAGCAGATTGTTCAGCAGCACGTCCTCGCCCGCGCCCTCGACGTTGCGGCCCCAGCGCTGGTCGCGGGCCACGTCCACCATGGGGGCGTAGGTCTGGTGCACGGCCGAGGCGGCCGTCTCGACCGCGGCGGCGCGGGCGGTGCGATAGGCCAGTTGAGTGTCGAAAGCCGCCGCCTCGGCCAGGGGTACGGGGAAGATGGTGGACAGGCCGTGGATCACGTCCGCCGCGAACAGCAGCGGGATCTTCAGCCGGCTCTCTTCCATCGCGACCTGCTGGATGCGGCGGCCGGCCTCGGCGCCGATGCCGTTGAACAGGCTGCCGACCTTGCCCTCGCGGATCATGGCGGTGACGCGGGCGGGATCGCCCGTGCCGTCCAGCGGGTTCACCGCCGTCGGCATCCAGCGGAACGGATCGGCGAGCAGATTGAGCTGGCCCGCCTTCTCCTCGACCGTCATGGCCGAAATCAGATCCTCGATCCGCTGGCGGTGACGCTGAACGGCGCGGGCGGTTTCGGCGGAAGCAGGCATGGAATACACTCCGGCGCCCAACAGGGCGAGAAGCCCGAGGCCAGACAAGAAGTTTCGACGGGAAGCCGAAGGCTTTTCAGGTCGCGTCTTAATGGGGCGCTCCTTCGGGGCAGATGGATCGGCGAACTGGTGGCCTAACCTCTGGCGACCGCCCCCGTCCAGACCCGCGCCGCATGTAAATGATGTAACAGGCGCCCGAAGTCCTTCAACTCGAGAGCAGCCTAAAGGCCAAGCTCAGCCCAGGGCGATGTCCAGGAACATCATCCCCACCAGACCGACCATCAGCCCGATCATGGAGCCGTCGCCGGTCGATCGCTCACGCGTCTCGGGAATGATCTCTGCAGTGACGACATAGATCATGGCTCCGGCCGCCAGACCCAGGCCCCAGGGCAGGGCGCCGGGCAAGGCGCCGACCACGCTCGCGCCGATCAGCCCGCCGACCGGCTCGACCAGACCCGAGGCCAGGGCGCCCGCAAAGGCGGCGATCCGGCCATACCCCAGCGAGGCCATGGCCGCCGACACGGCCAGGCCTTCGGGCATGTTCTGAATGCCGATACCGAGCGTCGTCGCCAGCCCCTGGTGCAGGTCGCCGCCGCCGAAGCTGACGCCCACGGCCGCGCCCTCAGGGAAGTTGTGCAGGGTGATGGCGATGATGAACAGCCAGATGCGGCGCGCCAGATGTTTCGACTGGGCCGGTCCGATCGCCAGCATGTCCACCGGCGCGAACCGGTTCATCAGGCCGATGACCGTGGCCCCGATCAGCACCGCCGCCGCCATGGTTCCCGCCGCCCAGCCGCGCGACGCCCCGCCCGTTTGCAGCACCTCCACCCCCGGCATGATCAGCGAGAAGAAGGAGGCCGCCAGCATCACCCCGGCGGCGAAGCCTAGGAGCACGCTCTGGGTCTGCTGACCGGGCCTTTTGACCACCAACATCGGCGCCGCGCCGACCGCCGTCATCAGACCGGCCGCCAGACTGCCCAGGGCGCCTGCGGCGATAGGGGACAGGGATTCCATCATCGCCCTGCTGTGACGGCACAGACGACAAGAGACAAGCGGCGATCGGCCGTTTAGAGAAACCTTCATGTCCCAGGCCGCCTCCCCCGCGCCGCGTCCGGACGCCGCCTCCGCCCTGGGGGCCGCCCGCCGGGTCGTGGTCAAGATCGGATCGTCTCTGTTGATCGACGCCGAGACGCGGCGGCCGACGCGCGACTGGCTGGCCGCCATGGCCCAGGATCTGGCGCGGCTGAGGACCGAGGGGCGCGAGGTGATCGTCGTCTCGTCCGGTTCGATCGCACTGGGGCGCGGCCGCCTGCCGAACCTGGGCGCGCGGCTGGAGGACAAGCAGGCGGCGGCCTCGGTGGGCCAGTCCCTGCTGATGGCCGCCTGGTCCGAAGCCCTGGCCCCTCACGGCCTGGTGGCCGGGCAGGTCCTCTTGACCCGAGACGACACCGAACGGCGTCGGCGCTGGCTGAACGGCCGCGCCACGGTCGAGGCCCTGCTGGCCCACGGAGTGGTGCCCATCGTCAATGAGAACGACACCGTCGCCACCGAAGAGATCCGCTATGGCGACAACGATCGGCTGGCGGCGCGCACGGCCCAGCTGGCGCGGGCTGATCTGCTGATTTTGCTGTCCGACGTCGACGGCCTCTACACCGCCGATCCACGGCGAGACCCGAACGCCGTCCACCTGCCTCTGATCGAGAGCCTCGGCCCCGACGTCCTGGCCATGGGCGGCGGCGCCAACGCCCAGGCCGGGGTCGGCACGGGCGGCATGGCGACCAAGCTGGCGGCGGCGCAGATCGCCCGCTCGGCCGGCTGCGCCACCGTCATCGCCTCGGGCCAGACCCTGTCGCCTCTGAGCGCGGTTCGCACCGGGGCGCGCGCCACCCTGATCACGGCGCCCGACACCCCGATGGCCGCCTATAAGCAGTGGATCGCCGGCAGCCTGTCGCCCGCCGGAACCCTGACGCTGGACCCCGGCGCCGTCGCCGCGCTGAAGGCCGGCAAGAGCCTGTTGCCCGCCGGGGTCACGGTCGTCTCGGGCGACTTCGAAAAGGGCGACTGCGTGCGCCTGATCGACGCCGAAAACCGGCCTGTCGGGGTGGGCTTAGCCGCCTACGCCGCCGAAGAGGCCGCCCGCATCCGGGGCCGCCGCAGCGATGAGATCGAGTCCGTTCTGGGCTATCGCGGCGCCTCGGTCCTGATCCACCGCGACGACCTGGTGCTGGACGACCGATGACCGAGACTCTGACGCTGAACGAACAGATGCTGGAGCGGGGCCGATGCGCCCGCGCCGCTGCGGCGGGTCTGCGCGACGCCCCGGCCGGCGCCCGCACCCGCGCGCTGGACAGCCTGGCCCGACGATTGACCGCCGCCGAGGCGGACATTCTGGCCGCCAACGCCCGAGACGTGGCCGCAGCCCGTGCGAACGGCATGGCCGAGGCCCAAATCGACCGATTGCTGCTGACCCCCGCCCGCGTCGCCGGCATGGCCCAGGCGGTCAAGACCATCGCCGCCGTGCCCGATCCCCTGGGCGTCGAGACCGAGCGCTGGACCCCCGCCAACGGCCTGGACATCGCGCGGGTCAGCACCCCGATCGGCGTGCTGGGCGTGATCTATGAGAGCCGCCCCAACGTCACCGCCGACGCCGCCGCCCTGTGCATCCGCTCGGGCAACGCCGCCATCCTGCGCTGTGGATCGGATTGCCTCCAGTCCTCCCTCGCCATCGCCGGCCTGATCGCGGAATCCCTGGCGGAGGCCGGCCTGCCGGCGGATGCGGTGCAACTGGTCGATACGCCCGACCGCGAAGCCGTCGGCCTGATGCTGGGCGGGCTGGACGGGGCGATCGACGTCATCATTCCGCGCGGCGGCAAGAGCCTGGTCGCCCGCGTCCAGGCGGAGGCCAAGACCGCCGTCCTCAGCCATCTGGAGGGGCTGAACCACACCTATCTGCATGAGGCGGCCGATCTGGAGGTCGCGCGCGCGGTGGTGCTGAACGCCAAGATGCGACGGGTTTCGGTCTGCGGCGCGACCGAGACCCTGCTGGTGGACCGCGCGGCTGCCGAACGCCTGCTGCCCCCGGTCGCCACCGACCTGATCGCCGCCGGATGCGAACTGCGTGGGGACGATGCGGCGCGGGCCCTGGTCCCCGCCATGGTCCCGGCGACGGAGGCGGACTGGACCACCGAATATCTGGCGCCCGTCCTGGCGGTTCGGGTGGTGGAGGATCTGGACGCGGCCGTGGCCCACATCGCCCGCTACGGTTCGGGCCATACGGAGGCGATCATCACCACCGACGCCACGTCCGCCGAACGGTTCGCCGCCCAGGTGGACAGCGCCATCGTCCTGATCAACGCCTCGACCCAGTTCGCCGACGGGGGAGAGTTCGGCTTCGGCGGCGAGATCGGCATTTCGACCGCCCGCCTGCACGCCCGCGGCCCCGTCGGCGCCGAACAGCTGACCACCTACAAATACGTCGTGCGGGGTCAGGGCCAGACGCGGCCGTGACGCAAAAAGGCCGGAGACGTTTTCCGCCTCCGGCCCTTTCGGATCATTTCATCACGGCCTCAAGCAGCGCGAAGCGCGATCGGCCCAAAAGCAACCCTATGCTATGCCCTCGGGCAGGGCATAGGCGATCACATAGTCGCCCTTCGGCGTCTCCATGAAGTGGTGGCCGCCCGCCATGATGACGAGATACTGGCGGCCGTTCTGCTCATAGATCATCGGATTGGCCTGGCCGCCGGCCGGCAGGACGTCGGACCAGACGGTCTCGCCGGTTTCGATGTCGATGGCGCGGATCAGGTCGTCGGTCGCCGCGGCGATGAAGATCAGGCCGCCGGCCGTCACCACCGAACCGCCGTTGTTCGGCGTGCCGATCTCCAGCGGCAGGTGCGAGGGGATGCCCCACGGCCCGTTCTTGCGCGCCGTGCCGAACGGCCGGTCCCACAGGGTCTTGCCCGAGCGCATGTCGATGGCGGTGATGCCGCCGTACGGAGGCTCCTTGCACAGCAGGCCCGTCCACTTCACGCGCCAGCCGGCGTTGACGTCGATGGCGTAGGGGACGCCGATCTGCGGATCGCCGGCGCCTTCCCCCTTGGACAGGCTGCCGCCGCGCACGCTCGCCTGCTGCTGCTGGGCGATGTAGCGAGGGTCGTCACGCGGGAACCAGCCCCGCTCATTGGCCTCTTCGCGCGGCACCAGCCGGTTGTAGTTGGGCATGTCGTTGTAGTTGGCGATGATCACGCCGCGCACAGGATCGACCGCCACGCCGCCCCAGTCGGAGCCGCCGTTATAGCCGGGATAGTTGATGTAGTGGTTGGTCGATGGCGGGGTGTAATAGCCCTGATAGTCGGCCTTCCTGAAGTTGATGCGGCAGAACATCTGGTCGATGGGCGACATGCCCCACATGTCCCGCTCCTCCAGATTGGGCTTGCGCAGGGTGGCGAACAGCGAAAAGGGCTGGGTGGGCGACCGCTGGCCCTGTTCGGTTCCGCCCGTGGTCGGGACCGGACGTTCCTCGACCCCATGCAGCAACTGGCCGGTGGCGCGGTTGAACACATACATGTCGCCCTGTTTGGTGGGCAGCAGCAGGGCCGGAACCACGCCGCTCCCCGTCGGGAAGTCGATTAAGGTCGCCTGAGAGCCCAGGTCGAAGTCCCAGACGTCCTTATGCACCGTCTGGAAATGCCAGCGGGGCTTGCCGGTCGTCACGTCCAGCGCGACCAGGGCGGTGGAGTATTCATTCTCGGCCGGTCGCCGCGAGCTGGACCAGTAGTCGGCGGACGAATTACCCATGGGCAGATAGACTAGGCCCAGCGCCTCGTCCCCCGTGGCCGTGGTCCACATATTGGGCGTGCCCGGCGTATAGGTCTCTCCTTCCGGCGGCAGGCCGTTGCGGTCGGGGCGCATCATGTCCCAGGCGAAACGCAGTTCACCCGTCTCCACATCGAAGCCCTGGATCACGCCCGAGGCGTTCCAGCGCTTCTGGCCGTCCAGCACCTGATGCCCCGTGACGATCACCCCGCGCACGATCACAGGGGCGGAAGTTATCGAGACCATGCCCGGATAGGGCTCGCCCATGCCGCGCTTGATATCGACGGCGCCGTTCTGGCCGAAGGCCGGACAGGGGCGTCCGGTGCGCGCATCGACAGCGATGATGCGGCCGTCCAGAGTGCCCTCGACGATCTTGGTCGCGCACGGCTCGGCCGCGTCGGCGCCGGCCCGCGCGTGATAGGTCACGCCCCGGCAGGCGGCCGTATAGGGGATGTTCTCGTCGGCGACCTGAGGATCATAGGCCCACTTCTGTCGCCCCGTGGCGGCGTCCAGGGCGAACAGTTTGTTGCGGGCAGAGCAGAGATAGACGGTGTCGCCGATCTTCAGAGGCGTGGTCTCCGCGCCCCATCGTTCTTCCGGCAGATCGCCGGTGCGGAAGGTCCAGGCCCGTTCCAGTCGACCGACATTGTCCTTGTTGATCTGCGTCAGAGGCGAATAGCGCTGGGCGCTGTCCGTGCCGCCCCAGGCGGGCCAGTCGGCGCCGGTCTTCAGCAGGGCCGGGTCGTTGTAGGCGCCGCGCGCGCCCGGCGCCGGGCTGGCGATCTGAGCGCGGTTGGCCTGGGCCACGGCGAAGCCGAACACCACCGTAAGGACCGCCAGTCCCAGGGCGCCGCCGCCCGCCAGCCGTTTGCCGCCCCGCCCCATCAGCACGGGCAGGCTAGCCAGAACCAGGAACATCAGAACCAGCGGGCCGATCAGACGCGGGACCAGGGCCCATCCGTCCAGCCCCTTTTCCCAAAGCGCCCAGACCAGGGTGAACAGGAAGGCGCCGCCGTAGATCCAGGCGCCCCGCACGTCGCGCAAGACCAGCAGCACGCCCGAGGCGATCAGCAGCAGGCCGACGATCAGATAATACCAGGAGCCGCCCAGGGCCGCGAGCTGCGCCCCGCCGAAGGCGAGGATCGCTCCGATCAGGGCGATCAGGAGGCCGAGGAGCAGCGTCAGCCATCCTCCCAGCCCAGTCGGCGTGGTCCATCTCGGCATGGAGCCCCCGTTTTCGATTGCGGTTGAGACGAGCTCAACGAACGGACGCCGCCCAGGTTCCGAATTTGGCGCCTACAGACCCTAAAGCCGTTCCAAGTGGAGCGGCGGGCGCACACATTTATCGCCACATTGCGCGCATATCTGATCATTTGTTGCGATTTTCTCGAGCAATAGCCCGTAGCGGCAATAATATTTGCCTCACACCGCCGCTTTGCTGCATATGCGAGGGATGCATAAGACCCTGAAGCAAGGCGGGACTTTCGTGGTCGAACCCCGCCGCCTGTCCAAGGCCTCCGCCGAACTGCGCACACGCGGTTTCGGTGAGATCACGATTCCGCCCTCGACCGAGACGGCGGAGAAACAGGCGTCGCGCTGCACCGACTGCGGCGTGCCGTTCTGCCAAAACGCCTGCCCGCTTCAGAACAACATCCCCGACTGGCTGCGCCTGTCGGCCGAGAACGAGCCGCGCGAAGCCTGGCGCGTGGCGTCTCTGACCTCGACCATGCCCGAAATCTGCGGCCGCATCTGCCCGCAGGACCGGTTGTGCGAAGGCGGCTGCACCCTGAACCAGTCCGGCTGGGACGCCGTGACCATCGGCTCGATCGAGGCCTGGCTGGGGGATCAGGCCTTCGCCAACGGCTGGGTCGAACCGATCCGGCCTGCGGCCGAGCGCGGCGAGAGCGTCGGCATCGTCGGGGCGGGACCGGCCGGTCTGGCCGCCGCCGACCGGCTGCGCAGCGAAGGCTATCAGGTCACCGTCTATGACCGTCATGACCGGGCCGGCGGCCTGCTGATCTACGGCATTCCCGGCTTCAAGCTGGAGAAACACGTGGTCCAGCGGCGCGTGGACCGTCTGATCGACGGCGGCGTTCAGTTCGTCCTGGGCTGCGAGGTCGGCAAGGACGTGACCCTGACCGAGTTGCGCGACCGCCATGACGTGGTCCTCCTGGCCATGGGCGTCTACCAGCCCCGCGTCCTGTCCGCGCCGGGGCGGGGCCCGGACTCCACCGTGGCGGCCCTCTCCTATCTGACGCACCAGAACCGGCGCGACCTGGGCGACGCCGAACAGGACGGCTGGCACGAGGCGCGCGGCAAGCGGGTGGTCGTGATCGGCGGCGGCGACACGGCGATGGACTGCGTCCGCACCGCCGTCCGCCAGGGCGCGGCCAGCGTGACCTGCCTGTATCGCCGAGACCGCGAGAACATGCCCGGCTCGGCCCGCGAGGTGGTCAACGCCGAGGAGGAAGGCGTCGTCTTCGAATGGCTGGGCGCGCCCAAGGCCCTGCTGTCCCAGGGCGATCGCGTCACGGGCGTCCGCGCCGCGCGGATGCAACTGACCGAGGCGGCCCCCGGCGAGCGGCGCGACATCGTGCCCGTGCCCGGCGCCGACTTCGATATTCCGGCCGACATCGTCATCGAGGCCCTGGGCTTTTCGCCCGAGCCCTTCGCCGCGCATGAGCCGAACCTGACACTCCGCGACGACGGCACCATCAAGGTCGGCGCCGTCAGCTTCGCCACCAGCCTGCCCGGCGTCTTCGCCGCCGGCGACGCGGTGCGCGGGGCCTCGCTGGTCGTCTGGGCTGTGCGGGAAGGCCAGGACGCCGCCGCCGAGATCGATCGTTACCTGAAGACCCGCACCGAGGAGGTCGCGGCATGACCGATTGGCTGAACAAGTACGAACAGACCCGCGACCGGCTGGAAGCCGAAAACGCCTATGACCGCAGCGCCGAGCGCGACGCCTGCGGCGTGGGCCTGGTCTGCTCCATCGACGGCACGCCGCGCCGCGACGTGGTCGAATATGCGATCCGCAGCCTGAAGGCCGTGGCCCACCGCGGCGCCGTCGATCCCGACGGCCTGTCTGGCGACGGCGCCGGCGTCATGTGCGAACTGCCACAAGGCTTCTTCGCCGACCAGGTGGCCTCGATCGGTCAGTCCGTGCGGCCCGGTCCGATCTGCGTGGGCCAGGTCTTCCTGCCGCGCACGGACCTGGGGGCCCAGGACCGCGCCCGCGCCATCGTCGAGACCGAGGCCCTGCGCGCCGGCTTCTGGATCTACGGCTGGCGTCAGACGCCCATCGACCTGTCGGTCGTCGGGACCAAGGCCGGAGCCACCCGGCCCGAGATCGAACAGATCATGCTGGCCCCGCCGCTGGACGACGCCGGCCAGCCGCTGGACGGCGAGGCGCTGGAGCGTGAACTGTACCTGTGCCGCCGCCGCATCGAAAAGACGGTCAAGACCGAGAACTTGGCGGGGGTCTACATCTGCACCCTGTCCGCGCGCTCCATCGCCTACAAGGGGATGGTGCGGGCCGAACTGCTGGGGAACCTGTATCCCGACCTGGAGGATCCGCGCTTCGTCTCGGCCTACGCCGTCTTCCACCAGCGCTATTCGACCAACACCTTCCCGGAATGGAAGCTGGCCCAGCCCTTCCGCATGCTGGCTCACAACGGCGAGATCAACACGCTGAAGGGCAATCTGAACTGGATGAAGTCGCACGAGATCCGCATGGCCGCCCAGGCCTTCGGGGATCGCGACCGCGAGGTGAAGCCGGTGGTTCAGCCGGGCGGGTCCGACTCGGCCGCCCTGGACAATGTCATGGAGGTGCTGGTCCATGCCGGTCGCCCCACGCCGATGGCCAAGGCCCTGCTGATCCCCGAGGCCTGGGCCAAGGACGACGTCGTCATGCCGCCCGAACACCGGGCCTTCTACGCCTATTGCAATGCGGTGATGGAGCCGTGGGACGGTCCGGCCGCCATCTGCGCCGCCGACGGCCGCTGGGTGGTGGCGGGCAAGGACCGCAATGGCCTGCGCCCCCTGCGGGCGGTCGAAACCGTGGACGGCCTCTTGATGGCCGGGTCCGAAGCGGGCCTGGTCCCCATCCCCGAAAGCCGGGTGAAGCGCCGCCTGCACATCGGCCCCGGCAAGCTGATCGCCGTCGATATGAAGCATGGCCGCCTCTACGACGAGCATGAGGCCATCGACGCCCTGGCCGCCGCCCACCCCTATACGGAGTGGTTGGACAATATGGTGGATCTGGAGCCGATCATCGGCCCCGGACCGGAACCGTGTTCGGCCTCCGGCGAGGACCTGACCCGCCGCCAGATCGCCGCCGGCTACAGCCGCGAGGATCTGGACCTGCTGCTGGACGCCCTGGTCCGCGACGGCAAGGAGGCGGTCGGCTCCATGGGCGACGACGCTCCGCCGGCGGTGCTGTCGGCCCTGCCGCGCCCGCTGAGCCACTATTTCCGGCAGAACTTCAGTCAGGTCACCAACCCCCCCATCGACCCCCTGCGAGAAGCGGGGGCGATGAGCCTGAAGACCCGGTTCAAGAACCTGGGCAATATTCTCGCTCAGGAAGAGGCCCAGACCGACGTCTTCGTCCTGGACAGCCCCGTCCTGACCAACGGCATGTATGAGCGGATGGTCGCGACTGTCGGCGCGGGTTCAACCGTGGTTATCGACTGCAGCTATGACGTCCCCGCCGACGACGCCCGGCCCGGCGCGGGCCTGCGCGCGGCATTAGACCGGATCATGGACGAGGCTGAGGCCGCCGCCCGCGACGGCGCGGCCCTGATCGTGCTGACCGACCAACAAAGCTCGGCGACGCGGCTGGCGGCCCCGATGATCCTGGCCACAGCCGGGGTTCACGGGCGGCTGACTGCGGCGGGCCTGCGGACCTATTGCTCGATCGTGGTCCGCACCGCCGAGACCCTGGACCCGCATGGGTTCGCCGTTCTGGTCGGGGTCGGGGCCACCACCGTCAACGCCTGGCTGGCTCAGGACCTGTTCCAAGAGCGGCTGGATCGCGGCCTGTACCCCGGCCTGACCCTGCGCGACGCCTGTCTGAACTATAAGGCGGGCATCGAGGCGGGCCTCTTGAAGACCCTGGCGCGCAAGGGGATCAGCGTCATCTCCGCCTATCGCGGCGGATGCGAGTTCGAGGTGTTGGGCCTGTCGCGGGCCCTGACGGCCGAGTTCTTCCCCGGCGCCCCGTCGCGCATCTCCGGCATCGGGCTGGCGGGTCTGGAGCAGGCGGCGCTGAAGCGGCACAAGGTCGCCTGGGGCGAGGCCCAGCCCTCCCCCGCCATCGGCGGCTTCTTCAAGATTCGTGCGGGCGGCGAGGCCCACGCCCACGAGGCCAAGACGATCCATCTGCTGCAGGACGCCTGCAACCGGGGCGACTACCGCCGGTTCAAGCAGTTCTCGCAAGCCGTCAGAAACCAGCCGGATCTGTCGCTGCGCGACCTGCTGGACTTCCGCGAAGGGACGCCGATTCCCATCGATCAGGTCGAGAGCGTCTCGGACATCCGCCGCCGCTTCCTGACCCAGGCCATGTCCCTGGGCGCCCTGGGGCCTGAGGCGCACGAGACGCTGAACATCGCCATGAACCGCATCGGCGCCCGCTCGGTCTCGGGCGAAGGCGGCGAGGATCCCGAACGCTATCACCCGCGCCCCAACGGCGACGACGCCAACTCGGCGGTGAAACAGGTGGCCTCGGGCCGGTTCGGCGTCACGGCCGAATATCTGAACCAGTGCCGCGAGATCGAGATCAAGGTGGCCCAGGGCGCCAAGCCCGGCGAGGGCGGCCAACTGCCCGGCTTCAAGGTGACAAAGTTCATCGCCCGGATGCGCCACGCCGTGCCCGGCACCACCCTGATCAGCCCGCCGCCGCACCACGACATCTATTCGATCGAGGATCTGGCCCAGCTCATCTATGATCTGAAGGCCATCAACCCAGACGCCAGGGTGACGGTGAAACTGGTGTCCGCCTCGGGCATCGGGGCCATCGCCTCGGGGGTGGCCAAGGCCAATGCCGACGCCATCCTGATCGCCGGCCACAACGGCGGCACCGGCGCCTCGCCCCAGACCTCGATCAAACACGCAGGCCTGCCCTGGGAGATCGGGTTGGCCGAGGCCCACCAGGTGCTGACGCTGAACAATCTGCGCGGCTCGGTGACCCTGCGCACCGACGGCGGGGTGCGCACCGGCCGCGACGTCGTCATCGCCGCCATGCTGGGCGCCGAGGAATACGGCGTCGGCACCGCCGCCCTGATCGCCATGGGCTGTCTGATGGTGCGCCAGTGCCATTCCAACACGTGCCCCGTCGGCGTCTGCTCTCAGGACGAGCGGTTGCGCGAAAAGTTCACCGGCACGCCGGACAAGGTGGTCAACCTGTTCACCTTCATCGCCGAGGAGACACGCGAGATTCTGGCCTCGATCGGCGCCCGGACGATGGACGAAATCATCGGCCGCACCGACCTGTTGCGTCAGGTCCGGCGCGGCGGGGCGCACCTGGACGACCTCGATCTGAACCCCCTGCTGGTTCAGGTCGACGAGGGCGCGGCCGGCAAGTGGGCCGACAAGGGCCGCAAGCCCATCGCCGACAGTCTGGACGCCCGGGTGCTGAAGGATGCGGTCCGCTTCCTGGATCGGGGCCAGACGCTGGAACTGTCCTATCCGCTGAACAACACCCAGCGGACGGTCGGCGCCGCCGTCTCGTCCGCCATCGTGCGGCGTTTCGGTTCCCAGGGTCCGGCCGGACGGCTGAAGCTGCGTCTGGAAGGCATCGCCGGCCAGAGCTTCGGCGCCTTTGCGGCCAAGGGGCTGGAACTGCATCTGACGGGCGAAGCCAACGACTATGTCGGCAAGGGTCTGTCGGGGGCCGAGATTTCGATCCGCACGCCGGAATGGCGCGAGGATCAGCTGATCTGCGGCAACACGACCCTGTACGGGGCCACCTCGGGCCGGCTGTTCGTCGCCGGCGCGGCGGGCGAGCGGTTCGCGGTGCGCAACTCGGGCGCCGAAGCCGTGGTCGAGGGCCTGGGCGCCCACGGCTGCGAATATATGACCGGCGGCCGGGTGGTCGTGCTGGGCTCGGTCGGCTGGAACCTGGCGGCGGGCATGAGCGGCGGCGAGCTGTTCGTGCTGGACCAGCCGGGCCACGCCGAGCGCGCCCTGAACGGCGATCTGGCTGGCGTGACCGACATCGACGCGGCCGCGGCCGAACGACTGCGCGAACTGGTCGAGGCGCACCTGGCCGCGACGGCTTCGCCCTTGGCGCGGCGCTTGTTGAGCGACTGGGACAACACGCTTGACCGTTTCGTTCGCATCGTACCGCTCACGGACATTGTCAGGGCGGAGGAACGGCTTAAGACTTCGGCCTGAAGCCTGGTTGCGCCGTTCCTTCCTCTCCTCACCGAGACGCCTGAAATGACCCGAACCGCCGCCCTTTCCGCCTTCACCGCCGTCGGGGCGGCGTCGCTCGCCTCACCGGCCCTGGCGGCGCCCGCCCTGCTGGCCCACCAGGCGCCGCTGGTCATCGACAATGCGGCGACGGCCTGGATTCTGACCTCCACCGCCCTGGTCCTGCTGATGACCCTGCCGGGCCTGGCCCTGTTCTACGGCGGCATGGTCAGGAAGAAGAACATCATCAGCGTCATCGCCCAGTCGGCGGCGGCCTTCGCCCTCGTCTCGGTGCTGTGGTTCCTGGTCGGCTACAGCCTGTCGTTCGGCAAGGGGCCCGATGCGGTCAACGGTCTGATCGGCGGGGTCCAGGCGGCCTTCCTGAACGGGGTGACGATGCAGACGGCGCACAGCCTGCTGCCGGGCCTGCCCGAACTGTTGTTCGTCAGTTTCCAGATGACCTTCGCCATCATAACCCCGGCCCTGATCGCCGGCGCCTTCGCCGAACGAATGAAGTTTTCGGCCAGCCTGCTGTTCTTCGCCCTGTGGCACCTGATCGTCTATGCGCCGATCTGCCATCAGGTCTGGGGCGGCGGCTATCTGGGCGGACTGGGGGTGCTGGATTTCGCGGGCGGTGCGGTGGTTCACGTCAATGCGGGCGTCGCCGGCCTGGTCTGCGCCCTGGTGCTGGGGCCGCGCCACGGCTTCGGCCGCGACAACATGGCCCCGGCCAATCTGGTCTATAGCGCCATCGGCACCGGCCTGCTGCTGGTCGGCTGGATCGGCTTCAACGCCGGGTCGGCCGGGGCGGCCGACGCCCTGGCCGCCACCGCCGCCTTCAACACCATCCTGGCCGCCGCCGCCGCCGCCCTGGGCTGGATGGCGATCGAATGGTTTGACCGCAAGCGCCCGACCCTGCTGGGCCTGCTGTCCGGCATCGTGGGGGGTCTGGTCGCCATCACGCCCGCCGCCGGCTTTGTCGATCCCAAGGGCGCCTTCTTCATCGGCCTGATCGCCGGCCCGGCCTGCTACGCCGGAGCGGTCTGGCTGAAGCACGCCCTGAAATATGACGACAGTCTGGACGCCTTCGGCGTGCACGGGATCGGCGGCATCGTCGGCGCCCTTTTGACCGGCGTCTTCGCCACCACCAGCGTCAACGCCCTGGCGGAGGGGGCGACCGTCTGGAAACAGGCCGTCGGCCTGGCCGGCGCAATCGCCTGGAGCGCGGCGGGCACCTTCCTGGTCTTGATGATCTGCAAGTTCACCACCGGCCTGCGCGTCGCCAGGGACGAAGAGGTCGAGGGACTGGACTATACCCAGCATGGCGAAGCCATCCACTGAGGTCATGGACAGGGGCGGTTGATCCCGTCCCCGTCCGCCCCCATCTTCATCTGTGATCGAAGGTCTTGCCGTTCGCGGGAGGCCGTCGGTCGGTCGCTTTTTCGAGGACCCAGATGACGACGACCCGCACCGTTCTGTTCGACAGCCCCTTTCTGCTGGGCTTTGACCATACGCGCGCCCTGATCGACCGCGCCGCCAAGGCCGCCGCCGAGAGCTATCCGCCCTATAATGTCGAGCAGATCGCCGACACGGGGGTTCGGATCAGCCTGGCTGTCGCCGGCTTTTCGCCAGACGAGCTGTCTATCACGCTTGAGGGACGTCAGCTGATCATCGCCGGCAAGCGCGACGAGGCCGGCAAGGGCGAACAGGCCTTCCTGCATCGCGGCATCGCCTCGCGCGGCTTCGTCAGGAGCTTCGTCCTCGCCGACGGGCTGGAGGTTCAGGGCGCGCGACTGGAACACGGTCTGCTGCACGTCGATCTGATCCGGCCCGAGGCGGAACGCCAGGTGCGGCGCATTCCCATCACGGCGAGCTGAAAAGCGCGACCGTTCGAACCGCCCGGCGATCCGGGCGTTGTGGAATCAAAGGAGGCGGTCCTATGACGCCGATCATGACCAAGGAAGATTTTGCGGGCCTGGGCGCCCCCGACCTCGTCTATGTGCGCGAGGTGAAGGCGTCCGACCTGCTGGAAGAGGCGGTCGAGATGAAGGACGTCGCCTTCGACCCGAACCAGTCGCTCTACGCCGTCCACAGCGCCGACGGCGAACGCCTGGCGGTGATGCTGGACCGCGACACCGCCTTTGCGGCCGCCGTGGCCCACGAGCTGGAGCCCGTCTCGGTTCACTGAGCGGAAATGGAAGAGGCCGCCGCCTGCTGTCAGGCGGCGGTCGCGGGGGCGTCGTCCTTGACGAACAGGGCGCGGATCGCATCGGCGGTGCGCGCCTGACGCAACTGTTCCCTCAGCTCGGCCGAACGCAGGGCGCGAGACGCCGCCGCCAGGGCGCGCAGATGCTCGGCCCCATCCTTGGGCGGGGCGAACAGGGCGAACAGAAGATCCACCGGGCGATCGTCGACGGCGTCATAGGCGACCGGCGAATCCAGCCGCACGAAGACGGCCGTGACCCGGTCGATCTCCTTCAGCCGGGCGTGCGGCACGGCGACGCCCGACCCAAGGCCGGTGGAGCCCAGGGCTTCGCGCTCCAGCAGGGCTTCGAACACGCGGGTCTGATCCACCCCCATCGCCTGGGCGGCCGCCTCAGCGACCGCGTGCAGCGCTTGCCGCTTGGAAGAAGCGCCGCCGCGCAGCACTACGCCGTTGGGCGCCAGGAGGTCTGCGATATGCATTGTAGCCGACTCCAGACAGGCGAATGGCTGTCGCGGGCGCCCCTTTAGAGGCTCCCGCGACAAAGTCAAACGCGGCTGTTCACCTAGTGGCCGTTGGTCTTGCCGGTGCGCTCGGGGTCGATCCAGCCGACATTGCCGTCAGGACGGCGATAGACGACCGACAGACCGCCGTGGGCGGCGTTGCGGAACAGGACGACCGGATAGCCCGTCATGTCCAGCTCGAGCACGGCCCGCCCCACGGTGATGGTGCGGATCTCATGCTCGGTTTCGGCGATGACCATGCCGACCGGGGGCGGACCGTCGCTGTCGCCGGCGTCGCCGAAGACGTCGTCCTCCACGCTGTCGGGGTCCCGCAGCACGATGCTGCGGGCGACTTCGCGCGCGGCGTCTTCGGTCTTTTCAGGCGACAGACCCTTGGGTCCGATATGGTGGTCCTTGAGCCGGCGCTTGTAGCGGCGGACGCGCTTTTCGAGACGGTCCAGCGCCTCGGTGAAGGCGGAGTGGGCGTCGCCGCCCATACCCGTCGTCACCAGAGTCTGGCCCGACGCGAGGCGGACCCAACAGTCCACCTTGAAGCCGTGGCCGTCCTTGGACACCACGACCTCGGCGTCGTCACCGCCGCGGGCGAAGTATTTTCCGACCCCTTCTTCGAGTTCCTGGGAGATGCGCGAGCCTAACGCTTCGCCGACATCCACTTGCTTGCCGCTGACTTGGACTTGCATGCGGATAGAACGCTCCCGCTCGCTTTTGGTGTCAATCGGGATCACCGATTTGTGGTCACGCTTGTCAGGCGCCCCTAACCATTCTGCGACGTTCGACGGACGACGGAATTCTCAAGGCTTCCCGATACTTGGCGACTGTTCGGCGGGCGATGTCGATGCCGGTTTCCTTAAGGATTTCGACGATTCTGTCGTCGGACAAAATGTCCCCCCCCAGGCTCTCGCCGTCGATCATGGTTTTTATCTTATGACGGACGGCTTCGGCCGAATGGCTGGCGGCGCCGTCGGTCGATTGGATGGCGGCGGTGAAGAAGAATTTCAGTTCGAACACCCCGCGCGGGGTCGAAACATATTTGTTCGAGGTGACGCGGCTGACCGTCGATTCATGCATGCCGATGGCGTCGGCGACCGTCTTCAGGTTCAGGGGCCGCAGGAACTCGACCCCGAAGGCCAGGAAGGCGTCCTGCTGACGCACGATTTCAGAGGCCACCTTCAGGATGGTCTTGGCCCTCTGATCCAACGACTTGACCAGCCAGCTGGCCTGGGCCGCGCATTCGGCGACGAAGGTCTTTTCCGTTTCCGACCGCGCGCCGGCCTGGACCAGTCCATGGTAGCGTTTGTCGATCAGCAGGCGCGGCAGGGTATCGGCGTTCAGTTCGACCCGCCAGCCGCCCGCCGGATCGGGCCGTACATGGACGTCAGGGACCACCGTCTGGGCGGGTTCGCCGCCGAAGCCGGCGCCGGGTCGCGGCGTCAGGCCCTTCAGCTCGGCGATCATCTCGTTCAGATCCTCGGCGTCGACGCCGCAGACCTTCTTCAGCCCCGCCATATCCCGACGCGCCAAAAGGTCCAGATTGTCCAGCAGGGCCGCCATGGCCGGATCGAAGCGATTGCGCTCGATCAGCTGCAGCTTCAGGCATTCGGGCACGGAACGGGCCATGACGCCGGTCGGTTCGAACCCGTGGCAGACGGCCAGGACCGCCTCGATCCGCGCCAGATCGACCCCCAGCCGATCGGCGAACTCCGCCAGTTCGCCGCGCAGATAGCCCCCTTCGTCCGTCGCATCGATCAGGGTCAGGGCGATGCCGTGGTCGGCCGGCGACAGGCCCGCCGAAGAGGCCTGGGCCTGGAGATGCTCCCACAGGGTGGGTTCATGGGCGTCGGGGCGCTCGCCGTCGCCTTCGAACACGACGCCGCCCTTGCCGGCGCTGGACCAGTCCGACAGACCGGGCTGAGCCTCGTCGGTCAGGCGGTCGCTGGTGCGTTCGCCAGGCGCGGCGTCGCCATAGACGTCGTCGGAACCGGCGTCCATCGCCGCGACCGAATCCTGGCCCACCCCTTCGCCGAAAGACATTTCCTGATCGGCGACGGGATCGGCCGCCCTTTCGGGCGCGTCAGCCTCTCCGCCCTCGGGCTCGTCGCGTTGCAGCAGCGGATTACGCTCCAGCTCGGCCTCGACGAACTCCTCCAGCTCGAGATTGGACAGTTGCAGCAGCTTGATCGCCTGCTGCAGCTGGGGCGTGATGACGAGCCCCTGCCCCTGTCTGATCTCTAGACGCTGCCCGATCACTTACGGTTTTCCTGCGGGCGCCAAAACTGGCCCGGAACTTGCTGTCGAGAGTGCCGCCCATTGGTTAACACCCGACAAACGGGGGGTGCGGGCCCGTCCCGACCCGCACGTCTGAGCCTTGGCGACCGGCGGGCAGAGCGCCGCCGCCCTTCGATCAGATGTAGTTTTCGCCCAGATAGACCCGCCGCACCTCGGGGTCGTTGACCGCCTCGTCCGCCGTGCCTTCGAACAGGACCGCGCCGCCCGAGATGATCGAGACCCGGTCGGTGATGTCCAGGGTCTCGCGCACATTGTGGTCGGTGATCAGGACGCCGATCCCCTGCCCCGCCAGATAGCGGATCACCGAGCGGATGTCGGCGATGGCCAGGGGGTCGATGCCGGCGAAGGGTTCGTCCAGCAGGATGAAGGACGGGCGTCCCGCAAGCGCCCGGGCGATCTCGACCCGACGCCGCTCGCCGCCCGACAGGGCGGTGGCCGGGGCGTGGCGCAGATGGTCGATGTGCAGTTCACCCAGCAGCCGCTCGGTCTCCGCCTCGACCCGGTCGCGGGGATAGTTCAGCTCGGCCACGGCCTTGATGTTCTGCTCCACCGTCATGCCGCGGAAGATGGAGGCTTCCTGGGCCAGATAGCCCAGGCCCATCCGGCTGCGCTGATACATGGGCTGGCCGGTGATGTCCTCGCCGTCCAGCCAGATCGAGCCGGAATCGGGCGGGATCAGGCCGGTGATCATGTAGAAACAGGTGGTCTTGCCGGCGCCGTTGGGGCCGAGCAGGCCCGCGACCTCGCCCCGCTGGACGGTCAGGGAGACGTCGCGCACCACCTGCCGGGCGCCGAACGCGCGGGCGATGTTGCGCACCCGCAGGCCCTTTTCCGCGCGCGCGACCTCAGGCGTCGGCTCGGGCGCCGGCCGATCGTCCAGATTCAGGGCTGAGAGTTCTTTACGCGCCAAAGGTCGAGATCCGTGCGGCCTTCCCGGACGGGCGCCTAGTTGGTTCCGTTGGGATAGAAGACGCCCTGGACCCGATTGCCGGCGGCGCCGCGCGGCGCGCCTTCCATACGAGCGGTCTGCGTATTGACGTTATAGACCAGACGCGATCCGGTCAGCACGTTCTGTCCCTGGGTCAGGATGACATTTCCCGTCACCACAATCTCGCCGGAGCTCAGATTATAGACCGCCCGATCGCCGCGCATGGTCTGGTCCGGCGTGACGAAATAGACCGATCCGGCCGCCTCGGCCCGCTCCAGATCGCCGCCCGATCCAGAGACCAGGGTCAGTTGGTCGGCGCGAAACCGATTGGCGCCCTGCACGGCCTCAGCCCGCCCCCGCAGAATGACCCGGTTCGGCGCATATTCGACCCCGTCCGCCCCATAGGCGACCGGCTGGTTCGAGCCCCGCGTCTGGGCGTCGCCCACGGCAGGCAGGGCCAGGAGGGCCATCGCCCCCGCCGCCGCGACCGCGGCCCGTGTTCCAAAGATCTTCATCATGGTCATTCGCCTGAACCCGAGGGGGTCAGAACCCCTCGCACCTTGTTGTCGCCGGAGCCTTTGAACACCACGCGCTCGCCCTGATCATAGATCGCATAGGACGAAGCGTTGATGGTTCCAATAGGGCCCGCGCCCTGAACGCCTTTTGAACCGGTGATGATTCCGGTCGAGGTGTCGACCACCGCCTCGGGCGTGGTCAGCACAAAACCCGTGCCCCCGTCCGAAATCCGCACATTGGGGCCGATGGTCACGGTCTTGGCCTGCTCGTCATAGGTTCCGCCGTCGGCGGTCATCTCCGTGACCTTGCGCCCGCCCAGGTTCAGCTTCAGCGCCGGGCCGATCAGGCGGAAACGGCCGGTCGCCGCATCGCGCACGGCGCCCTGGGCCCCGACGGTGAAGGCGCGGCCTTGCGCGTCCTGGCCGTGGAACAGGGGCTTGTCCAGGCGGACCTCCTGGCCCTGACTGGCCTTGCGCTCCACGCCGGACATGACGGTGCGGAAGACCGTCCAGGTCAGGACGCCCCCCGCCAGCACCAGGATGATGATCGGCAGGACGCGGCGATACAGTTTGACCCGGCGGGAATGGGCGCGCCAGCGCGCCCCGGCCAGGGCGACCCGCTGTTCGTCCGCCTCGATGCGGGTCTGTTCGCCGGGTTCGGTCAAGACGGCCTCAGCTGTGGGCGAAGATGTCGACCTCGTCCCATCCGGCGAGATCGAGCGCCGAACGGCTCGGCAGGAAGTCGAAGCAGCGGGCGGCCAGTTCGGCCCGCCCCTCGCGCGCCAGCATCTGATCCAGCCGCGCCTTGGCCGCATGCAGATAAAGAACGTCTGAGGCGGCGTAGTCCAGCTGGGCCGGGCTCAGCTCGGCCGCGCCCCAGTCGGACGACTGCTGCGCCTTGGACAGGTCCACTCCCACCAGCTCGCGCACCACGTCCTTCAGACCGTGGCGGTCCGTATAGGTGCGGGCCAGTTTGGAGGCGATCTTGGTGCAATAGACCGGCCGGGTCTCCACCCCCAGGTGCAGCTGGAACATGCCGATATCGAAGCGACCGAAGTGGAAGATCTTGGTCACGGCCGGGTCGGTCAGCAGCCGCTTCAGGTTCGGACAGTCGTAGGCGGGACGGTTCAGCCGCACCACATGGGCGTTTCCGTCGCCGGACGACAGCTGGACGACGCACAGGGGGTCGCGACGGAAACGCAGGCCCATGGTCTCGGAATCGATGGCGACTTCCGCCCCCAGGTCCAGGTCGTCGGGCAGGTCGCCCTCATGCAGAAAAACAGTCATGGGCAGGTTCTTACACGGCGAAGGCGCGCGGCGAAACGGCCTCGCGACAGGCATGATGAGGGGCCGGAAACGACGACGGCGCCGTGTCCGAAAACACGGCGCCGTCTGAAAGATGGTGCCCAGAAGAGGACTCGAACCTCCACGGCCGTTAAGCCACTGGCACCTGAAGCCAGCGCGTCTACCAATTCCGCCATCTGGGCCCCGTCGGCAGCGCCTTGCGGCGTTTCCATCGGGAAGGCGCGGACCTCTAAGGGAGGGTCCGGGCGGGGTCAACAGGGATTTTTCATCGGCGGGCGGTTTTATTTTCCAAGCGTCGCCGCAGGGCGGCGTCCAGCCTGCGTTAAGCCTGTTCGCTTACCCCGCCTTGAGGCGAGCCGGCCTAGCATCCGCCCATGGCCCAGCCGACCCTGACCCAGACGACGCCCGATCGGCGCGCGGCCGTGCGGCGTCCCTACCGCCGTCAGCGACGGCCGGAGGAGCGGGTGCGCCTCTTGGGCGAGGCGGTCGATCTGGTCCGGCCCGAAGAGGTGCTGCACCATGTTCAGGCGGCGGTGGCAGAGGGCCGCAAGACCCTGATCGCCAACCACAATCTGCACAGCCTGCATCTGATCCAGACCCAGGCGGAGATGCGGGCCTTCTATGACCGCGCCGACCTGGTCCAGGTCGATTCGACGCCTCTGATCTGGTTCCTGCGCGCCCTCGGCCTGCCCGGTCGCGGCTTTCACCGATCCACCTATCTGGACTGGCGGGACCATTTCTGGAGCGTCGCCGACCGCCGGGGCTGGCGCGTCATGTCGATCGGCGGGGCGCCCGCCGTCGGCCCGGAGGCGGCCCGGCGCCTGGCCGAACGCTATCCTGGCGCAGAGATTCGCACCCGCCACGGCTTCTTCGACGCCCGCCCCGGATCTGCGGACAACGCCGAACTCCTGGCGGACATCCGCGCCTTCTCGCCCCACATACTGTTCGTCGGCATGGGCATGCCTCGCCAAGAGTCGTGGATCGCGACTGTGTTCGACGATCTGCCCGCCTGCGTCGTCTTTTCGGTCGGGGCGGCTTTCGACTATGAGGCCGGCGTCCAGAAGTCGGCGCCGCGCTGGATGGGCCGGGTCGGGCTGGAATGGGTCTATCGCCTGCTGCACGATCCCCAGCGCCTGTTTCACCGCTATTGCGTCGAACCGTGGAGCCTGGCGCCCCTGGCCTTGCGTGAACTTGGCGCCGCCTTCGCCCTAAGGCGACGACGCCAAGCGGATTGATCTAAATCCTACTTGGCAGATAGATATTTATCGGCATGATCGACTTCCGCCTCCGCCCGTCGTGTCAGGGTGAAGGGTCGCCCCACGGGCATTACGGGAGCATCGATGTCGCAAGACCATGGACCCAGGGTGGCGATCATCGGCGCCGGCTTCAGCGGCCTGCTGACCGCGATACAGCTTTTGAGGCGGTCGCCCATCGTGCGGGTGACGCTGATCGAGCGGCGCGACGCCTTCGGTCCCGGCGTCGCCTATGACACCGGCAATCCCGGCCATCTGCTGAACGTCCGCCTGGACAATATGAGCGCCTTTCCCGACCGACCCGACCATCTGGCGAACTGGCTGGCGGAACAGCCGTCCTGGCGCGCCCAGGACGGCTTCATCACACGCGGCGTGTACGGCGACTATCTGCGGCATCTGCTGGCGGAAACGCTCGAAGGCAATGCGGACGAGGCGGGGCGAATGACCCTCGTCCACGGCGAGGCCCAGGCGATCGACCGCCGCGACGGCGGTTGGCGGATCATGGTTGGTGCGGAAGTCATCGCGGCCGATGCGGTGATCCTGGCCCTGGGCAATCTGGAGCCCGCCTCCCCGCCCGGCGTCGATGCGACGGTCCGCGCCTCGGCCGTCTATGTCGAAAACCCGTGGCGTATCGACACGGCTGCGGTCGGAACTGCGCGCAACATCCTTCTGATCGGCTCCGGCCTGACCATGGTGGATGCGGTCCTGACGCTTCGGCGACCGGGACGGCGGTTCACCGCCCTGTCCAGGCACGGCCTCCTGCCCCGCGGCCACGCCACGGTTCCACCGGCGCCCTTCGACGGCGCCTTTTCGGGCGGTCCGTCCGAAGTCCTGTCCCAAGTGCGGCGCGCCGTCCTGACCCACGATTGGCGGGCTGTGTTCGATCGCCTAAGGCACGGCGCCCGCGACCTGTGGCGCGCCTGGACGCCGCAGCAGAAGCGCCGCTTCCTGCGTCATCTTCGCCCCTTGTGGGATGTTCACCGCCACCGGACGGCGCCGGGCGTGACGCGAGAAATCGCCGCCATGCTGGCTGCGGGGGATCTGACGGTGCTGGCGGGCAAGCTGACCGGAGTGGTGCTGGACGACGGTTCGGTCGAGGCCGCCTGGCGGCCGCGCCACCGTCGCCGGCCGATCCGGGACAGGTTTGACCTGGTGATCAACTGCACCGGCCCGCTGGGCGTCATTCAGCACAGCGCCGAGCCGGTGATCCGCAATCTGCTGGCCCAGGGCTACGGTCGGCCCGATCCGATCGGCCTGGGGCTGGAGGTCGATCAGGGCGGGCAGTTGATCGGGGGCCAGGGGGGCCCAACCCCTGACCTTTACGCCATCGGCCCTTTGACCCGCGGCGCCTTTTGGGAAATGACCGCCGTGCCCGATCTGCGAGGGCAGGCGCGGGACTTGGCGGCGGTGGTGGCAGACCGACTGACGAACGCCGACGGCTCGGTCAGATCGGCATGGCCATGATTTCCTTATAGGCCGAGATGACCTGGTCGCGGACGGACATCACCGTCTCCAGCGACGCCTCGGCCGAACTCAGCGCCGTGACCACGTCGATCAGATTGCCCTGGCCCTGGATCGACTTGGTCATCTGGGTCTCGGCCGCCCGCGTCTGGTCGGCCAGGCCGGTCATGGCGGTCTTGACCAGGTCGGCGAAGCCGTTGTCGCCGGCGGCGGGCGGCTGGGCGGCGACGGGCATGGCCCCGCCCTGGACGGCGGCGTAGGCCTTGGCGGCCATCATCGGGTTCATGGCCTAGTCCCTCAGCGTTTGATGATGTCGAGGGTGCGGCTGTCCATCGACCGCGCCGTCTCGATGACGTTCAGATTGGCCTCATAGGCCCGCTGGGCCTCGCGCATGTCCATGGCCTCGACCAGGGTGTCGACATTGGGTCGCATCACATAGCCCTGGGCGTTGGCCGCCGGATGGGAGGGGTCGTAGTCCATCTTGAAATCGCTGTCGTCGGGGCGGACCTCGGCCAAGGCGACGCCGGTCGCGCCGTCCACCTCTCGTGCCTGAAAGACGGGGATCTGCCGACGATAGGGCTCGCCGCCCGGCGTGCGGGCCGTGGACTGGGCGTTGGCGATGTTCTCGGCGATCACGCGCATGCGCGACTGCTGGGCCTTCAGGGCCGAGGCCGCCACGGCCATGGCGCTGTTCGAGGGGGGGACGGGATCAGGCATGGGTCAGGCCTCCGGTTCAGGCCGCGCCGGGCTTGCGCGCGGCCATGCGGATCATCGACATGGATTTCTGGTAAAAGCCGATGGCGGCGTCATAGGCCATGCGGCTCTCGGCCATCTTCAGCATCTGCTCTTCGACCACCACCGAGTTGCCGTCCAGGGTCGTCTCAGAATCCGGGGACTTTGACGAATCGAAACGGGGCGGCGCCACGGCGGGCGCCATATGGGCCCGGTTGGTCCGCACCATCGGCAGTCCCCCGCCCGAGCGCAGGGCCGCAGCGAAGTCGCTGGGCTGTTTCAGGTCGCGGCCGACGAAGCCGGGGGTGTCGGCGTTGGCCACGTTTTCGGCGATGACCTTCTGGCGGGCGTCCAGCCAGCCCAGCCGGCCCTTGATCTGTCCCAGCAGCGGAATGTCGGCGACGCCCATGGCGGTCTCCCGTGCGGCGCAAAAATGCGCGATGGGCAGAAAATGCCGCCTGCATGGTTAATAGGGCGTTATCTCAACGCCTCGTTAACCAGGCTGATTAAGACTTGGGGTCACAGCGCCGACTGCGCCGGGGCCCAAAGCGTATGAACTTCCTCGATCTCGCCCGCGCCGTCTTCGGCCTGGCCTTCACCCTGGGCCTGATCGGCCTGGCGGCCTACGCCGCGCGCCGCTACGCCCCCCAGCTGCTGGCGCGACTGAACGCAGAACGCGGCGAACGGCGGATGCAGGTGGTCGAGACCCTGGTTCTGGACCCCGCCCGCCGCCTGGTCCTGGTGCGGATCGACGACGAGGAGCGGCTGATCCTGCTGGGCGAAGGCCGCGAACTGATCGAGCCGCGCCAGCCGGGGATTTTCAAGTGAAGGGCGCAAAACCGCTTCCCCCCCGCCGGAGCCGGGAGAAGGTCTTCACGGTTCCCGCCGCCTCCGAACTGAAGCGCGCGGCCCTCTTGTCGCTGATCACCACCCTGGTCTGCCTGGCCTGGCCGATCGCGGCCCTGGCCCAGGAAGCCGCCCAGTCCGGCTCGGCCATCAACATCGACCTGGGCACTGGGGCCGGCCTGACCCAGCGGGTGGTCCAACTGGTCGGACTGATGACCGTGCTGTCCCTGGCGCCTTCCATCGTCATCATGACCACCAGCTTCGTGCGGATCGTCGTGGTCCTGTCCCTGCTGCGCACCGCCCTCGGCATGCAGCAGTCGCCGCCGAACGCCGTCCTGGTGTCCCTGGCCCTGTTCCTGAGCGCCATCGTCATGGCCCCGACCTGGCAGGACGCCTATGATTCGGGCATCCGCCCGCTGCTGGATCAGCAGATGGAACTGCCCCAGGCCTTCGACGCGGCGTCCGAACCTGTGAAAACTTTCATGCTGGCCCAGGTGGACCGTTCGGACCTGGCGCTCTTCACCCGACTGAGCCGCGTCGAGCCCCCGACCAACCTCCAGGAACTGCCCCTTCGGG
Organism: Brevundimonas sp. GW822-FHT03E11; assembly: GCF_058801445.1. Taxonomy (NCBI): domain Bacteria; kingdom Pseudomonadati; phylum Pseudomonadota; class Alphaproteobacteria; order Caulobacterales; family Caulobacteraceae; genus Brevundimonas; species Brevundimonas sp. GW822-FHT03E11. The sequence continues at coordinate 145,937 of NZ_JBXANG010000003.1, read as the reverse complement.
TCGTCACCCCGGCCTTCATGATCAGTGAGCTGAAGAAGGCTTTCGAAATCGGATTTCTTCTTTTCGTTCCGTTCCTTGTCATCGACCTGGTGGTGGCCAGCGTGCTGATGTCCATGGGTATGATGATGCTTCCGCCAGTGGTGGTTTCCTTACCCTTCAAACTGATCTTCTTCGTCCTGGTGGACGGCTGGAGACTGGTCGCGGGGAGCCTGGTGGAGAGCTTCCAGCGGGCGTCCGGAACCGGATAATCCCCGCCCTATAAGGCTTTGCGCCGTTTCCCCGCTTGCAAAGCCAAGCGAAATCCGTGTTGATCCCCCGGTCCTCGCCCTGAATCGGGCGACTAACACTGGAAATGTCTCTTATGACCACTCAAGCCGAACTGATCGCCGCCGTCGCCAAGGACGCCGGTGTCTCGCAGGCCGACGCCGGCAAGGTGCTGACCGCCATCGTCGAAAACATCCACGCCAGCCTGAAGGCCGGCGGCGACGTGCGCATCTCGAACCTGGGCGTCTTCGACACCGCCGACCGCGCCGAGCGTGAAGGCCGCAACCCGGCCACGGGCGCGACCATCAAGATCGCCGCCTCCAAGGCCGTGCGCTTCCGCGTCTCCAAGCCGCTGAAGGACGCCGTCAACGGCTAAGACCTTCGGGTCCAGACTGCGGATTTGATCTGCGGATTAACGGGCGGGGGTCGCTGGGCGGCCCCCGCCCGCTTCTTTTCTGAAGTCCTGTTTGGCCGCATTGACCCAGCCGACGAAGGTGTCGGCATTGGCCGACAGGCCGGCGAAATCGGCCGCGCCCGCCACCCCCGACAGGTCGTCGTCCAAGGCCACGCGAATCGCATTGGCCGAACGCGCCCGGGCGATGAAGGGCGAATACTGACCCCGCAGACGATCCAGGGCCGCGCGGTTTCCACTCAGCGAATAGCCGACCCCGGCCCGAACCAGCCAGCTCTCCTCGGCGGGCGTCAGGGGCAAGTCGGTCTGTTTGTGGCGATCGCCCAGACGCGCCTCATACAGGGGGGCGGCGTCCGCCCACTTCTGCTGTTTCCAGAAGACGTCGCCGCGCACTTCGCGCGCGGGCGCCGACTGATCCCGATCCAGAACCTCAAGCGCGTGGTCGTAACGCCCCAGGTCCATCAGGGCCCGCGCTTCCAGGGCGCGGCGTTGGCTGTTGACGGCGGTCGGCAAGAGGGTGGTGCGCGACCCCCAGATCGCCTGAAGCGCCTTCTCCGGCTGACGGTCCATCAGATAGACGGTGGCCAGATCGGTGGCGACCTGCGCCTTGGCCACCCCTTCCAGCCGCTCGTCCACCTGGTGTTTCAGCAGTTCGGCGGCCTGGTCCAGCAGATCGACGTCGATCAGGCGGCGCGACAGGCGGCGCACCATTTCATCGCCGTCGGCGCCGATCGGCGTCAGTTCGCGGAAGTCATAGAAGAGGGCCAGGGCCTGAACGGGTTGCAGGCCGTCGGCGGCGCCTTCCAGGAACAGGGCGCGGAAAGCCTTGGACTGGTCCGCCTGGATCTCGGCGGCGCCCGGCACGTTCGCCATCCGCTTGCCGGCGCTGCGCAGGGCGTCCAGCGCCTCGCGATAGCGGCCCTGTTGCAGATAGAGGTCCGCCAGTTTGCGGATCACCGCCAGTTCGGTCGCATCGCCGCGCCAGCGCCACTTCAGCAGCTCCAGCTGCTGGGCCGCCTGGTCGGGCGTCAGGGCGCCCTTGTCCAGCTCCAGGCTGATGGCGCCCAGTTTGGCGGGGGTGGCGATGCCGTCCAGCGGGGCGCGCGCCACCGCCTTATAGACCGCCAGCGCCCGCGCCTTGTCGCCCGTCAGATCAAACAGACGCGCTTGAACGACCCGCGCCGCCAGCTGGTCGGCCGCCGAGGCGTTCTGGCTGAACACATAGTCCAGCAGCTGGCGCGCGGCGGGCAGATCGCCCGTTTCGATCGCCGCCAGCGCGTGGGCGGCGCCGAAGCGGGCGCGCCATTCCTTGGGGAAGTCGTCGATGACCGAGGCCCCGGCGGCGAAGGCGCGGCGCGCCCCCTCCCAGTCGCCCTGTTCGGCGGCGATATAGCCCTGCCAGACCTTGGCGGCGGGATCGTTGGACAGGGCGGCGCCGGCGAAGTCGACCTGGGCCTCCTCCAACCGGCCGACGCCGACGCGGGCGGCGCCGCGCAGGCCCCGCACCTCCGGCTCGCCCTGCATATTGGGGGCCTGGGCGATCAGGGCGTTCAGCACGCCGATCGCCTCATAGTTCAGGCCCGAACCGACCAGAAACCGCGACAGGGCCAGGCGAGCGCCGATCGGGGCGCGGGGATTGTCCGTCGCGGCCAGGGTCTCCTGGGCCGCAGCGTCCTGAAGTCGGCGATAGCGTTCGGAAAAGCCCTCGGTCGCCGCCCATTCCTCAAGGATCAGGCTGGGATGGGGCGCCCGTTTCGGCGCGTCGGCCTCACGCTCGCCCGCCTCCAGGGTCGCTGACGGCGGCGAAAGGGTCAGGCCGTTCGGGCGGCTGAGGGTGACCAGATCGCCAGCAGCCTCGATCTTCAGATCGTCGGTCGGCGTCTCCACCGCCAGGCCTTGAGCCGTGGGGATCAGGCTGAGGTCGATCGTGCTGCGCGAGCCCGAAAATCCCTTGCCGGGCGCAAGGGCGGTGACGGCGGCGAACCGGTCGCCGACCAGGGGATCAGTCAGCCAGACCGTCTTGGTGGCTCCCGCCATCCGGGCCACCAGGGCGTCGGAACCGTCGTCTGCGCGGTCCACCTCCACGCCCGAGGCGCCGGTGGGCGGCCCGCCGATGGTCACGGTCCAGGTCCCGCCTTGCCCGTCGGCTGCGACCGCCAGCCCCTCCGGCGCCGCGATGCGGACGGCGGTGTAGTCGCCGCCGGCGGCCCAGCGCGCGTCCTTGGCGGGCCCCAACGCCTTGGCGCCGGCCATATCCATCTTGGCGGCGGCGTCGAAGACGATCCAGACCGCCTCGCCCCGGCGGAAGACGGCGGCGCCGACCGGCGCGCCCCACTGGAAGGTCAGAACCGTCTTCTCGTCGCTGGAGACGGCGCGAACCGGCACGACGGCGTTGATCTTGGCCCCGGTCTCTTGCGCCGGCGTCTCCGGCGCCTTGCCCGGCGCATAGAGGTTCAGCCAGACGGCGCCGTCGGCCACGCCGGACCGGGCGTCGGCGCCCTCGGCCAGGGTGATGACCAGGTCGGTCGCCCCGCCGCGCGCCATTCGGGTCTCGACCGCCTTGACCCCCTGCGGCGGATCGACGCGCAAACGCGAAATGTCAGGGGCGGCCGAGACGCCCAGCCGGACGATGACCTTGTCGGCCTCACGCCGCACCTGGCTGCGCACGCCGATGACGCCGGCGAATTCGACGCGGGTGAACTCGCTGGATTGGCCGATGCTGATCGACAGGGGATCGCTGGAGCGGCCGGCCTCCTGGGCCAGGGGCGCAAGCGGCGCAAAGGCGACCGCCCCGGCCGCGGCGGCGGCCACGGTCGTCTTCAGCAGGCGCTTGCTGTGCGGGGTCCCGGACATATCCGCCAAGCCATGACCCGAAAGCTCTTTAATCGCGGTTAACCGACGTTCACCCGCGATTCCACGAATGGGACGGTTCGCCCACGCGACAGGCCGGGCGATCTGGCGCATCATGGGGCCATGACCGATTATCCCCGCCTCAGCACCCTGAAGACCGGCCTGGGCTGCAAATGCCCGCGCTGCGGCCAGGGTCCCCTGTTCAAAGGGTATCTGACCCTGCGCGAAGCCTGTCCGAACTGTGGGCTCAGCTACGGCTTTGCGGACCCTGCGGACGGCCCGGCCTTCTTCGTCATGTCGGCGGTCGGCCTGGTCGGCATGATCCTGTTGATGGTCATCGACTTCACGATGAAGCCGCCCGTCTGGGTCCACGCAGTCGTCACCCTGCCGATCCTGATCGCGCTTTGCCTGGGCTGTCTGAGGCCGTTCAAAGCCTGGCTGGTGGCGGAGCAGTATGTGCACAAGGCCGCCCCGCCGGAATTCTCCAGCAACGGCAAGCACGGGGATTAGGGGCGGGGTGCTCGCCCCCTGCCCCTCAGTCGATGCAGAGGGTCGCGCCCGCCTTGCCGTCCTGGACCGGCGTGTTGCAGCCGAAGCGGTCGCTTGTCGCCTGACAGACGCCGGTTGCGGCGGTTCCGGGCGCGATCCCGCTGTTGCCCTCGATCCGGCAGTCGCCCTGGCACTGGTCGCCGTCGGTGCAACGCTTGCCGGCGTCGGCGTAGTTGATCACGCACTGCCAGGATTGCAGCCGGCCGACCTGTTTCATCGTCCCGCCGCGCGCGGCGCAGGCCGAGGCGTCGGCGCTCTGCATCGGGGCGTCCGAGCCCGCCGTGGTCTGCGGGGTGCAGGCGGCCGCCAGAAGGGCGGCGGCGGCGAGAAGAGGGATACGGATCATTCGACCTGTCCTTTGGCGAAGCCCGACCAGACGTCGTCGTAGTCGAGCTGCATCTGCGGCGATTCCGACGCCCATTTCGTGATCCGGATCGGCGCCCGGGTCTCGAACATGAAGGCCAGGGTGTCAGTGATCTTGTGCGGCTGAAGGTCCGCATTGATCGCACCCTCGTAGCTGGCCTGGTCCGGGCCGTGGCCGCTCATCCGGTTGTGCAGGCTGGCGCCGCCGGGGGCGAAACCGCCGGCCTTGGCGTCATAGGCGCCGGTCACCAGGCCCATGAATTCGCTCATGACGTTGCGGTGGAACCAGGGCGGGCGGAAGGTGTGTTCGGCCACCATCCAGCGCGGCGGGAAGATGACGAAGTCGATATTGGCCGTACCCGGCGTCTCCGACGGACTGGTCAGGACAGTGAAGATCGACGGATCGGGGTGATCGTAGCTGACCGTGTTGATGGTGTTGAACCGCGCCGTGTCATAGCGGCAGGGCGCCAGATTGCCGTGCCAGGCTGCGACGTCCAGCGGGCTGTGGTCGAAGGTGGTGGCCCACAAGCGTCCGCCGTATTTCTGGACGCACTGGGTCGGGCGATCCACGTCCTCATAGGCGGCGACCGGGGTTTCGAAGTCGCGCGGATTGGCCAGGCCGTTGGCGCCGATGGGACCGAGGTCCGGCAGACGGAACGGGCTGCCGTAGTTTTCGCAGACATAGCCCCGAACGGGCCCGTCGATCTCGACGCGGAAGCGGACGCCGCGCGGGATCAGGACGATGTGGCCAGGCTGGGCCTCGATCACCCCCATCTCGGTGACGAAGCGATGCGCCCCCTGTTGCGGCACGATCAGCAGTTCGCCGTCGGCGTCGTAGAAGACCCGGTCCGTCATCGACCGGTTTGCGACATAGAGGTGGATTCCCGCCCCGGCTCCGGCGTCGGGATCGCCCGCGCCGCCGTAGGTGACCAGGCCTTCGACCCAGTCGGTCGCGGTCTCGGGGATCGGCAGCGGGTCCCAGCGCATGCGGTTGGGGTTGGGCGGGGTCTCGTCGAACGGGCCGGAGCGGACGCGCCCCTGGTCGAAGGCCACATAGGGGCCGTGCTGGGCCGAGGGACGAAGGCGGTACAGCCAGCTGCGCCGGTTCTCCGCGCGCGGTGCGGTGAAGGCCGTGCCGGACAGCTGTTCGGCATAGAGGCCCATCGGCGTCTTCTGCGGCGAATTCTGGCCCTGCGGCAGGGCGCCGGGCGCGGCCTCGGTCGCGAAATGATTGCCGAAGCCGGTCAGATAGGCGGGCGCGTTGGATCGCGTCGTCATGTGCATGTCTCCCTTGGCGGGAGGTTTAGAAGGTTCGACGGCGGCCGTCATCCGCCCGTCGACCGCCTCTCTTTCATTTGGCGTAATGGTACCGGCATTGCGCGATCAGCAGGGCGTCTTCCGTCGGGCGATAAACCAGTCGATGCTCCTGATCGATGCGCCGCGACCACCAGCCGGACAACTCGCCCTTCAGCGGTTCAGGCTTGCCGGTTCCCGAAAACGGCGTGCGCAGGCATTCGCGGATCAGGCCGTTGATCTTTTTCAGCTGCTTCGTGTCGGTGGATTGCCAATAGAGATAATCCTCCCAGGCCGCCTCCTGAAACGTCAGCCTCATTCAATCAGGTCGCGCGGCTGACCGCCCCCGGCGTCCAGCTCGGCGACGGCCTTGCGCAGGCGTTCGGCGTTCGCCGGGCTGCGCAGCAGATAGTCCGTCTCCTGCCAGGAGGCGAAGTCCTCCAGCGACATCAGCACCGCCGCAGGCTTGCCGCCGTCGCGCGTGATGATGGTGTAGTCATGGTCCGCCGTCACCCGGTCGATGGCCGACGCGAGGTTCTTGCGAAGTTCGGTGACGGACATGGCCTTCATAGCGATAATGTACATATTTACGTACATTATCGCTAGCCTTTTACGTGGTCAGAGCGTCCGCGCGATCAAGAGCTTCATGATCTCATTGGTGCCGCCGTAGATCCGCTGGACCCGGGCGTCCTTGTACAGCTGGGCGATCGGATATTCGTTCATATAGCCGTAGCCGCCGTGCAGCTGCAGCATCTCGTCGATGGTCTCGCCCTGGATGTCAGTGACCCAGTATTTGGCCATGGAGGCGGTGGCGGCGTCCAGCTGGCCCTTCAGGTGCAGGCCGATGCAGTGGTCGACGAAGACCTTGGCGACGGTCAGCTTGGTCTTGACCTCGGCCAGTTTGAACTGGGTGTTCTGGAAGTCGATGACGCGTTTGCCGAAGGCCTTGCGTTCCTTGACGTAGGCGAGGGTGGCCTCCAGCCCGCGCTCGGCGGCGGCGACGCCCTGGACGGCGATGTTCAGACGCTCCTGCGGCAGCTGCTGCATCAGCTGGACGAAGCCCTGGCCCTCGACACCGCCGATGACGTTGTCGCCGGGGACCTTCACGTCGTTGAAGAACAGTTCGGAGGTGTCGTTTCCCTCCATGCCGATCTTGTGCAGGTTCCGGCCGCGTTCGAAGCCTTCCGCCCCGTCCGTCTCGACCACGATCAGGGACGTGCCCTTGGCGCCCTCGGCCGGGTCGGTCTTGGCAACCACGATGATGAAGTTGGCCAGCTGGCCGTTGGTGATGAAGGTCTTGGAGCCGTTGACGACATAGCCGTTGCCGCTCTTGATCGCCGTGGTCTTGACCCCTTGCAGGTCCGAGCCCGCGCCCGGTTCGGTCATGGCGATGGCGCCGACCAGTTCGCCGGAGGCCAGACGCGGCAGCCAGCGCTTCTTCTGCTCCTCGGTGCCGTAGTGCCAGATGTAGGGGGCGACGATGGCGTTGTGCAGCGAGATGCCGAAATGATCCGCGCCCTTCCAGCCCAGCTGACGCATCAGCACCACCTCATGCCGATAGTCGCCGCCCATGCCGCCGTCTTCTTCCGGCATGGACAGGCCCAGAAGACCGTCGGCGCCGGCCTGGCTCCACAGGGCGCGCGGCACGCTGGAGTCGGCGATCCACTGCTGCACCTTCTCCGGCGGCGCGTGCTCGTCGATCCATTTGCCGACGCTGTCGGAGAAGAGGGTGATCTCTTCTTCACGCATGAAATCAGGGTCTGGGCTGCCCAGCACGTTCATCGGTTTTGTCCCTGTGGTGCGAGGGCTTCGCGCCCTTCTGGTTGGAAAGAAAGACGGGCCGGCGAAGTCAGCCGGCCCGTTCCATCGTCAGTCTAGGGTCAGAACGCCTCGACCGGCATGGCCATCAGCACGTCCGCGCCGGTCTTCATCTTCTTCAGATGGGCTTCGGCGTCGGGCAGGATGCGCTCGACGAAGTAGCGGCCGGTCTGCAGCTTGGCGGCGTAATAGGGGTCGGTCGAGCCGGCCTCGATCTGGGCCTGGGCGACCTTGGCCATCTGCGCCCACATATAGGCGAGCGCCGTCAGGCCAAAGACGTTCAGATAGTCGGTCGAGGCGGCGCCGGCGTTGTCCGGATTGGCCATGCCGTTCTGCATCAGCCACATGGTGCCTTCCTGCAGCTTGGCCTTGGCGTCGGCCAGACCGTCGACGAAGGGCTTGATCGCCTCATTGCCGCTGTTCTCGGCCACGAAGGCGTCGATCTCGCCGAACCAGGTCATGATCGCGCGGCCGCCGTTGGCCGGTAGCTTGCGGCCGACCAAATCCAGCGCCTGGATGCCGTTGGCGCCCTCGTAGATCATGGTAATGCGCGCATCCCGCAGATACTGCGAGGCGGGGAAGTGTTCAGTGTAGCCCGAACCGCCATGGACCTGCATGGCCAGCGAGGCGACATGGAAGCCCTTGTCGGTCAGATAGGCCTTCAGCACGGGGGTCAGCAGGCCCATGTAATCCTTGGCCTTGGTCGCCACGGCCTCGTCTTCCGACTTCTCCAGATCGGCGTGAAGCGCGGTCCACAGGATGAAGGCCTGGCCGCCTTCGACGAAGGCGCGGGCCTCCAGCAGCATGCGGCGCACGTCGGGATGGACGATGATCGGGTCGGCGGGGCCTTCCGGGTTCTTCGGTCCGGTCAGGCTGCGGCCCTGCAGGCGGTCCTTGGCGAACTCGACGGCGGCCTGATAGGCGGCGGTGCCGATGGCCAGGCCTTGCAGGCCGGTGCCCAGGCGCGCCTCGTTCATGACCACGAACATATTGTTCATGCCGCGCCCTTCCTCGCCCAGCAGCCAGCCCTTGGCGCCGTCATATTGCATGACGCAGGTGGCGTTGCCGTGGATGCCCATCTTTTCTTCCAGGCCCACGCACTGCAGCGTGTTGCGCTCGCCCAGAGAACCGTCGTCATTCACCAGATATTTGGGCACCACGAACAGCGACAGGCCCTTGATGCCCGGAACTGCGCCTTCGATCCGCGCCAGGACGGTGTGGATGATGTTGTCCGAGAAGTCGTGCTCGCCCGCCGAAATCCAGATCTTCTGGCCGGTGATGGAGAAGCTGCCGTCGTCGTTGCGCACGGCCTTGGTGCGGACCATGCCCAGGTCGGTGCCGCACTGGGGCTCGGTCAGGTTCATCGTGCCGGACCATTCGCCGGACACCATCTTGGGCAGGTATTTGGCCTTGATCTCGTCCGAGGCGCTGGCGTGGATGCCGGCATAGGCCGAGGCGGTCAGGCCCGGATACATGGAGAAGGCCGCCGAGGCGCCGGCGGTCATCTGACCGAAGGCCGAGGCGACGATCGAGGGCATGCCTTGGCCGCCGTAGGCCGGATCGGCGGCCAACGCCATCCAGCCGGCTTCCGACATGGCCTTATAGGCTTCCTTCCAGCCCTTGGGACCGGTGACGACGCCGCCCTCAGACCAGTGGCAGCCTTCCTTGTCGCCGGGGTTGTTGATCGGGGCGATGACCTCGTCGGCGAACTTGGCGCCTTCCTCCAGGATCTGGTTGACCAGGTCCGACGACACGTCCTGGAAGCCAGGCTGGTTCGTGTACCGGTCGATCTCCAGCACCTCGTTGAGGATGAAGGTGAAATCGCGGACGGGCGACTTGTAGGCCATGGATCAGGCTCTCGCTTTGAAGGGGTGGTGGTGGTCTTGGTTGAGACGCGCGCGCAGCAGCTTCTCGTAATCTTCGGCGCCGGGCAGCAGGTCGGGACGGTGCTCGCTCAGCTTGGATTCCATCCAGGCGCAGGCGTCCTCCGCCGTCTGGATGGCGCCTTCGATGTCTTCCAACTGCTGTTTCAAGGCCGCGATCTGGGCGCGGTGACGCCGCAGGGCCACGGCCATCTGATGGACGTTGTGATCCTTGCGGTCGTACAGATCCAGCATCTCCTGGATCTCCTGCAGGGTGAAGCCGATGCGGCGTCCCCGCAGGATCAGCTTCAGACGTGCGCGGTCGCGGGCGTCATAAACGCGGGTCTGACCCTTGCGCGCAGGGGTCAGCAGACCCTTGTCCTCATAGAAACGCAGCGCCCGCGCCGTGGCGTCGAACTCGCGGCACAGCTGGCGAATGGAATAGGTGCGATGGTCGTCGGCGGTGGCCATGAAGGCACCATAACTTGACGTGCGCGTAAAGGAAAGAGTTTACGTGCGCGTAAGGGTAAGCTTTTCGTCGCCACCCCTCCCCCGCGGCGCGCCAGGCAAAGAAAAGCCCGGAGCCTGGGGAAGGCTCCGGGCGCGACACACCGGGGCGGAGGGGGAGAGGCCCCGGCGATCGATCCTGTTTCAGGCGCGCCGCCGTCCCAAGAGGACGGGAACGGTGAGCGCCAGGAGAATGAGGTTCACCACCGCCAGGCCGATGTCGCGGCTCAGGGCGTGGACCATCAGCATGGTCGCCTCCATCACGATCAGTCCGGCCGAGGCGCTCAGCAACAGAGGGCGACCCACGCGCCAGGAGATCAGCGGCGCCAGAACGCTCAGGCCCAGCGCCATCTCCACCAAGCCCAGTCCACGCACCATGTTTTCCGGCGCGACCGCAGGCCAGCCCATCAGGGCGATCAGATTGGTCATCGGCTCGGTCAGCTTGGCGTAACCGGCGGCGATGAAGAACATCGCGATCCAGCCCTGGAAGGTCCACAGTGTTACGTTCTTGTAGACGGAGCGGGTGCGCGACTGGGCGACGGGCAGAGTGGTGGAGGTCATCGGGGAGCGCCTGATTGGTAACAGTTGCGAGATCGGATCGAGCAACTCCGTTCGCAAGGGGTATGTAGCGCAGCCGATGCATTTTGTCATCGCCGGATGACATCAGTTGATGACATCGGCTGATGACTTATTGTTTCTGTGACATCCACGCTACAGGCGACCCGTCGCCCTTCCCTGAGGATCACCCCTCTTCCGACTGAGGTCCCGGTGTCTGGACGATCAGATCGCCCGGCTGGCAGTCCAGCTCTCTACAAAGGGCGTCCAGGGTGGAGAAGCGCACGGCGCGGGCCTTGCCGGTCTTCAGGATCGACAGATTGGCCATCGTCACCCCGACGCGGTCGGACAGTTCGGTCAAGGACATGCGGCGCTCCAGCAGCAGCCGGTCCAGTTGGATCATGATCATGGCGCGCCTCAGACCGTCGCCAGCTGTTCGTCGCGCATGGCCGAGCCCTGGCGAAACACCTCGGCCAGGATGAAGACGACCAGAATGCCCAGCCACGATCCTAGGCTGAAGTCATAGTCGGAAACCGACTCCCCCATGACGTGCGGCGCCACAAGAGCCAGCATCAAGGCGGTGAGCTGGATACCCATCAGGCCCAGCCCCACGCCCTGCAGCCGCTTGACGTTGGCGAACTCGAAGGCGTCGCCCTGATTGACCGAAAGCAGGATGCGGCGCAGTCGGTTGATGATCCACCAAGTGAAGCCGCAGGCCAGGAAGGCGCCGAGCAGGGTCAACCGCTCCGGCCAGTGCAGGTCGCGCGCGTCGCTGCTGTCGAGGTCCCTCATTCCGTCGACGAACCCCGCAGCAAAATCGGGCGATATGATGCTGGCGGCCAAGCAGATCGCCATGATCCCGGTGGCCAGCATGACGAAGACGTTGGCGAACCCCAGGCACCAGCGCAGGGCGCTTGAGATAGAGTATTTTCCGATCAGTCTCATGTCGAACAGCCCTTTCTTCGGCGCGCCCTCCGCAGCGCCTTAGTGACTATCGATATGGTTTCATCGATAAACAGGCAAGAAAATTATCGATAAACGAGATGACGATTTTGTAAGGTTCTGCATCAAGCGGTGAAGGCCCAGGCGAGGCGCGCCGCCTCCAGCCGGGCCAGCTTGGCCCGGAAGGGCGCCCAGTCGTCGGCGGCGTCGATGGCGGCCCAGATCGCCTCGACCTCGTCGATCAGCATTTCTTCGGGCTCGCGCGCGGCGAACATCGGATGCTCCAGCCGTTCGATCCGGTCGGGCTCGTGCGCCATCAGGGCGAAGCGGAACGCGTCGAAGGCCTCGCCCTGATAGAGCTTTGCGCGCGGTCCCGACAAGGCGCGCGCGGCCGAGGCGAAGCCGCCGAACCAGTCGAAGAACAGCGGCTCCCAGCGAAGCCCCTCCCCGCCTTCGCGCAGCAGGGCCAGGGCCGTGTCGACCAGCCGTTGGTCAGCCGCCTCGCCCAGGCTCAGCACGCCGAACCGCATGAGAAAGGCCGCACGCAATTCGCGGATATAGGCGGAGCCGAAGCCGTTCAGGGCGTCGGTCAGGGGCTCGACCTCGGCGACCAGCTTCAGGCATCCGGCCAACTGGGTCAGGTTCCAGAACACCGCCTCCGGCTGGCGGGCGAAGGCGTAAAGGCCGGTCTGGTCGAAATAGGCGGCGGTGAAGCCCGGCTGATAGGACGGCAGGAAGCGCCAGGGGCCATAGTCGAAACTCTCGCCCGTGACGTTCAGATTGTCGGTGTTGAGCACCCCGTGGACGAAACCCGCCGCGATCCAGCGCGCGGTCAGTCTGGCCGAGGCCTCGACGACGGCGCGCAGCAGGCCGGGCGCGTCCCCTGCCGCGACCTGTGGGTGATACAGGCTGCGGACGTGCGCGATCAGCGCTTCGATCTGATCGACCCGCCCCAGATAGGCCGCCCGCTGGAAGGTTCCGAACCGGATATGGGAGTGCGACAGCCGCACCAGGACCGCCGAACGGGTCGGCGACGGCTCGTCGCCCCGCTCCAGCGCCTCGCCGGTCTCGATCAAGGAGAAGGCGCGGCTGGTCGGAACCCCCAGGGCCTCCAGCATCGCGGCCGCCAGAACCTCGCGCACCCCGCCTTTCAAGGTCAACCGACCGTCGCCGCCGCGCGACCAGGGCGTCTGGCCCGATCCCTTGGTTCCCAGATCCAGCAGACGGGGCCGCGCGCCGCGCCGCGCAGCCGTCGCCTGCGGCGTCTCCCACATCTGGGCCGCCAGAAAGCCGCGCCCGTCGCCCAGGTCGGGGTTGTAGTGACGGAACTGATGGCCGTGATAGCGCATCGCCAACGGCCCCGGCTGGCCCGGCAGGGGTTCGAACCGGCCGAAGGCGGCGATCCATTCGGCCTCGCTCAGGCTGTCCAGCCCCACCTCGGCGGCGGCGCGCTGATTGCGGAAACGCAAATCGGCCTTGGGAAAGCGCGCGGCCTCCACAGCGTCGGCGAAGTCCGGCCCCAGATTGAAAAAGACGGGAGCGGGGCGGTAGTCGGCGTGGACGGGCATGGCGGTCAGTTGCGCCCGCCTGGACGCTTTCGCAAGGCGCGGACTCGTCGCTGATCGGCTGAAGACTGACCTAGCGTCAAAATTTTCTGTCTCTTCCGTGTCACAGAAGGGCCGAACTAGGGCGAAAAATGGTCGCGGGTATCAGCGCTCGCTTGTCGTTCGGCGGGAAGCAGGCTTAGCCTCACCTTACTGAACGCGCCTCCACGCAGAGGCGCGTCGATTGGGAAATAGGAAACGCTTCGGTCGCCCCGCGACCGGGCTTCAGAGCCGGGAGGACGCTTCGTTGCGCCACACTAACCGCTACCTCAGAACCACCGTGTCCGCCGCCGTGGTCGGCGCCGCCGCCTTCGGCTTCGCCGGCATGGCCGCCGCCCAAGAGGCGCCGGCGACCGTGGACGACATCATCGTCACCGCCCAGAAGCGCGAACAGAGCCTGCAGGACGTGCCGATCGTGGTCACCACCCTGTCGCAGGAGGTGCTGGACGGCGCGGGCGTGCAGGACATCAAGGATCTGCAGATCCTGACCCCCGGCATGACCGTCACCTCGACCCAGTCGGAAGCCTCGACCACCGTCCGTATCCGCGGCGCCGGCACCGTGGGCGACAACCCGGGCCTGGAAAGCTCGGTCGGCGTGGTCATCGACGGCGTCTATCGTTCGCGCAACTCGGTCGGCTTCGGCGACCTGGGCGAACTGAGCCGCATCGAGGTGCTGAAGGGGCCGCAAGGCACCCTGTTCGGCAAGAACACCTCGGCCGGCGTCATCAACATCATCACCGAACGTCCGTCGTTCGACCCGTCGATCTCGGCCGAACTGACCGCCGGCAACTACGGCGCCGTCGGCGGCTCCGTCTCGGTGACCGGCGGCCTGACCGATCAGATCGCCGGCCGCCTGTTCGTCGCCCATCGCGAGCGCGACGGCTTCTATGACGTCAATCTGGGCGACGGCCCCCGCACCCTGACGGAAGACAACACCCAGGACTACTGGACCGGCCGTGGCCAGCTGCTGATCCTGCCCAGCGACGAGGTGTCGATCCGCCTGATCGCCGACTACACCAAGCGCGACGAATACTGCTGCGCCGCCGTTCAGACCCGCGTCGGCCCGACCCAGGCCTTCATCGCCGCCCTGACGGCGCCGAACGGCCCCGGCCAGCGTCCGCCGGTCGCCGGCTTCGGCACGGTGCCCTTCAGCCGCACCGCCTATTCGAACCGCGAGACCCCGCAAGAGATCGAGGACATGGGTCTGTCGGCGGAGGCCACCATCGACCTGCCCAGCCTGAACGCCACCCTGACGTCCCAGACCTCGTGGCGCGACTGGTCGTTCCAGCAGGGGATGGACCTGGACTACACCGGCGCCGACATCCAGTACCGCGCCAATGACGGCTCCAACGGCTATGGGGTCGGCAACCTGACCCAGGAACTGCGCCTGGCCGGGACGACGGACAAGTTCGACTGGCTGGTCGGCCTGTTCGCCACCAAGGAGGAGGTCTATCGCGACGACAGCTATGTCTACGGCGCCGACTACAACGCCTTCGCCTCCCTGCTGCTGACGGCCTCCCTTCCCGCCTCCGTGGGCGGCCCCAGCCCCAGCCGCCTGGGCTGTTTCACCAATCCCCAGGGCTTCCTGGTCGGCACGGCCGGTCCGGCCGCCGGACAGCCGCTCTGCGTGATCGGCGCCGTGCCCCCCAGCGCCGCCGCCCCGACCTTCGGCACGGGCAAGGCCTATGAGGACCACTATTCCCAGAAGTCCGAATCGGTCGCCGTCTTCACCAACAACACCTATCGGGTGACGGAGGCGTTCGAGATCAACCTGGGTCTGCGCTACACCTATGACAGCAAGCGTCTGCTGGGCCTGCAGGACAATCTGGGGACCAACGGCGCGGCCTGCGGCGGCGCCCTGGCCAACAACCTGGCGCCCACCCTGCCTGCGTCTCCGATCCCCGGGACCGTCAATACGAGAACGCCGGCGGCGGCTCTCGGCCTGCTCTGCCTGCCCTGGTCCAACCCGCAGTACGACAACCGCCGCATCCAGGAGAAGTTCAGCGACACCGACCTGAGCGGCACGCTTAAGGCCTCTTACCGCCTGAACCCCTCGGTCATGGGCTATGTCTCCTACGCCCGCGGCTACAAGGGCGCCGGCTACAATATGGACCGGGTGCAGACGGGGGTGACGCCGGACGCCTCGCTCTTCTTCGAGGCCGAGACGGTCGACAGCTATGAAGCGGGTCTGAAGACGACCCTGTTCAACCGCACCATGCTGTTGAACATCACCTACTTCGACCAGAAGTTCGAAAACTTCCAGCTGAACACCTTCCTGGGCACCGCCTTCGTGGTGGAATCGATCCCGGAACTGACCTCTCGCGGCGTCGACGCCGACATGGTCTGGTTCACCCCGATCGAGGGCCTGTCCTTCCAGGGCGGCGTCACCTACACCGACGCCAAGTACGGCGACTTCACCGGCGCCGATCTGTCGAACCCGGCGCGCTTCCCGCAGCTGTCGCTGCTGCCGGGCGCCCGCGCCTCCTTCGCCCCGGAATGGTCGCTGACCGGCGCCCTGGCCTTCGACCGCTCGCTGGGCGGCGGCCTGCGCGGCGGCTTCAACCTGTCGGCCAAATATTCGACCGAGTACAACACCGGCTCGGACCTGCTGCCGTACAAGAACCAGGAGGCCTTCACCGTCGTGAACGGCCGCATCACCATCGGTTCGGAAGACGAGCGCTGGACCGTGGATGTCTGGGGTCAGAACCTGCTGGAGGAGGAGTACACCCAGGTGGCCATCGCCGCCCCGCTGCAGGGCACGGCCTTCACCAACACCACCACGCCCCAGGCGGACGGCACCTACTATAACATCGCCACCGACACGGCGACCTACAACGCCTATCTGGGCGCCCCGCGCACCTGGGGCGTGACGCTGAAGGTCAAATACTGATCGTCTGAACCGCCGCGGCACCTAGCGGCTGACAGGGCGGAACGACGAAGGGCCGACCGGGAAACCGGCCGGCCCTTTTTCTTTGCAGGGGGACGGGATGGCGGCGGAGGCGGCCGCCGCCCCTTCGACCGGAAGGCGCTTACTCCCCTTCCGTCATCCTCGGTTTGCCCCCGTCATCCTCGGGCTTGACCCGAGGATCGAGGGGGCCGCCGCTTGTGCGAGACCCCGGACGCAGCGTCCGATCCGGGCCCGATCCTCGGGTCAAGCCCGAGGATGACGGGGGGGGCGGCCGAGGCTATGCCTGCCGCCCCGCGAGCGGGGAAGGTCGGGTTTAGGAGCCGGCGGCAATTTCGCAATCCGACCCGTTGCAGACGTTGGCATGAGATGCGAGTTTCTCGCGAGCGGGGATCACCATGTCAGCACCGGACTACGACGACCCAAAGTCGAAGCTAAAGTTGCGCCTCCGGCCCATGAACGGCTCGGGAACGGCGCTAAAGTGGGGTAGCGTTCTCGGCGTAATAGGTGCCGCCCTTTGCCTTCTCGGCTTTGTCGCGAGCCTCATCCCCGGCGTTCAGCGTGACGGGAGTCCCCTGTGGTTGCTCTTGGGAGCGGCTGTGTTCGCTGGCCAGTCGGGGTTCTTCTATTTGGGTCACAAGCTGGTTCGTCGCTTGCGTTGATCCGCGTCCGCTTTCCACCCATAGCGGACGTTCGCCGATTCCGCGTCCGGTTCGCCGCCTCCCGCCACGCCAGCCCTTCACCATCGCCAGAAGAAGGCCCGGCCGGAAAATCTCCGGCCGGGCCTCATCGTCTCACGAGGAACGCGGATCAGCCGATCCGATCCTCCACAGCCGGCTCCTCATGCCCGTGCTGCCCGTGGGTCAGACGGCTCAACCGGCTTTCCATGCGACGCTTCAGGCCGTCGATCAGGCTGAAGACCACCGGCACGAACATCAGCGACAGGGCGGTGGAGGTGATCAGCCCGCCGATGACGGCGATGGCCATGGGCGAGCGGAAGGCGGTGCCCTCGCCGAAGGCGGCGGCGATCGGCAGCATGCCAAGGCCCATGGCCATCGTCGTCATGATGATGGGCCGCGCCCGCTTGTGGGCGGCGTCCATCAGGGCGTCGTGGCGGTTCATCCCCTTCTCCATCGCCATGATGGCGTAGTCGACCAGCAGGATGGAGTTCTTGGCCGCGATCCCGGTCAGCATGATGATGCCGATCAGGGCCGGCATCGACAGCGACTTGCCCGTCACCAGCAGCAGGAAGAAGGCGCCGCCGAACGACACCGGTAGCGCCGCCAGGATGGTGATCGGGTGGAAGAAGCTTTTGAACAGCAGGACCAGCACGACATACATCAGCAGGATGCCTGTGATGATGGCGAAGGCGAAGCCCGCGCCCAGCTCCTGGAAGCTTTCGGCGTCGCCCGACGGCTGTTGGCTGACGCCCTGGGGCAGGCTCTTGATCGAAGGCAGGGCGTTCACCGCCTCGGTCGCCTGGCTGAGCGTCAGGCCGCTCAGCTCGGCGGTGATGTTGGCGACGCGCAGTCGGTCCAGACGGTTGATCTGGTTCGGCCCGGCGCCGAAGGTGATGTCGGCCACCGCCGACAGGGGCACGGTGGCGCCCGAGGCGGTGGGCACGCGCAGAGTCTCCAGCACTCCCAGGTCCGAGCGGGCGTCCTCCTTCAGCATGACGCGGATCGGCACCTGACGGTCGCCCAGGTTGAACTTGGCCAGCAGCTGATCGGCGTCGCCCAGGGTGGCGACGCGCGCCACCTGGCTGATGTCCTGGGTGGACACCCCCTGCAGGGCGGCGACGTCCGCCCGCGGCGTGACCAGGATTTCGGGCCGCACCAGAGAGGCGGAGGAGACGACGTTCGACAGGCCGGAGATGTTGCGCATCTCCCGCTCCACCTTGGCGGCCGCCGGCTCTAGGACGTCGGGATCGTCGCCGACCAGGGCGATGGTCAGGAGGCTGGAGCCCCCGCCTCCGCCCGAGGCGCCGAACTGGACGCGGGCGCCCGGCACCTGACGCAGGGTCGGCCCCATGTCGCGCTCAAACGCCTGTTGGCTCAGCTTGCGGTCCCAGCGTCCAACTAGGTTGACGGTCAGATTGGCGCTGCGCACCTCGCCTGATGATCCGCCGCCGCCGGGCCCGAAGCTGGTGGTGGCCGAGCCGATCGAGGAATAGACCGACTCGACTTCCGGCCGCTTCATCAGTTCGCGATTGATCCGCTGCACGGCCGCGTCCGTCTCGGACAGGGTCGTGCCGGGCGGGAACTGAACCGTCACGGTGGAACGCGAAATATCCTCGACCGGAATGAACTCGCCCGGCAGGCGGCTGGCCATGAAGATGGACAGGAAGAAGAACAGCACGCCCATGCCCAGAACCCAGACGCGGTGATCGAACATCCGGTCCGCCACCTTGCGGCGGAACCAGCCGGCCTGCGGATGATGCTCGGCCCGGCGTTTGCGCCAGTCGTCGCCGAGCGCCCAGTTCAGGGCCTTCAGATAGGGGGCCATCCAGAAGGGATCGCCGTGTTCCTTGCCCTGGTCGCGCTTCAGCAGATAGGCGCCCATCAGGGGCGTCAGGGTCCGCGCCACCAATAGGGAGAACAGCACGCTGACGCAGGTGGCGATGGCGAAGCTCTTGAAGAACTGGCCCACGATGCCCGGCATGAAGCCGGTCGGGGCGAAGACCGCCACCAGGGTCGCCGTGGTCGCCATGACCGCCAGGCCGATCTCGTCCGCCGCCTCGATCGCCGCCGGATAAGGCGGCTTGCCGTCGCGGATGTGCCGGACGATGTTTTCGATCTCCACGATGGCGTCATCGACCAGGATGCCGATCGTCAGGGACAGGGCCAGCAGGGTCACGACGTTCAGCGACTGATTGGTCAGATCCATGACCCAGAAGGTCGGGATCAGCGACAGCGGCATGGCGACCGCCGCAATCAGGGTCGCCCGCCAGTCCCGCAGGAAGATGAAGACCACGGCGATGGCCAGAAGGGCGCCCAGCACCAGGGTCTCGACCGAGGCGTGGAAGTTGTTGACGACGTCTTCAGTGGTGTTGGCGACCTCTTCGAAGGTCACATCCGCGCGTTCGGCGTCCAGCTTGGCCAGTTCGGCCTTGACCCGGTCATAGACGTCCACCTCGGAGGAGCCGATGGCGCGCGAGACGCCGAAGCCGACCACCTCCTGGCCGTTGAACCGGGCGCGGCCGCGCGGTTCGGACCATTCGTCAGTGACTTCGCCCAGGTCGCCCAGGCGCACGCTGCGGCTGCCGATCGGAATCAAGGTCTCGCGCAGCTGTTCGACAGACTGGGCCGAGCCGACGGTGCGGATAGCCTGTTCTTCGCCGGCGATCTCGCCGCGCCCGCCGGGCAGGTTGATGTTGGAGGCGCGCAGCTGGTTCGACACCTGGGCCGCCGTCACGCCCGAGGCGGCGAGGCGCGCCGGGTCCAGCTTGATGCGGATTTCGCGGCTGACGCCGCCGTCGCGGCTGATCTGGCTGACGCCGCGCACCGACAGCAGGCGTTTGGCCACCGTATTGTCGACGAACCAGCTCAGCTCCTCCGGGCTCATGCCCGGCGCCCGCACGACGAAGTTGGCGAAGGGGATGGCGGTGAACTCGATGCGCTGGACGATCGGCTCCTGAACGTCGGCAGGCAGGTTCTGGCGAATGCCGCTGACGGCGTTGCGCACGTCATTGGTGACCTTCTCCAGGTTCACTCCCAGCTGGAACTCGATCGAGGTGGTGGACACCCCCTCATTGACCACCGAGGTGATGTGTTTGACCGAACCCAGGCCCGCCACGGCGTCCTCGACCAGGCGCGTGACCTGGGTCTCCATCTCCGTCGGCGCGGCGCCGGACTGGATCACGGTGACGGCCACGACCGGCAGGTCGACGTCGGGGAAGTTGTTGGTGCGGAGCTTGAAATAGCTCATCGTCCCCGCGATCGTCAGGACGACGAACAACAGGACGATCGGAATGGGATTCCGAATCGACCAGGACGAGATGTTCTGAAAACCCATCGGTCCGGTTCCTTAGCGCGCGGCTTGGCCGGCAGGGGCCGGAGCGGCGGCGGCCGGAGCCGCAGTCGCGGGGGCCACCGTTACATGGTCGCCCTCCCCCAGGAAGCCGGCGCCCTGGACCACCACGCGCTGGCCGGCCTGAAGGCCCTGAACGGCCACCTGATCGCCTGTGCGCGCGCCCGTGGTCACGGGAGCGAAGCGAACCGCCTCGCCCTGGCCGATCACATAGACGCCCGGCTTGCCCTCGCGATAGACGATCGCCGCCCCGGGCACGACCAGGGCCGGCTGGTCGCCGACGGCGATCTCGGCGCGGGCGAACATGCCGGGACGCAGCTGGGCCGCAGGGGCCAGAGAGATGCGGGCCAGACCCAGGCGGGTGGCCGGATCGACTTGCGGCGTGACGATCCGCACCGTGCCGGTCGTGGGCGCCGCCTCGCTGGAGGTCACGGTCGCCGACTGACCGGCGCGAACCAGGGCCAGTTCGGTCTCGGGCACCTGGGCGTCCAGCTCCAGCCGACCGTCGCGCACCATGCGGAACAGCTCGGTCCCGGCGGCGATGATCTGGCCCTTGGTCACGCTGCGGCTGGTGATCAGACCGGCGACGGGCGCGCGGATCGTGGATTGGCTGAGGCGGGTCTGGGTTTCCGACAGGGCGGCGCGGGCGGCCGCCAGATTGGCGCTGGAGCTGCGCTGATTGGCCAGGGCCGTATCCAGGGACGCCTGGCTGAGGAAGCCCCGCTCCTTCAGCTGCTGGGCGCGGGACAGGGCCGCGTCGTCCCGGGCGACGTTGGCCTCGGCCAGCTGCACCTGGGCCTGCTGCTGACGCAGCTGGGCGCGCAGCAGGACGTCGTTCATCTGCACCAGGGGCTGGCCCTGACGGACGTAGGAGCCTTCGTCCACATAGACGGCGACGGCCGTCAGGCCGCCGGTCTCGGCCGCCACCGGCACCTCTTCCCAGGCCGAAACCGAGCCCGAGGCGCTGACGGTGCGGCTCAGATTGACCGAAGCCACCGTCGCGGCCGTGACGGTCTGGCGCGCGCCGGCGGTCGTGTCGGCCTTCTCCTCGCCTCCCCCGCCGCAACTCGCCAAAAGGGCCGACAGGGCGACGGCGCAGAGGGCGGCAGCGGTTCGGGTCGTCATGGACACGGGGGAGTTCCTCGGTTTCAGGCGAAGCGGATCGCCGGCTCGCGCCGGTCGGGAAGGTGTTCGGCTAATACCCCGTCCGCGCCTCCGCCTCAAACCCGGACGAGCAACATTGCAGAGGTGTAATCTACGACGAGGCGCGCCCGCCGGACCTGGGCGGCTGGTCCAAAAGGAATACGCATGTTAGGGGCGCGCGGATGACGACTCCTCCGATCTCGAACATCCGGAATTTCAGCGTGGTCGCGCACATCGACCACGGCAAGTCCACCCTGTCCGACCGCCTGATCCAGCACACCGGCGGGCTGACCGCGCGCGAGATGTCGGAACAGGTTCTCGACAATATGGAGATCGAGAAGGAGCGGGGCATCACCATCAAGGCCCAGACCGTGCGCCTGACCTACAAGGCCAGGGACGGCGAGGAGTATATCCTGAACCTGATGGACACGCCCGGCCACGTGGACTTCGCCTATGAGGTCTCGCGCAGCCTCGCCGCTTGCGAGGGCTCGCTGCTGGTGGTGGATGCGTCGCAGGGGGTTGAGGCCCAGACCCTGGCGAACGTCTATCAGGCCATCGACAACAATCACGAGATCGTCCCGGTCCTGAACAAGATCGACCTGCCCGCCGCCGAGCCGGAACGGGTCAAGGCCCAGATCGAGGACGTCATCGGCCTGGACGCCTCCGACGCAGTGGAATGTTCGGCCAAGTCGGGCCTGGGCATCGAGGAGGTGCTGGAGGCCATCGTCACCCGCCTGCCGGCGCCCAAGGGCGACCCCGACGCCCCGCTGAAGGCCATGCTGGTCGACGCCTGGTACGACCCCTATCTGGGCGTCGTCGTCCTGGTCCGCGTCTTCGACGGCGTCTTGAAGACCGGCATGCGGGTCAAGATGATGCGCAACGGCTCGACCCACCTGATCGACCGGGTCGGCGTCTTCCTGCCCAAGAACACCCCGGTGGACCAGCTGGGCCCCGGCGAGGTCGGCTTCATCACCGCCCAGATCAAGGAAGTGGCCCACGCCGCCGTCGGCGACACCATCACCGACGAGAAACGCCCCACGGCCGAACCGCTGAAGGGGTTCAAGGAGGTCCAGTCGGTGGTCTTCTGCGGCCTGTTCCCCGTGGACGCCGCCGACTTCGAGGACCTGCGCGCCGCCATCGGCAAGCTGCGGCTGAACGACGCCTCCTTCACCTATGAGATGGAATCCAGCGCCGCCCTGGGCTTCGGCTTCCGCTGCGGCTTCCTGGGTCTGCTGCACTTGGAGATCATCCAGGAGCGGCTGAGCCGCGAGTTCAACCTGGATCTGATCGCCACCGCCCCGTCGGTCGTCTACAAGATCGGCCTGCGCGACGGCTCCGAGATGGACCTGCACAATCCGGCCGACCTGCCCGACGTGATGCAGATCGACACCATAGCCGAACCCTGGATCAAGGCCACCATCCTGACCCCCGACGAATACCTGGGCGGCGTCATCAAACTGTGCCAGGACCGCCGCGGCCAGCAGGTGGAGCTGTCCTATGTCGGCAGCCGCGCCATGGTGGTTTACGAACTGCCGCTGAACGAGGTGGTGTTCGACTTCTACGACCGGCTGAAGTCCATCTCCAAGGGCTACGCCTCGTTCGACTATGAGATCACCGAATACAAGGTCGGCGACCTGGTGAAGATGTCCATCCTGGTCAACGCCGAGCCGGTGGACGCCCTGTCCATGCTGGTCCACCGCCAGCGGGCCGAGACGCGCGGCCGGGGCATGGTCGAGAAGATGAAGGAGCTGATCCCGCCCCATCTGTTCCAGATCCCGATCCAGGCAGCCATCGGCGGCAAGATCATCGCCCGCGAAACCGTCCGCGCCCTGCGCAAGGACGTGACCTCCAAATGCTACGGCGGCGACGCCACCCGCAAGAAGAAGCTGCTGGAGAAGCAGAAGGCCGGCAAGAAGCGCATGCGCCAGTTCGGCAAGGTCGAAATCCCCCAGGAAGCCTTCATCGCCGCCCTGAAGATGGACGAGGATTGATCGCCCCCCTCAAAACCCCTGGCTCCTCGCCAACCGTTCGGTGTGGAACTGAGCGTCGCCCAGGAGTTCGTTGAGGACGCGGACACGCTTCATATAGAGGCCGACGTCGAAGGCGTCGGTCATGCCGACGCCGCCGTGCATCTGGACCGCCTCCTGCACCGCCAGTTCGGCGGCGCGGCCGGCCTTGGCCTTGGCGACGGAGGCCGCAAGGTCGGCGTCGTCGCGGCCGGCGTCGATGGCCTGGAGCGCGGCCAGGGTGGCGGCGCGGGCCAAGGCCAGTTCGGTATAGAGATGGGCGGCGCGGTGTTGCAGGGCCTGGAACTCGCCGATCAGGCGGCCGAACTGTTTGCGGGTGCGCAGATACTCAAGCGTGATCTTGAAGGCCTGGTCCCCGGCGCCGGTCAGGGTCGAGGCGGCGCAGGCGCGCCCCAGCGCCAGGGCGGGGTTCAGCAGGACCTCCCCCCCGCCGACGGCGCCGATCACGGCGTCGGCGTCGATTTCGACGTCGCTCAGCGTCACGCGGGCGGCGTTGTGGGCGTCGACCATGACGGTGCGTTCGACCGCGACCCCGTCCGCCTTGGGATCGACCAGGAAGAGGGTGATCCCCTCCTCCGCCCGCGCCGCCACGATCAGGGCGTCGGCGATATGGCCGTCCAGCACCAGGGCCTTGGCGCCGTTCAGGCGAAAGCCGTTGCCGGACCGTTCGGCGCGCGCGGCGATGCGGCTGGGCGCGTGTTTGGCCCCCTCGTCGATCGCCAGGGACAGGACGGCCTCGCCGGCCGCGATACGGGGCAGCCAGGCCTGCTGGGCCTCTGAGCCGCCGTCGCTCAGCACCTTGGCCGACAGGACGGCCGAGCCCATGAAGGGGGACGGGGTCAGGGCGCGCCCCAGGCTTTCAGCGATCACCCCCGCCTCGACGGCGCCCAGGCCCAGGCCGCCGTGCGCCTCGGGGATCAGGACGCCGGCGAAGCCCATCTCGCCGAAGCCGCGCCACAGGTCGCGCGACAGGCCGTCGGGATCGCGATCGTCGCGCAGTTTGCGCAGATGGTCCAGCGGGGCGTGTTCGGCCAAGAAGCCGTCGGCGGCGTCCTGGAGCATCGTCTGTTCTTCGGTCAGGATCAGGGGCATTGGGGTCCCAGGGCTGTGCGGCGGAAGAACCCCTCCACCACTTCGTGGTCCCCCTCCCCACTGCGTGGGGAGGAGACGGCGGGGCTCACGCCCCCGGCAGTTGCAGCAGGTGTTTGGCGATGATGTTCAGCTGGATTTCGCTGGTCCCGCCCTCGATGGAATTGGCCTTGGTGCGCAGCCAGTCGCGGGCGGCCGCGCCGCCGTGCGAGCGTTCGCCGTCCCATTCCAGGGCGTCGATCCCGCCGGCGGCCATCCGCAGTTCGTGGCGGCGCTTGTTCAGTTCCGATCCGTAGTATTTCAGCATGGAGGCGATGGCGGGATGGGCCTGTTTGGCCTTCATCTGATCCCCGGCCCGCTCCATCGCCAGGCGGAAGGCGGCGGCGTCGATCTCCAGCTCGGCGATCCGGGCGCGCAGCATGGGGTCGTCCAGCCGGCCCTCGGCGTCGGCGCCGATCGTCTCCAGAGCAGTCTGGTGCAGGGGCCGGCCGGCGCCGACCTCGCCCATGGCGCCGATCATGGTCCGCTCATGGGCCAGCAGATATTTGGCCACGTCCCAGCCGCGGTTCAGCGTGCCGACCAGGTTTTCCTTCTCCACCCGAACGTCGTCGAAGAAGGTTTCGCAGAAGGGGGACTTGCCGCTGATCAGGGTGATGGGCCGGGTGGTGACGCCCGGCGTCTTCATGTCGAACAGGACGAAGGAGATGCCCAGATGTTTGGGCGCCTCCGGATCGGTGCGGACCAGGCAGAAGATCCAGTCGGCCTTGTCGGCGTAGGAGGTCCAGATCTTCTGGCCGTTGACGATCCAGTGGTCGCCGCGATCCTCCGCCTTGGTCTGGATCGAGGCCAGGTCGGAGCCGGCGCCGGGCTCGGAATAGCCCTGGCACCAGCGGATTTCGCCGCGCACGATCTCGGGCAGGAACCGCTTCTTCTGTTCCTCGGTCCCGAAGGCCAGAAGCGCCGGGCCCAGCATCCAGACGCCGAAACTGGCCAGGGCCGGCTGGGCCTTGATGCGCCGCAGCTCCGACGCCAGCACCTTGGCCTCTTCGCGGCTTAAGCCCCCGCCGCCGTATTCGCGGGGCCATTCCGGCGCCGTCCAGCCGCGCGCGCCCATCCGCTCCAGCCACAATTTATGCCCCGGCGTGGCGAAGACGGCGTCGCGCCCGCCCCAGATCGTATCCGCCTCGGAGGCCATGGGACCGCGCACCTCGGGCGGGCAATTCTCTTCCAGCCAGGCGCGCGTTTCGGTGCGGAAGGCGTCCAGATCGGTCATGTCGCGTGTTCCCCGCGTTTCCTCTTTGGAGGGGAGGTTAGCAGATGGGTTTCGATTGGCTACGGTCATTTGCGCCCAGGCAACAGCTTGGCCGCCCGCGCGTTGGTGGTCCTGAAACTAAGGGGGCGGCCCAGGGGGCGACCATGACCTATCTGACCCGCGCGGTGTTCGGCGGCGCCAGCCTGCTGCTGCTTTTGGCCGCCACCGCCCTGATCGGCTTCGGCGTCAAGGACGCCCTGGAGACCATTCGCGCGCCCGGCCAGTCGGGGGCCGAGGCGGTGCTGGACGTGCTGGGCTATGTCATCGTCGCCATCGCCGTCTTCGACGTGGCCAAATACATCTTCGAAGACGAGGTGCGGCGCGGCAATGAGCGGCGCAGCGCCGCCGAGGCCCGGCGCAGCCTGACGAAATTCCTGTCCACCATCGTCATCGCCCTGTTCCTGGAGGCCCTGGTGGTGGTGTTCAAGACCGCGCGCGAGGACGTCAGCCAGCTGATCTATCCGACCGCCCTGCTGATCGCAGCCGTCCTGGTGCTGGTGGGCCTGGGCGCCTTCCAGCGGTTCTCGGCCTCGGTCGAGGAAAAGGTCGGCGAGGACGACGAGGCGGAGGAGCGCAGGGACGCCGTCAAGCGAAAGACCGGCGCCGGAAAATCCTAGCCCCCCTTCGGCAGGAAGGGCGAGAAGGTGATGACGGTGAAGGTGTCGCGGACATGCGGTCGGGTCTGGACCTGTTTGGTCACGAAGGTCCCGATGTCGGCGTCGCGCGGCAGGTTGAACTTGGCCAGCAGATCGTGCTGGCCCGAGGTCGAATAGACCTCCGACACGTTCTCCACATGGTCCACGATGTCGGCGGCCACCTCATTGGCGTAGCCCAGCTCGGTTTTGATGAAGACGAAGATGGCGGTCATCATGGCGGGGGCTCCTGGTTATCGCCCGCCTCCTAAACCGTTTCGGACGCGCCGTCGAAGGCGGCGGGTGAAACAATATGTTCCGCGCCAAGGCTGCGGACCCGCGCCGCGCCGCTTTCGCTTTTCGGGACGGCTGGGATAAGCAGGGCGCGAAGGCCGGGCGACCGGTCGAGGAAACACAGGCGTTCCGGCGCAGGTCGGACAGGCGGAGATTTGAGACATGGCCCATGATCGCGTCAGCGTGCTGAAGGCGCTTCAGACCCAGGGCGTCTGCCCGGTCTTCTATCATCCCGATCCCGAGGTCAGCCTGAACGTCATCCGCGCCTGTGCGCGCGGCGGGGCGCCGGTGGTGGAGTTCACCAATCGCGGCGACTTCGCCTGCGACCTGTTCGGCGAGATCAATCGCGAACTGATCAAGACCGATCCTTGGGTGGTTCTGGGCATCGGCTCGGTCGTCGACAGCGGCACGGCGGCCCTCTATCTGAACCGGGGCGCGCGTTTCGTGGTCAGCCCCTGCCTGGTCCCCGACGTGGCCAAGGTCTGCAACCGACGCATGGTCGCCTATTTCCCCGGCTGCGGCTCGGTGACCGACATCGGCGAGGCGCACGAACTGGGCTGCGACATCGTCAAACTGTTCCCTGGTTCGTCGGTCGGCGGGCCGGACTTCGTCAAGGCGGTCAAGGGGCCGATGCCCTGGGTCAAGATCATGCCGACCGGCGGGGTCGATCCCGACGAAGCCTCAATCGCCAAATGGTTCGGCGCCGGAATCGTGGCGGCGGGCATGGGATCCAAACTGGTGACGGACGCGGCGGTGAAGGCCGGCGACTGGGCCGCCATCGAGAGCTCGGTGCGCGAGGCGGTTCAGGCTGTCGCCGCCTTCCGCGCCTCCAAGGCCTGAGGTCAGCGAGGGACGTCGCCGGCTTCGGGCGGCGGCGGCCCCTCGCCGGCCGGGCGATCGGCCCGGCCCGCGCCTGGTCCCTTCCGCGCCAGTATGTCGGCCATGATGCGGCGGTCCTCGACGTCCAGGGCGCCCAGAATGGCGATGGCGCCGCCTTCCAGGCGGGCGCGGCCGCGCATTTCGGCGGCGCGGGAGTCATTCAGCAGGGCCTGGACCCGCTCGGGATTCATCTGCGGTTGGCGCGCGGCCTCGACCGCCTGACGGCGGGCCTCGCGCGCGGCCTCGAAATCGGGACGGGCCGACAGGGCGACGGCGCGCATGCGGGCGCGCACCTCGCGTCGGGTTTCGGGGCTCAGCTCCGCCACCAGGGCGCGAAAGCCGCCGGCGCGACCGGGCTGGCGCTGTTCGGCGACGTGCTGGTCCACCTTGGCCCGGCTGACGGCGAAGGCGACCCCGCCGGCCAGGGCGAACAGGTTCAGGGCCACAGAGACCGCCAGGGCGATTTTCAGCCCGCGTCCGCTCATCGAAGAACCTCCGTATCGTCCACCCCGGTCAGGCTGGATTGATAAAGCACCGCATCAGCCCGCTCATTGGCGGTCAGTTCGCTGGTCAGGCCGACGCCCGCCACAACCCCGGCGCAGGCCGCCGCCGCCCAGCCGGCGCCCAGATAGAAGGCGAGCCGGTCCAGATGGAAACGACGGCTTCTGGCCTTGGGCGCGGCGGCGAGAACCCGCGCGGTCAGGGCGGCCGAGGGCGCCGGCGCCGGCGCGGCGTCCAGCAGGGCGTCCAGCGCCGCCGCCTCGTCGAGCACCGCCTTCAGCGACGGATCAGCCGCGATCAGGCTTTCGGCGAAGGCGCGTTCGGACGCCGGCCATCGACGCAGGTCGGCGCCGTAAGCCTCCGCCAGGGCGTGCAACCGTTGCGCCTTCATCTCGCCTCTCCTCTCAGCGCCGCAGCCGGGGCGCGGGGCGCCAGGTCCGACAAGGACTGACGCAATGCGCGGCGACCGCGCGACAACAGACTTTCCAGCGCCTCGACGCTGATCTCCATCAGGGCGGCCGCCTCGATATTGGACAGTTCCTGATAATGACACAGGACCACCGCCTCGCGCTGCCGATCCGGCAGGCGGCTCAACGCCTGTCCGACCCGCAAGCCCGTTTCGGCCGCCATCAGACCCCGATCCGGGGCCGGTCCCTCGTCGGGACGGTCGGGGGGCGTTTGCGTCGGAATCTCGCGACGACGCCGCAGCCGATCGTAACAGAGGTTCAGCGCCACCCGGTGCAGCCAGGTGTCGAACCGCGCCTGGCCCGGCGTCCACCGGGGCGCCTGTTTCCACGCCTTAAACATCGTTTCCTGAGCCACGTCCTCGGCCTCGACCGCATCGCCCAGCATCCGCTGCGCCAAGGCCAGGATGCGCGGCAGTTTGCGCGCGACGAGCGCCTGGGCCGCCGCCGGATCGCCCTGACCCACGCGGCGCACCAGATCCTCGTCGGGGTCGATGATCGCGACCAAGCCTGCCTCTTCCGATCCGGACGAAAGGGACCGGTTCGCGCGCGACGGCCGACCCCGACACTGTTCTTACGCCGAACCGGCCGGCGGGGAAGCCGGTTGTTGCGCGGAGCGGGCCTGACGCCGTTCGGCGCGGTGGGCCTGGGCGGCCGCACGGCGTTCCTCGGGGGTGACGACGCCGTCGTGATCGGCGTCCATCGTGTCGAACCGTTCGCCCAGTTTGGCGGCGACGTCCGAAATCGTCACCGGACCGGCCTGGCGATGGGCGCCGTCCTTGCCGCGACGAGGTCCGTCGCCGCGACCCGCCCGTTCGCGACGACCGCCGGCCTCGCCGCGCGCCGCGCGGGCGGCCTCGAACTCGGCGCGGCTGACCGCGCCGTCGCCGTTCGCATCCAGCTTGGCGAAGCGCGAATCCGCGTGCCGGGCGCGCCGGGCCTGAACGGCGGCCTCGCGCTCGGCGACGCTGACCACGCCGTCACGGTCGGCGTCCAAGGCGGTCAGACGCGCGATGTGCTGATCCACGAATTCGGCCCGCGTCACCGGACCGGCGCGACGGGCTTCACCGCGTCGATGATGGGGGCGGTCGGCTTGGGGTCCCGAATGCGCCGCCGTCGGCGCAGGACCTGGGGGCGGCGTCTGGGCCGTGGCGGCGCCGGCCAGGCCCGCCAAGGCGATGACGCCGAGGCCGGTCAGCAAGGTTGTTCTCATCTCGATCTTCTCCTGGGCCGTGGCAAGCACGGCCTTTTCGTCGCCCCGTCAGGAGGTTGAACGCGGGTCCGGCGATTCTCCGTCGCGACCGGCCGGAACCGCCTGCTCGAAGGCCCGACGCGCTTGGGCGCGCAGGTCCGTCAGCCGGGTCTTCAGGCTCTCGAAGTCGGGCGCCCCCGCCGCCTCGGCCAGCCGCTGCTGAAAGACCGCCGGTTCGGCCTCGGGATCTACCCGGCCTTCGAAGGCGGCCGCCAAGAGCTGGGCCAGTCGCTGCTGGATGCGCCAGGCCTCGGCCAGGATCGGGTCCTGCCCCAGGGCCTGAAGCGTCGACAGGGTCAAGGGCTCGCCCGCCGCCGCAGCCTGAAGCTGGCGGTATTGGGCGGCGAACTCGGCGTCCACTTGGCCGCCCGGTGAAAGTTTCAGGTCCCAGAAGCCGTGCGGGCGACGTTCCCGGTCCATCAGGGCGCGCATCCGGCGCACATCCGCCGCCACGTCGACGCCCGGACGGGGCCGCCGCAGCGCCGCCTCGATCGCCGCCGACACCCGGTCGGCGAAGGCCGGGTCGCTGGCCCAGACCACGCGCGCACGGGTCAGGACCATGAACTCCCAGGTCTCGGCCTCGGCGGCGTAATAGTCGTCGAAGGCGGACAGCCGCACCGAAACCGGCCCCTTGGACCCGGTGGGCCGCAGCCGCATGTCCACCTCATACAGGCCGCCCTCGGCGGTATGGGCCGACAGGGCCGCGATCAGCCGCTGGGTGAAGCGGGCGTAGAAGACGTCGGCGGTCCAGCCCTTGATCTCCGACACGGCCTCGGGCGGGGCGTCGTAGAGGGTCATAAGGTCCAGGTCCGACCCGGCTGTCATTTCGCGTGAGCCGGCCTTGCCCAGGGCCACCACGGCGACGGCGCCGGGAAAGGCCCCGCCCAGCCGTTCCGCCTCGACCAGGGCGGCGGGGGCCAGGATACGCATGGCGGCGTCGGCCAGATCGGCATAGGCCCGACCGGCGGCCTCGGGCCCCGCGCGGCCGGTCATGGCGTGCAGGCCGATGCGGAACATCTGTTCGCGGTGCAGACGCCGCACGGCGTTCATCGCCCCTTCGAAATCCTCCGCCTCGCCCGCCTCGCGCACCATCTGTTCGCCCAGGCCGGTGTCGTCGGACAGGTCAGCCAGAAAGCGGGCGTCCAGAATCCCGTCCAGGGCCGCCGGCTGACGGCCCAGGGTGCGGGCCAGGCGCGGCGCAAAGGCCATGACGCCCAGGACCATTTCGAACAGTTTGGGCTGGTTCAGAAACAGGGCCTGAACCTGAACCCCGGCGGCCAGGCCCGAGAAGAAGACGGCGAACCGGCGAAAGGCCTCGTCCGGCGCGCCCGTGCGCGCCAGGGCCTCCAACAGGCGCGGCGCCAGCCGGGTGAACAGTTCGCGCCCCCGCTCGGTCCGGGTCGCGGGGATGCGGCCGTGGTGCCAGGAGCGGATGGTGTCGGCGACCGAGGCCGCCTCGGAAAAGCCCATGCGGCCCAGGGTCAGAAGGGTCTCGGGATCGTTCTCCACCCCGGTGAAGACCAGGCTGCCGTAGCTGGAGTCCAGATCTTCACCGCCTTCGAACAGTTCGCCGTAGCGGGCGTTGACCCGCGCCAGCAGCGCTTCGACATGGGCGTCGAAGGCGGCCAGATCGGCCCAGCCGGCCAGGGCGGCGACGGCGGCGCGCGCCTGGGCGCTCTCGGGCAGTCGGTGGGTCTGTTCGTCGTCCAGCATCTGGACCCGGTGTTCCAGCCCGCGCAGTTCGACATAGGCCGCCGACATCTCCTCGGCGACCGCGGTTGGAATGTGGTCGGCGCCGGTCAAGGCGGCCAGGGCGTCGAGGGTGCGCGGCGCCCTCAGGTCCGGGTCGCGTCCCGCCAGGATCAGCTGCTGGGTCTGGGCGTAGAATTCGATCTCGCGAATGCCGCCCCGGCCCAGTTTCAGATTGGCGCCGGCGGCCTGAAGCCCCTCGCCGGTTTTGTGAACGTGGATCTGTTTCTTGATCGACTGGATGTCCAGGACGGCGGCGTAGTCCAGGCTGCGACGCCAGACGAAGGGCCGCAGGGCCTTGACGAAACGGGCGGCCGCGCGGGGATCGCCCAGCACGGGCCGGGCCTTGATGAAGGCCGCCCTCTCCCAGTTCTGGCCGACGCTCTCGTAATAGGCCAGGGCCATGGGGGCGGCGACGACCGGCGGGGTCGAGGACGGATCGGGCCGCAGCCGCAGATCGACGCGGAAGACATAGCCGTCGGCGGTGCGTTCGCTCAGCAGGCCGGCGATCCCCTTGCCGACACGATTGGCGAAGTCCTGCATCTCCTCGCCCTCGCGCAGGGCCAGGCCCATCAGGCGCGGCTCGAAAAAGAGGGAGATGTCGATGTCGGACGAATAGTTCAGCTCGTGCGCGCCATGTTTGCCCATGGCCAGGCCGAACAGGCCGGGGATGGGGCCGCGCGGATCGTCGGGCGGCGAGACCAGCCGCCCCCGCGCCCGCTGCTCGGCGGCGACGGCGCGCAGGGCGGCGCGGCAGGCGGCGTCAGCGAAGCCGGACAGGGCGCCGGTGACTTGATCCAGGTCCCAGACTCCGCCCAGATCGGCCAGGGCCGTCAGCAGGTGCAGATCGGCCTTCAGCACCCGCAGGGGCGCGCGCACATCGTCCGGTTCGGCGTCCAGGGCGTCGGTCTCGGCCAGGATACGGATCAGGCCGGAGGTCGGGTTGGTCTCCAGCAGGCGGCGCAGATGGGCGGGGCGACGCCGCATCAGGCCGGCGAGATAGGGCGAGGCCCCCGCCACCGGCGCCAGGGCCGGCCAGGCCGCGTCCAGAGTGTCGGCCCAGCCCTCGGATGCGGCGGCCTCGAACAGGGTTTCGTGCAGGCGTTCGGCGGCGGCGGGGTCGGCGACGGGACCGGCGGGGACGAGGCTATGCGCCAACGGAACTGAGGTTTTGGTTTCGGGCATCAAATCATCCGCTCATCCCGGCGAAAGCCGGGACCCAGTGCTTTCGCTCGGCAATGCGTTGGACCACGATCCAAGACACACTCACAAGCCTGAACGCCCAAAGAACTGGGTCCCGGCTTTCGCCGGGATGAGCGGAAATTAGGGGAGATCAGGTCGAGGCCGAGGCCGGCGGCAGGACCAGGGCCACGCGCAGGCCCGGCCCGTAACCCTCATAGGCGCCGGGGCCTTCATCCAGCACCACCCGGCCGCCGTGCGCCTCGGCCACCGCCGTGACCAGGGACAGGCCCAGACCTGAGCCCGGTTCGGTGCGGCTGTTGTCCAGCCGCACGAAACGCTGGACCACCCGCTCACGGTCCTCCTCCGGCACGCCGGGGCCGGTGTCGGTGACCGAATATTCGATCTCGCCGGACGACCGCCGCCGCGCCCGCAGCTTCACCGCCCCGCCGGAGGGCGTGTATTTGATGGCGTTGTCGATCAGATTGGCCAGGGCCTGGGCCAGGAAGGGCTGGTTGCCCTCGATCATCAGGCCGGTCTCGATCTCGGCCGAGAAGTCGATGTCCTTGTCCTCGGCCGCCGGTTCGTACAGTTCGGCCATGTCGGCGGCCAGGGCGGCGGCGTCCATCCGCTGGGGGTCCGGCGCCCCGCCTGATTGCAGCCGGGCGATGGCGAGCACGGTGTTGAAGGTCTTCAGCAGATGGTCCGCCTCGTCCAGGGCCACGCCCAGGGCGTCGACCCCGTCGATCCGGCCCGCCTCGGCGTCGATCAAGGCCACCTCCAGCTTGGCCCGCATCCGCGTCAGGGGCGAGCGCAGGTCGTGGGCGATGGCGTCGCCGGCATGGCGGATGGAGGCCATGGACGCCTCCAGCCGATCCAGCATCAGGTTCAGCCCCTGGCTGAGTTCGTCCAGTTCGTCGCCGGAATGGCGGATGGGGGCGCGAACCTTCAGATCCCCCTCCTGCACGGCTGAGACGACGCGGTTCAGGCCGGCCATGGCGCTTTCGACCCGGCGGCTGATGTAGAGGCCGCCCGCCAGGCCCAGCAGGATCACCAGGCCCATGGCGCCCCACAGGGCCTGGGTCAGGCGGGCCAGATAGTCCTCGATGTCGCCGATGTCGGCCCCGACGAACAGATGTTCGCCGCCCGCCAGACGGGTGTCGATGCCGATCGACTGGCGCCGCCGCACCCGGCCGTCTGCGTCGGTGTCGGTCAGGCGGAAGGGCTCCCAGTCGCCCGTGTCGATCCCCTCGGGCACGTCGGAGATGTTGGCGGTGATGATCTTTCCGTCCGACCCCTTCAGCACATACAGATAGGGGCCGGCGCGGATGGCGCGCTCGACCAGGGCCTGGTTCAGGGCGTCCAGGCCCCGGGTGCGATAGACAGCGGTAAGGGCCGCCCGCTCGGCCTCCACCTCCGCCTGGGCGCGGCCCTGGGCCTCCGAGGCCGAGGCGAAATAGACATAGGCCAGGATCGCCCCCGCCGCCGCCACGAACAGGGCCAGGAACAGCAGCGTCAGGCGAAAGGGCGTGCGGCGAAGGAGGGAGGGAAGGCGCATGGGGCTTGTTAGTGGCGAGTGACGCGTGGCGAGTGGCGAGCAAGCGCAGGGACAGACAGAGGCTTCCGCGGGGCCTGACCATAAGTCGCCGCTCGGTCGCCAGCCTCAATCATTCTCGCCACTCGCCACTAACCACTCGCCACTCCGAACGTCACGCCTCCAACCGATACCCCGCGCCGCGAACCGTCTGAAGCATGGCCTTGTCGAAACCCTTGTCGATCTTGGAGCGCAGGCGGCTGATGTGGACGTCGATGACGTTGGTCTGGGGGTCAAAATGGTATTCCCACACCTTCTCCAGCAGCATGGTGCGGGTCACCGACTGGCCGGCGTGGCGCATCAGGAACTCAAGCAGCTGGAATTCGCGCGGTTGGAGGTCGATCTCTGTGGTTCCGCGATGAACCGTGCGGGCGATCAGGTTCATCTCCAGGTCGCCGACCTTCAGCACGGTCTGGACCCCGCCGGTCTCGCGCCGGCGCGCCAGGGCCTCGACCCGCGCGATCAGCTCGGCGAAGGCGTAGGGCTTGACCAGATAGTCGTCGGCGCCGGCCTTCAGGCCGGTGACCCGGTCCTCGACTTCGCCCAGGGCCGACAGGAACAGGACCGGGGTCTGGTCGCCGCCCTTCCTGACCGTCTCGACCATGCCGACGCCGTCCAGGCGCGGCATCATGCGGTCGACCACATAGACGTCATAGCCGCCCTTCTGGGTCTCCAGCAGGCCGAAGGCCCCGTCCACGGCGTGGGTCACGTCATGGCCGGCCTCGGTCAGGCCGCGCACCATGGCCGTCGCCGCCTCGGCGTCGTCCTCGACCACCAGAATCCGCATCGAAACCCCTCCCGGAATCAAAATCGCCGCCGATGGTAGCGCATCGGCGGCGATTCAGTGAGTTACGGCTTGGTCAGATTACCGATCAGTTCTTGGACAGTTCGATCTTCGGGCGGGAAGCTCGACGCAGCCATCTCCTCGGTCAACAAAAATTGACGAAGCGGAATACAGTTTCAAGTTGACGACTGAACGACTAAAACGCGAACCAACTGAGCGCCACTTGGCATTCGACCTGGGAGATCAAACGTGAAGAGAACACTGATTGCTTTGAGCTTGTTGTCGTCAGCCATAGGTTCGTCCGCCCTCGCATCACCGACAGCGCCGTCTCACCAACCCACCTCCGTGCGGACGGTTATGGTCTGCATAACCAATCACTACCCAGATGGGGCGCCATTTTTAGATTGCCAGATCGTATATTTATACGACGACGAGATCATTCAAGCGTGATTTCTAAAAGTGAACAGCCCGCCATCAGAAATGATGGCGGGCTGTTTCGTGCTCTATTTTTTGAAAGTCAGCACATAGGGTACGTTGCCCTGACCCCGAACCCAGATCAGGAGATAAGCTCCGGATCGGCCAGACGCTTTCACCGAAGCTACGGCGTCTCGGAAGTCGTCCACGGTTCTTACGGGCGTATTCTGAACCTGCTGGATCACGACCCCTTGCCCAAGGCGGGCATCGACACCGGTTTCAACACCCATAATCGCCAAACCTTCGACGGAGGCCGGCGCGCCCAGACGTTGGCGCAGGGCTGGAGTGAGAGGAGTCAAGTTTAGACCTTCGACTGTGGCCGAAGCTCCCGAAGGATCGTTCGGAGCGGCTCCGCCTTGGCCGAGGCCGTTTTCGCTGTTCAGTTCCGTCTCAGAAGGGCGGGTACCGGATCGTGCCGTGATCGTTTGTCGGCGACCGTCACGCAGCACCTCCATCCGAAGCGTGTCTCCCGGCTTAGCCGCGCCAACTAAGCGCGTCAGCTTCGTCGATGAATCAATCACCTCGCCATTCAGCGAGACGACAAGATCGCTGAACCTGAGGCCAGCCTTGTCGGCCGGACCTTCAGGGGTGACCTCAGCAACGAGGGCGCCCTTCTGGTCGGCTTTCAGCCCCAAAGCACCCAACTCCTCGGTGGTTGGCGTACTGATTTTCACGCCGAGATAGCCTCTCTCAATCACCTCCCCACGCATCAAGCGCGACGTGATCTGCTTAGCGATTTCCGCCGGAATCGCGAAGCCTATGCCGACTGACGAGCCAGTTGGAGACAGAATGACGGAGTTGACACCAATAACGCGACCGTAGACATCAAAGGTCGGCCCGCCCGAGTTCCCGCGATTGATGGCGGCGTCGATCTGCAGAAAATCGGTGTATGCTGAAGAGGCATCCGGCAAGCTGCGGGCTTTCGCAGAGACAATCCCCGCCGTCGCCGTGCCGCCCAGCCCGAAGGGGTTGCCCACAGCGATCACCCAGTCGCCCACGCGGGGTTCGGCCGTTTCTTCAAAGCTGACGTATTTGAAGTTGTCGCCATCGACCTTGATCACGGCCAGATCGGTGGCCTCATCGCGCCCCACCAGACGCGCGGGCAGTTCGCGGCCGTCCGACATCTTGACCTTGATCTCGGTGGCGTCGGCGACGACGTGGTTGTTGGTGACGATGAAACCGTCCTGCGAGATGAAGAAGCCCGAACCGGCGCCCTGGGTGGTGCGGGGTTCGGCGTCTTCGCCATCGCTGCGGCCCTGGGGCGGGACGAACTGGAACGGCAGGCCGGGGATTTGGAAGGCGCCGCCCTGGGGCTGATCCACCTTGACCGTCACGTCGATCTGGACGACGGCCGGGGCGACCTGGTCGAAGATGTCAGCAAAGCTGTTGGGCGCGCCGGGCGGAGGCGAGAAGCGGTCGCCGTTGGCGGGGACGGGGGTGATCCGGTTGACGGCCTGGGGGTCGGCGTGGGCGCCGGGCCAGGTGACGATCCCGCCCGCCGTCGCTCCCGCCGCCAGGGTCAGGCCGGCCAAGGCCCCGAGAATGAACTCTTTGCGCTTCAGCATCTTGTTCTTGCGATCCTCTGTCGGGGCCGCGCCCCGTCTCGCTCTTGATATAGGCCGAACGGGCATTACGCCAATTTCAGCGTTCGATGGTTGATCCCGACAAGCGCCCGTCGTGAGGCGAGCTTGCGTCAGGATCGCGGCGAAGCTTCTCATTTGCGAGAATGTCTTGCAGTCGATGTTCCTCCTCAGGCGAAAGGGGCGCGACCTCCATCGGGCGGCGACGCGCGCGCAGGATCAGCGTGCCCCCGGCCAGCAGGATGAGGGCGAAGGGGCCGAACCACAAAAGCCAGGTTCCGGCCCGCACCGGCGGGGTGAACAGGACATAGTCGCCGAACCGGCGCACCAGGTCCTGACGCACGGCCTGATCCGTGGCGCCGGCGGCGATCTGTTCGCGAATCAGGCGGCGCATGTCGCCGGCGACGCCCGCCGGACTGTCGGCGATGGCCTCGTGCTGGCAGACGACGCAACGGACATCCTTGAACAGGGCCTGGGCGCGGGCTTCCTGAGCCGGGTCGCTCAAGGGACGGTCGGGAGCGGCGGCGGGTTCGGCCGCCGTCAGCATCAGCGCCAGGACCGGCGCAGCCAGCAGGATCTTGAGCCGCCTCACGCCGGCCTCCGCCGCGCGCCGACGCCCAGTCGCAGCCGGCGATCCAGCAGGGACAAAAGCCCCCCCAAGGCCATGATCATCGGCCCCAGAAAGATCAGCCGCGCCCAAGGGTTCCAGTACAGGCGCACGACCCAGGCGGGTTGATCGGGCGACCCCGCCCGCTCGCCCATCACCACATAGACGTCGTCCAGACCCCGGAAATCCAGGCCGACCTCGGTCGTGGTCTGGCCGCCCGCGGGGAAGAAGCGGCGCTCGGCCGTGACGGTCTTCGCCCGGCCCCGGTCGTTGGAAGGCCGCACGGTCAGCCGGCCCTGTTCGGCCAGATAGTTGGGGCCTTCGACCACCCGGACCTGATCCAGGGTGACGGTCCAGGGACCGGCGGAGACGCTTTGGCCCAAGGTCAGGGCGCGGGCGGCCTCGGCCTTGAAACCGGTCTCGACCACCGCCCCCAGGATGAAGACGCCCAGGCCGAGATGAGCCAGGCTCATGCCCCAAGCGCCCAGAGGTAGCCCCTTCAAGCGACGCAGGGTCTCGGCGGTCGAGGCGCGGAACAGCCGCGCCCGTTCGGCGACCTCGGCCAGGGCGCCCAGGATCAGCCAGGCGCCCAGGCCGATCCCGGCGGCGGCCAACGCCTTCTTCGGCGACCACAGGGCGTAGGCCGCAAGAGCGCAGACCAGCGACAGGCCCGCCGCGACCGCCAGCCTCTGCGTCGCCCCCGCCAGGTCGCCCCGCTTCCACGCCAGCAGAGGCCCGGCAGGCAGGATGATGAAGGCGACCGTCATCAGGGGAACGAAGGTGGCGGCGAAATAGGGCGGGCCGACCGAGATGGTCGCGCCGGACGCCGCCTCCAGGATCAGGGGATAGAGGGTGCCCAAAAGCACGGTCGCCGCCGCCGCCGTCAGGAACAGATTGTTCAGCACCAGGGCGCCTTCGCGGCTTATGGGTGCGAACATTCCGCCGCCCTTCAGCTGGGGCGCGCGCCAGGCGAACAGGGCGAAGGCGGCGCCGGCCGTGAGACCCAGGATGGCCAGCAGCATCATCCCCCGCTGGGGATCGACGGCGAAGGCGTGGACGCTGGTCAGGACGCCGGAGCGCACCAGAAAGGCGCCCAGCATGGAGAAGCTGAAGGCCAAGAGGGCCAGAAAGACGGTCCATCCCGCCAGGGCTCCGCGCCGCTCGGTGACCACCGCGCTGTGCAACAGGGCCGCGCCCGCCAGCCAGGGCATGAAGCTGGCGTTCTCGACCGGGTCCCAGAACCACCAGCCGCCCCAGCCCAGCTCATAATAGGCCCAGAAGGAGCCCAGGGTGATGCCGACGGTCAGAAAGGCCCAGCTGGCCAGGGCCCAGGGGCGCACCCACCGGCCCCAGGCGGGCCAGAAGGCGGTCTGGGCCCGGCCCTCGATCAGGGCGGCGACCGCCAGGGAGAAACAGACGGAGAAGCCGACATAGCCCGCATAGAGCAGGGGCGGATGGGCGGCCAGGGCCGGGTCCTGAAGCAGGGGGTTCAGCGAAGCGCCCTGAAACGGGGCGGGGTCCAGCCGGGTGAAGGGGCTGGAGGTGAAGACGGCGAAGGCCAGGAACAGCGAGCCCAGAGCGCCTTGGGTCGCCACGGCCGAGGCCTTCAGCCCGAACGGCAGGCCGCGCGCGCGGGCCAGGACGGCGCCGAAGACCGTCAGGACCAGGCACCACAGCAAGAGCGATCCCTCGTGACTGCCCCAGGCGCCGGCGACCTTGTACAGCATCGGCTTGTCGGTGTGGCTGTTGGCCGCGACGTTGGAGACCGAGAAGTCCGAAATGACGAAGGCGTAGATCAGGGCCGCAAAGGCCAGGGCCGTCGCCGCTGCGGCGCCGATCGCCGCCCCTTCAGCCGCCCCAGCCAGCACGGGGCTGCGCCGGGCCCGCCCCGCCGCCGACAGCACGGTCTGAAGCACCGACAGGGCCAGGGCCAGGGCAAGGGCGAAGGCCCCGAACTCGACGATCATAGGCTTTCAGCCTGCGGCCTGCTTGAGCGCGTGGTCTCGGTCGAGGTTTCCGGCCGCCATTCGCCCTTGGCCTTGATCCGATCGGCGACCTCGCGCGGCATGTAGTTCTCGTCGTGCTTGGCCAGAACCTGGCTGGCGTGGAAGACGCGGTCGGCGCCGAACGATCCTTGCGCCACGATCCCCTGACCCTCGCGGAACAGGTCGGGCAGGTCGCCGTGATACTGGACCTGGGTCGCGGCGATATTGTCGGTGACGGTGAAGACGACCAGTCCGTCGCCGGACTTGCGCACACTGCCCGTCTCGACCAGGCCGCCCAGCCGGATGTTGCGGCCTTCCGGCGCCTTGTCGACCGTGGCCTCGGACGGGGAATAGAAGAAGGTGACGCTGTCCTGCATGGCCCACAGCGACAGGCCAACCGCCAGGGCCAGGATCGGCGCCACGGCGGCGACGACCCACAGGCGACGGCGCGCCTTCGGCGATTTCGGCAGCCAACTCATGACTTAGCGGTCCCGCTCCCCCACGGATTTTTCTTTCCGTCTACAGAGGCCGGCGCCCCGCGCCAACGGCTCATTCCGCCCTCGGCAGGCGGCGTTCCAGATCCTTGCGACGCGGATCGGCCGGATCGAGGGCGGCGATCAGCGGCGTCCACATGGCCCGTGTCACGGCCGCATCCCCCCGACGCAGGGCCGCCTCGCCCAGGAAGAAGCGGGCGCCCAGCTGATCGGGATCGTGTTTCACCGCCTGGCGGAAGGCGGCCTCGGCGTCGGCGCCGATCTGGTCGTCATTGGCCCGCACCAGGCTTTCGCCCAGCCGCGCCCAGGCCTGGGCGTTCTCGGGCTCCCGCTCGATCAGCCGACGAAAGGCCGAGGCGGCGCCCAAGGGGTCGTCGGCGGCGAAACGGGCCGCGCCCAGCATGGCCAGGGCCTGGGGGTCGTTCGGTCGATCCTGGGCCGCGCGCGCCGCCACAGCCGCCAGTTGGGCCGGCTGCAGCGTCTCCAGCCGGGTGGACCAGTCATCCACCCGCCGCTGATAGGCTTGGTCCGGCAGGCCCGGCGATCCGGTCAGGATGTAAAGCCCCAGGGCGGCGGCCGTCGCGGCGGCGATCCCGCTCAGAACCCACAGCCGGTCGCGACGGCCCGTCTGGGGCGCCGGCGTCGTCCCTGACTGCCCGGCCAGCAGACGCCGGGCCGCCTCGGCGCGCGCCGCCGCATGGGCGGCCTCGTCCAGCAGCCCCCGCGCCTTCAGACGGTCCAGTTCGGCCAGTTCGCGCGCCCCGATCTCGGCCTGCGTCGCCGGAGTCGGGTCGGCGCCGGAACGCGCGCCGGTCAGCACCAGAAGGGCGGCGCCGGCCGCCGCGAGACCGGTCATTATCCAGAAGGCGATCATCCCCGCCGTCTATCGCATCAGGCGGCGGCGGGCGAGGCCCCTTGGGTCGCCAGAAGCGCCTCGGCGGCGGCGGCGCGACGTCGCACCGCCCGCGCGGCCTCCAGCGCGTCGATCAAGGTCAGGAACCGCGCCGCGACGCCGACCAGACGCAAGGGTCCCTCCGGCTGGGCGACCTGGCCGTCCGCCAGATGATCCAGGGCCTCATTGGCCCAGATGGACAGATAGTCGGTCAGCTCGGTCTTCAAGGCCATCCGATCCGCCTCGCAGCCGAAGACGACGGCGACGCCTCTCAGCCCCCCGACGGCGTTCAGCAGGCCGGCGGCCGCCTCGACCGCCTCGCCCGTCGCGGGCGCGTCCAGCCAGGGCGAGAGTCGCGTCATCCGGCCGCTCAGCCTCTGCCGCTTCATCGGCAGGGCCGCATGGACGGCGGCCGAGGCGGACTTCATCAGGCCGGACATCTGACCCGCCACCTGGATCCGCGCCATCCGGGCGGCCCGGCCCCAGGGCGAGTCCGGCCGCAGTTGCAGACACAGGTCGATCTCGCCCAGCACCCCGGCGCACCAGGCGACCTCCTGAACCACCTCGGCCATGGCGGCCTCGTCCGGGCCGGGCC
This sequence comes from Brevundimonas sp. GW822-FHT03E11, assembly GCF_058801445.1. Classification (NCBI taxonomy): domain Bacteria; kingdom Pseudomonadati; phylum Pseudomonadota; class Alphaproteobacteria; order Caulobacterales; family Caulobacteraceae; genus Brevundimonas; species Brevundimonas sp. GW822-FHT03E11. The sequence goes on along the minus strand of NZ_JBXANG010000003.1, from coordinate 104,458 downwards.
GGGCGGCGGCGATCCGTGCGACGCGCGTCGTGACCGAGGCCAGCAGACGTTCGACAAAGACGCCCATGTCCGAATGGCTCAGCATCGCCTCCTTATCGGCGAGGCGATTGGTGCGGGTCACGACACGCAGCATCCGTTCGGCGTCGGCGACATGGGCGAAGAGGATGTCGACCATCCGGCGCCCGCCTTCGGGCGAGACGGCAAGACAGTCCTGGATCAACAGGCGCAGTCCCGCCGCCTGTTCGTCGTCGGGACGATCGAGCCAGGCAGGCAAACGCGGCGTAGCGGTTCGCGCCAGAGGGGCCAGGTCGAAACAGCCGGCGAGCTCCGCCGGGGTCGGAGCGGGGGCGGCGGCCGGCGACAGGTTCGAAACCCGCGCCGGCGGAGACGGATCGGCCCAAACGTCGCCGGGCCGATCCCGCAGCACAGCCGCCGCCCGGGCGCACAGCCGATCGGCGACCAGGGTCCAGTCGCCGTGCGACGGACCCGTCCCGTCCAGCAGGCTGAGATAGGGCTCGTCGCCGACCTTGGCCTCGCGCCAGAGACGGGCCAGAACCGGCCGGGGAAAGGTCAGGGCCGCCGCCTGGTCGGCGCGCGGCCGGAACAGGGGGATCAGGGGCGCGAACGCCTGATCCCGGCGGGCGCGATCGCGGATTTCCGCCTGAATCAGGATCGCCAGCTCGCCCGCCTTGTCGCCCGGCAGTCCGCCGACAGCCGCCTCCAGCTGCGCCAGACCGTCATCGGGGCAGGCCTGGACGACCGCCTCCAGGGCGGCGCGATGGGCGGCGGACAGGGCAGGCAAGACGGTTCCCTGGGCAAGATTTGAGGCCCGACCCTGCACCAATGTGGTTAACAACGGCTTGGCGCCCCTTGAGCCGGTCGCGCGGCGCGCCATATTCCCGCCACGACCACGCCAGGCGCCATTCGCCGCAGGAACGGGAGCGCCCATGCCGGTTATCGAGATCCAAGGTCTGACCAAGACCTATCCGTCGGGTCTTCAGGCCCTGAAGCGGGTCGATCTGACCATAGACAGGGGCGAGATCTTCGCCCTGTTGGGGCCGAACGGGGCCGGCAAGACCACCCTGATCTCGATCATCTGCGGCATCGTCAACGCCACCACGGGGACTGTGGTGGCCGACGGCCACGACATCCGCAAGGATTTCCGCGCCGCTCGGATGAAGATCGGCCTGGTGCCGCAGGAGCTGACCACCGACGCCTTCGAGACGGTGCTGGCCACCGTCACCTTCAGCCGGGGCCTGTTCGGCAAGCCGGGGAACCCCGCCCTGGTCGAACAGATCCTGAAGGACCTGTCGCTGTGGGACAAGCGCGACGCCAAGATCATGACCCTGTCGGGCGGGATGAAGCGGCGGGTGATGATCGCCAAGGCCCTGAGCCACGAGCCGGACATCCTGTTCCTGGACGAACCGACCGCCGGGGTGGACGTGGAACTGCGTCGCGACATGTGGGCCATGGTGCGCAAACTGCGCGAGCGCGGCGTCACCATCATCCTGACCACCCACTATATCGAAGAGGCCGAGGAGATGGCCGACCGGGTGGGCGTCATCCTCAAGGGCGAGCTGATCCTGGTCGAGGAGAAGACCGCCCTGATGAAGAAGCTGGGCAAGAAGACCCTGACCCTGAACCTGGTCGAACCCCTGACCGCCCTGCCCGCCGACCTGTCGGACTGGGACCTGAGGCTGAGCCCGGACGGGGGCGAGCTGGAATATAGTTTCGACGCCAACGCCGAAGACACTGGCATGCCCACCCTGATCCGCCGGCTGGACCGGCTGGAGATCGGCTTCAAAGACCTGAACACCCGCCAGAGCTCGCTGGAAGACATCTTTGTCAGCCTGGTCCACCGCGACGGAGAGGCTGCCTGATGACCTTCAACGGATACGGCGTGTGGGCCATCTATCGGTTCGAAATGGCCCGGGCGCTTCGCACCCTGTGGCAGAGCGTGGTCACGCCGGTGATCACCACCGCCCTGTATTTCGTCGTCTTCGGCGGCGCCATCGGCGGTCGGATGCAGGCGGTGGACGGGGTGGCCTACGGCGCCTTCATCGTGCCGGGCCTGATCATGCTGAGCCTGTTCACCCAGTCGATCTTCAACGCCTCCTTCGGCATCTACTTCCCGAAATTCACCGGCACCATCTATGAGATCCTGTCCGCGCCGGTGTCGTCGCTGGAGGTGGTGATCGCCTATGTCGGGGCGGCGGCGACCAAGTCGGCGGTGCTGGGGCTGATCATCCTGGCGACGGCGGCCCTTTTCGTGCCGCTTCAGGTGCTGCACCCGGTGATGATGCTGGCCATGCTGGTGCTGATTTCGGTGACCTTCAGCCTGTTCGGCTTCATCATCGGCATCTGGGCCGGTAGTTTCGAACAGCTGAACTTCATCCCCATGCTGATCGTCACGCCCCTGACCTTCCTGGGCGGCTCCTTCTATTCGATCGACATGCTGCCCGAGGGCTGGCGGACCGTGGCCCTGTTCAATCCGGTGGTCTATCTGATCTCAGGGTTTCGCTGGACCTTCTACGGCGCGGGCGACGTGGCGATCGGGATCAGCGTGGCCGCGACCCTGGGCTTTTTCGCCCTGTGCCTTGGGGTGGTCATGTGGATGTTCAAGACCGGCTATCGGCTGAAGGCCTAGACTTCCCAATCCGGGCGTCACGAAACCGGCCAGATCGCCAGCGATTAGAGCAACATGTCCGACGATAAGAAGACCGTTTCCGATCCAGCGCCCCAGCCGTCCCCTGGCGAACCCTTCGTCCGCAAGGCGGTCACCTGGGGTCGGATGCCTGTGACGACCTTTCACGTCGGCCCGGTGCCCGTCGCGCCCAATCCGCTGGACCGGATTCCGGATCGGCCGCCGCTGAAGACGCCGTTGACTACTGCGCCCGAGGGGCGAGCGCAAGGTCGGCAAGGTCAGGCGTCCGGCCTGCTTCAGGGCGGCCTGCAGCCGCAGCGCCCCGCGCCCGCGCCGCGTCCGAGAGCCGGCGCGAGCATTCTGGCCGGTTCGTTGATCCCTCAGGCCCGTCCCGCCCCGGCTGCGCCCCCGACGCCCGCCCCGACGCCCGCCCCGGCGGATTCGACGCTTCGCCCGCTGCCCGCCGCGCCCCAGCCTCTTGCGGAGCCTGCGCCGTCCGCTCTGGAACGGCCGCCTGCCCAGGCGACGCGGCCCGAGACGGACGCCGCCGCCCCCCCTGTCGGCGCTCCTGTCGACGCCGCCCAGATTCCCGAGATCACGCCGACCACTCCCGTTGCACGTCGAGCAGAGAAGGCGCCGTCGCGTCTGCCGCTCTATGTCGGGGCTGGACTGGTCGTCGCCGCCCTGCTGGGCGGCGGACTGTGGTTCGCCCTGCGTCCCGCCCCCGCCCCTGCTCCCGCCGCCCCGCCGACAGTCCCGGCCGCCGCAGCGCCCATCCAGGCTGAAACCGCTCCGGCGCCCTCGGCGGCGGTGGTCGAGGCGGAAGCGCCCGCTGCCGAACCGGCGCCTGAGCCCGCTTCCACATCAGCGCCCGCGCCGGCCGAGACCACGCGGACACCCCCCGCGCCGGCCGCTCGCCCGACGACGCCTCCAGCCGCGACCGCGTCCCGCCCGACCCAGAGCCAGACCCAGACGCCCGCGACGACTCCGGCGCCCAGCCAAACGGCGCCGGCCGTCCAACCGCCGGCGGTGGTCATCGTGCCGCAGACGCCGCCCCCGACCGCCGCGCGCCCCACCCAGACCGATCCCGACGCCCCAATCGTCACCCGGCCCCAGCCGCTCGACTGAGATTTCGATCTCGTCTCCTCTCCAGTTCGCGGGGAGGAGACGACGGCGGCTCACGCCGTGCGGATGATCCCGCCGCTCGCCGCCACCGGCCAGGGCGTCAGCCGCCCGCCGGCGCAGGGGCCGCCGCGGCATTCGCCGGTCAGGGGCTCGAACACCGCCCCGTGCCAGCCGCACAGGATCAGGTTTCCATCAGGCGTCAGATAGCGGTCCAGTTCGACCGCGATGGGAAAGCCTGCGTGGGGGCAGCGATCGACCCAGCCTGCGACGACCCCGTCCTTTCGCACCACGAAGCCGTGGAAGAAGGCCTCGCCGATCTGAAGCACGAAGCCGCGCGCCCCGGGATCGGCGATGTCGCCCTCGGCGCACAGGGCGACGCCGGGCGGCGTCTTCCAGACCCGTTTGCGTTCGGTCTCGCCTTCAGACACGCTCGGCCTTCAGCGGGCGCGCCAACAGGCCGTCGATCAGGCCGTCCACGGTGATCTCGCCGGCCAAGAGGGCCGCGATGCCCTCGGCGATGGGGGTCTCCACGCCCAGACGGGCGGCCAGGGCGCGCACGGCCGGCGCGCTCTCATAACCCTCGGCCACCGACCGCTTGCCGGCCAGGGCCTGTTCCACCGTCTGGCCCTGCCCCAGGGCCAGGCCCAGGCTCATGTTGCGCGACTGAGGGCTGGAGCAGGTCAGGACCAGATCGCCCAGGCCGCACAGGCCCGCCACCGTCTCGGCCTGGCCGCCCATGGCGACGGCGAGCCGGGTCATTTCCGCAAAGCCGCGCGTGATCAGGGCGGCGTGGGCGCTGCGTCCCAGCTGACGCCCTTCGGAGACGCCGCAGGCGATGGCGAGGACGTTCTTCAACGCCCCGCCCGCCTCGGCCCCGATCAGGTCGGTGGCCAGATAGGGCCTGAAGCCCGGCGCCGACAGGGTGTTCAGCAGGGCTTGGCCCAGGACGGGATCGGCGCAGGCCAAGGTGACGGCGGTCGGCAGGCCGCGCGCCACCTCGCCCGCGAAACTGGGGCCGGACAGTACGGCGGCCGGGGCGTCCGGCAGGGTCTCGGCCAGAACCTCGGTCATCAGCTTCATCGTGCCCCGCTCGACTCCCTTGGAGCAGAGCACCACAGGCACGCCGGCGCGGTGATAGGGCGCAAAAGCGGTCAGGGTCGCGCGCATATGCTGGGCCGGCGGCACAGCCAGGATCAGGTCGCAGCCGCCCAAGTCGGCCAGATCAGCGGTGAATTGGAGCCCCTGGGCCAAGGGCACGCCCGGCAGATACAGGTCGTTGGCGCGCGTGGTTCTCAAGGTCTCGACCAGCTGGGGCTCACGCGCCTGAAGCGTCGTCTCCAGTCCGGCGCGAATACAGACCTGGGCCAGGGCGGTGCCCCAGGCGCCGGCGCCGATGACCCCTGCGGTGCGGAATTCCATGCGCCCTCCCGAGGCGGTCTCTTCAGTCATGCCTTTGCGCCCTTGCGACCGGGCTTGTGCGAAGGATCGGCCAGGGCGCGCGCTTCGTCCAGCGGCCATCGCGGCCGGGCGACCACGTCGATGTCGCTGGTCAGCCCGAGCGCCAGCCGTTCGGCCCCCGCCAGGGCGATCATGGCCGCATTGTCGGTGCAATAGGCCAGAGGGGGCGCCAGGAAGTCGAAGCCGTGCTTGGCCGCCGTCGCCTGCAAGGTCGCGCGAATGGTCTTGTTGGCGGCCACGCCGCCCGCGACGACAAAGAGGCGATGATCGTGGGTCTCGGCATAGGCGGCCAGGGCCCGCTCGGACCGGTCGGCCAGCTGCCGGGCGATGGCGGTCTGGACCGCATCGGCCAGATCGGCCTTGTCCTGGTCGGTTTCACAGGTCTGGGCGATGCGGAAGGCGGCCGTCTTCAGACCCGAGAAGGAGAAGTCGCAGTCCTTGCGTCCCAAGAGGGCGCGCGGCAGGTCGATCTTCGATCCGTCGCCCTGCTGCGCCAACCGTTCCAGCGCCGGCCCGCCCGGATAGCCCAGGCCCAGGGCCTTGGCGATCTTGTCGAAGGCTTCGCCCGCCGCATCGTCTATGGTGGCGCCGATCCGGCTCATGTCGCCGACGCCGCGCACTTCCAGTATCTGGCAATGACCGCCCGAGACCAATAGCAGCAGGAAGGGATAGGCGACCTCCTGCCCCAGACGGGCCGAGACTGCGTGGCCCTCCAGATGATTGACCGCCACCAGGGGCAGGCCGCGCGCCAGGGCCGCCGCCTTGCCGAAGCTGAGGCCCACCATGACGCCGCCGACCAGGCCCGGACCGGCGGTCGCGGCGATCCCGTCCAAGCCGTCATAGCCCAGGCCGGATTCGGCCATGGCGCGACGCGTGACCTCGGCGATCATCTCCACATGGCTGCGGGCGGCGATTTCAGGGACGACGCCGCCATAGGCCGCATGATCGTCGATCTGGCTGTGAACGACCGAGGACAGCACCTCGGCCCGGCCGCCCCGTTCGGACGGGTGCAGGCGCACCACCGAGGCGGCGGTTTCGTCGCAGCTGGTCTCAAGGCCCAGCACCGTCAGGGCTTCACCAGGACGAGGGGGGACATCCCGTCCAGTTGCCGCTGCGGCGCCGCTGCTATAGTCGGCGGAACTCTCCATCGGATCGAGGTAGCGATCCGGCGTCCGGTAAGCAACGCTCATGACCCTTCCCCTCCGCATCGGCACCCGGCGCTCCAAACTGGCCCTGGCCCAGTCGGGCATGATGCAGCGGGCCATCGGCCGCGCCCTGGGCATAGCCGAGGCCGAGATCGAAACGGCCGTGCCCCTGGTCGAGATCGTCACCACCGGCGATCGCGTCCAGGACCGCCGCCTGATGGAGCTGGGCGGCAAGGCCCTGTTCACCAAGGAGATCGAGGAAGCCCTGCTGGACGGCCGGATCGACATCGCCATCCATTCGATGAAGGACGTCCCGGCCGAACAGCCCGAGGGCCTGTGCATCGCCGCCATTCCGGAACGCGAGGACGCGCGCGACGCCTTCATCAGCCGTGACTTCGACAGTTTCGACGCCCTGCCCTTCGGCGCCCGTCTGGGCACCGCCAGCCTGCGCCGTCAGGCCCAGGCCCTGGCCCTGCGCCCCGACCTGAAGGTCGAGATGCTGCGGGGCAATATCGACACCCGGCTGCGCCGCGCCGCCGAGGGCGATTTCGACGCCATTCTGCTGGCCGTCTCGGGCATGACCCGGCTGGGGGTGACCGAACACATCCGCGAAAAGCTGTCGCTGGACGCCTTCCTGCCCGCGCCGGGCCAGGGCGCCCTGGCCATCCAGACACGCGCCAAGGATATCGACGCCCCCATGAACGCCCGTTGGGTCGCCGCCCTGAACCACGCCCCGACCGCCGTCGCCGTCGCGGCCGAGCGCGGGGCGATGACGGCGCTGGAAGGCTCCTGCCGGACGGCGGTGGGCGCCTACGCCCTGATCGACGGCGACACCCTGCGGCTGACCACGGAAATGCTCAGCCCCGACGGCTCGGCCCGCTGGCGCCGCGCCGGCGAACTGTTCCAGCCGACCGAGGCCGACGCGCGCGCCCTGGGCGAAAAGCTGGGGGCCGAGGTCCACGCCTTCGCCGGCGATCAGGAGGTCGATCCGGCGAGCCTGGACGGATGACCGTCTCCCCCCGCCCGGCCCCGGCCAAGCCTCGCGTCTGGATCACCCGGGCCGAGCCGGGGGCGTCGCGCACCGCCGCCCGACTGCGCGACTTGGGATGCGAGCCCCTGATCCATCCGTTGCTGGCGGTGGAGCGCCTGGCCCCGCCCCTGCCCGATCTGGATCGTTTCGCCGCCCTGGCCTTCACCAGCGCCAACGGCGTGGCGGCCTTCGCCGCCCTGACGCCGCGCCGTGACCGACCCGTCTTCGCCGTCGGCGGGGCCACGGCGGGGGCTGCGCGCGAGGCCGGATTCGTCGCGGTTCGCTCCGCCGACGGCGATCTGACCGATCTCGCCCGATTGATCGCCGCCGAACTGAGCGAGGCCGTCCTGCTGGCGCCCCTGGCCGAAACCCCCGCAGGCGATTTAGCCGCCGCGCTCGACGCGGCGCAGGCCCGCAACGTCGCGGTCCAGCCCTTGACCGTCTATCGCACGGCCTGGGCCGCTCGTGTCGATCCACCCGCTTTTGACGCGGTCCTGGTCCATTCCCCACGCGCCGCTCAGGCCCTGGCGGCCTGGGCGGCGTCCTCACCGGCTCGCCTGGCCGGAGTGGTCTGCGCCTGCATCTCCGCCGCCGCAGCCGCCCCCCTGACCCCGCTCGGCCTGACCACTGCTGTGTCCGAACGGCCGAACGAGACGACATTGTTGAAGACCTTGAAAGCGGCGCTTGGCAAGCGCGACGCGCCCGTATAAAGAGCGCGTCTCGCACGGGCCGTTTCCGCCCGCGCGACCGGGCCGCTTTAGCTCAGCCGGTAGAGCACCTCATTCGTAATGAGGGGGTCAGGTGTTCGAGTCACCTAAGCGGCACCACTTTTCCCCAGTTGCCCCTGAGACGATCGTGCCTCGGCGAAAGCCGCGCTGAATTAGGGATGTTAGGCAGGATTTTATTAGGTCGCGGCCGTTATGGGGGGCGCCTTCAGGGACGCGGCCGTCCCACCTTGACGCGGGCCGCAGGAAGGCGCGTGATTTCGGCCTGTTGTTCAACGATGGACATTGAGTCGCGCGGCGATCGGCGGAGCCGCTTTCATCCCTGAGTAGCCTTAGACTCCCATTCTGAGTACGTACCATCCCTCTAATGCAGAGCTTTGGCTTGACGGCATGGAGGATTTCGGGCCTGACGGCCTCTAATATCGTTCCGAAGGTTGTTATGAGCGACGCAGTAGACCCCGTTGACATCGCGATCGGCGCCCGCATCCGCGCCCGCCGCGAAGAACTCCGCATCACCCAGGCCCAGCTGGCGGCCGGCGCAGGCGTGACCTTCCAGCAGATCCAGAAGTACGAGCGCGGCGTGAACCGTGTCTCGGCTGCGCGTCTGCTGCAGATCGCCGCCGTGCTGAAATCGACCGGCGCGGCCCTGCTGGGCGAACTGGACACCGCCGAGGGCGACGATCTGGTTCTGGCTCAGCCGGGCGTATCGGAACTGCTGTCGGCCTTCCGCGCCATCGGCGACGGCGACAAGCGCGACGCCCTCCTGGTGGTGGCCAAGGGCCTGCGCGGCTGAGATCAGAGCGGCGGCTGCAGCAGTCGGTTGACCGCCGCCCCCTGCCCCGCGCCGACGGCGAAATCCGCCAGCCAGATCTGGACGGCCTCCAAGGCGCGGGCGTCCAGACTGTCCGAACGGCCGGAGTCGGCGATGTTCTGACGGACGATCTCCAAAAGACAGGCCGCCTCGGTCGCGCTGGACGGCGCGTGTTTCAAGAGGCGGGCCTCGGCCTCCACCATCGGCCCCAGGTCCAGTTCGGCCAGCAGATTGTCGTCGCTGGCGGCGACGCCAGCCGCTCCAAGGGTGTCGGCGATGCGGGCGGTCTCGAACCACGATCGAAAGAGCGGCATGAAGGCCGGGGCGGTCGAAGCGGTCACTGATACAGTTCCTTCTTTAAAGCGAAAGCGCGCGGCGTTCTTGACTAGGACGGGTTCGCGCATAGGGGGCCGCATTGGCCTCCCACACGCCGAAGATCGCCAGAAGCAGCAGTTCGAACCAGACCACCATCCGGGCCGAAACCATCGACCACATCAGGGGTTGGGACGCGCCGAGCGCGGCGAAATGGGTCGATAGAGCGATCAGTTGTGCCCCGGCCGCCAACATCAGCCACCACCGTTGATAGACGAGCGCCAACCCCGTCAGCAGGCCGAACATGCCCAGGGAGAGGCCCGCCACCGCCCAACGGAAGCTGCCGATCGTGAGGTGATCCAGGATCGGAGAGCCGAACTGGAGGGCCAGGAGGCCCGCCAGAACCAGCCGCTCCGGCGTCCGACCCTTCCAGGCCAGCAGCGCCATGGCGCCGTAGGTCAGGGCTTCCAGCAGGATCGAGAGGGGCGAGCCCACCGGCGGGACCGATCAGGCCGCGACGGAAAGAACGGGGGCGACGGGATTACCGGTCTTGTCTTCGCGCGTGCCGTCCAGGTTCCAGCCGATCTGATGGTCCTCGGCGACCTTGGCCAGTCCGTCATGCGCCGAAATGACCGCGCCGCGCACCTGGGTCAGTTGGCTGAGGCCCTGAACCATGTCGGCGAGGACCGCCTGGCCCACTTCCGCGGCCAGATGCGCCTCAGCACGGCTTTCCAGGGCCGTCTGGACCAGTCTGCAGACCTCGATCATCGCCCTGTCCACGGCGTGTTCGGTCGTTCGGATTTGTCGCGCCACCCTGACGCCGACCTGAATATTTCTCATGGCTCGCCCTCCTGCTCAAAGCCGCTGCGTCAGCGCACCGCTTCGGGGGCGATCCGGTCGAACAGGGATGGAAGCACCATGCCCGCCGTCACAATCCCGATGGCGAGCAGAAGAGCGATGGCGGAACCCGCGACGATGATCCCCAGCCGCGCGACGACCCCACGGGGGGGGACGGGAAGGAACCAACCGGCATCCCCGGCGGCTTCCGCATCGCCGGACTGTTCGGCCGACGCCGGGCCAACTGAGCCGTCTTCCGTCGCTTCGGGAATGAGTATCGAATGCCCTGAGTAGCCGTTACTCAGCCGGCGCGCGGCCAGCTTGCGGTCCGAAACCCCCAGCTTGCCGTAGGCCCGGTGCAGGTGGTTGCCGACCGTGCGAGGCGAAATCCCCAGACGCGCGGCGATTTCCTTATCCTCCAGTCCCTGGCCCGCCAGGCGGACGCATTCCCTCTCTCTCGGCGACAGGTTTTCGGACATCACGCGCTCCCCCGTCTGTCATAACGGATTTCCGCGCCTCGACCAGACCGGGGTCTCGGATATAGCTGGGCAAGAGTCAGGACATCACTTGAACATATAAGCATATGTTTATATGTCTTCACGCCTGACACTGACAGGAGCCTCTCTTGGCCGCTCGTTCCTCCTTCCTCTTCACCTCGGAAAGCGTGTCCGAAGGACACCCGGACAAGGTCGCCGACCGCATCTCCGACACCGTCGTCGACGCCTTCCTGTCCAAGGACCCCGAGGCCCGCGTCGCCTGCGAAACCCTGGTGACGACCCAGCGGATCGTGCTGGCCGGCGAGGTCCGCGCCACCCAGCCGGGCAACACCAAGGAACAGAACGAAGCCTTCACCCAGTCGATCATCGACAGCCTGGAGCCCCTGGTTCGCGCCGCAGTCAAGGACATCGGCTATGAGCAGGACGGCTTCCACTGGGCGACGGCGGACTACGCCTGCCATCTGCACGCCCAGTCGGCCGACATCGCCGTGGGCGTCGATTCGACCAATGAGAAGGATGAGGGCGCAGGCGACCAGGGCATCATGTTCGGCTACGCCTCGAACGAGACGCCGGAGCTGATGCCGGCGACCCTGCAGTACAGCCACAACATCCTCAAGCGCCTGGCCGAGGTGCGCCACGCCGGCGGCTCGCAGCTGGAACCTGACGCCAAGAGCCAGGTCACGATCGAATACGAAAACGGCAAGCCCAAGCGCGCCGCCTCCATCGTCCTGTCGACCCAGCACGCCAAGGGACTGACCTCCGCCCAGGTCGCCGACATCGTCAAACCCTATATCCTCGAAGTCCTGCCCGAGGGCTTCACCGACGAGAACACCGTCTGGCACATCAATCCGACCGGCATTTTCGAGATCGGCGGGCCGGACGGCGACGCCGGACTGACGGGACGCAAGATCATCGTCGACACCTACGGCGGCGCAGCGCCCCACGGCGGCGGCGCCTTCTCGGGCAAGGACCCCACCAAGGTGGATCGTTCGGCCGCCTACGCCTGCCGCTACCTGGCCAAGAACGTGGTCGCCGCCGGCCTGGCCGACCGCTGCACCATCCAGATCTCCTACGCCATTGGGGTCGCGGAGCCCCAGTCGATCCACGTCGATCTGCACGGCACGGGCAAGGTGTCCGAGGCCTTGCTGGAGGACAAGCTGCTTGGATTGATCGGCGGCGCGACGCCGCGCGCCATCCGCCAACATCTGGGGCTGAACAAGCCGATCTACGCCCGCACGGCCGCCTATGGCCACTTCGGCCGCGCGCCGGACGCCGACGGCGGCTTCAGCTGGGAAAGGACCGATCTGGTCGATCAGTTGAAGGCCCTGGCCTAGAGCATGATCGCTTCTGTCGGAACCGCTTCGCGGTTCCGACAGAAGCGTGAATCATGCTCTCGCTTTAATCTGGAGCCTGATTCACCGTTTCAGCGGAACCGCGTAGCGGTTCCTCCTCAACGGATCAGGCTCTAAGACCTCAGCCGGCCTGATCCTCCAGGGTCAGGCCGCGCACCCCCGCCAGATTGGCGCCCGTCAGATCGATCTGGCGGGTCTGGGCGCCGTGCATGACGGCGCGGCCCAGATCGGCGCTCGTCAGCACCGCACGGCGCAGATCCGCGCCGGACAGGTCGGCGCCCCGCAGATTGGCGCCGGTCAGGTCCGCCGCCAGCAGCCGATCGGCCCCGATCAGCAGCGGCCCCAGTTGCGCCCCGCGCAGATCCGCCCCGCTCATCTTGGCGTTCTTCAGCCGCGCGCCGCGCAGATCGGCGCGGTAGAGTCGCGCCGAGCGCAGGTCGGCGTTCTCCAGATGGGCGCCCTGAAGCTGCACCCCCTCCATGTCCAGGCCGTAGAAGACCGCGCCCTTGGCCGACAAAGCGGTCAGGTTCAGGCCGGTGATCGACTTCAGCGGGCGCAGATCGACACCGTCGAAAACCGAGGGCTGCCCCTCCGTCCCGCCCGTCTCGCACCAGCGGGCGTGTTCGCGCAGCATTTCCGCCGCCGGCATGCGATCGACCGAGGCGCCGGCGGACCGGTCGTCGGTCAGGGTTCCTTCCATATTGGCGCCGTCGGCGCGCCACATCGTCATCTTGCAGCCCACCAGAATGGCGTCGCGCATGTCCGCCCCCGACAGGTCGGCGCCCGACAGGTCGGCCCCAGCCAAGTCCGCGCCGCGAAAATCGGCCTGTTTCAGATTGGCGCGGACCATTTTGCAGTCCTTCATCACCGCGCCCGAGAAGTCGGCCTTGATGGCGATGACGCCCGACATGCGCGAACGCTGCAGATTGGCCCCGGCTAAACAGGCGCCCATCATTTCGCTTTCCTGGCGCTGACGCGGTTCAATGACCTTGAACCCCAGTTTGGCGTCGGCGGCGGCGATGGTGCCTTCGCGCAGATCGGCCTCGAACAGGTCCGCGCCCGACAGGTCGGCCCCGCGCAGACAGGCGCCGCGCAGATCGGCCCGACGCAGGCTGGCGTCCGCCAGGACGACGTCCTGCATGTCCGCGCCGAAGAAGTTGGCGTTGTCCAGCCTGGCGCCGGTCAGGTCGCAGTTTTCCAGACAGGCGGCGGCGAAATCCGCATCGGCCAGATTGCGGCCCCTCAGGCTGAGGCCCGAGATGTCCATCCAGGCGAAGACGGCGCGGGCGCCGCCGGGGCGGGCCTGGAACAGGCGGTCGTGCCGGGCGCAGATCACGTCCAGTTCCGCCTGGGTCAGGCGCTTGCGCACGATGGGTTCAGCCGCCTGCATTCGATCAGCCTAGGCCCGGCTGATTTAAGAAAGCCTTTAGCGACAGTTGCTTGTCACTCGGTCAGCAGGCCCTGATCACGCAGGGCGTCGGCCAGCTCTCCCGACGAGGTCCATAGGCGCGTATAGCCCGCCTCCCCCAGCCGCTTCAGCTCGGTGACCAGGTCGGCCTTGGGCGAGGCGACGAAACGGCCGTCGAAACCGGCGCCGTCCTTGCTGACCCGCACCAGGGGGCGGCCGGTTTCCAACCGGTGCAGAAACCCCTCGCACAGGGCCGCGCCCTCTTCGCACATAAGGCCCGTTTCGACCGTCAGCCCCTCGGCGCGCAGGCGTTCGGTGCCCCGGCCGGCCGCAAAGGGCGACGGGTCCAGACAGGCGATGACGACGCGCGCCACCCCGGCCTCGGTCAGGAAGTGGGCGCACGATTTGCGGCCGGAAGAACGCGCGCCGCAGGGCTCCAGGGTGACATAGACCGTCGCGCCCTCGACGTCGGGTCCGGCGGCGGGGACCGCCTGCTCCTCGGCGTGGGGACGGCCGCCGGGAGCGGTCGCGGCCTGGGCGATGACCCGCCCGTCCTTGACGATGACGCAGCCGACCGCCGGATTGGGCCAGGTCTCACCCATACGGCCTGTCGCCAGATCTATGGCCTGGGCCATGAAGCTGCGGTCGGCGTCGCTCCAGCTCATGGCAGGGTCGGCAGGGTTTCGGCGCGATCGGCGTCCAGATAGCGCGCGGCGGTCGGCTTCAAAGCGGCGTCCAGCTGAATCTCCAGCGGATTGCCGGTGGGGATTTCGACCCCGACGATCTGATCGTCCGGCACGGCGAACAGCAGTTTGACGATGGCGCGCAGGGAGTTGCCGTGGGCGGCGATCAGCACGTCCTCGCCCGCCTTCAGACGCGGCGCGATCTCGGCGTCCCAATAGGGCTCCACCCGGTCCAGGGTGGTCTTCAGACTTTCGGTGTCCGGGATGGCCTTGCCGGCGTAGCGGGGGTCGGCGTTGAAATCGAACTCGCCGCCCGGCGCCAGAGGCGGCGGCGGGACGTCATAGCTGCGTCGCCAGATCTTGACCTGATCCTCGCCGTGCTTCTCGGCCGTCTCGGCCTTGTTCAGCCCGGTCAGGCCGCCGTAGTGACGCTCGTTCAGCCGCCAGTCCTCGATCACCGGCACGTCGGTCAGCCCGGCCGATTGCAGGGCCAGGGCGCCGGTGCGTTTGGCGCGTTTCAGCACCGAGGTGAACATGACGGCGGGCTTGAACCCGGCCTGGGCGATCAGTTCGCCGCCCCGACGGGCCTGGGCCTCGCCTTCCGCCGTCAGATCGACGTCCACCCAGCCTGTGAAGCGGTTCTCGAGGTTCCACTGGCTCTGGCCATGGCGGAGCAGGATCAGGCGCGGCATTCGACGGTCCTTTGCAAACAGTCTGTCCGGGTAAGCCGCCGTCATGAGCCGGTCAAGGTTTTGACGCAGGTGCGAAACCGACCGCCTTGTCCGCCGATCGTCGGATGGATAGGGTTCGCCCATGTCCGATCGTCTGTTCTTCCCCTTGGCCGGCGCCGTCGTCGTGATCCTGACGGCCCTGGCCCTGGTCTGGCCTTAAGCCCGCCGTCAGAACAGGATCTTGCGCAGATTGATGCGGAAGACCCGACCCTGGGGGTCCAGATAGTCGCGCTGATAGTTGACCGGGGTCGAGCCGTCGCTGCTGGTCACCGAGATGCGGTCGTCGAACAGGTTCTGAACCCCAACGCCGACGCGGGCCCCCTTCAGGAAGGGGAAACGCTCCACCAGTCCCGTGCGTTGGGTCAGGTCGGCGAAGGCGAACAGATTGACCGTCGTGCGGTCCGAAAAGTCCAGGTCGGTCGCGCCGGGGCCGTCGCCGTTCACCGTGGTGCCCGAGCGCCAGTTGGCGTTGACGAAGGCGCCGTAGCCGTTCTTGAACACGCCGGTCTGAAGCTGGACCTCATGGCGCGACTGGCCGCCCGAGCCGGAGATGGAGTCGCCGCCCAGCAGGTCCAGGGGCGCCAGGCCGTCGCGGATCACGACCTCGTCCTGCACCCGCCAGGTGTGGGTCAGCGACAGGTTGAACATGCCCTGGCCCGGCTGCATGCCCGGCCCGCGCGAGCCGCGCAGACGGCCGCCACCCGGACCGCCGGGCCCGCCGGGTCCGCCGGGTCCGCCGCCCATCCGGATCACGCTTCCGCCAGGGCCGGGGCCGCCCGGCCCGCCCCCAGCCCCCCGCTGGCCAGCAAGCGCGGGATTGGCCTTGCCGAAGGGCCGCGAGAAGTTGAAGCCCCACTGGACGTCCTGCTGATCGCGTTTGGCGAAGTTCAGCGGCCGGGCGTCGATCGAGACCAGGTCGCCGTCGGCGTTACGGACGAACCGCTCCGGCAGGGCCGCCTCCAGGTCCGGGGTGATGGCGGGGAAGCTGGCGATCTCATTGTCGATCTCGGTGCGCGTATAGGCCAGGTTCAGCCGCAGATCGGTCGCTGACAGGGGCTGCCAGTTCACGCCCAGCTTCAGGATGCGCCGATCCTCGGCCTTCAGATTGGGATCGCCGCCGCTGATCTGAGTGATTTCGACGGTCTGGTTGGTCGCATAGTCGAAGACAGGGGTGTTGGGCGTGGCGATCGTGGGATCGTTCAGCTGCTGCACCGTGGGAGCCTTGCCCTCGTCCGAATAGTTGGCCGACAGGGACAGCCGCTCGACCGGCGACCAGTTCAGGCCGCCGCCGATGCTGGAGACCCCGCCGAAGTCCGACAGCTCCTGATAGGCCAGGTTCATATTGGCCGACAGGTCGCCGATGCCCGCCAGGACGCCGCGATCCACGCTGGCGATCGGCAGGTCGAAGTTCGCCTGGACGCTGCCCAGGTCGCGCGACTGGGAGCGGTCCGTGGCCACGCCTGACCGGACGCTTTCGGAGTCCAGCGCCTGATGCTCTCCGCCGAACTTGAAGGTGGTGGTGATCCCGCCGGCCGGAAGCTCCCAGGCCGTGCCGTTCAGCACAACCTCGCCCTCCAGCGATTGGGAGATCGACTGGGCGGTGTCGCGGCGCACCGGCCCGACCGCGCCGGTGAGATCGCCATAGGGGTTCACCGTCGTGTCGCCGGCGGCGATCCGGGCCAGGAGGTCGTCGTCCTCGACCCCTCGGCCGGTGACGGTGTCGGTCCGGGTGCGGCTGTATTCACCGGTCGCGGTCCAGCGCCAGTCGCCCAGATAGCCGTCGAACACGGCGCCCAGTTCGGCGCTGCGCGTATTGGTCTGGCGGGTCAGGGCCTGGGGCAGGTCCAGATAGCGATAAAGGGTCGTCGCATCGCCCCCCGGCGACCAGGGATTGCCGTCCGGCAGGGTCAGGCTGACGCCCGGCAGGCCCAGATAGCTGCGGCTGGCGCTGTCCGTCAGACTGCCGCTCAGGGTCATGCCGACCTTGTCGTTCAGATCGTGCTTGTAGGTTCCCGCCACCGAGGCCTCGGCCGAACGCGGCAGCAGGGTGCGATAGGCGTTCAGATCCCTGTCGGCGACGGAGTCTTGCCGCGTCGTCCCCGACCGGTCGATGTCGCGCTCGTCCTCATACAGGGGGTTGCTGGTCGAACCGTTGATGTCCATCGACCAGCGATCGGCGCCGGCGATCTTCAGCAGATTGTTTTCGCTGGCCGTGGTGGTGCGTCCGCCCTGCTCGGGCCGACTGACGTTGACCGAGGCGGTCAGGGAGCGGAAATCGGCCTTCAGCACGATGTTCACGACCCGCTGGTTGGCGCTGTAGCCATAGGAGAGGGCCGTCTCCTCAGGCAGGACCTCGAACCGCTCTATGGCCTCAGGCGGAATGCCGCGGATTTCGCGAAAGCCCGAGATGCGCCGGCCATTGACCAGAAAGACGGGCGAACCGCCCCGCGCGCTGCGGGTCTGGGCCTCCAGCAGGGTGACCAGTTCGCCGATGTTGGTGGCGCCGAAGGCCTGAATCTGGGTCGCGTCATAGGAGACGATCGGCTCCTGCCCGCCCAGGGCCACGCCGCGCTTGGTCGCCGTCACCTCGACATCGGGCAGGACCACCGCAGGGGCCTCCGGCTGGGTCTGCTGAACGTCAGCGGCGGCGGGCGTCAGGGCAAGCAGAAGAAGCGCGGCGGAGGTCATGAAACATCGGTCCGTGACGAGGAGGTCGGCACTCTTGGGACGCGAAAATCATGGCCGGAAAGCGGCGAATATCATGACGCTTTTGAAAGCGTGTCAAAGACTCAACACCCTTGATTTTCCTGCGACGGAGAAGGGTCTCAGCCGCGTTGAAGGGTGTTTGGGCGACGTCGCCGCCGCCCGCTGAGGTTAGAACTCTTCCCAACCGTCGGATGCAGCGTCGGTAGAAATCACGCCGCCGTTGGCGACCTTGAGCGTCTTCTGCGGGGCCGTGCGGGGCCTAGCCGTCGCGACGGGCGCTGAGGCGGGTTTGGCCCCCGGCGTCTTGCCCGCCGCCGACACCTGGAAGAAGGCGACCTGGGCCGACAGTTCGGCGGTCTCCTGGCGCAGGGCGGCGCTGGCGGCCGTGGCCTGTTCGACCATGGCGGCGTTTTGCTGAGTGACCTGATCCATCTGATTCACGGCCACATTGATTTCTTGCAGGCCCGTCGCCTGCTCCTTGGCCGAGGCGGCGATCTCGACCACCAGGGCGCTGATGTCGTTGACCTGGGCGGCGATGGCCTGGAGGGCCGAGCCGGCCTCGCTGACCAGGCGCACGCCGTTCTCGACCTCGGCGCCGGAGCTGTTGATCAGGGTCTTGATCTCCTTGGCGGCCTCGGCCGAACGCTGAGCCAGGGCCCGGACTTCCGAGGCGACGACCGCAAAGCCGCGACCGCTCTCGCCCGCCCGCGCCGCCTCGACCCCGGCGTTCAGAGCCAGAAGATTGGTCTGGAAGGCGATCTCGTCGATGACGCCGACGATCTGGCTGATCTGACGCGAGCCGTCTTCGATCTTCTGCATGGCTTCGACAGCGTTCATCACGACGGCGCCTGACGCTTCCGCGCTCTGGCGGGCGCCGCTCGTGACGACGGCGGCCTGGCTGGCGCCGTCGGCCGTCTTGCGGACCGTGACGGTGATCTCGTCCAGGGCGGCGGCGGTCTCCTCCAGGCTGGCGGCCTGTTGTTCGGTGCGACGCGACAGGTCGTCAGAGGCCTGGCTGATTTCACCTGCGCCGCTGTCGATGCCGTGGACCGAGCCCAGAACGCCGGTGACCGTCTCTTCCAGACGGGCGATCGAGCGGTTGAAGTCCGTTTTCAGAACCTCGCTGCGCGGCGGGAAGGGCGCATTGATGCGGTAAACGAGGTCGCCTTCGGCAAGGGCGTGCAACCCCTTGCCCAGGTTTTCGATGACGACGGCGTTTTCAGCCGCCTCCTGGGCGGCGGCGGCCTCGCGGCGGCGGCGCTCGGCCTCGGAGTCATTGCGCAGGGTGTCGGCTTCCTGTTCCAGCGTCTTGGCGCGCAGGCCGTTATCGCGAAACACCTGCATGGCCTGGGCCATGGCGCCGACCTCGTCCTTGCGGTCCGTGTCGGGAATGGCGACGTCCAGCTTGCCTTGGGCCATGATCGACATGGCGCCCGTCATGCGCCGCACCGGCGCGACCATCAGGATTGACAACTGGACGCCCAGGAAGACGGCGGCGACGATCAGGATCAGGCCGCCGACGGCCAGGGCGATGAAGGAGGCGGTGATGGCGGACGACTGCTGGGCGTCGCGCAGATTCATCCGCTCGATCTCCATGTCACGCAGATCGCTGATGGCTTTGGTGATGTGGGTCACCCGGACGCGATCGCCGGAATCCACCAGGACCCGCCGCGCCGCATCGATGCGCGCGGGATCAAGCGCAGCCTCGGTCAGGGGCGTGCCGAACTCGGTCCGCCAGGCGGCGGCGTCGGCGCGAGCCTTCTGCACCAGGGCGGCTTCTTCGGGCGTCAGATCGGCGGCGGCCAGGGCGGCGCTCGACTCTTCGAACTGCTCCCACCCCTTTCGATAAACCCCCAGATAGTCTTCGTTGCCCGTCAGCAGCACGCCCCGCATCTGCGAGTTGAGGCGGATGACGCCCTTTTCCGCGACATGGGTATGTTCGATGATCGCCTTGCTTTCGGCGTTCAGCCGCGCAGCAGTCCGCATCTCCGACAGCTGAAAGAAGACCGCACCGATCATGGCGGCGGCGACCGTCAGCAGAAGGGCGAAGGCGATCGCCAGTTTCCGCTGCATCGGAATATTCTTCAGGTTCATCGGACTGTCCCGGAGAGCTGGTGGGGCGGGGAAAGCCCGGAGCGGCGGACCGCTCCGGGCTATGTTGTCTAGCTGAGCAAACCTTAAAAAGCCGTCTGGACGCGGACCGTGGCGGTATTGCCGCTGTCGTCGCCCAGGAAGGTTCCGGTGCGGTTGTCGACCGACCAGGCGCTCCAGTGGGCCGAGACGCGCGTATTGTTGGTCGGGTACCAGTTGACGCCCAACAGCCAGCTGTCGCCCTCGCCGCCCGTGGCGATGTCGCTGTAGTCGGCCTGATCGTACCGCCCCACGATTTCGACGGCGCCGTAGCCGTCGGCGCCGAGCGGATTCAGCACCTTGGGACGCGCCCAGGTGCCCGTCTTGGCCGACAGCGGCGGCTTTTCGCCGGTCAGGAAGAAGCCGGCCGAGACGCTGTAGGCGTCCTGATCATAGTCGCGCGCCGCCGTTTCCAGCACCCGCCGACCGCCCTCGGCCATCAGCCAGCCCGACCCCTGGACCCCGCCCAGTTCGAGACCCAGGCCCTTGCTGCCCTTGGGATCAGCGTAGACGCCGCCTTGGAGTCGCAGATTGTCGTTGCCGCGCGACGAGACGACCAGGCTGCGCGACGCCACCGAGGCGTTCGGCGTCAGATCTTCGACGAAGCCCCAGCCGCCGAGGTGCAGATGGCCGGCGTCCGTCTTGAACGGCGCCCAGTGGGTGCGGGCCATGACAGTGACCGAGTCATTGGTCGCGCCGCTGCTGATCGCATCGCCCGTCACGGACAGAGAGGCGTGCCAGACGCTGCCGGTCAGCTTGGACGAGACGCCGACCCCATAGGCGCCCCGTTCCGGGCCGATGGTGGAGACCATCAGGCTGCGCTCGAGGAAGGGGGTCATGTCCTCGGCCGTGCCGCCCTCGACGCCGCGGTCGTTCAGCCGCTGGCCCATGGAAATTTCGAGATCCCGGCCGCCCCATTTGGTGCTGTAGGCCATGAAGGCGTTGGCGACGCTGACGGCGTTGTCGGCGATGTCGCCTTCGATCCAATAGCTGAAGCCGCCGGCGATCTTGCCCTGGGCGCCCAGACGCAGCCCGCGCAGTTCGGTGGTGGTCAGGTTGCGGCTGTCGTAGTCCGAGCCGAAGGTGTTGGACAGGTCGGCGGTGACGCGGATGCGCGGCTTGAAGGTGAAGGCGCCGTCGGGGCTGCGCATCTCGGGCAGGCCGCTGGACCAGTCGGTGGTGGAGACCGGCGCCGGGGCGGCGGCGGTCTGGATCACAGGACGTGCGGCGGCCGGGGCGGGGGCGCCGGCGGCCGCAGGAGCCTGCTGGGCGGCGGCCTGATCTTCCAACTGTTCGAGACGGGCCGAGAGCGCCTGGACCTGGGCGCGCAGGGCGGAGATTTCGTCCGTCGAAGGCGACTGGGCGAAGGCGGAGGTGGCGAGCGCGGCGAGGCCGACGCCCGCCGCGAGGGTGCGGAGGCGTTTCATGAGAACCCCTGTAAACTTAGTGTGTTAAGGAACGGCTGAACCGCGATACGCAGAACTGCGTAAACCGTGGCGGTTTTTTCAGCGGGTGCTGGGCGCCGTCGTTGCGGGGGCGGAAAAGCCGGCAGCGACGGCGCCCAAGGCCGTCAGTCGGCGGTGACCAGATCCTTGTCGCCGGGGCCTGCGGCGGGATCGGGTTGGGCGGCGATCGGCTGGGCCGGGCCGTTCAAGGCCGCAGCCAGCGCATTCCGGTCCAGTTCGCCCTCCCACCGGGCGACGACGATGGTGGCCACCGCATTGCCGATGAAGTTGGTCAGGGCGCGGCATTCGCTCATGAAGCGGTCGATGCCCAAGATCAGGGCCATGCCCGCGACCGGGACGGTCGGCACGACCGACAGGGTCGCCGCCAGGGTGATGAAGCCGGCGCCGGTGATGCCGGCTGCGCCCTTGGACGACAGCATGGCCACCGCCAGCAGCAGGATCTGCTGTTCCAGCGACAGTTGGATGTTCAGGGCCTGGGCGATGAACAGGGCCGCCATCGTCATATAGATGTTGGTGCCGTCCAGATTGAACGAATAGCCGGTCGGCACGACCAGGCCGACGACCGACTTGGAGGCGCCGGCCCGCTCCATCTTGTTCAGCAGCGACGGCAGGGCGGCTTCCGACGAGGAGGTGCCCAGGACCAGCAGCAGTTCTTCCTTCAGATAGCGGATCAGCTTCAGAATGTTGAAGCCGTTCGCCCAGGCGACCAGGCCCAGGACGCCGACCACGAAGATGACGGCGGTGATGTAGAAGGTGGCGACCAGGGCGGCCAGATTGGCGATCGAACCGATGCCGTACTTGCCGATGGTGAAGGCGAAGGCCCCGAAGGCCCCGATCGGCGCGGCCTTCATCAGGATGGCCACCAGTTTGAAGAAGGCGTGGCTGACCGATTCCAGGAAGTTCAGAACCGGCTTGCCGACATCGCCCACCATGGCCAGGGCCAGGCCGAACAGGACCGAGACGAACAGGACCTGCAGGATGTTGCCCTCGGAGAAGGCGCTGGCGAAGGTGTCCGGGATGATCCCCATCAGGAAGCCGGTGACGGTCGTCTCATGCGCCTGTTCCGAATATTTGGCGACGGCGCCGGCGTCCAGGCTGGCGGGATCAATGTTCAGACCGTGGCCCGGCTGGACGACGTTGGCGATGATCAGGCCGACGATCAGGGCCAGGGTCGAGAAGGTCAGGAAGTAGGCGAAGGCCTTGGCCGCCACGCGCCCCACCCGGCCGATGTCGCTCATGCCCGCAATGCCGGTGACGATGGTCAGGAAGATGACCGGGGCGATGATCATCTTCACCAGTTTGATGAAGGCGTCGCCCAGCGGCTTGAGGCTTTCCCCGAAGCTGGGCC
Organism: Brevundimonas sp. GW822-FHT03E11; assembly: GCF_058801445.1. Lineage (NCBI taxonomy): Bacteria > Pseudomonadati > Pseudomonadota > Alphaproteobacteria > Caulobacterales > Caulobacteraceae > Brevundimonas > Brevundimonas sp. GW822-FHT03E11. Next base: position 82,050 of record NZ_JBXANG010000003.1, on the reverse strand, counting down.
AGAAATGGCCGATAAGGGCCCCGGCGACGATCGCGGTCAGAACCTGAAAATAGAGATGCCGATAGAAGGGCCGAGGGGCGGTCGGCTGGGCGGCGGAAGGGAGAGCGATCACGGGGGTCTCCTGTGGTGGCGGGACGGACCCGCGGTTTCCTCGACGGCCCCCGCTGCTGTCGTCGAGGCGCCGAGACGACTGTCCCGCACGCTGGAACCAGGTCCAAACGCGATCGACGTTTGATATAGAGATCTGTAAAAACACGTTATTTTCGGAAAGCGCCTCTCGCAGGGCCATTTGCCGTGCGGCGTGTCGCACGCCGGACTCGCGCTATTGTGCGAAATATCGCACAATAGCGAATGAGCCTCTCTGCGGTCCGAGAATTTATCGAAAGATCGTCGAGTTTCATTTGGCGGCCATGGACCCTGCTCAGCCTGGGCTGGCTGACGGCGGGCCTTGTCTTCGCGGGCCTGGCGGGGGAGGCGGCGCGGCGCGACGCGACCCAGGAATTGGCGCGCCAGGCGACGACAGGCGCCGCCCTCCATGCGGCCGTTCTACGCAGCGAGCTGGAGAAACAGCGCGCCATCCCCGTCGTCCTGGCCGAAGACCCGGATGTGGCGGCGTTGCTCGCGCGGCCCGCCGACCAGGCGGCCAAGGCGGTCGATCGCAAGCTGGAGCGACTGGCGGGTCAGACCCGCGCCGCCGTCATCTATGTTTTGGACGCGCAGGGGCTGACGCTGGCGTCCAGCAACTGGCGCGCCCCCACGAGTTTCGTCGGCGTCCGTTATGATTTTCGGCCCTATTTCATCAACGCCATGCGCAACGGTCAGGGCGAGTTCTACGCCCTGGGCACACGCAGCGGCCGCCCCGGCCTTTATCTGTCGCGCCGGCTGGACGCCGCCGACGGCCGCCCCCTGGGCGTGGTGGTGCTGAAGGTGGAGTTCGACGCCCTGGAGGCGCAATGGCGTAGCTCGGGCGAGCCGGCCTGGGTCGCCGACCCTGGCGGCGTGGTCCTGGTCGCCAGCGTGCCGGAATGGCGCTTTCGCGCCACCGGTCCGATGGACGAAGCACGGCGAAGGCTCAGCCTGACCGATCTGACCCTGCGTCCCGGCGCCCTGGCCCCCCTGCCCTTCCAGACGCCCTCCGGCGATCGGCCCCGGCTGGTGCGCGCCGCCGTCGGCGAGGCGCGGCCCCAGACCTGGATGCATGCGCAGACGGACACGGCCACGCCGGGGTGGACCCTGCATCTTCTGACGCCCGAGCGCGGCGCCGTCGGAACCGCCGTGGCGACCGCGCGCGGCCTGGCGGTTCTTACCGTCAGCCTGCTGGCCCTCATCGTGGGGGTGCTGCTGCGCCGTCGCCGGCTGGCTGTCCTTCGCGCCCGGGCCGAAGAGGAGGGCCGGCTGGAGCTGGAACGTCGCATCCGCGAACGGACCCACGAACTGCACGAAGCCAATCAGGCGCTCAACCGCCAGATCGAAGAGCGTCGCCGGGCCGAGGCCGCACGGGAGCTGTTGCGGGATGAACTGGTGCAGGCCAGCAAGCTGGCGGCCCTGGGCCAGATCGTGGCCGGGGTGGCCCACGAGATCAACCAGCCCGTAGCCGCCATCTGGACCTATGCCGACACGGCCGTGACCCTGGTGGAGCGTCGCGAGACCGACAAGGCTCTGGACGCCCTGCGGCGGATCGGCGACCTGACCCGCCGGATCGGCGCCATCACTCAGGACCTGCGCCTGTTCTCGCGCAAGGCCGCCCCGAACATCGATGAAATCCGGCTGGAGGACGCCATCCAGGGCGGACTGCAGCTGACCCGCGGCCGATTGGAGGAAGGCGGGATTCGGCTGGAGCGGATCGGATCGGGCGAGATCAAGGTCCACGCCGACCAGTTCCGGCTGGAACAGGTGATCGTCAATCTGATCAAGAACGCCGCCGAGGCCATGGAAGGGCAGGCGGACCCCCAGTTGGTCCTGACGGTCGAGCGCCGGGGCGAACGGGTGCGCCTGATCATCGCCGACAACGGCCCCGGGCTGGCGCCCGAAGTGGCCCGACAGCTGTTCACCCCCTTTGTCACCACCCGCTCCAACGGACTGGGGCTGGGCCTGGTCATCTGCCGTGACATCATCGCCAGCTTCGGCGGCGAGCTGGACCTGGCGCCCAGCGACAGGGGCGCGACCTTCGTCGCCGCCCTGAGGCCCGCCTGATGCAGAGCGCCGCCTCCCGCGCCGTCATGCTGATCGAAGACGACGGCGATTTCCGCCAGGCCCTGGTCGAGCGCATGACGCTGGAGGGCTATGAGGTGCGCGCCTTCGCCGCCGCCGAGCCGGCCCTGAAGGCCGTCGCCGCCGATTTCGACGGGGCGGTCGTGACCGACCTTCGCATGCCGGGCCTGGACGGCCGCCAGTTGCTGGCGCGGATTCAGGCCCTGGACCCTGCGCTTCCCGTGATCATGATCACCGGCCACGGCGACATCGCCGATGCGGTCGCCGCCATGCAGAGCGGGGCCTATGACTTCGTCGCCAAGCCCTTTCCGTTCGAACGGCTGCGCGACAGCCTGAACCGGGCGCTGGAGAAGCGCAGCCTGGTGCTGGACAATCGGCGGCTGACCGCCCTGGCGGCCGCCGATGGGGGCCATGAGCTGCCCCTCGCCGGCGCCTCTCCCGCCATCACGGCGCTGCGCGTCACCATCGCCCAGATCGCCGATGCGAAGATGGACGTGCTGATCGAGGGCGAGACCGGCGTCGGCAAGGAGGCGGTGGCGCGCGCCCTGCACAACGGCGGACGCCGCCGTGTCGGCCCCTTCGTCGCCGTCAACTGCGGCGCCCTGCCCGACGGGCTGATCGAGAGCGAGCTGTTCGGCCATGAGCTTGGCGCCTTCGCCGGCGCCATGCGGCGGCGCGTGGGCCATGTGGAGCGGGCCCACAACGGCTCGCTGTTCCTCGACGAGGTCGAGAGCATGCCGCTGGCGGTCCAGGTCAAGATGCTGCGGGTGCTGGAAGAACGCGAGATTCACCCGATCGGCGCCAATGAGCCGCGGGTGCTGGACCTGCGCATCCTGGCCTCGGCCAAGATCGACCTGGGCGAGGCGGCGCGACGCGGCGTCTTTCGCGAAGACCTCTTCTATCGCCTGAACGTCGTGCGGCTGCGCGTGCCGCCGTTACGCGAACGGCGCGAAGACATTCCGTTGCTGTTCGCCCACTTCCTGCGCCGGGCGGCCGACCGTCAGGGGCTGGATGCGCCGGAGGTTGACGACGGGGTGCGCCGTCGTCTGCTGGAGGAGGCCTGGCCCGGCAATATCCGCGAACTGGCCCATTTCGCCGAAAGGGTGGTTCTGGGCCTGGAGGACGGTCGCGCCGAGGCGACGTCGGATCTCAGCCTGCCCGACCGTCTGCACCGGTTCGAGGGCGAACTGCTGCGCGACGCCCTGGAGACCCACCGGGGCGACATCGTCGCCGTGCTGGAAGAGATGCGGATTCCGCGCAAGACCCTCTATGACAAGCTGCAGCGGCACGGCCTGAAGCCCGCCGACTTCCGCCGCTGACCGTCAGGCCGCGGCCGGCGCGTGCGACCGTTCGGCCGAACCCATGACCGCCGAGAGACCGTCGATAAGGCCGGCGAAGGTGATCGGCTTGGACAGATGGCCGTCGGCTCCCGCCGCCCGCCCCGCCTCCACATGTTCCGGCATGGCGTTGGCCGTCAGCATGATGATGGGGGTGCGTTTTCGGTTGTCCTGGCGTTCCAGGGCGCGGATGGCGGCGGTGGCGGTCAGGCCGTCCATCACCGGCATCTGCATGTCCATCAACACCAGGTCGAAGGGCTCGCGCCGGACGGCCTCCAGCGCCTGACGCCCGTCCTCGACCACGACCAGTTCGGCCGGCGTCTCGGCCAGCATGATCTCGATGACCTTGCGGTTCGCCGGATGGTCGTCAGCCAGCAGAACGCGCGCGGGGAAGGGGAAGTCGTCGCTCCTCGCCGTCTCCGCAGGCGCTGACGCCGACGCCTTGACGCGCGCCAGGGGCAGTTCGAACCAGAACTCGGCCCCCTCGCCCGGACGGCTGCGGCACTCCAGCCCCCCGCCCATCAACTCGACCAGATCGCGCGAGATGGACAGACCCAGGCCGGTGCCGCCAAACCGGCGGGTGATCGAGCCGTCCGCCTGCTGAAACCGGCCGAAGATACGGGCTTTCTGCTCCTCGTCGAAACCGCAACCGGTGTCCTTGACAGTGAAGCGCATCCGCTCGGCGTCGACTGCGGACGCCGTCACCGTGACCGAACCCGTCTCCGTGAACTTCAAGGCGTTTGAGATCAGGTTCGAAAGGACCTGACGCAGACGCACCAGATCGCCCTCGACCGGCCCTTCGGCCGCCGGTCCGACCTCAAGGCGCAGGGCGACGCCCTTCTGGTCTGCGGAGGGTCGATAAAGGGCGGCAACGCCGCGCACCGCCTCGCCCAGGTCGAAGACCGAACGCTCCAAGGCGATCTGTCCGGCCTCGATCTTGGCCGAGTCGAGGATGTCGGACAGCAGCCGCTCCAGCGTCACGCCCGAGCTTCGGATCACCTCGACCATCTCGCGCTCGCGCGGCGCCAGCCGGGCGCGGGTCAGGGCGTCGGCCATCGCCACCACGCCGTTCAAGGGGGTTCGGATCTCATGGCTCATATTGGCCAGGAACTCGGACTTGGCGCGACTGGCCTCTTCGGCGCGACGACGCGCGACCTTCAGATCCTTGGCCTGGCTGGCCATCCACAGCACGGCGGCGAGGGCGGAGAGGACGAAGATGACGGAGATGGCCAGCAACACGCCCTGCAAATGGGTGTTTGATCGCGCCGTCTCCAGCTGGGCGCGGCGCTCGGTCAGCTGTTGCTGCATGTCGCCCGTGACCTGACGAATGCCGTCGCTGAAACGACGGGCGTCGGCGACCCGATCTTCCTGCATGTGGCGGCGAAGCTTGACGAAGGCTTCCGAGGCCCGCCCTTCGGCGAACAGGATTTCAGCCTCCACATGGTCGATCTCGGACGCGGCCTCTCGCTGTGATTCTTCAGCTGCGCGACGACGGATTTGGACAAGGTCACGGCGCGCCGCCTCGATCTGGCCAGTCTGGGCCCGCGCGACGGCCCGCGACGGCAAGAGTTGCGAGGCGAGGAAGGACGCCTGCCCGAGATTTTCACCCAACGGCGCCAGACACTGAAGCACCCCGCCAGGATCATTCGCCGCTTCGAACGTCTGAGCGCACAGGGCCGCGTCGTAAACCGCCAAGTTGGGCAGACCGGACCGAACCGTCAGACGGTGGTGAATCTCGTAAAGGCTTTTCGCCCGATCAATGTCGCCCAACTGCGCCGACAGATAGGCCAGATTGTAGATGGCGTCGAAATCCGGACGAGGATAGTCGGGATTGGCGAGGTCGATCTCAAAATGGCCGAAGGCGGCGGTGGCCCCGTCGATGTCGTTCAACTGCATCAGGCCGATTCCGGTCATTTCCCACAGGCTGGCCCGCGCCGCCCGGGCATAGGGCGCCTCGTCCGGGATCAGGGCGTGGGCGTCCGCCAGCGCCTTCAACCCCTGGCCGATCTCATCCTGATCCATCAGCGCCACGGCCCACAGCCGGATCGCATGAATCCGGGCGAACCAGTCCGGCTCCATGGCGGCGTGTTCGCGCATCTCTGCGGCGGCGGCGCGGTCGCCCCCGTCATAGCGAAGCGCCAGCCGGTTCAAATCGGCGATGCGGATATAGCGCCCGTCCCTCTGGTGGCGCGCGGCCGCAGCCAGGCGGTCGTTCCACAGCTGCGCCGTCTTGAACTCGCCCTGGTTCATGAAGGTCCAGACGACATGGTAGAGCCGTTGCAGGCCTTCACGATCATTGCGGCTCAGGGCGTCCTGACCGAAACGCTCCAGATCCTGAAAGCTGGCGGCGGCGGCGCGCCGTTCGACCGCCTGGGCCAATTCCAGCGGCGACCGCCCTCTCGTCTGGCTGGCGCCGGCGTCACCGGCCCCTAAAAGACTGGCGAGGACGAGCAGGAGGACGGCGATAGGCGTTGATCTGGGCATGCGGTTTCCGATTTGATCGGAAAATGGCCTGCATTTGGTTGAACAAGCTTTAGCGCCCCAGTGGGCGTTTATCCTTAAGCCCGTAAAATCAGACTCTGCGTTGACCGCCTACGGCCTTTCGGCTATAGGCCCGCCCTCTTGAGATTTCCGCGCCGTGGACGTGTGCTCCGCGGCGTTTTCCGTTCGAAGGTTTGACATGGCCAACAACCCCGGCGCCCGCAAGGCGATCCGCAAGATCGAAGCGCGGACCGAAGTGAACAAGGCGCGCCGTTCGCGCGTCCGCACCTATCTGCGCAAGTTCCAGGAAGCCCTGGCCGGCGGCGACGCTGCGGTGGCCAAGGCCGCCTTCATCGAGGCCCAGTCCGAACTGATGCGCGCCGTCTCCAAGGGCGTCGTTCACAAGAACACCGGGTCGCGCAAGGTGTCGCGTCTGGCCGCCCAGCTGAAGAAGCTTTCGGCCGCCTGACCCGTTAAGGGTTTTCCAGCATACGGAAGGGCTGTCGTCGTTCCGTTATGCCATTTGTTCGCGTTTTCAACGGCGAAGGAGCAGATGCTCCTTCGCCGTTTTGCGTTCCCCGGTTAACTCTCTTTACGCACGAATACGGAGTCCGGCGCGTCGGTCGGACGAATTTCCCAAGCAGGATTAGCGTTTGACGGAGTCAAACAATTTAACTGCGAATCAACCAACGAATCAGCGTTGACCCGACCGGCGCGCCGCGTAAGTTTTGGGCTCTAACGCACTTCCATCCCAACACGGATGAAGACGGCGCGGGACGATAGTTTCGCGTTGGCGGGAGATGTCTGTCCAGGAGTTCGGCCCCGCCCGAAAAGCATCGCTTTTCGGGGCTGGAGAAGTCGTCCCTGAACCATCGCCCTGAAGTGCAGACGATCGGATTGGCTTTTTGGATTGGGTGGCGGAGCGATGGTTGGGGGTGCGATGGCGGCGGCGAACGGCGTGGACGGATCGAACATGACGGATCCGAACCGCATCTGGAACGAGGCCTCGTTGCGCCTGAGGGCCGAAATCGGCGACGGCCCCTTCTCGTCCTATATCGCCCCCTCGGCCGTGCGGATGGATTCCGCCGGTCAGCTGATCCTGGTCACCCCCACCGCCTACGCCCGCGACTGGGTTCGCAAGAACGCCCTGCGGCGTATGAACGAGCTGTGGCTGGGCCTGGACCGGCTGAACCGCCGGCTGGACGTCCGCTGCCGCGCCGAAGTGGGCTCGGCGCCCCCGGCCTCGGCGGTGATCGGCGGCAATGTGGTGGACGCCACTCCCCGTCTGGCGGCCCTGGCCCAGCCCACCGTCGCCCCCGTCGCCGACGGCGCCCGGGCCGTGCGCGCCGCAGGCCTGCAGGAGCGTCTGACCTTCGACAGCTTCGTGGAGGGTCAGGGCAACGCCTTCGCCCTGGCCATCGCCAAACAGGTGGCCAGCTGGGCCGACGGCCACTTCAACCCCGTCTTCTTCTGCGGCCCCTACGGCTACGGCAAGACCCACCTGCTGAACGCCATCGCCTGGGAGGCCCAACGCCTGCGGCCCGAGGCCAAGGTGGTCTATCTGACCGCCGAACGCTTCCTGTCGACCTTCGTCAAGGCGATGCAGGACCGTTCGACCGCCGCCTTCAAGGAAAGCCTGCGCTCGGCCGACATGCTGCTGCTGGACGACGTCCAGTTCGTGGGCGGCAAGGCGAGCACCCAGGAGGAGCTGCTGTCGACCCTGACCGCCCTGATCGAGGACGGGAAACGGATCGTCTTCTCGGCCGACCGCGCGCCCATGACCCTGACCGAAGTCGAACCGCGCCTGCGCAGCCATCTGTCCGCCGGCCTGACCTGCCCGGTCGAGGCGGGCGACCGGGCGCTGAAGATCGCCGTGGCCCAAAACCGCCTGAAGGCCCTGTCGGCCCTGGGCGTGGTCCAGGGGGAGGCCGCGCCCGAGGTGCTGGCCCAGCTGGTGGATCGCACCCCCGGTTCGATGCGCGAACTGGAAGGCGCCGTGAACACCCTGGCCGCCGCGGCCGGATCGCGTCTTTCGTCCCTCTCGGTGGACGAGGCCTCGACCCTGCTGGGCGCCGCCCTGCGCGGCGGACCGGAGCGCCGCATCACGGTCGATGAGATCCAGAAGACGGTCGCCGACCATTTCAACCTGAAACAGGCCGACCTGCTCAGCGAGCGCCGCACCCGTTCGGTGGCCCGTCCCCGTCAGATGGCCATGTATCTGTGCAAGCAGCACACCACCCGCTCCTACCCCGACATCGGCCGTCGCTTCGGCGGACGCGACCACACCACCGTCCTGCACGGCGTGCGCAAGATCGAGGAGCTGATGGCCCAGGACGACCAGATCGCCCGCGACGTCGAGGCCCTGACCCGCAAGCTGCGGGGCTGATTTCGAGCGGCGAGCGGTCGGCGGCGAAGGGCGAGCGAATAGAAAACGTCTCATCCCGCCGATTTGCCCCCAATATCCCTCGTCACTCGCCAACTAACCACGCGCCGCTTCCTTGCTCCTTGCGCCCAATCCGCTAGTGTCCAAGGCCCTTTATCGTGGCGCTCCAGCCTGAGTCGCCGCATCCGGGCGAGACGATATGCAACTGACCATCGAACGATCCGCGCTCCTTAGGGCCCTGGGCCATGTGCAGAGCGTGGTCGAACGTCGAAACACCATTCCGATCCTGTCCAACGTCCTGCTCAGCGCGGGCCGTGACCGTCTGGCCTTCGCCGCCACCGATCTGGACATGGAGATGGTGGACGAGGCCGAGGCGACGGTGAATGTCGAGGGGCAGATCACCGCCCCCGCCCACACCCTGTACGAGATCGTGCGCAAGCTGCCGGAAGGCGCCGAGGTCTCCCTGACCTATTCGGGCGACGATCCCCGCCTGGTGGTTTCGGCCGGTCGGTCGCGCTTCAACCTGCCGGTCCTGCCGGCCGGCGATTTCCCGGTCATGTCGACCGACAGCGCCGGCGCCGCCTATGTCATGCCCAAGGAAGACCTGGCGCGCCTGATCGACAAGACGCGGTTCGCGGTCTCGACCGAAGAGACGCGCTACTATCTGAACGGCCTGTATCTGCATACGGTCGCAGAGGCCGGCGTGCCCCTGCTGCGCGCCGTCGCCACCGACGGCCACCGCCTGGCCCTGGCCGAGACCCCGGCGCCCGACGGCGCGGCCGGCGGCCCCGGCGTCATCGTGCCGCGCAAGACGGTGGATCAGGTCCGCCGCCTGCTGGACGACGCCGGCGGCCCGGTCGAGATCACCGTCTCGGCCCAGAAGATCCGCTTCCAGCTGGGCGAGGCCAGCCTGACCTCCAAGGTCATCGACGGCGCCTTCCCGGACTATCTGCGCGTCATTCCGCGCGGCAACGACAAACAGGCCGACATCGACAACGCCCTGTTCGCCAAGGCCGTCGACCGCGTGGCCACCATCTCGGCCGAAAAGAGCCGGTCGGTGAAACTGGCCTTCGACAACGACCGGGTGAAGCTGACCGTCCGCAACATGGAGGCCGGCCAGGCCGAGGAAGAGGTCGAGATCGGCTATTCCGACGAACCGTTCGAGATCGGCTTCAACGCCCGCTATCTGCTGGACGTCGCCGGCCAGATCACCGGCGAAAACGCCGCCTTCCGCTTCGCCGACCCGGCCTCGCCCACCCTGGTGCTCGATCCGGGCGATCCGGGCGTGCAATATGTGCTGATGCCGCTGCGTGTCTGACAGCCATGAGCATGGCGGAACAGTGATCAGAAAAACGAGATGGAGAGTTTGGACCCCACTCGTGATCTCATTCTTGGGCTTGGGTGCCTACGTCGGCGCTTTTGTTTGGCTTTGCAGCCTTGAAGGCATCGAAGAGCTCACTCGCTCTCTGACAGGTTCTGTTTTCGACGCCTTCATAATCTTTGCACCTGGTTTGGTTTTGCTTGCGCTATGCGGCGAAGCGATACGATCGCTGTGCTGGGGGGATTACATCGTCCCTACTGATCGCGGCCTTGGCTTTCGGATCAACGGCCGGAAGCATTTCCTTCATTGGGAACAGGTGAACACGTTTCGTGTCGATACACCTGTACTGGGCCAAGAAGGCGTGGTCGGATGGGACTATCGCGGCGATGCTCATGGCAAGCCGCGCGTGAAAAGTTCCGCCGCGACGACGATGGACGGCGATTTCGGTCGAGGCTGGCAAGGCGGGCCTGACGCCATCTGCATCGCACTGGAGGCTTGGAGATCGCGCCATTCCGACACCTCTGTTTCACCGGAAGAGCGAGGCTTGGCGTCCCCCCACATTAGTCGGGATGGATCAAACCTTCCGTCAACTTTGACAGTGCGCGCAGACACACGAAAGGCGGTCGGCCCTCTAATAGGGATTTGGTGCTGCTTCTTCGCGCTGTTCGCCTTGCCAATCTGGATCACGGCGCTGGCGGCTCGGAGCGATCAGGCGCTGACGGTGTGGACGAGTTTGGCAAGCAACTGGTCGTTCTGGCTGGTCGCCTTGGTGTATACCGCAATGGCGCTCTGGTTCGGCTATGTGGGCCATCTTCTGACGCGACGCTTCATTCTAAAGCCGACTATTGTGTTGGCCCCGTCAGGCTTCACCATCAGGGATGAAGCAGGGGTCCGATTCATCCGTTGGAAAGACGTCGAGGCCTTCGGAATCGCTCAAGACTCCAACAACAATCGCGAGCATGTCGGCTGGCGCTATCGGCCCGGCGTAACCGCTGTCGAAAGTTGGCAAAAGCCATCGCTCGACATGGATGCGTCGCTAGGCATGGGATGGCAAGGTTCCGTGCGCGATCTTCGCGATACGTTCGACGAATGGCTTCGTCGATACGGCTCCGGCTGAGCGGACAGATTTGATACAGGCTTTAACCCTCACCGACTTCCGCTCCTATGCGGGCGCACGGCTGGAGCTCGCCTCCGGCCCGGTGGTGCTTCACGGCCCAAACGGGGCGGGCAAAACCAATCTGTTGGAGGCGATAAGCCTGCTGACCCCCGGCAAGGGGCTGCGGGGCGCGACCGCCGCCGAGATGGGGCGGCGTGAGCCCGGCGAGGCGGTGGGCCGCGCCTGGGCCGTCATGGTCGAACTGGACGACGAGACGCGGCTGGGCACCGGCGTCCAGACGGCGGGCGCGGCGCGGCGCATCGTCCGCATCGACGGCGAGACGGCGCAGCCGGGGCGGTTGCTGGACTATCTGCGCCCGGTCTGGGCCACGCCCGAGCAGGACCGGCTGTTCTCCGACGCCCGGGCCGAGCGGCTGAAATTCTTCGACCGTCTGGTCTTCGCCGCCGATCCCGATCACGCCGCCGCCGTCTCCGCCTATGAGAAGGCCCTTCGCGAACGGCTGCGACTTCTGAACGACGCACAGGATGGACGCGAGGCCGACCCCGTCTGGCTGGACGCCCTGGAGGCTCGGCTGGGCGAGGCCGGCGCGCGCGCGGCCCTGGCCCGGGTCGCCGCCCTGCAGGCGCTCCAGGCCGCCATCGACGCCCGCAGCGACCGTCCCTTCCCCCAGGCCGACCTGGGCCTGGACGGCCCCGCCGAGCAGATGGCCGAAGCCGGCGCCGAAGAAGACGAAATCGCCGCCGCCATCCGCGACGGCCTGGCCCGCGCCCGCGCCCGCGACGGCGCCGCCGGCCGCTCCCTGTTCGGGCCGCACCGCACCGACCTGACCGCGCTTCATCGCGAAAAGAACCGCCCCGCCGCCGAGGGCTCGTCCGGCGAACAGAAGGCCCTGGTCCTGAACCTGATCCTTGCCCAGATCAGCCGCCTGGCGCACCAGTCGGCCCGCCCCGTCCTGCTGCTGGACGAGGCCCCCGCCCACCTGGACGAGGCCCGCCGCGCCGCCCTGTTCGACGAGATCACAGCCCTGGATCTGCAGGCCTTCATGACCGGCACCGAACGCGGCCTTTTCGCCGGTCTGGACGGCCGCGCCCAGTTCGTCCGCGTCGCCGGCGGGGCGCTGGAGCGCGACTAGTTTAAGCCCTGGGGTTCGGTTATTCTGAAGCCCATGGCCACCCTGACCCTCTCCCTGCCGGACTCGCTGAAGGCCTTCATCGACGCCCAGGTGGCTGATCAGGGACTGGAGGCAGACAGCGACTACGTCCTGGCTCTGTTGAAGCTGGAGCAGGAGAAGAAGCGCGTCCGCGACATGCTGATCGAAGGCCGGGACTCCGGGCCTGGAGAGATCGTGGACGCCGACTACTTCCGCAAACGCATCGACCGTATCGAGGCCGCGCGCCGAGCAGGTCTTGGTCTGGCGCATCCTTCACGCGCAGCGCGACCTCGCGGCGGCCTTGGCTGAGACGGCGTTTCCGAAGGTTCAATCGACATTCAGCTCACTGCGGTCAGGCCGCTCTTCCCGCGTCAGAGGGCCTTGATGCGGCGACCGGGTTCATCACAGCGATCACGGCGGATTCACAGCGGTCACGACGCCATCGGAACCCGCCGTGTTCGCCGTGACCTCGTCGTGCCCCGTTGTGATGAACCCGCCCTCAATCGGCGTTCCGCCGCCAGACGTTTTCCCTTCCGCTGACGCGGGAAGGAAGACCGACACTCAATGGAATAGAGTCTTCAACGCCCGAGGCGCCTCTCCTGGGTCGGCGGCTGCGCGCCGCCCGGCAGGACGGCGGCAGGCCCAAAGTCGATTGGCCCTAGCCCAGATCGGCGCGCCAAGCCCTTTTACGATCGCCGGCGGACCGACGCACAAACCCTGCGCCAACCGTCCGTTTCGCTCGCAATTCCTGCCGAATTTCCTATATCTTACCAGCTTCGGACGGCGCTGGGATTCGCGTCGTTCGTACCTTGCTTCGAAGCCCGCCGTCCGGGCGTCTCAACGACCGATTTCATGACCGATCCGATTGCTGAACAGCCCGAATACGGCGCCGATTCCATCAAGGTTCTCAAAGGCCTGGACGCGGTGCGCAAGCGCCCCGGCATGTATATCGGCGATACGGACGACGGCTCGGGCCTGCACCACATGGTCTATGAGGTGGTGGACAACGCCATCGACGAGGCCCTGGCCGGTCACGCCGACCTGGTCCAGGTCATTCTGAACGCCGACGGCTCGGTGACGGTGACCGACAACGGCCGGGGCATCCCGACCGACATCCACGCCGAGGAAGGCGTCTCGGCGGCCGAAGTCATCATGACCCAGCTGCACGCCGGGGGTAAGTTCGACCAGAACTCCTACAAGGTCTCCGGCGGCCTGCACGGCGTGGGCGTGTCGGTGGTCAACGCCCTGTCCGACTGGCTGGAACTGAAGATCTATCGCGACGGCAAGCAGCACCAGATGCGGTTCGAGCGCGGCGACACGGTCAAGTCGCTGGAAGTCACCGGCACGGCGCCGATCCGCACCACGGGCGACAAGGCCGGTCAGCCCCTGAGCGGCACCGAGGTGACCTTCTTCCCCTCGATCACGACCTTCAGCCACATCGACTTCGACTTCAAGACGCTGGAGCACCGCCTGAGGGAACTGGCCTTCCTGAACTCGGGCGTGGTCATTCGCCTGGCCGACATGCGCCACGCCGAGCCGATCGACGTCACCCTGCACTATGAGGGCGGGGTCGAGGCCTTCGTGCGCCACCTGGACAAGTCGAAACAGCCCCTGCTGAAGGACGTCATCGTCATTCGCGGCAAGAAGGAGGGGATCGAGCTCGATCTCGCCCTGTGGTGGAACGACAGCTACCACGAGACCATGCTGTGCTTCACCAACAACATCCCCCAGCGGGATGGGGGCACCCACCTGTCGGCCTTCCGCGCCAGCCTGACCCGCGTCATGGGCGGCTATATCGAAAGCTCGGGCCTGGCGAAGAAGGAAAAGGTCGCCCCGACGGGCGAGGACGCCCGCGAGGGCCTGACCTGTGTCCTGTCGGTCAAGGTGCCGGACCCCAAATTCTCCAGCCAGACCAAGGACAAGCTGGTCTCCTCAGAGGTGCGGCCGGCCGTTGAGGCCCTGTGCTCGGAAGGTTTGTCCACCTGGTTCGAGGAACATCCGGTCGAGGCCAAGATGATCGTCGCCAAGATCATCGAGGCCGCCTCCGCCCGCGAAGCGGCGCGCAAGGCCCGCGACCTGACCCGCCGCAAGTCGGCGCTGGAAATCAGCTCCCTGCCCGGCAAGCTGGCCGACTGCCAGGAACGCGACCCGGCCAAATCCGAACTGTTCATCGTCGAGGGCGACAGCGCCGGCGGCTCGGCCAAACAGGCGCGCAACCGCGAGAACCAGGCCGTCCTGCCCCTGCGCGGCAAGATCCTGAACGTCGAGCGCGCCCGGTTCGACCGGATGCTGTCGTCGGACCTGATCGGCACCCTGATCCTGGCGCTCGGCACCGGCATCGGCCGCGACGACTTCAACGCCGACAAGCTGCGCTATCACAAGATCATCCTGATGGCGGACGCCGACGTCGACGGCGCCCACATCCGCACCCTGCTGCTGACCTTCTTCTATCGGCAGATGCCCGAGCTGATCACGCGCGGCCACGTCTACATCGCCCAGCCGCCCCTCTATAAGGTCTCCAAGGGCAAGCAGTCGCGCTATCTGAAGGATCAGGCCGAGATGGACGCCTATCTGATCGAGGAAGGCTCGTCCGAGGCCGAGCTGGACCTGTCCACCGGCGAACGTCGCCTGGGGCTGGACCTGCAGGCCCTGGTGCGCGAGGCCAAGGCTTTCAAGGCCGGGGTCGACCGCCTCAGCCAGCGGGCCCCCGCCTTCGCCATCGAACAGGCGGCCCTGGCCGGTCTGTTCACCGAGAACGCCGACACCGCCGAGGCGGCTGCGGCCGCCGCCGTCCGCCTGAACCTCTACGCCGAAGAGGGCGACGGCGACTGGACCGGCGCGCCGGGCGAGCAGGGCGCCGTGATCTTCACCCGCACCCGTCGCGCGGTCCAGGAGACCATCGTCCTGGAAGAGACCCTGATCCGGTCGCTGGACGCCCGCCGTCTGGCCGAGCGCGCCGCCGCCTTCGACGGCGTCTTCACCGCCCCCGCCGTCTATCGCCGCAAGGACAAGTCCACCACCATCCGCGGGCCGCTGGACCTGCTGAACGCCGTGCTGGACGCCGGCAAGAAGGGCCTGGCCATCCAGCGCTACAAGGGTCTGGGCGAAATGAACCCGGAACAGCTGTGGGAAACCACTCTGGACGCCAACGCCCGCACCCTGCTGCAGGTCTCGGTCGAGCACGAGGAAGACGCCAACGACCTGTTCGCCAAGCTGATGGGCGACGTGGTCGAACCCCGCCGCGACTTCATCCAGGAAAACGCCCTGGACGCCGCCGTCGACGTCTGACCCTCGGTCCCCTATCTCCTCATCGAAAAAAGCCGCCCCCGATCCTGCGATCGGGGGCGGTTCAGTTTGGCGTCAGGGTTTGACGGGCTGAGCGAAGTCCGGCTGGAGGGAACGTCCCCCAGCCGGTTTCGCCCAGGTTCTGGATCAGTAGGAATAGGCCAGGCGGACCAGGAAGTTCCGGCCGGGTTCCATATAGTCCTTCTGATAGGAGGGGCTCTCGCCCTTGGTCGTATAGTAGCGGTGGCCGTCCAGGATGTTCTGGACGTCGAAGTCCATCGTCAGGCCGGGACGGAAGGTGTAGCGCGAGTGGAAGTCCAGGCTCTTGTTGGGCTGGACCCATTTGTCCACGGCGTTATCGCGCAGGTCTTCGATATAGGCGCCCTGATACTGATAGGACAGCCGGGCTTCGAGGCCGTACTTCTGATAGGTCAGAGAGGCGTTGTAGATCAGATCCGGCGCCTGGATGAAGGAGATCTTGCGCCCCCTGCGGTAGTCCAGACCCGTCTCGGCCTCGCTGACCTGGCGGGTCAGATTGGCCTCGACCCCGAAGCCGTCGAAGGGCGCGGCCATGCCCTCGAACGACTTGATCAGGTTCAGCTCGACGCCCGTGATCCGGGCCGTCTCACCGTTCTTGGGCTGAGTGATGGTGATCACGCCTTCCTGGGTGGGAGCATCGACCGCGCTGCCGTTGGTGAAGATGAAGTGGTCGATCTTCTTGTGGAAGACGCCGATCGACACCAGGCTGGAACGGTCCGGGTAATATTCAGCCGAAACGTCCAGGTTCAGGGCCTCGGCCGGTTTCAGGTCGGGATTGCCCTGGCTGATGGAGACGATCTCGCCCAGGGTCTCGCCCGGCCTCGGTTTCGCCCGGCCGACGCTGACGCCACGCGAGATGTTGCTGAACTCGGGCCGGGAGAAGCTGGTCCAGATCGCGCCGCGATAGACGAAGTTTTCCGACGGGCGATAGACCGCCGTCACGCTGGGCAGGACGTTGGTGTAGTGGCTGTCGGTGTCGCCGAAGCCGCTCCGGTCGCCGTCTTCGATCCAGTTGGTGTTGGTGACTTCCGTGTGTTCGACGCGCACCCCGGCGACCACGTCCAGATCGTTGAGCTGGAAGCTGGCCAGGCCGTAACCGGCGTAGATGGTCTCCTCACCGCTCTTATCGCTCGAGTTCAGATCGGCGTAGGAATAGTTGACCGGATTGGCCTTCTGGGCGGCCTCGATGGCGGCCGTCACCTTGTCGCGGTTCAGGATGGCGCCGTAGTAGTACCGGCCGTTCAGAATGTTGCGGACCTCGCGGTCGATCAGGCCCGACTGACCCAGGCTCTTGCCCGCCAGCGGCGTATTGTCGAACGAACCGCCCCAGATCGGCGTGGCGTCGTATTCGCGTTCGGACCGCAGGATCTTCACGCCCGCCTTCAGATGACGGACGAGGCCTTCCATCTCATAGACGGCGTCGAACTTGAACGCCGTGCGCGCGTCGGTCTGTTTGTCGCGGCTGCGGCCGCCGCCGTCATAGGGCAGCAGATTGGGATCGTTCGGCGCGTTCTGAGCGAAGGCCGGCAGTTGCGGCATGGGGAAGCGCGGATCATAGGACGACCACAAGAGGCCCGTCTGGTTGAACGGCGCCGAGCAGGCGTCGCAGTTATAGCCGATGGAGAAGCTGTCCGGTCCGCCCTTTTCGCCGGCGCTGTAGCTGAGGTCATAGTCCAGGGTCAGGCGGTTCAGACGGCTCTGGCCGCCCAGATTGATGGTGCCCAGGGTCGAGGTCTGGTCCAGGGTCTGGAAGGTGCGGGCGAACTGGAAGGTCTCGGGCTTCCAGACGCCGGACCGGCCGAACAGGGACCAGTAGGACGAGCTGCTCTGACGGTCCGCGTCCGTGATCACGCCGTCAGCGTCGAAGTCTTTGATCTGGGCGGTGGTGTAGCTGTAGATACGGCCCTTGGCGCCGAAGCCGACGACCGCATTGTCCGGCTGGATCAGGCTGGTGTCTTCCAGATCGACCTGTTGCAGGCGTTTGGTCTTGCGGCTGCGGAAGTCGGTGTAGTCATTGGTGCCGGTCCGTTCCAGACGGCTGTACTGACCGCGCAGATAGAAGTCGTTCGTGTCCCCGCGATAGTCGATCGAGAAGTTCCCGCCGAACCGCTCTTGCTCGATGCGACGGTAGTCCAGGTCGATGCCCGGCAGGTACATCGAACGCTCGTCGATCTCTTCGGTGCTGTTCCGACGCCAGCGATAGGGCTCCCACTCGCCGTCGTTTTCGGTCTCTTCGTTCAGGCCGTTGCTCTTGCCGTAGTTGAAAGAGACGAAGGCGCCGAAACGGCTGTCGGACGGCAGGCGGCTGGCGAAGTCCAGCTGGACCTGACCGGCGCCGTCCTTTTCATCCTGCTCGCGGGCGCGGTCGTTGATCCCATAGCTGAGGAAGGCGCGCGCCACCGGGCGGGCGAAATCGAAGGCCGTGGGGGTCTGGAAGTTGACGGAGCCGCCGATGGCGTCGCCGTCCATGTCCGGCGTCAGGGTCTTGGAGACGGTGATGCTCTTCAGGCCGTTGGGCGGCAGGACCGTCATCGACATCTTGCGGCTGTCGGGATCGGTCAGGGCGACGCGGACGCCGTTGATCGAATAGGCGTTGAAGGTGCCGGCCAGGCCGCGCACCGAGACATATTCGCCTTCGCCCGTCTCCTGGTTCACGACGACGTTGATGCCGGGCGCGCGGGCCAGGGCGTCGGCGACGTTGGCGTCGGGCAGCTTGCCCAGGTCGTCGGACGAAATCACGCTGGAGACCACGCCCGAGCGGCGCTGGGCCTCGATGGCGTTGGCGGTGCTGAGGCGCTGGCCGGTCACGACGACCTCCTCCACCTCGGCGGGCGTGGATTGCGGCGCGGCGGTCTGGGCGTGGGCGACGCCCGCGACCAGGACGGCGGAACCCGCCAGGAGGACGGCGCGCAGGCCGGTCCCGGCGGTGGTGTGACGATGAACGGCCCGTTCCTGGGCCATGAGATGACGCGACATGACTGTCTCCATTGATCCTGATGTGTGGTCGGATCGGCCGTCCGGGTCCGCTCAGGGCAGGCGTCAGCGATCAGCGACGCGCGGGCGCGCCCTGACTGCATCAACCGCTCGACCCAGACCCGGGCCGAAAACTATTGGATTGCGACGGCGCCGCCGGGGCCGGCGGGCCGATGTCTTGTGCTCCGTCTATCCGGAGCGGTGACGACTGGACCCTTCACTCATTCAACAACCCCCATTCGTTGAAATGAAAACTAGGCTTCCGCCCTGCGGTTGATCAGGTCGCAGAGAAGCTGGCGATAGGCCTCGAAACCGGCGACCTCGACGCCCTGGGCCTTGCCCAGTTCGTCGTAGCGGCGCAGCCGAAGGGCGGCCTCGGCCGCCGGCAAGGCCATGAATTCCTCCACCTCGGCCGGGCTCATCGGTCCGCCCTGCAAGGCCAGGCTCTGAAGCGAGGCCGCGCTCAGCCGATCGACATAGCCCGGCGCCGTGGCGGCCAGACATCGTTTGGCCGCCACATGCAGGCGGACCGGCTCGGTCACTCCGGGGCCGAAGGCGCGGGCCAGATAGCCGGCGCTGATCTGTTCGTGCCGGGTGTCGATGCCCCGGTCGGCGGCGTCTTCGCCGGCCTTCTGCATCATGTGGCCGACATCGTGCAGCAGGGCCGCCGCCACCAGGGCGGGCGGAGCCCCGTCCGCCTGGGCGTGGTGCGCCGTCTGCACCGCATGCTCCAGCTGGGTGACGTCCTCACCGTAATGCAGCCCGCCCAGCCGGGCGAACAGGTCCGAAAGTTCAGAGACGAAGGCGTCGGCGTCCACGGGAGAGGTCATCAAATTTCCGTCGTAAGCAGCGGTCGAAAGAGCGGGGGTCACAGGCGCATCCGCCCGATGGCCGGATCGGTGCGGCTGGGGCGGCCGGTCTCCACATGACCGGCCAGCCTCTGGATGAAGGTCGGATCATTCTCCAGGCTCACCGTCAGGTCGTACCAGTGGTCGCTGCCGCGCAGGTCCCAGGTCGACTGCGACGCTGCGCCGGGCCGGACGGTCAGCCGACGCCGCGCCTCGCCTTCGGACAGGGGATAGGCGGGGTCCATGTCCAGCACCGCCAGGGCGGCCTCCTCGCCCACGCCCGTCACGCCCACGGTCAGCACGCCCCTGGCGTCTGTGGCGATCATCACCTGCGGCTGGGGCTGGGCGGCGTCGCCGGCGAAGCGGCGGTAGAAGCCGTTGGGGCCGTGAACCATCAGATCATAAGGGCCCGGCCGGCCGGTGTTCCAGTGTCCGGCCGCATAGGTCTCTCCGGCGGCGAGGGTGAAGCGCCAGGGGCCCGCGCGATCAGTGGCGTCGAACACCTGGAAGACCGCGCCGGTGCGGCCGCGGTTGACCAGGTCGATCCAGACCGCCCCGTCGGCGACGCGGGCCTGGGCGGTCAGATCATAGGGCAGAGGGCGGGCGCCCCGCTGCGGCCCGTCCTGAACGGCCGGAACCTGGCGCTCGGGAATCCGCAGGGTCGGCGCGGCCTTGGAGCGGGCCACGCGCTGCATGTAGTCGGCCGTGGCGGGCAGAGACAGGGCGGCCCAGTCCTGGTTCGGACGCGCGAAGTCGAAGGCCGACGTCAGGTCGCCGCAGACGGCCCGACGCCAGTCGCTGATGTTCTCCTCCCGAACGCCGAAACGCTTTTCCAGGAACTGCAGCGTCGAGGTGTGGTCGAACACCTCCGAACAGACGAAGCCGCCGCGGCTCCAGGGCGAGACCACGATTGCGGGCACCCGAATGCCCAGGCCCAGCGGATGGGCGCCGCGATGGGCCGGATCGGCGTCGGACCCATAGACCTTGGCCTCGCCGGCGACGGAGACGGTGCTGTGGCCCTGGTCCGGCGTCAGGGGCGGCATCGGCGGCTGGATATGATCGTAGAAGCCGCCGGCCTCGTCATAGTTGACGATGAAGACGGTCTTGGAGAAGACCTCCGGGTGATCGACCAGGGCCTCGATCAGCTGGGCGCAGACGTGCTCGCCCTTGGACGGCTCGGCGTCGGGATGTTCCGACAGATCCCGCGCCGTCACGATCCAGGACACCTGCGGCAGGCGCCCGCCCGCTATGTCGGCGCGGAAGGCCTCCACCAGCTGCTCGCCGTCCGATCGGGTGCGGTCCGGGCCGGTCTTATGCTCCGACACCCAGGACCGGCCGCGCTGATACAGGGGCGACTCCTTGGGGCAAGGCCGGAAGGGCTTGAAGACCGACAGGATGTTGTCGCCGAAATTGTCGTACTCCTGATAGACCTTCCAGCTGACGCCCGCCGCCTGGAGCCGTTCGGCGTAGGTGGTCCAGTCATGCGGACCGCGCGCCATCTCCATGTCTTCGGCCATGTCGGCGCTGGGCGTCTCGTCCTCGCCGTAGTTGCTCATCTCGGGGTCGCCGCCGACCTTTCCGCCGCCGTTGCAGCCGGTCCAGAGGTGCAGCCGGTTCGGATAGGTCTGGGTCAGGGTCGAGCAGTGATAGGCGTCGCAGACGGTGAAGGCGCTGGCCAGGGCGTAGTAGAAGGGCAGGTCCGAGGCCTTGTAATAGGCCATCCGCTTGTGAAGCTCGCCGGAATGGCCCCACTGGTCATAACGGCCGCCGTTGACGATGGTGACGGCGGCCTTGTGCCCCTGGTCCGACCCGTCGACCGTATAGGCGTTGGTGGTGCGGGAATCCCCATGGAAGGGAATGACGAAGCCGTCGGGATGCTGGTCGCTGGGCTGACGCCAGACGCTGGCCCCGCCCGGCAGGCGTTGGGGGCGCGGATCGCCGAAGCCGCGCACCCCGTTCAGCGCGCCGAAATAGTGATCAAAGGCGCGGTTCTCCTGCATGAAGATGACCACGTGTTCGACGTCCATGATGGTGCCGGTGGCGTTGTTGGCGGGAATGGCCATCGCCTTGCGCACCGTGGCGGGCAGCAGGTTCAGGGCCGCGCCGGCGGCCGCGCCGCCCAGAGCGCCCCGCAGGAAAGACCGACGATCATTTGACATGGATCAAATCCCCCTCTTCACTTTTGGTATAGACCAGAAGGGGTGTCGTCTTCGGCGAAATTTTCATGAAGCTTGCGCGGCGGATGTCTGAACCTTCCGTAGACGGACCCGGCTCGCTTGACCCGCAATGCTCGAATTCGCATCTTCCGACCGGGCGGGAATCGACCGTCGTTTGAGCGATTCCATGACGCAGCCGGACAGTCTCCATTACCTCGGGGTGCGCGACGCCATCGCCGCGCGGATCGCGGGCGGAGAGTTGAAGCCCGGCGAACGCCTGCCCTCCGAACGTCAGTTGCAGGTCGGCGGCGGCGTGGCGCGCGGCACGATCCGCGAAGCCCTGTTCCAGCTCGAGGCCGAGGGGGTCATCTATCGAAAGGACCGCAGCGGCTGGTACGTCTCGCCCCCGCCCGTCGTCTATGATCCGACGCGCTGGGAGGGTTTCATGTCCTATGTGGAGGCCCAGGGACGCCGGCCGACCACCGAAACCCTGAGCAAGACCGAGATCGCCTGCACCCCGGTTCTGGCGCCGATCTTCGGCCGACCGGTGGGGGCCCCCATGTACCGCATCCGCCGCCGGCGTTCGGTCGACGGCCGCGCGGTTCTGGTGGAGACCATCGTCGTGGACGCCGCCATGGCCCCGGACCTGCTCAGCCATCCGCTGGACGGCTCCCTGACCAGCGTGCTGAAGTCCGCCTACAACATCGCCGTGGCCCGCAACCGGGTGGACATGCAGCCCTGCGCCCTGACGCGCGGCGAGGCCGAGGCGTTACAGGTCAAGTCGGGCCTGCCCGGCCTGAACGTGGTCCGAACCAGTTATGACGCCCAGGGCCGGGTGGTCGAGTTCGACCGCGAATACTGGCGCCACGACGCCCTGAAGATCAGCGTCGACATCCGGGTGCGTTAAGCCCTCGGGCGATCAGGCCCGGCGCGCCGCCTCGGCCTCCAGGGCCGGGATCAGATCCGCCACCGTGTCGATGACCCGGTCGGCGCCCGCCTCCAGCAGACGATCGGCGGCCGCGGCCAGCCGGGCCGCCCGTTCGTCCGCATCCAGCTCGGCCAGGGCCTGGGCCGTCAGCCCCGTCAGATTGCCGGACGCGGCGACCCCGATGGTGAAACAGCCGGCGTTGCGCCCCTCGGCGATCCCCACCTCCGCATCGTCCACCTTGACCACGCGCGACAGGGGCCAGACGCCCAGATCGGCGCAGGCCTTGTAGATCATCAGGGGCGACGGCCGCCCCTGAGGCGTCTCATGGGCGCAGACCACCAGATCGGGGGCGTAACCCTGGTCGGCCGCACGCGGCAGGACCGCCTGCATCATCTCGCGCGTATAGCCGGTGCAGGAGGCGATCTTCAGACCCTCGCCCCGCAGCCGGGCCACGACCTCGGCGGCGCCGGGGATCAGGTCCGCCGTTTCCTGGGCCAGGCGGATCATCGGCTGCTGGAGTTCGCCCATGACCCGTTCGATCGCCGCCGCATCGGGCGCCGCGCCGTGCGCCGCCCGCCAGGCCTCATTGACGCGGGGCTGTTCGAACAGGGCCCGCACGTGATCGGCCTTGGCCCGGCCCATGTCGCGGCGCGCCTCGTCCTCCGTCACGGGCGTGTCCAAGGCGGCGAAGGCCTCCATCAGGGCCAGAACAGGGGCCCGGCTGCCGAAATCGACCATGGTGCCGGCCCAGTCGAAAACGACCATGTCGAAACTGTCGCGGATGGGGGTCATGGTCACGTCTCCTGAAACAGGTCTGCAATCACCTCTTCGCCGAAGGCGAAGCCGGTGGAGGCGCCGTTGCCGGCGGTGATGAGGGCCAGGCGCACGGCCGGGTGCGGCGCCGCGATCAGATCGGCCTGGGGGCCTCGGGCGTAGGTTCCGGTCCAGCGCTGGAGCACCGGCGGGGCGGGCTGGCCGGTGGCGGCGCGCCATTCGTCCAGGATCAGCTGATCGACCGCCTCGCTGGCGAAGGGGTCCGGCGTGGCCGCGTCATGGTGGCTGTCGCCCATGACCAGGGCGCCGTCGGCGTCCTGGACCGCGATCAGATGGACCCCGTTCGTCAGGGCCTGGCCCTGCTCCGCCTCCAGCCGCGCGCGCAGGGCGGCCGCCTCCGGCAGGGCGGCGTAACCGCCGTAGCGCACCAGGCCCAGGTCCGACATGACCGGAGCGGGCAGATCAAAGCCGGGCGAGGCCAGCCGCATCATCTGAAGCTTGCACCGGGTCACGCCCGCCTGGGCCATTTGATCGGGGAACAGGCTGACCAGGTCGTCGCCGGGACAGACCACCATCCGCTCGGCCTCCACGACGCCCCGACTGGTGACGAGGCGCGGCGGCTCGACGGTCTGGACGGCGGTCTGTCGCCGAAACACGACGCCGAAGCGATCCGCCAGCCAGGCGGCCAGACGCGGGATGGCGATGCGGGAATCCACGCGCAGCTCGTGGGGGCTCCACAGGGCGGCGACAGTCTGGGGGCCGATGACCTGCGGCGCCCGCGCCCGCGCCTCCTCCCCCGTCATCAATCGACACCCTTCGCCCATTTCGGTGGCCGTGAAGGCCTCCAGCACGGCCGCAGCCTCGGGCCGGCGCACGGGCAGCCACAGCCCGCGTTGCAGGACCGGCACGTCCGCCTCGCGCGCCGCCTCATCCCAGATGGCGCGGCTGCGGTGGGCGCGGCTCCAGACCTTCCCCCGCGGCTGGCCCGTGACGGTGACGAAGCCGAAATTGCGGATCGAGGCGCCGTTGGCCTGGGCGTCGCGGTCGATCACCACGACCGACAGGCCCCGCCGCGCGGCCGCCAGGGCGCAGGCCAGGCCGACGATCCCCGCCCCCACCACAGCGACGTCGTAGCGTCTCTCCGTCATCCTCGTCCTCGTCATCCAAGCGTCGCAGCAGTGGTCTAGACCACGCGAGTGCAACGGGATGATGTCAAATGATGAAACGGATGCGGTCGTGGCTGGCCCAGGCGAATCCTGTCGTCTTCGTCCTGTTCGCGGGTCTGGCGGGTTTCTGCGCCTATTTTTCCATGTACGCCTTCCGCAAACCCTTTACGGCGGCGACCTTCGACGTCGTGCCCGGATGGGACTTCGCCCTGGACTATAAGATCGCCCTGGTGATCGCCCAGGTCGCCGGCTACGCCCTGTCCAAGCTGATCGGGGTCAAGGTGATCGCCGAAATGCGGGCCGAACGCCGCGCCCTGGCCATCGTGCTTCTGATCGGGGCGTCCTGGCTCGCCCTGGTGCTGTTCGCGGTGACGCCGGCGCCGTGGAACGTCGCCGCCCTGTTCCTGAACGGCCTGCCCTTGGGCCTGATCTGGGGTCTGGTGTTCGGCTTCATGGAGGGGCGGCGCACCAGCGAGGTGCTGGGCGCCATATTGTGCGCCAGCTTCATCCTGTCTTCCGGCGTGGTGAAATCGGTCGGCAAGGCCCTGATGGAGCATCAGCACGTCAGCCCCTTCTGGATGCCGGCGGCCGTCGGGGTGGTCTTCATGCCCCTGCTGGCCGTTTCGGTTTTGGCCCTGGCCGCCCTGCCCCCGCCCAGTCCCGCCGACGAGACCGATCGGGGGGCGCGCCGTCCGATGATGGCGCGGGAGCGGGCCGCCTTTCTGGCGCGCCACTGGCCGGTGCTGGTCCTGCTGGTCGCCGCCTATGTGCTGCTGACGGCCTTCCGCGACCTGCGTGACAATTTCGCCGCCGAGATCTGGCGGGCCCTGGGCTACGGCGACGCCGCCTCGGTCTTCACCGCCAGCGAAGGACCGGTGGCGGCCCTGTCCCTGGTCGCCATGGGCGTCATGATCGCGGTCAAGAACAACGGCCGGGCCCTGCTGCTCATGCATGGGGTCATACTGGCCGGTTGCGCCCTCCTGGGCCTGTCCACCTTGGCCTTTCAACAGGGCTTGATGTCGCCGATCGCCTGGATGATCGCGGGCGGCGCGGGGCTCTATCTGGCCTACACCCCCTTCAACGCCATGCTGTTCGACCGGATGGTCGCCTATTCGGGCACGGTCGCCACCGCCGGCTTTCTGATCTATCTGGCCGACGCCACCGGCTATCTGGGCAGCGTCGCCCTGCTGCTGTTCAAGAACTTCGCCGTCGTGGACCTGCCCTGGCTGCCCTTCTTTACCGGCGCCGCCTATGCGACCAGCCTTGCGGGCCTGGTGCTGGTGGGGGGCTCGGCCCTGCTGTTTCTGCGCGGACGGCGGGACGGCGCCGCTTCAACTTGACTTTCGCGGCCGAAGCGCCCATTTGCGCTGCATCGCACAATCGCGATCTCCGGCGTCTCCAGCGCGTGTGGGTCCGCTTTCGGACCTGACTGTAGCAGCCGCCGGCTCCTCATAGTCATTCGCTGCCCGGACACGCGGGGCGGCGCCCGATCCACCCCGCAAGCCTCGTCTTTGAGGCTCCGTCGGGACTGGCGGTGCGCGGCCCGACGGCGTCATGCCATGGCCGATGCGCGTCGCCGCACGCGAAAGAAACTGCCGTGAGCACCACCTTCGAATCCATGGGCCTCAATAAGGCCCTCCTCCAGGCCCTGGCCTCGACCGGCTACGTCAAGCCGACGCCGATCCAGGAAAAGGCCATCCCCGACGTCATGGCCGGCAAGGACCTCTTGGGCATCGCCCAGACGGGCACCGGCAAGACGGCGGCCTTCGCCCTGCCGATCCTGCATCGGCTGGCCGAGAACCGCACCCCGCCTGTGCCCCGCACCACCCGCGCCCTGATCCTGAGCCCCACGCGCGAACTGGCCACCCAGATCGGCGACAGTTTCAAGGCCTATGGCGCGCATCTCGGCTTCCGCGTCGCCGTGATCTTCGGCGGCGTGAAGTACGGCGCCCAGGAACGCGCCCTGCAACAGGGTCTGGACATCCTGGTCGCGGCGCCCGGCCGTCTGCTGGACCATATCCAGCAAAAGACGCTGGACCTGTCCTCGACCGAGATCTTCGTTCTGGACGAGGCTGACCAGATGCTGGACCTCGGCTTCATCAAGCCGATCCGTCAGATCGTCAGCCGCATGCCGGCGCGCCGTCAGAACCTGTTCTTCTCGGCCACCATGCCGACCGAAATCGGCAAACTGGCGGGCGAACTGCTGAAGGATCCGGTCAAGGTCCAGGTCACGCCGCAATCGACCACGGTCCAGCGCATCGCCCAGTCGGTGGTTTATATCGAACAGGGCAAGAAGCGCGCCCTGCTGACCGAGATGTTCAGCGATCCGGAATACAAGCGCTGCCTGGTCTTCACCAAGACCAAGCACGGCGCCGACAAGGTCGCTGCCTATCTGGAAGCCGGCGGCGTCGAGGCCGGCGCCATCCACGGCAACAAGTCCCAGCCCCAGCGTGAACGCACCCTGGAAGCCTTCAAGAAGGGCAAGCTGCGGGTGCTGGTCGCCACCGACATCGCCGCGCGCGGCATTGACGTCGACGGCGTCTCGCACGTGGTGAACTTCGAACTGCCGCACGTGCCGGAATCCTATGTCCACCGCATCGGCCGCACCGCGCGGGCGGGCAAGGACGGCACGGCCGTCAGCTTCGTCGCCGGCGACGAGATGAAGCTGCTGCGCGACATCGAAAAGGTCACGCGCCAGAAGATCCCGGTTGCGGACCGCCGCAACGACAAACAGCTGGCGGCCCTGGACGCCTCCATCATGGCCGCCGGCGTGGCCAAAAAGGCGACCTTGCCCGAACGCGAAGGCGGCGAGCGCCACGAAGGCGGTCATGGTCAGGGACGGGGCGGCCGGGGTCGTCGCAATCCCCACCGCGACGGCGTGCGTCCGGAAGGCGGCGGCCAGCCCCACCGCCAGCGCCGCAACCGCCCCGGCGGCGAGGCGGCGGCTCCCCGTCCGGAAAAGACCTACAACCCCCTGGCCGGTGAAAAGACGACCCCGCGCGAACCGCGTCCGTCCGATGCGCGCCAGCACGAGCCCCGTCCGGTCGGCGAGATGAAGCGCCGCCCCCGTCGCCGCCCCTCCAACGGCGGCAAGGGCTACGCCGCCAAGGGGTGATCCTCACCGCCTTCCCCCCGCCTGCGGGAGAGGGTCTGGAAAGAAAAACGGCGGCGCCTTTGCGGGCGCCGCCGTTCTCATGTCAGCCGGGGCTGAACGGACTTAGAAGTTCCAGGTCGCGCCCAGCGAGAAGCCGACGCCCGAACCCTTGGCTTCGCCACGCAGATTCGAGATGACCAGACCGTTAGCGTACAGGTCACGGGTGTCGTTGATCGTGGCCGTGTCGATGTCGATATAGGTCACGGCGCCGTCGAAGGTCATCGAACCGACCGTCTTGGACAGGCCGGCGGCGTACAGCCAGCGGTCGCCGTCCGGGATGCGGGCGGTGCGGTGATCGTCCGGCGTCGGGGTCGGGTCATAGCCCAGGCCGGCGCGGACCGTCATGGTCGGATCAATCTTGTAGTCGAAGCCGATCGCGCCGGTGGTGACGTCGTCATAGTCCTGAACGATGGTCGAGGATCCCGTGGCGCCGTAAGCGACGCGGATGGCGTCGAACTCGCTCCAGCCGATCTGATTGACCTGGGCGTTCAGGGTCAGGCGGTCATTGACGGCGTAGCGGGCCGAGACGGTGGCGAACCAGGGGGTGGTGAAACTGGCGACGCCGTCAGCCGAGACGTTGGCGGGAGCCAGGACGCCGGTCAGGCCCGAGATGTTCACCGTGCCGTCCAGCTCGTGCTCGATCTTGGAGCGATACGACAGACCCAGGTCCAGCTTGCCGAAATGCATCTGGGCGCCGGCGTTCCAGCCGTAGTTCCAGCCGTCGCCTTCCAGCTGGTTGCGGCCGTCGGTCGACGGCGAGACGACATAGGCGGGCGACAGGACGGCCGGGATCGGCGCGTTCGGCAAGGCCGAGGACAGGGTGGCCTTGGCGAACTGAGCGTCGAAGCCGGCGCCGATGTCCAGCCAGTCGGTGACCGTCATGGCGGCGACCAGGCTGACGTTGGCCGAGCGCAGTTCCGACGTCAGGGCGTCGTAACGGGCGAAGTCCGTCGGCTCGTACTTGGTGGTGAAGTTGTACGGCGCCTGGACGGCCAGGCCGACGTTGAAGCGGTCGCCGATCGGCATGGAGACGGCGAAGTTCGGCACGATGCCGCTTTCGACCACCTCGTGGACGTGCGGGTCGCCGTTGACCGGATAGGTGCGGCTGACGACGCCGACGCCGGCGACCGGCACATTGTAGGTCAGGGTCGAGCCGGTGTTGTCGACGTCGGAATCCAGGACCAGGCCGTGCATGCCGACATAGAGTTCACGCTGGGTTCCGGCGATGGCGGCCGGGTTCCACCACAGCGACTGGACGCCCTTGTCGGCGCCGACGCCGGCGTTGGCGCGGCCCTGGGCGCGGGTCGATTGTTCCTGGACGTAGAAGGAGCCGGCCATGGCCGGAGCGGCGACGCCGGCCAGCAGGGCGGTCGTCAGCGCGATGCCGCCCACGCGGGCGAAATTCCTGGGAGTCATAAAAGCCATTCCTATAGTTCAGCCCCCGCCATTTAAGCGGCGGTGGGTATTCGGGGAGGTCGATCGCACGGCAGCGCTTTCGTCAGGAAAACGTTGCATGCGTGGCGGGTCTCCGCCCGGAAACGGGCGAAACTGTGTCTTAAAAAGCCCACATGATCACACCGGCGAGAGGTTACGCCGGGGCAGGTTCATTCGGATGAACGACAGTGTCGCGCAATACACAGTCGTTCTTTCCGCAACGGAAGGAATCCTTGACCGCCCCACATTCGCCTTGCGTATCCGTGATAGGATCGCCATCTGAAGCCGCTTCCGTCGCCGAATAGAGCCCCATGTACGAAACGCCCGAACTGGAAACCGACGCCCTGGTCCGCTCCAGCGCCATCCGCATCCATCAGGCGGAGGATTTCGAAGGCATGCGCAAGGCCGGGCGTCTGGTGGCCGAGGCGTTGGACATGATCACGGCCCATGTGAAGCCGGGCGTCACGACGGGCGCGATCGACGACCTGATCCGCGAATTCACCCTGGACCACGGGGGCCTGCCCGCCTGCCTGGGCTACAAGGGCTATGAGAAGACCGTCTGCACCTCGATCAACCACGTCGTCTGCCACGGCATCCCCGGCGACAAGGTTCTGAAAGAGGGCGACATCGTCAACATCGACCACACCGTCATCGTCGACGGCTGGCACGGCGATTCCAGCCGCATGTATGCGGTGGGCGAGATCAATGCGCGGGCCAAGAAGCTGATCGACGTCACCTATCAGTCGCTGGAGCTGGGCCTGGAGCAGGTCAAGCCGGGCAATACGTTTGGCGACATCGGCTTCGCCATCCAGAAGTTCGTCGAGGCCCAGCGGATGAGCGTGGTGCGCGACTTCTGCGGCCACGGCATCGGCCGCGTCTTCCACGACAGCCCCAACGTCCTGCACTATGGCAGGAAGGGCGAGGGCGCCGTGCTGAAGGCCGGCATGTTCTTCACCGTCGAGCCCATGGTGAACCTGGGCAAACCCCATGTGAAGGTCCTGTCCGACGGCTGGACCGCCGTGACCCGCGACAAGTCCCTGTCGGCCCAGTGCGAACACACCATCGGGGTGACGGAAGACGGGCTGGAAATCTTCACCGCCAGCCCCGCCGGCCTGTTCCGCCCGAACTGAACCCTTGATCCCCAACAGCCTTCCGCTCAGGTTGCGAAGGCTGGAGGGGACATGGCGGAAGATCAGACACCCGAACCCAAGACGCGGCCACGCCACAGCGGCCATCGCGACCGGCTGCGCGAGCGGGCCGCCAAGGGCGGTCTGGACGCCCTGCCCGACTATGAGCTGCTGGAACTGCTGCTGTTCCGCAGCGTGCCCTATAGGGACACCAAGCCGCTGGCCAAGGATCTGCTGGCGCGGTTCGGCGGGCTGGAGGGCATCGGCGCCGCCAGCCACGAGGCGGTCGAGGATCAGGTGGCGCGTTCCCTGGGCTATGCGCCCGGCAAGGCGACGCGGGCGGTGGCGCTGGACCTTCAGCTGATCTTCGACGTGACGCGGCGGATCGCGCGCGAGCCGACGGCGAAACGGCCCGTCATCTCGTCCTGGAGCGCCCTTCTGGCCTATGTGCGCGTGGCCTTGCAGCACGAGCCGCGCGAGCAGTTCCGCGTCCTCTACCTGGACAAGAAGAACCAGCTGATCCTGGATGAGGTCCAGAACAGGGGCACGGTGGATCACGCGCCGGTCTATCCGCGCGAAGTGGTGCGTCGCGCCCTGGAGCTGTCGGCCAGCGCCCTGATTCTGGTGCACAACCACCCTTCCGGCGACCCGACGCCCAGCCGCGCCGACATCGAGATCACCAAACAGGTTGTGCAGGCCGGCCGCGCCCTTAATGTCGAGGTTCACGACCATCTGGTCGTCGGCCGCGACGGGGTGGCCAGCTTCAAACAATTGGGTCTGATGTGATGATCAATCTGTCGCGCCGCAGCCTGATCGCCGCGTCCGGACTCGCCGCTGCGGGGGCCGCAGCCGCTGGATCGGCCTTGGCCGAAGCGGCGCCCGTCGTCATGGCCTCGACCTGGGACTTCGGCGCGGCGGCCAACGCCGAAGGCTGGAGGGTGCGCCAGAGCGGCGGCTCGGCCCTGGACATGGTCGAGGCGGCGGCCCGCGTGCCCGAGGCGGACCCGACCAACGCCTCGGTCGGCCTGGGCGGCTATCCGGACAGGGACGGCCATGTGACCCTGGACGCCGTGATCATGGACGACGCCGGCGGTCTGGGCGCCGTCTGCGCCCTTGAGGACGTGGTTCACGCCGTCTCGGTCGCGCGCCGTGTGATGGAGAAGACCCCGCACGTCATCCTGGTCGGGGCCGGCGCGCGGGACTTCGCCCTGTCAGAAGGGTTTGAGACGACGAATTTGCTGACGCCCCAGGCCGAGGCCGCCTGGCGCGAATGGCTGAAGACCGCCCGCTACGCCCCGCGCGCCAACAGCGAGAACGACGACTGGCGCCGGGCCGGCGCCGGCGGGGTTCTGGATCATGACACCATCGGCGTCCTGGGCCGCGACGCGACCGGCCGCATGGCCGGGGCCTGCACCACCTCCGGCATGGCGTTCAAGATGCGCGGCCGCGTGGGCGACAGTCCGATCGTGGGCGCCGGCCTGTTCGTCGACGCCGAGGTCGGCGCCGCCACGGCGACCGGGGTGGGCGAAGAGGTGCTGCGGGTCTGCGGCTCCCACGCCGTGGTCGAGGCCATGCGTCACGGAATGGACCCCGCGACCGCCTGTCGGCAGACGATCGAACGGATCGCCCGGCTGCGGGGGCGGGCCGTCGCCGAGGCCCAGGTCGGGCTTCTGGCCCTGACCAAGGCGGGGCGCGTCGGGGCCTTCGCCCTTCAGCCCGGCTTCACCTACGCCGTCACACGCGCCGACGGGGGGACCGAAATCTTGAACGCCGAAAGCCTGTTCGGATGAACCGGCCGACCCTGACCACCGAGCGGCTGGTGCTGACGCCGGTCGATCTGGCCGACCTTGAGGACCTGCAAGCCCTCTGGGCCGATGCGGACTTTACGCGCCACATCACCGGCCGTCCCATGACCACCGAGGAGGTCTGGTTCCGCCTGCTGCGCGACCTGGGCCAATGGGGCGTAAGGGGCTACGGCAGTTGGACGATCCGCCTGGTCGAAGGCGGCGCCTATGTGGGCAATGTCTCGATCCTGGATCACCGGCGGCTGATCGATCCGCCGATCGACGATCCGGAACTGGGCTGGGGCCTGGCGCCCGCCTTCCAGGGACGGGGCTTTGCGAAAGAGGCCCTGGAGGCGGCCCTGGCCTGGGCCGACGCCCATCTGAGGGCGGCGCGGACCCTGTGCATGATTTCGCCCGACAATCTGGCCTCCGTTCGCCTGGCCGAGCGGGTCGGCTACCGCCCCTATCGGCGCACCACCTATAGGGACGAGCCGGTTCAGCTGTTCGAACGACCCCGGGGTGCGAACTGGGCGCGAACTGAGCGCGAACTGGGTGCAGGCTGACCGAACCGGCCCCGCCGTAGTCCGTCGTTAAGGTTTATGGGGCAGTCTGACGCGACCAGATCGAAGGCCCGCCCATGCCCATGTCCGTCGAAACCTTGCGTCGGCATCTGATCGACGCCTTTCCCGACGCGGAAATCGCCATCGAAGACCTCGCCGGGGACGGCGATCATTATCGCGCCCGCATCGTTTCCAACGCCTTTGCGGGCCTGGCGCGCGTGCGCCAGCATCAGTTGGTCTACGCCGCCCTGAAGGGACAGATGGGCGGCGCCCTGCACGCCCTGGCCCTGGAAACCTCAGCCCCGTCCGACAAGGGGTGATCGGATGCGCTATCGTCCCTTCGGCGCCTCGGGCGCGGCGATTTCCAATCTGACGCTCAGCTTCGGCCCCGGCTGCCTGGCGCGGGGACGCGAAGCGGCGCTGGACCTGCTCTACTCGGCGCTTGAGGCGGGCATCAACGCCTATCGGCTGGAGACCGCCGATTCCGTTCTGGCCGAGATTCTGGGTGAAGCCCTGTCCCACGTGGACCGCAAACTGGTGTGCGTGGCCCTGACCCTGGGCGCCGACCGCGACTTTTCGGCCGAAGCCATGACCGCCGCCCTGGATCGCGTGCTGCACTTCTCGCGCCTGGGGTGGATCGACATCGCCCTCCTGCAGGAACCGGGGGAACACGAACTGTCGCAACAGGCGCTGAACGCTCTGAAGGCGGCGCGCGCGGCCGACCGCGTCAAACTGCTGGGCGTGGCGGGTTCGGGCGACGTCATGGACGCCTACATCTCCACCGGCGCCTTCGACGTCCTGGCGACGCCGTTCGACATCAATGCTGACTGGAAGCGGCGCAACCGCCTGCGCGCCGCACGCGAACAGGACATGGCCGTCATCGCCTATGACTTCTACACCGACCGTCGCGCCAGGCCGCGCGGCCCAGAGACCGTCGCCAAAAAGGGCCTGTTCGGTCTGGGCGCGCCCAAGCCGCCGCAACGTTCTGGCGGACCGGACGCCTTCGGCTTTCTGTATCGCACCCCCGGCTGGTCGGCCGAGTCCATCTGCCTGGGCTATGTGCTGACTGAGACGACGATCTCAAGCGTCATCGTGCGCGCCACCGACCCCGACCATCTGCGGATCTTGGCCGAGACGCCCGAGCGCGATCTGCCCCCGTCCCTGGCCGCCCAGATCGAAATGGGTCGCGTCGCCGCCTCGGCCGCGGCCTGACTGAGCGCGTCAGAACCGCGTCGGTTCGCCGCGCCTTGACCCGGCGGTCCCCTCTCCCTAGCTGACGGTCTTCGCGAAAGGCTTCTCCCGTGACCGACACCGTTTCCGCCGACCCCGTCCACGCCTTCATCAGCGACACCGTGAGCCAGCACGACGTCGTCCTGTTCATGAAGGGCACGCCGGACCAGCCGCGCTGCGGCTTCTCGTCCCTGGCCGTGCAGATTCTCGACCATGTGGGCGCGCCCTTCGTCGGCGTCGACGTCTTGCAGGACGAGGCCCTGCGCGAAGGCGTCAAGACCTTCACCGACTGGCCCACCATTCCCCAGCTTTATGTGAAGGGCGAATTCGTCGGCGGCTCGGACATCGTGCGCGAGATGTTCCAGGCCGGCGAGCTTCAGGCCCTGATGGCCGAAAAGGGCGTGGCTCTGGACGGGGGCGCGGGCGAGGCCTGATGGCGCGTCCCACCCTGACGCCGCGCGAGGATCGTGAGGTCTTCGTCGTCCCGCTGGAGGTCCGACCCGACCATATCGACGCCAACGGCCATGTGAACAATGTGGTCTATGTCGGCTGGCTTCAGGACGTGGGCACGGCCCACTGGAACGCCCGGTTCGACGAAGAGACGCGGGCGCGCTGGTCCTGGGTCGCCCTGCGGCACGAGATAGACTATCTGCGGGCCATAGAGCCGAATGCGACCGGCGTCGCAGCCCGGACCTGGGTCGGCGATCCCCAGGGGCCGCGGTTCAACCGCTATGTTCGGATCGAGGACGGCCAGGGCCGGCTGTGCGCCCAGGGCGTGTCCGAATGGTGCCTGGTGGACGCCGCCACCTTGAGGCCGCACCGCATCCCCCCGCCGATGGTCGCCGTCTTTTCGACGACGACCGAGGCGACGGCTATTTCAGCGGATTGACGATGCGGGCCGGGGTTCCCGGCTCCAGACCCAGTTCGGCATAGGTCCAGCGCAGTTCGACCCCGTCGGGAACCAGGGCCTTGCACAGGTCCTGTTTGGTCCGGCGCAGGGTGATTTCGGTCGGATCATTGTCGGCGATCGACACTTCGAAATCCGACGCCTGGGTGCAGCCGTTGGAATCGACCCGCGCCACCAGGGCGCCGTCGGCGAAGCGGGCCTCGCGGATGGCCTCCGCCGGAGGCCCGTCCTTGCGCGAGACGTTGACCGAGACATTCTCGCCGGCCTCGCTGTCATAGATGACGCAGCCGGCCAGCAGCGGTGCGGCCAGGGCGCCGACCGCCAGGATGCGCAGCCCCCGCATCATTGGTCGGACGCCGGGGTGGTGATCACCCGGGTGGTCGGCTTTTCGGTCGAAACGATGATGCAGCCCGACAGCAGCGGGGCGGCGATGGCGATGGCGAGAGCGAGACGAAGCATTGGTGTTCCCCAGTTGAAGCTTGAGCCTTTTGTGACGCGCTCACCGCCGCCACACACGTGAATTTTCGGCAAGCCAGGTGAACAATCGGAAAGGTCGGGCTTGATCCGCTTCGAAACAGACATAGTTGCAGTCGCCGCCCACCGGACCTGCCCGCCATGAGCCGCCTCTTCTCGCCTCACGCCCTCGGCCCCCTGACCCTGCGCAATCGCATCGTCGTGGCGCCCATGTGCCAGTATTCCGCGATCGACGGCGCGCCCCAGCCCTGGCACCACCAGCACATCGGCCGGCTGGCCCTGTCCGGCGCCGGCCTGGTCATCATCGAGGCGACGGGCGTCACGCCCGAGGGCCGCATCACCCCGGACGACGTCGGCCTGTGGAACGACGAACAGGCCCAGGCCTTCGCCGACATCCTTCGCGGCGTGCGGACCTATTGCGACACTCCGATCGGGATTCAGCTGGGCCATGCGGGACGCAAGGCCTCGACCGCCGCGCCGTGGAAGGGGGGCGGCCCTCTGGCGGCCGAGGACGGAGCCTGGACCACCTACGGCCCCTCGGCCCTGCCCTTCCGCGAGGATTGGCATACCCCGTTGGAGATGACCGAGGCCGACATGAACCATGTGGTCGCCGCCTTCGAGGCGGCGGCGCGCCGGGCGGACCAGGCAGGCTTCGACCTGGTCGAACTGCACGCCGCCCATGGCTATCTGCTGAGCGAATTCCTGTCACCCCTGTCGAACCGCCGCACCGACGCCTACGGCGGCTCGGCCGAGAACCGGGCGCGCTTTCCCCTGCGCGTCGCAAAGGCCTTGCGCGAGGCCTGGCCTCGGACCAAGGCCCTGGGCGCGCGCTTCAACGGTTCGGACTGGGTCGAGGGCGGCGTGGCGCTGGAGGAGGCCGTCGCCTTCGGCCAGGCGCTGCACGGCTTGGGTTACGACTATCTGCACCTGTCCTCGGGCGGCAACGTCCCCCGCGCCCCGATCCCCGGCGACCAGCCCGGCTATCAGGTCCGCTTCGCCGAGGCGGTCAAACAGGCGGCGCCCCAGGCCAGCGTCATGGCCGTGGGCATGATCTTCGATCCCCACCAGGCCGAGGCGATCGTCGCCTCGGGACAGGCCGATCTGATCGCGGTGGCCCGCGCCGTGCTCGACGATCCCAACTGGGCCCATCACGCCGCCGTCGCCCTGGGTCAGGACGAAGGTCTGCCGCCCCAGTACGAACGCGCCGGCAAGGCCCACTGGCCCGGATACGGCCGCTGAGGGCCGATCAGGTCTGGGGCAGCTGATAGGGATTGTTGACGCTGACGGGGGAGCCGGGCGCCAGGCCCAACTCCTCGAACGACCATTTCAGCTCGACACCGCGGATCGAGGGCTTGTCGCAGGTGTCCTCATCGATCCGGCGCAGGGTGATGATCGCGTCCCCGCCCTTGATGCTGACGATGGGGATCAGATCCTCCTTGCGGGTGCAGCCGTTGGAGCTGACCCAGAAGACCGCCTGGTCCTTGGTGAAGGCCGCTGCATGGATCGGCTCCAGGGCGCCGGGCATGCCGACGGTCGAGACGGTCGGCCCGTCCAGACCGCCCGCACAGGCGGCCAAGCTCGCCGATGCGGCGGCGATCAAAGCCAAGCGTTTCATGATGGAGTCGTGCAACGGACGACCTCCCCTGCCTCAAAGCCTGAACCGGCCGAGAATGCGCCTGTTCGCTCCTTGAGGGAACAGCATAAAGACGAAGGGCCCCGGACGAATCCGAGGCCCTCAACTGAACACTTCAAAGGGACGACCAAGGGGCTCAAGTAGCCCGAAGGGCGATAGCCCCCTTGAAGAAAGCTTCGTAAGCTCGGCTTACGAAGCGTAGTATTCGACGACCAGGTTCGGTTCCATCTTGACGGCGTAGGGCACGTCCGACAGTTCCGGCACGCGGACGTAGCGGACGGCGAACGAACGGTCCGACAGTTCCAGATAGTCCGGCACGTCGCGTTCCGACGACTGCTGGGCTTCCAGCACCAGGGCCATGTTGCGCGACTTTTCCTTCACCGAGACGACGTCGTCGGGCTTCACGCGATAGGAGCCGATGTCGACCTTCTTGCCGTTGACCAGGACGTGGCCGTGGCTGACGAACTGGCGGGCGGCCCAGACGGTGGGCACGAACTTGGCGCGATAGACGATGGCGTCCAGGCGCGATTCCAGCAGGCCGATCAGGTTTTCCGAGGTGTTGCCCTTGCGGCGAGCAGCCTCGTCATAGGTCTTGGCGAACTGCTTCTCGGTGATGTTGCCGTAGTAGCCCTTCAGCTTTTGCTTGGCCTTCAGTTGC
The DNA here is from genome assembly GCF_058801445.1 of Brevundimonas sp. GW822-FHT03E11. Lineage (NCBI taxonomy): Bacteria > Pseudomonadati > Pseudomonadota > Alphaproteobacteria > Caulobacterales > Caulobacteraceae > Brevundimonas > Brevundimonas sp. GW822-FHT03E11. Next base: position 44,920 of record NZ_JBXANG010000003.1, on the reverse strand, counting down.
AGGCCGAAGTCAGAGACCTTGGACTTGCGGCGTTGGCCGTGCTGACCGGGACCGTAGGAACGCTTGTTGACCGGAGACTTGGCGCGACCCCACAGGTTTTCACCCATGGCGCGGTCGATCTTGTATTTGGCGCTGTGGCGCTTGGACATTCTATTCTCTTTTCGACGATGCGGCCCGGCGTCCCCTGAATTGGGGATGCGATCTCAACGGCGGTCCACGCATCTTCCGTCATGAATCCCGCCTGCGGCGAACCGAGGCGTGGAAGGCGGCGCTTATGGCCATGCAGGCTGTCGGAGTCAAGTCAGACAGGCCGTTAAGCACGATGGCGGGGAACCAAGCCGGGCCTCGCTTCTTTCCTGTTCCGACGCAGACCGCCGAGGAGAAGGGAGGATTGAAATGCGAACCGACGCCCCGCGCTTTCAGGCCGGCCTGTCCGACCGCGGGTTCGAGACGCTGAAGCGCAGGCTGGTCGAACTGGTCGAGCCGCTCAGCGACCATCAGCTGTTGGATCTGGCCGACGGCATCCACGACCTGCTGCGCCGGCGCCGCACCGTGCGCCGCCATCATTCCGAACGGATGAAGGAGCGTCTGCGCGACGGCGGGCGGCCGCTGTGACGAAAACGCCCGCCGAAGGTTCTCCGGCGGGCGTCCGTCTGGCTTGAAGCCCGGCGTTACTGGGCGACGGCGGCGGCGTACAGTTCGTTGACCTTGTTCCAGTTCACCACCGTCCAGAACGACTTCAGATAGTCGGCGCGGCGATTCTGGTACTTCAGATAATAGGCGTGTTCCCAGACGTCGGCGCCCAGGACGACCTCGCCCCGCTCCTCGACCACATCCATCAGCGGATTGTCCTGGTTCGGGGTGGAGGTGATCTTCAGCTTGCCGTTCTGCACGATCAGCCAGGCCCAGCCCGAGCCGAACTGGGCGGCGCCGGCGGCGTTGAAGTCTTCCTTGAACTTGTCCATGCCGCCCAGGTCGCGGTCGATGGCGGCGGCCAGCTCGGCCGAGGGTTCGCCCGCCTGACCGGCCGGGGCCAGCAGTTCCCAGAACAGGCTGTGGTTCCAGTGACCGCCGCCGTTGTTGCGCACGGCCTTCGGCGCGGTCGAGATGCTGGTGAATATCTCTTCCAGCGTCTTGTTCTGAAGCGAGGCGTCGGCGTCGATCGCCTTGTTCAGATTGTCGACATAGGTCTGGTGGTGCTTGTCATGGTGGAAGGTCATCGTCTCCTTGTCGATGGCCGGCTCCAGCGCGTCATAGGCATAGGGCAGCGGGGGCAGGGTGAAGGCCATGGGGAGTTTCCTCTCGCGACAGATTTCCGATACGCCTCATCTAGGCGCCCGTTCGTGAAACCCAAGCGACGACGCCTGGATTCGTTCCGACTTATCGGCCGGGAACGGTCAAGCTGGCAAGTTGGACTTCAGACAGTCGCGCACCGCCCGCTTCAGATCGCCCGGCGCATTGGGCTCGTCCACCCCTTCCGCAGCGAGGACCGCCCGCACGGCGGCGTCCAGCCCGCCCGGCAGGGCGGCGATCACGCGCTTTTGCCCCTTCTCATGCAGGCAAAAGCCCACCTCGCGGCACAGGGCGGAAAACATCGGCTCATAGGGATCGGGGGCGTTCATACTGTCCCTCTAGCACCGGGCGCCGAGCGGGGACAGCGCGCCTTAACCCCTCAACCGCGCGGCGTGGAAGGCGATGTGGTCGGCGATGAAGCTGGTCATGAAGAAGTAGGAGTGGTCATAGCCCGGCTGCATCCGCAGGGTCAGGCCCTGGCCTGCGGCCTCGGCGGCCGCGCGCAGCAGTTCGGGCTTCAGCTGGTCGGTCAGGAAGCTGTCGGCGTCGCCCTGGTCCACCAGTATATCGTCATAGACACCACGCGCGGCGCCGGCCTCGATCAGCCTGGCGGCGTCGTGACGGTCCCATTCGGCCCGGTCCTCGCCCAGATAGGCGGAGAAGGCCTTTTCGCCCCAGGGGCAGCGCGTCGGCGAACAGATGGGGGCGAAGGCCGAGACCGAGCGGAACAGGTCGGGGTGACGCAGCGCCAGGGTCAGGGCGCCGTGCCCGCCCATGGAATGGCCGCTGATCGACCGGACGCCGGTGGTCGGGAACTCCGCGTCGATCAGGGCGATCAGTTCGTCCGTGACATAGGACTCCATGCGGAAGTGCGGGGCCCAGGGCTCTTGCGTCGCATCGACGTAGAAGCCCGCCCCCTGGCCCAGGTCATAGGCCGGATCGTCGGCGACGCCGTCTCCGCGCGGGCTGGTGTCGGGCGCGACGATGATGAGGCCGTGCTCGGCGGCGGCGCGGTAGGCGCCGGCCTTGGTGGTGAAATTATCCTCGGTGCAGGTCAGGCCCGACAGCCAGATCAGCACGGGGAACGGCCCCTCCCCGCCCGGAACGAAGACCGACAGGGTCATGGGCGTGCCCGTGGCCGCGCTGTCGTGTTTCAGATAGCGCAGGGTTCCGCCGTGGACGGCGTGGGTCTTGGTGGTTTGGAGGGTCATTCGGCCTTGGCCTTGCTCGCGATCTCTTCATCGCCCAAGCGGCCTTCGGCGATAATGAGATCGCGCAGGTAGTCTTCCAACGTCTGGTCCCGCGATCTTGCGATCAAGCGCAGCCGACCAATCAGCCCGTCGTCCAGTTCGAACGCAAGATCCGCCATAGCTCAGCCGACCCGGTGCATGGCGCAGATCTTGTTGCCCGACGGATCGCGCAGATAGGCCAGATACAGCTTGCCGAACGTCCCCTGGCGCAGGCCGGGCGGGTCTTCGATCGCGGTTCCGCCGGCCGCTGCGCCCGCAGCGTGGAAGGCGTCGACCGCCGCCGTGTCCTTGGCCGCAAAGCCGATGGTGCCGCCGTTGGCGTGACAGGCCGGTTCGCCGTCGATCGGCTTGCCCACGGCGAAGGCCCCATGGGCCGTGCGCCACCAGTAGCGGCCCTTCGGATCAGGCCCCTGAGCGGCGTCGACGCCCAGCGCGCCGAGCGCGGCGTCATAGAAGCGGCGCGACGCCTCGACATCGTTGGCGCCGACAGTGACGTGGGTGAACATGGGCTATTCCTTTTCCTCAACCCAGATGTTGTTTTCGAAATCTCGGAGAAACGCCGATCCAGCAGGGGCGTCTATCAGGTGCAGCCAACTATCATCCTTGTTCAAGACAGCACCCAAGGCCACACATTCTACAGTCGCCTGCTCTGCTTCGAGCGCCGAAAGGCCGGAGGTGGTGGCTCGAATACGCCAGCCGCTGTCGTGAAAGGCGCTGTCTGAAGTGTTGTCCGCATCCTCTCGATAGATGAACTCGATACGGCGCGCCCCATTCAAGACCGCCCCGTCGACCAGACATCTCTCCCAATATTCGCGTGGCCCGACCGTTTGCGCCCTGTCATCTGAGAAAATGAGGTCAACGACCGCTGGTCGCGGAATTTGGATGACCCTGCCTTTTTCAAGATTCGGCATATCGCGCGGATCGGACTCCAACCGCGCTTCGAAGGCTTCATCCGATACGCTCGTGATCACGAACCAAAGACGCTCCGCGTCCCATTGGGCGCTTTCGGGAACCGACTTGACCGTCGCCTTAATGAAGTCACCGTCCTTAAGCGCAGCAACATCCAAAGGATTGGGCAGGAAAAACGTATAAGGCGCGGATGCAGCGATCGGCCTGGGATCTACGATCCGATAGTCCGCGCCCTCCCACATCAGAACACCACCACCGACCGGATGCTCTCTCCGGCGTGCATCAGGTCGAAGGCCTCGTTGATCCGTTCCAGCGGCAGGGTGTGGGTGATCATCGGGTCGATCTCGATCTTGCCGTCCATGTACCAGTCGACGATCTTGGGCGTGTCGGTGCGGCCGCGCGCCCCGCCGAAGGCGGAGCCGCGCCAGACCCGGCCGGTGACCAGCTGGAACGGGCGGGTGGCGATCTCCTTGCCCGCCTCGGCCACGCCGATGATGATGCTCTCGCCCCAGCCGCGGTGGCAGGCTTCCAGCGCCTGGCGCATGACCACGGTGTTGCCGGTGCAGTCGAAGGTGTAGTCGGCGCCGCCGCCGGTCAGTTCGACCAGATGGGCGACCACGTCGGAGACCTCTTTCGGATTGACGAAATGGGTCATGCCGAAGCGACGGCCCCACTCTTCCTTGTCGGGGTTGATGTCCACGCCCACGATCATGTCGGCGCCGACCATCTTCAGCCCCTGAATGACGTTCAGGCCGATGCCGCCCAGGCCGAAGACCACGGCGTTGGCGCCCGGCTCGACCTTGGCCGTATTGACCACGGCGCCGACTCCGGTGGTCACGCCGCAGCCGACGTAGCAGGCCTTGTCGAAGGGGGCGTCCTTCCTGATCTTCGCCACCGCGATCTCGGGCAGGACGGTGTAGTTGGAGAAGGTCGAACAGCCCATATAGTGGGCGATGGCCTGGCCCTTGTAGCTGAAGCGGCTGGTGCCGTCGGGCATCAGACCCTTGCCCTGGGTGGCGCGGATCGAGGTGCAGAGGTTGGTCTTGCGCGACAGGCACGACTTACACTGACGGCACTCGGGCGTGTAGAGCGGGATCACGTGGTCGCCGACGGCGACCGAGGTCACGCCCGGCCCCACCTCGACCACCACGCCCGCGCCCTCATGCCCCAGGATCGAGGGGAAGATGCCCTCGCTGTCCAGACCGTCCAGCGTATAGGCGTCGGTGTGGCAGATCCCCGTCGCCTTGATCTCGATCAGCACCTCGCCGGCGCGCGGCCCCTCCAGATCGACCTCGACGATCTCGAGCGGCTTCTTGGCTTCGAAGGCGACGGCGGCGCGGGTTTTCATGGCGGGGACTCCTTGGTTTACGCCTGTGTGTCACGAGGGGCGCCGCCGGCGCTAGCCCCGCGCCGAAAACGCCACTCAGATTTTTTTGAGTGCACTTTCGTGCAGATTTTTGAGACCCGCTCGCAAGAATGCGCGACATTCGATGTCTATCGCGCAGCGACGTCAGGATCGGACGCGGGCTGACCGCCAACATCCCATAAGTCAGATTGCCATGGCTTACCGCAATCTCGCGAGCGTATCGACAAAGGGCGACGTACCAGAATTTAGGTGCGCACGACGGGCTGGATGAGGTCATCGGATCGGCGACATGTGCTCGATCCCCTATTATAAATCGAGGACGGCGTGATCGCGCGCCCACCTGAAAGAGTGTTGGAAATGAACGACGAAGCGTTTGTGGAGCGACATTTCGCAGTGGGCCATCAGGACGTGATAGCGCGATTTCATACTCCGATCCTCGCGCCCGGAGGCGAGTATCAGTGCCAGTGGCAGATCGTTTGGCCGGAGAGGGAGCGCAAGTCTCGATCCTGCGGCATTGACGGTGTCCAAGCGCTGATGCTTGCGATGGGAACGGTTCACTCAGAGCTTTGCGAGAGTGACGAATATCAATCGGGCCTACTGACTTACCTTGATCAGCACGACCTCGATCTGCCGCCATCATGGGGCCGCGGACGATTGTATGATGTTGGTTCGCCACCGGAATGACTGGCCACGCCGAGCCCATTCACGGCATCGTCGTCCTGACCGGCGCCGGCATATCGGCCGAGAGCGGCGTGCCGACGTTTCGGGCGTCAGACGGCCTGTGGTGCGGGCACAGGGTGGAAGAGGTGGCGACGCCGGAGGGATATGCGGCGAACCCCGCCCTGGTGCAGGACTTCTACAATCAGCGACGGCGGCAGTTGGCGGAGGTCCGGCCCAATGCGGCCCATGTCGCCCTAGCGGAGCTGGCCGCGCGGTGGGAGGGGGATTTCCTGCTGGTCACGCAGAACGTCGACGATCTGCACGACCGGGCCCATGCCGAGATCCCGCCGGGGGCGGGGTTCGAGCTGATCCATATGCACGGCGAACTGCTGAAGGCGCGCTGCACCCGTTCGGGCGTGGTGATGGACTGGTTCGGGGACATGGCGGCGGACGAAGCCTCTCCGCACCATCCGCAAGGGCGGATGCGGCCCCATATCGTCTGGTTCGGGGAGATGCCTCTGGCCATGGAGCGGATCGAGGCGGCGCTGGCGGCCTGCGACCTGTTCGTTTCGATCGGCACCTCGGGCGCCGTCTATCCGGCGGCGGGGTTCGTGCAGTTGGCCCGATACGCCGGGGCGCGGACCGTCGAGATCAATCTGGAGCCGACGCAAGGGGCGCGCCTGTTCGACGAGGGGGTCTATGGTCCTGCGACCGAGGCCGTGCCGGCCTTCTTCCGCGACCTGCAGACCTGAAAACGACGGCCGCATCGCTGCGGCCGTCGATCTCTGGATCAAGCCCGATCAGGCCAGAACGACGATGGTCACGCGCCGGTTCTGCGCCCGGCCCTCGGGGGTGTCGTTCGAGGCGACCGGTTCTTCCTGGCCGTAGGAGATGGTCGACATCCGGTTCAGGGCCACGCCCTGGCGGTTCAGGAAGCGACGCACGGCCTCGGCCCGCTGCTCGCCCAGCTGGTCGTTATGCTCGGGCGTGCCGGTGGAGTCGGTATAGCCCTGGATCTCCAGATAGACGTTGCGGTTCTCGCTTTGCAGACGCTGGGCGAACTGGGCCAGCCGCTGTTCCGCCTCGGGCGACAGGGCGGCGGCGTCGGTCGGGAACTTCACGGAATCGTCGGACAGGACGACCTGATAGAGGAACTTGCCTTCCGCCAGCTTGTGGGCGTCATTGGCCCGTTGCAGGGCCTGGCCCGCCGTGCCCTCGACCTGGGTCACCCGGTTGTCCACCACCTCGACCTGATCACGCACGAAACGATGGCTGGCGCAGCCGCTGGCCGCAAAGCCCATTGCGATGAGGGCGCCGCCGAGGACCGCCGTCCTGAGTTTCGATCTGCTCAAGTTCATGTCTCCTTCTTGCTGGGGGCGCCACGCCCAGTTCATGCGCCCGATGAAACTGCGGTAGGCGACAAGGCGGAGTAATGACGCGCTTTAGGCGGCAAAATGTCAGCTTAGCCGTTCGGTCTTCGACGAAACCCGCCATTTTCGATGAACAAGTGGAACCAGAAGGCGCGCCGTTACGTTGCGCCGCCAGCAGGCTTCGCCGTATGGCGGACAATCTGGACTATTGCTGATCTTAGACAGCGACCAGTTGTATTCGCGCCTTCGCCACCTTCCTGACGCGACTGAATGTTTTCAACAGACAGTCGTGATTTTTTACAGGGGTTCGTCGCGAATGACCATGCGAACGACGTCTCACATCGCATCACGGATCGGCGATTGAGCCCGGCAGCGATCCGGCGACGGGCCCTGGCGGTCGCGCCGGTGGTCTTCGGCCATGCGGCCCTGGTGCTGATGATGACGGCCGTGCGGCCCGAGCCGCCGGCCCGGCCGACGCCGGAGCCGGCGATCCTGGTCGAACTGGTCGCTCCGCCGCCACAGCCGCCGCCGCCCGCGCGCATCCCCGCGCCCGATCCTTCGCCGACGCCTGACGCCCCGGCTGCGGCGGCCGAGACGCCCGCCCCGGCCAAGCCCGCCCCCCGACGCGCCCCGCCCGCCATCGCGGCGGCGCGGCCGCGCAAGATCGTCGACCGGCTTCCGCCCGATATCGAACCCCTGCCCGCCGCCCCCGCCCCGCCGGGACCGCCCCTGCCCCTGTTGGGCGCGGCCCAGCTGGCGGGCGCCGCGACGGTCGGCGCCGGTCCGGGCGGCGGGGGCGGCGATGGAGTCGGCGGCGGGGGCGGAAACGGCGGGACGGGATCAGGCCCAGGCTCCGGCGGCGGGTCCTGCGACATGGTGCGCTGGGTCCAGGACGCCGTGCGCGACGACGCCGCCGTGCGCCGCGCCGTCATCGCCGCCAGCCGGGAGATGAACGCCGCCGGCCGGGCCATGCTGGTCTGGAACGGCGACTGGCTGCAAAGCCGCAACCAGGCCGGCAAGGGTCTGGCCGGGGTGCGCCAGGCCATTGCGCTGGAGGTCGCCTTCGCGCCGGCCGAGTGCCGAAACCAGCGGATGACGGGCCTGGCCGTGCTGACGCTGGAGGACGGCGCCGACGGGGCGCGGATCGCCCTGGGCAAGGGCAGCTGGCGCTGGTCGGACCTGTTGGGGGCGGGTTAGACCTTTGGGATGTGGGGGCGTGGGGCGTGGGGTGTGGGGCGACCGGATACCCAGCACGCCCAACCTTCACCACCCCCCACAACCCAAACCCCACGCCCCTGAACTCACGCCCTCGGTCCAAACAGGATGATCCCCGCCCCGATCAGGCAGACCGCCGCGCCGATCAGGTCCCAGCGGTCGGGCGTCGTCTTCTCGACCACCGCCATCCAGACCAGAGAGGGGTCTTTTCCTCCGCCGTCATCCTCGGGCTTGACCCGAGGATCGGATTGTCCGTCTGAAAACCGTCAGGATAGACCCGACGCCCTTTTCGCCCGATCCTCGGGTCAAGCCCGAGGATGACGAGGGGATGGGAGCCTCTACTCGCCCGTTTCAGCCTTCGCCGCCCGCTCGGCCGCCATCTTGGCCAGGACCCGGCCCCGGCCCCGGGCCAGGGCGTGGATGGCGCCGCGCATGGTGGCGACCTCCTGTTCGGAGAAGGCGGCGCGGCCCAGCATGACGCGCAGGTTCTGGCTCATCGAGCGCTTCTTCTCGGGCGGATAGAAGAAGCCGCCGTTCTCCAGCTCCTCCTCCAGATGTTCGTACATGCCGATCAACAGGTCGTTCGAGGCCGGCGGCTCAGCCTCGCGGAAACGGGGCGGCGGGGCGTCCAGGATCAGGGTGCGCCATTCATAGGCGTTGATCGCCACCGCCTGGGCCAGGTTCAGCGAATGGTGCTTGGGGTCGATCGGAATGGTGACGATGCCGGCGCACAGGGCGATGTCGGTCGTCTCCAGGCCGGCGCGCTCGCCGCCGAACAGCAGACCGGTCTTCAGGCCCGAGGCGGTGTCGTCATAGAGGACGCGACTGGCCTCGCGCGGGGTGCGGACCGGCTGGCGCGTCTCGCGGGGGCGGGCGGTGGTGGCGAAGACGGTGTTCAGGTCGGCGATGGCCTCGGCGACCGTGTCGAAAACCCGCACCCCGTCCAACACCCAGTCGGCGCCCGAGGCGGTGGCCCAGGCCCGCTCCTGGGGCCAGCCGTCGCGAGGGCTGACCAGGCGCAGGTCCGACAGGCCGAAGTTCGCCATCACCCGCGCCACGGCGCCGATGTTCTCGGCCATCTGAGGCTTGTCGAGGATGACGGCGGGGGGAGTCAGATCGGGCATTCGATGCACATACTCTTTCCGCTCATCCCGGCGAAAGCCGGGACCCAGTGCTTTCGCATCGCCAACGGCGCCTTAATGCGTCGGACGAAAGGTCGAGCGCCGCTTTCAAGATCGAAGCGCCCAAAGGTCTGGGTCCCGGCTTTCGCCGGGATGAGCCGATAACGGGCGTCAGTCCTCGCCGACCAGGGCCAGCCAGGGATCGGCGGCGCCGGCCTCGACCTCGGCGACCTTGACGGCGGGCCAGCCGATGGAGGCGTCGGCCGAGGCGGTCCAGGCGGCGGCGATGAAGTCGCGCAGCTCGGCCGCGCCCGCCGCCAGCCGTTCGTTGACGAAGGCCGCGCCGCGCGGATCGCTGTCGCGGAAAGCCCCCGCCTTCTCCAGTCGATAGAAGGGGACGACCGTGCCGAGGGTGGTGGTCAGATAGGCGACGGTGCGCGCCTTGACGTCGAAACCCGTCAGATCGGCGGCGGGCATGGCGGCCTCGACAGCGTCCAGACGGGCGACGCGGCTGGCGAAGGCGCCTTCGAACTGGGCGTGGGTCTGGCGCGAGTTGGTAAAGCCTTCCGGGTTCGGAAAGTCGCCCCAGCCGTTGTAGTGGATGCTCGTATGGTGCGGCTGGGAGCCGTCGCCGACGTAGTGGCCCATCACCCCGATGTCGCGCAGGATCAGGGCCTCGCGACGCAGGCGGTCGGCGCGGTACCAGGCCTGGCGCTCCATGTTCGTCTCGCGCTTTTCGGCGGCGTTCAGCACGCGCCAATAGGCGAAGTCGCGGCCCAGGTTCTGCCAGGCGTCCATCATGGCGTAGGGCAGATAGCCGGCGTCGTCGACGTCCAGACCCGCCTGGGTCAGGGCGGCGTCATACTCTGACTTCAGACGCGGCAGGGCGGTCAAGCTCATGCCGCGCTGGTCGAAGACCCGCCCCTGATCGTCCAGGTCGATGAAGTGGGCGGTGTCGCGCTCGCGGTCATGCGGCTGGCCCGCGCCCTTCCACCGGTCGGGCTCGCGCGCCAGTTCGCCGACGTCGGCGACGGCGCCGGGAGTCTTAAGGAAGGCGGGCAGGTCGTCCGGCAGGGCCCGCATCGCCGCCACCCCGATCAGCCGGTGCCCCGTATTGCCCCAGGCGTCCACCTGGACGGCGGGGACGGCGACGGCGAGGACGGCCATTGCGGCGATGGCGAGACGTTTCATACGGATGACCCTTGCGCAGATCACGACCGTCTAACGCATCCTTGATCGGCTCTCCAGCCCGACGGGGTGGCGATCGTGGCGCGAACGCCTAGGTTAGGCGGGCTCCCCGCCTTCTTGTCCCCTTCAGGCTCCACAGTCGCGGGCGAGCGACGACGTGATTGCGTCGTCGTCGTCACTGACGGCTTTCGTGGACGCCAGACCGAAAGGACCACGCATGATGCGCGCGCCCCGTTTCGCCCTTCTCGTCTCCGCCGCCGCCCTTCTGACGGCCGCAGGGGCCCAGGCCCAAACCGCCACGCCCTATCAACCCGCCGGCCAGACGACGCCGACCCAGGCGGCCCCGGCCGATCCGAACGATCCTTCGACCTTCACCGACGAAGAACTGCGCAAATACGACGCGGCAATCACCCGCGTCCGCGCCGTCAGCGACACCCTGAACGGCGCCCAGCCGACGCCGGAACAGCAGGCGGAAATGGCCGCTGCGGTTCAGGAGTCAGGGCTTGAGGTCGTGCGCTTCAACGCCATTTCGCGCGCCGCGGCCGACAATCCGGTGATCGACGCCCGGATCAGGGCCATGAAGGCGCCGCCGCCCGTCCCCGGCTCCGTCGCCGCCGGGGTGAGCGAGGCCGAACTGACCCAGTTCGTCCAGGCCATGGAGAAGATCCGCGCCGTCACCGCCACTGTGCAGAACGGCCAGGCCACGCCGGAACAGAGCGCCCAGCTGACCGCCGCCGTCCAGGGCTCGGGCCTGGCCGTGGATCGCTTCAACGCCATCGCCGCCGCCGTGTCCCAGGACCCGGGTCTTCGCGCCCGGGCCGAACTGATCGGCGCCCGCTATCAGGTCGCTCAATAGGGCTCAGGATGCGACGGGTTCGTCCTCGGCCGCCGGGACGGACGGACCCGCCTCCTCCTCGTTCAGCAGCCGGCCCTCGCGGCGCGGCTTGATATAGGGGGCCGGCTGCGGCGTCGGCATGTTTCCGCGCATCAGCTGGCGGCCCGCCGTGATGCCGCCGGTCAACTGAAGATCCAGCCGCGCCTCGTCGCGCCGGCGCACGTCGCCGATGGTCTCGGCCGCCTCATGCTCGTCCATACCCAGTTCGACCAGGGCGCGTTCGCCGAACTTCAGGGCGGATTCGAAGGTCTCGCGGATCTGATAGTCCACTCCGGCTTGGATCAGCCGCATCGAATGGCCCCGGTCGAAGGCGCGGGCCATGATCTTGGTCGTCGGAAACTCGGACTTGACCAGTTCGACGATCCGATCGGCGACCTCGGGCTTGTCCACGCAGACCAGGACGATCTCGGCCTCATCGGCGCCGGACGCCCGCAGCGTATGCAGCTGGGCGCCGTCGCCGTAATAGACCTTGAAGCCGAACTGGGAGGCGGCCTGGATCATCTCGACGTCGTTCTCGATGATCGAGACGTCCACGTCGCGGGCCAGAAGGGGCTGGGACACGACCTGGGCGAAACGGCCGAAGCCGATGATCAGCACCTGCCCGCGCAGATCCTTGGCGAATTCCACGCCGTCCGCATCTTCGGCCGACACGGTCGGCTTGGGCAGGAGACGCTGGGTCAGCAGACTGGTCAGCGGCGTCAGGGCCATAGACAGGATGACGATGGCCGACATCATGGCCCCGACCTGGGCGTCGAACAAACCGGCCGTCACCGCCGCGCCATATAGGACGAAGGCGAACTCGCCGCCCTGGGCGAACAGGGCCGCGCGTTCCACCGCCTCATGGTGCGAAGCCTTGAACAGGCGGGCGACGGCATAGATGCCCAGAGCCTTCACCGCCATGAAGGCGACCACGCCGCCGACGACCAGACGCCAGTCGGCGACCACCACCGACAGGTCCAGCGACATGCCGACGCTGAGGAAGAACAGGCCCAGCAGAATGGCCCGGAACGGCTCCACATCCGCTTCCAGCTGATGGCGGAAGCTGGATTCCGACAGCAGGACCCCCGCCAGGAAGGCGCCCATGGCCATCGACAGACCGCCCAGGGACATGGCCCAGGCGGCGCCGACGACGACCAGCAGGGCCGCAGCCGTCATCACCTCGCGCCCGCCGTAGCGCGCCAGAAGACGGAAGATCGGATTGACCAGATATTTGCCGGCCAGCAGCACCCCGCCGACCGCCGCCACCGCAAAGCCGACGGTCTGCCACAGGGGCGGCGCCTGTTCGTTCGCCACGCCCAGGATCGAGGCCAGGACGGCGACGACGGCCAGAAGCGGCACGATGGCGAGGTCTTCGAGCAGCAGGATGGAGACCGCGCGCTGGCCCGGTCCGCCCGCGATCGCGCCGCGCTCTTCCAGCATCTGCATGATGACGGCGGTGGAGGACAGGACGAACCCCATGGCCCCGACGAAGGCGACGGGGGCGGAGAAGCCCGCCAGCATGGCAGTCAGAGTCAGAATGAAGCCGCAGAACAGCACCTGGGCCGCGCCCAGGCCGAATATCTCTTTCCGCAGCCCCCAAAGACGTTTGGGCCGCATCTCCAGCCCGATGATGAACAGGAAGATGACCACGCCGAACTCGGCGACGTGGAGAATGGTCTCGGGCTCGCGGAACAGCTTCAGGCCGAACGGACCGATGGCCAGGCCCGCCGCCAGATAGCCCAGCACCGAGCCCAGGCCGACCCGTTTGAACACGGGCACAGCGATCACCCCCGCCGCCAGCAGCGCCGCCGCCGCCCCCAAATCCAATCCCGACGCCGGCTCGGCCATGCTGCACCCCTGAAGCTAGGCTCCCATTGTGGGGAGGCTCGGCGCAGATTGCGAGAGGACGCGAAAGACACGCTGGAAGAGGATCGTGCGGCGAGCGGCGTCCGCGGCCACAGTTTCGCCTCAGACCAACCCGCGACTGACATCAAGGAGAACAACCGGAGGAAGCCATGTCACGCATCATCAGGATGGCGGCGCTGTCCGTTCTGAGCCTGTCCTTCGCCGCACCGCCGGTCGCCGTGCCGAGCGTCGCCCTGGCCAAGCCGGTGGATGGCGAACCGACGCCGGCGGCGTGCCGACCGCTGGGGTTTGAGCTGCAAGCAGAACCAGACATGGAGGACGTCGTCGTCACGGCGTCGCGTGTTCAGGGCCGGACCCAAATGAATGCACCGCCCGCGCCGCCCGCGCCCCCTCCTCCGCCGCCTCCCCCACCGCCGCCGCCTCCCCCCGCGATGGCGGGGAACGTGGTCGTCACCGGATATCGTGTCTCGCCGATCACGCCTGCGCCCACGCCCGCGCGGGCCGACACCGAACGCTATCCCGACGCGACGCCGAATCCGGTGAAGCGGACCAGCGATCAGCCGGTCTCGACCTTCTCCATCGACGTGGACACGGCGTCCTATTCGAACGTGAAGCGCTTCATCGACGAGGGTCGCGCGCCGCCCAAGGACGCGGTGCGGGTCGAGGAGCTGATCAACGCCTTCGACTATGACTACGCCCGGCCGACCAGCCGGAGCCGGCCGTTCGCGATCACCACGGCGGTCGCCGCCTCGCCCTGGGCGGAGGGGCGTCAGATCGTGCATGTCGGCCTGCAAGGCTATGAGCTGCCGGCGGGCGAGCAGCGGCCGCTGAACCTGACCTTCCTGGTTGACGTCTCCGGTTCGATGAACAGCCCCGACAAGCTGGACCTGGCCAAGAAGGCGATGAACCTGGCCATCGACCGACTGCGGCCGCAGGACACTCTGGCCGTCACCTATTACGCGGAAGGCGCCGGCACGACCCTGCAGCCCACCAAGGGCGACGAAAAGCTGAAGATGCGCTGTGCGGTCGCCAGCCTGAAGGCCTCGGGCGGCACGGCGGGGGCGACGGGCATGACCAACGCCTATGATCAGGCCCAGGCGAACTTCGCCCGCGACAAGGTCAACCGCATCCTGATGTTCACCGACGGCGACTTCAACGTGGGCGTCACCGACGACAAGCGGCTGGAGGACTATGTCGCCGACAAGCGCCAGACGGGAATCTATCTGTCGGTCTACGGCTTCGGGCGGGGCAACTATCAGGACGCGCGGATGCAGGCCATCGCCCAGGCGGGCAACGGCGTCGCGGCCTATGTCGACAGTCTGCGCGAGGCCCGGCGTCTGTTCGGGCCCGCCTTCGACAAGGGCGCCTTCCCCATCGCCGACGACGTCAAGATTCAGGTCGAGTTCAACCCCGCCCGCGTCGCCGAATGGCGGCTGATCGGATATGAAACCCGGCTGCTGAACGAGGAAGACTTCGCCAACGACCGGATCGACGCGGGCGAGGTCGGCTCCGGCGCCAGCGTCACCGCCCTCTATGAAATCACCCCCGTCGGCGGCGCGACCCAGGTCCCTGAGCGGCGCTATCCCGACAATCGGATCGGGATCGGCGGCGGCGATCCGAACGGCGAGATCGGCTTCATCCAGATCCGCTACAAACAGCCGGGCCAGAGCCGGTCCGAGCTGATCCAGCAGCCCCTGACCAACACCGCGACCGGCCCCGTCGGCGCCCAGCCGCCGGAGTCGACACGCTGGGCCATGGCCGTCGCGGCCTTTGGTCAGAAACTGAGGGACGATCCCTGGATGGCGGCCGACTACGGCTGGGATCAGATCGTCGAACAGGCCCAGGGCGCGCGGGGCGACGACCCCTATGGCGACCGGGCCGAGTTCGTGCAGCTGGTCCGTGCGGCGAAAGACCTGCCCCCTGCACGGACGCCGTAAGGCCGGAACCGCCGCCCTCGCGACGGGTTTTCAGCGCGACAGTCAGACAAGGAAGACCCGTCATGAAGATCCGCGACGTGATGACCCGCGACGTCCATCTGGCGCGCCCCGGCGATACGATCCAGGCGGTGGCCGAACGGATGGCGCGCGGCGACTTCGGCTTCGTGCCCGTCGCCGAAGGAGACCGGCTGATCGGCGCCGTGACCGACCGCGACCTGGTGGTCCGCGCCTTGGCCGCCGGGGCCGCGCCCACCGCCCCGATCGTCGAATACATCACGCGCGATCCGCACACCGTGCTGGACACCGATGATCTGAAGTCTGTGCTGGACCTGATGGCCTCGCGCCAGATTCGGCGCGCGCCCGTGGTGGACAAGCACGGCCGCATCGTCGGCGTGATCTCCCTGGGCGACCTGTCGACCCGGGTGAAGGAGCGGTACGCCGGCGAGGCCCTGGAGAGCATTTCGCGTTAACGCTGTCCGCTCACGCGACGCTAAGGCGAACCGTTCATCCTTACCCGGCTCAAACGGCCGGAGGACAGCCATGGCGCGCGCGCAGTTCCAGAAGGGGCAGAAGGTCTGGGTCGAATGCGTCGGCGCCTGGGCGACGATCGAAAAGGTCCAACCGGTCTGGGCCAAGGGGTTCGAAGAGCCCGTCCGCGTCACCTATGACGTCGGCCTGGGGCGGGAGTTCGCCGCCTCCGAACTGATGACTGCGGCCGAGGACGCCGCGAGCCGCGACCTGGGCGTCTGGCGCGTGCTGCGCGCCCGCAACAAGTGGCAGGCCGAGGAAGACTGTCTGCACCACCCTCAGCCCGGCACCTATCCCGTGGTCGTCACCGACACCGCCGACTGGGGCGGCTGGCGCGTGCCCGGCGCCGAATACGACCGCGATCCGCAACGGATCGAGTTTCAGGCGCGCCTGATCACGGCGGCGCCCCAGCTGATGCGGCTGGCCGAAAGCCTGATCGCCCTGGCGGCGGAAGCGCCCGAAGACGCCCCGCCCGCCGTGCTGGACCTGGCGCGACAGGCCCGCAGCGCCCTTCATCCGGTCGTGACCGTGGCGCAGGAGGCGCAGACGTCGCCGCAATCCCCAGCCGTCGCCGCCTGACGGGTCAGAAACCATTAACCAAGTCTCGACAGGAATCCGCGACGCAGCCTAGATTCGCCTGATCAGCGGCATTTTGGCGGGAGAGCGACTTGCGGGGCATGGAGCGGCGGCAGCAAGGACGGGGACGGCGCGCCTCCGACCACGCCCCCGTCGGCGCCCCGGCCTGGATCCGCATCGGCGTCCTGGTCCTGGCCCTGGGCGCGACCGGCTATGCCTTGATGATGACGCGCCATCTCGGCCAGCCCGGCCGCGAGGTCCATCGTCTGCGCGGCGAAAACCTGGCCCTTAACGCCCAGCTGGCCGCCAGCCGGATCGCCGTCCAGATCCAGGCCGCCCAGACCGGCTTCGACGCCGCCGCCCCCGTCCTGGGACAGGACGCCGCCCCCCTGGCGGCGGTCGAGGCGGCGCGGCGCGCGGCGCCCGACGTCAGCTTTTCCGTCATCGACGCCTCGGGCGCCTTGGTGGCGGCGCAAGGGGCGCGCAAGCCCGGCGCCCTGACCCTGGCCGGACCCCAGGCGGGCGGGCGGCGGCTGGAGGCCCATGTGGCCCAGGACCTGCCGGCTGCGCCCCCCTATCGGATCGTCTCGGCCTCCGGCCGCGTCCTGGCCTCGTCCCAGCCGGGCGAGGCGGGGCAATCGGCTGAAGCCCTGATCGGGGTGGAGCCCAAGGACCTGCCGTCCCTGACCGCGCCCCGCGCCGCACCGGAGGGCGGGGCGGTCGCGGCCGCGCCGATCGCGCCGGGCGGCCCCTATGTGACGGTGCTGGATCCCAAGGCCGAGGGCGGCGGGCTGATGGACGAAGCCTGGGTGCTGATCGCCCCCGTGCTGCTGGGCCTGGGCGTGCTGATCCTCTATCTGATCCAGGGCCTGCGACGCGCCAGGGCCAGCCGGGAATGGGCCTCGTCCGAGCGGCGGTTCCGGGTCGCGGTCGAGGCGGCTCGGTGCGGCGTCTGGGAATGGGACCTGGCGGGCGAGGAAGTCACCCTGTCCGACTATATGGCGACCCTGCTCGGCTTCGAACGCGGCGGGGTGGTGCGGGCCGAGGACGTCATGGCCCGCATCCATCCCCGGTTCCGCGACGAAGTCCGCCACGCCCTCGATCAGGCGGTGGCCTACGGCGCTTTCGAAGTCACCTTCCCCGTGGCGGCCGAGGACGGGCGCACCCGCTGGATCGACGCGCGGGGCCAGGCGCGCGGCGCGCGGGGCGAGGCCGGCTTTTCCGCCATATTGGGCGTGGCCCTGGACATCACCGAGGCCCGCCGGGCCAAGGCCGCCGCCCAGGCCGCCGAGAGCCGTCTGCGCGACGGGGTGGAGAGCATTTCCGACGCCTTCGTCCTGTTCGACCGGCACGGCCGCCTGATCCTTTGGAACCAGGGGTTCGAAGACGCCTTCGCCTTCACCCCCGGCGTGGTCCGGCGCGGGGCCCTGAAGGACGAGTTAAACCGGATCGCCGCCCTGGCGATCAAGGCCGAACACGCCCCCTCCGACGGGCGGGCGGGCCTGCGCGAGGTCGAACTGCACGACGGCCGCTGGCTGCAGCTGGCCGAACGCTTCACCTCAGAAGGCGGCTCGGTCGTCACCGCCGCCGACATCACCGCCATCAAGCGCGAAGAGGCCGAACGCCGCCGCGCCGTCGAAGACCTGAGCCGCACCGTCGCCCAGCTGGAATCCAGCCAGCAAATGCTGTCCCAGCTGGCGCGCCAATATGAGATCGCCATGACCCGGGCCGAGGCCGCCAACCAGGCCAAGTCCGAGTTCCTGGCCAATATGAGCCATGAGCTGCGCACGCCGCTGAACGCCATCAACGGCTTTTCGGAGATCATGGCCGCCGAGCTGTTCGGTCCCATCGGCGATAAATACAAGGGTTACGCCGCCGACATACTGAAGTCGGGCCAGCATCTGCTCAGCCTGATCAACGACATCCTGGACATGGCCAAGATCGAGGCCGGCAAGATGACCCTGCACTATGAGCCGGTGTCGCTGAAGGGGGTGTGCGAGGACGCGGTTCGGCTGATGCGGGGCAAGGTTCAGGAGGCGGACCTGACCCTGAGCGTCGTGGGCGAGGATCTGCCCGATATCGAGGCGGACCAGCGCGGGCTGAAACAGGTGATGCTGAACCTGATCTCCAACGCCGTGAAATTCACCCCCGCCGGCGGACGGATCACCCTGACCCTGGCGGCGACACAAGGCGAAGACGGTCAGGCGCGGGTCAAGGTCTCCTGCGCCGACACCGGCATCGGCATCGCCCCCGAAGACCTGGCCCGCCTGGCCCGGCCGTTCGAACAGGTGGAAGGCCAGCACTCCAAGACCACCCAGGGCACCGGCCTGGGCCTGGCCCTGACCAAGTCCCTGATCGAAATGCACGGCGGCCGCCTGATGCTGGAAAGCGAACCGGGCGTCGGCACGGTGGTCAGCTTCGACCTGCCGGTGAAACGGCCCGAGGGCACGGTGACGCCGATGAAACAGGCGTTCGCGGCGTAGGGCTCAAGGACGGTCAGCCTTCGCCCTTGCTTCACGCGCGGCTTGAAGGCATGAGGGAGGCCTCACCTTGGACCTGCCCCTACAGCTAGGAGGCGGGTGGCTATCCTGACCGCCGATCCGTCAGGAAACCGACCCAAGCCTTGGGTCATCCCCACTGAAATCTCAATGACAATAGTTGCGTCCGTGCGCCAGCAATGGCTCGCCAACCCACGCCGTGATCTGCTGGCGGGGACCGTCGTCGCCCTGGCTCTGATCCCCGAGGCCATCGCCTTTTCGATCATCGCCGGGGTCGATCCGGCGGTCGGGCTGTACGCCAGCTTCGTGATCGCGGTGACCATCGCCTTCGTCGGCGGTCGCCCGGCCATGATCTCGGCGGCGACCGGCGCCATGGCCCTGCTGATGGTCGGGCTCGTGCGCGATCACGGGCTGGAATATCTGTTCGCGGCGTCGCTGCTGACCGGCGTGTTTCAGATCCTCATCGGCCTGATGAAGCTGGGTCGCTACATAAGGTTCGTCTCGCGCAGCGTGATGACCGGCTTCGTCAACGCCCTGGCGATCCTGATCTTCCTGGCGCAGATGCCTGAACTGATCGGCGCCGACTGGCAGACCTTCGCCCTGGTGGGCGCGGCCCTGGCGATCATCTACGGCTTGCCCAGGATCACAAGGGCGGTCCCGTCTCCGCTGGTCGCCATCGTCGCCGTCAGCGCCTTCGTGATCCTGACGGGGCTTGATGTCCGCACTGTCGGCGACATGGGCCAGATGCCCTCGGCCCTGCCGATGTTCCATATTCCGAACGTGCCTCTGACCTGGGAGACGCTGACCATCATCGGTCCGGTGGCTGCGACCCTGGCCTTTGTGGGCCTGTTGGAAAGCCTGCTGACCGCCAATCTGTTGGACGACATCACCGACACGCCGTCGGACAAGGACCGAGAGACGCGCGGACAGGGCATGGCCAACATCGCCTCGTCCCTGTTCGGCGGCATGGCGGGCTGCGCCATGATCGGCCAGTCGATCATCAATGTGACCAGCGGAGCCCGCGGCCGCCTGTCCACCCTGTGGGCCGGCCTGTTCCTGCTGTTTCTGATCCTGGTGCTTCAGGACTGGGTCGCCCAAATCCCCATGGCGGCCCTGGTGGCGGTGATGATCATGGTCTCGATCGGCGCCTTCGACTGGGGTTCAGTGTTGAAACTGCGCTCCACGCCGTTTCAGTCGTCTGTGGTGATGATCGCCACGACAGCGACGGTGGTCGTCACCCACGACCTGTCGAAGGGGGTGGTCCTGGGCGTGATCCTGTCCGCCGTCTTCTTCATGCGCAAGGTCGGCAATACCGTTCGCGTGGAGGAGATCGAGACGTCGCAAGAGGGCGTGTTGCGATACCGGGTGACCGGCAATCTCTTTTTCGCCTCGGCCGACGTGTTCGCCGCCGCCTTCGAACATCACGGCCGACCGACCCGCGTCGAGATCGACATGACCGACGCCCATCTCTGGGATCTGACCGGCGTGGCCGCCGTGGACAAGGTCGTGTTCCGCTATCGCCGTCAGGGGGCGCAGGTCGACCTCATCGGAATGAATGAGGCCGGGCGGACCCTGATCGACAAGCTGGGCCGGCATGACAAGAGCCACCTGCCCGTCGGCGCCGCCCACTGAGCCTCTTCTCTCCGTCGGCGGACGATCGGTCGGTCCGCCCGCCCCTTATACCAGCTCCACCCCCATCGCCGTCGCCTCGCCGCCCCCGATGCACAGGGCGGCCATGCCCCGGGTCTTGCCGCGGGCCTTCAGGGCCGACAGCAGGGTGGTCAGAACGCGGGCGCCGGAGGCGCCCAGCGGGTGGCCCAGGGCGCAGGCGCCGCCGTTGACGTTGATCTTGTCGTGGGGGACGCCCAGTTCCTGCATGGCGATCATCGGCACGATGGCGAAGGCCTCGTTGACCTCCCACAGATCGACGTCCTCAGGCGTCCAGCCGGCCTTCTTCAGCGCCTTTTGCAGGGCGAAGACCGGGGCG
Source organism: Brevundimonas sp. GW822-FHT03E11 (assembly GCF_058801445.1). NCBI lineage: Bacteria > Pseudomonadati > Pseudomonadota > Alphaproteobacteria > Caulobacterales > Caulobacteraceae > Brevundimonas > Brevundimonas sp. GW822-FHT03E11. The sequence goes on along the minus strand of NZ_JBXANG010000003.1, from coordinate 24,282 downwards.
GTGGTGAACAGGCTGGGCTCATGGGCGTGGGCGGCCTGGGCCACGACGCGGGCGATGGGGGTCAGACCCAGGGCCTGGGCCGTGGACTGGCGCATCATCACCAGGGCGGCCGCGCCGTCCGAGATGGAGGCGGCCGAGGCGGCGGTGATCGTGCCGTCCTTGCCGAAGGCGGGCTTCAGATTGGGGATCTTGGACGGATCGGACTTGGTCGGCTGTTCGTCGCGGTCCACGACCACCACGCCCTTGCGCGTCTTGACCTCGACCGGGGTGATCTCGGCGTCGAAGTCGCCGCTGTCCTGGGCGCGCTTGGCCCGGCCGGCGCTTTCGACCGCATAGGCGTCCTGCTGTTCGCGGGTGAACTGATAGGCCTTGGCCGTGTCCTCGGCGAACTGGCCCATCAGCTTGCCGGGCTCATAGGCGTCTTCCAGACCGTCCAGATACATGCTGTCGGAGATGACATCATGGCCGATGCGGGCGCCGCCGCGGTGCTTGTGCATCAGATAGGGGGCGTTGGTCATGGACTCCATGCCGCCCGCCACGATCACCTCGGCCGAGCCGGCCAGCAGGGCGTCATGGGCCATCATGGCCGCCTGCATGCCCGAGCCGCACATCTTGTTGATCGTGGTCGCCTCGGCCGAGATCGGCAGGCCCGCGCCGAGACCCGCCTGACGCGCCGGCGCCTGGCCCAGGCCGGCGGGCAGGACGCAGCCCATGATGATCTGTTCGACCTTGTCCGGCGCCAGGCCCGCCCGCTCCAGCGCCGCCTTCACCGCCGCCGCGCCCAGGTCGGTGGACTTGGCGTCCGACAACACGCCCTGGAATCCGCCCATCGGGGTTCTGGCGTAGGAGACGATGACGACGGGATCTTGGGCGGGATCGGGGGACATGGCGGGCTTCCTCTTGATTTGGCGCCTGAGATAGCGATCCGACCGCCCGTTGTGAACCGGGATGCGAACCGGGTCGGGCGCGGCTCAGGCGAAATGGAGCCGCCGGTAACGACCCCGGAAATAGAGCAGGGGATCGCGGCGCGGCTCGAACCGGGCGCGCGTGACCCGGCCGATGAAGACCAGATGATCCCCCGCCTCCACCACCTGATGGGTGGCGCATTCGAAGCTGGCCAGGGAGCCGGACAGTATGGGGGCGCCGGTGTCCCAGCTCTCCCAGGCGACGCCGTCGAACCGTTCGGTCGACGACCGGGCGAAAACGCCCGACATCGGTTGCTGGCCGATGTGCAGGACGTTGATGGCGAAATGCTCGGCCCGCCGGAACCGCTCCAGGTTCGACGAACTGCGCGCCAGGCAGAACAGGATCAGGGGCGGGTCCAGCGACACCGAGGAGAAGGAGTTGGCGGTCAGCCCCACCGGCTGGCCCTGTTCATCCAGGGTGGTGACCACCGTGACCCCGGTGGCGAAACAGCCCAGGGCGTCGCGCAGGGTGCGGGCGTCCGACCCGGCCTGATAATGCAGGGCCTGGCGCGGCGCATGGCGTTCCAGAAAGCCCAGCAGCGCCGCCTCGGTCGCCTCGCCCGCCGGTTCGGCTTCCAGATCGAGCCGCGGCAGGTCTGCTGGCGTCGCCGCATCCGGCGCCGCCCCGACCACGATCAGACAGCTGACCAGGGCCGGACCGGTCACGACCAGGGCCGGATGGACCGCCGCCAGGGTCTGGGCCGAACACAGCAAGGCGGGCCGGGACGACAGTTCGGTCAAAAGGGCGCGCAGGGCGACCGCCGCCCCCTCCCCGTCCGCCTCGTCCAGCGGCGCCAGCAGCACGTGACGCCCGGCCTCCACCAGGGCCCGCACCCACCGTCGCCCGTCCGCCGACAGCCGCTCGGGCGGCCCGATCAGCAGGACGACCGGATCCTCGGGATCGCCCAGACCTTGGACGTTCAGACCTTGGGCATCCAGACCTTGGACGTCCAGGCCTCCGATCCGGGGCGGCGATTCAGTCATGAGGCGAGGCGGTCCAATCGGAAACGAAAGGCGTCTTTTAGGGGAAGTCCGCCCTCGGACGCCACGATTTACGACGCCTTCCCCGATTCGGATCATCCGGCGTCCAGCGAGACCGTGGCGAAGGCGAACAGCCGGTCGACGGCCTGGCGGCGGGTGTTCGACGGCGCCGCTTCCGGTTCGGTCGGGCAGACGCAGCAGTCGGGCGGCGCTGATCTCCTTTTCAGTAGACGTCCCGGCGATAGCGGCCGTCCTCCAGCAGGGTCAGCAGGGCCTCCGCGCCCAGCGCCGCCTCCAGGGCTGCATGGACCCCCTGGGACATCCCCTCCAGACTGCCGCAGACATAGAGGGCCGCGCCCCGGTCCACCCAGGCGCGGACGTCCGGCGCCGCCGCCGCGACCAGATCCTGCACATAGCGGCCGTCGCTGGGATCGCGCGAGAAACACCGGTCCAGCCGGGTCAGAACGCCGGACGCCAGCCAGGCCTGAAGCTCGGCGTCGAAGAAGGCGTCGTGGGCCTGGGTCCGTTCGCCGAACATCAGCCAGGCGCCGCTCCCCTGGCCCCCGTCTTGGGCCGCGCGGGCCTTCAGATGGGCCCTCAGCCCCGCGATCCCCGTGCCGTTGCCGATCAGGATCATCGGCGTCTGATCCTCCGGGCCGTGGAAGCTGCGGTTGGTCCGCACCCGCATGTCGATGGTTGCGCCCAGAGCCAGGTCCTGGGTCAGCCGGCCCGAGGCCAGGCCGGGCGTCCCGTCCGGCCGACGCATCAGCCGCACCACCAGTTCGACCCGCCCGTCCGCCGGTATGGAGGCGATCGAATATTCGCGCGCGCCCGGCGACACGCCGTCGCGCTCGGGCAGCCCCACCTCGGCGATGTCCCCGGCGGACCAGGGCGGCGCCGTCCCGACCGGCTCCAAGACCAGATGGTAGGCGTCGCCGCCCGGACTGCCGGGATTGATCAGGGTCCGCTGCGTCAGCCGCCAGGGCTCATAGGCTGGCGGGGTCCAGTCGGGGGCCGTGGCCCGACCGGTGATCTGGTTCAACTGATGCTGCCAGTGGCGCACGGCGCCCGCGTCCCCGGCGTCCACCTCCACCAGATCGAACAAGGGCTCGGCGCCCGAGCGCCTCAGCCAGCCGTCCACCGCATGGCCGAAGCCGCAGAACTGATCATAGCTGCGGTCGCCCAGGGCCATCAGGCCGAACCGAAGCCCGCCCAGGTCGGCCGGCGCCCCCATGGCCTTTCGCACCAGCCGCGCGGCGCTGTCGGGCGGATCGCCTTCACCCGTCGTCGAGACGATCAGCAGGGCCCGGCCCGCCGCCTTCAGCGTCGCCAGGTCCAGGTCCGCAAACGACAGGACCCGCGCCCCCAAGCCGCCGTCCTGCAAGGCTCGGGCGGTCATCCAGGCCAGTTCCTCGGCCAGTCCCGTCTGGCTGGCGAAGGCCACAAGCACCGTCTCCTCCCCGTCTCCGGCCAGGGCCTCGGAGCGGGCGCGCGCCGCCGCCTTCGCCCGGCGCTCGCGCCAGACGATCAGGCCGATCAGGACCAGCCAGAGGCCGACGGCCGCCAGGGCCAGAAGCCAGCGGGACGGATCGTGCGTCACCCCGGCGCCGCCTCCGCCCCATCCTCCATCATGGCCTTGAAGGCCGGGGTCATCCGCTCGACCAGGCCGCGCGGGGTGCGTTCGACGAACAGGGCGGTCAAGCCGACCGCTTCGGCGTACTCCGGCCCCTCGAACGGCCCCATGACCGTCAGGGCGCTGGCGTAGGCGTCGGCCTTCATGGCCGAGGCGTGCAGCACCGTGACCGAGGCCAGATTGTTGCTGACCGGCCGCCCGGTCGATCCGTCGATCGTATGGGGATAGAGCCGCCCTTCATGACGGAAGGCGCGGCGATAGTCGCCGCTGGTCGCCATGGCCAGGTCGAACAGGGCCGCCACCGTGCGGGGCGAGGCGTCGCCCTCCACCCGCTCGATCTCGACCCACCACGGCTGGGCGTCGGGCTTGACCCCGCGGCCCTTCAGCTCTCCGCCGATCTCGACCAGGTGCGAGGTCGCGCCCAGCGCCGTCAGGGCGTCCGACACCCGGTCCACCGCATGACCCTTGGCGATGCCGGACAGGTCCAGCTTCATTCCGCCCGGCTGCATCAGGCCGCGCGCCTCGCGGTTCATCCGCAGCCGTCCCCAGCCGCTGACCTTCAGGGCCGCCTCGACCTCTTCGTCGCTGGGCAGGGGTAGAAGGGCGCCGCGCGGCCCCGGCGGGCCGAAGCCCCACAGGTCGACCAGGGCGCCCAGGGTCGGATCGACCGCCCCATTGGTCTCGTCGCCCAGGTCCATGGCCGCATCGACCAGATCCCAGAACGGCTGGGACACCGACCACATGCCGGGCGGGGCGGCGTTGAACCGGCTGATCTCGCTGGTCGGCTCCCACGGGCTGAACAGGGCCACGACCGTCGCCAGCTCCCGCTCGATCGCCTCGCGCAAGGCCGCCTCGGTCAGGCCGCGCGGCCCGATGGCGCGCACGCTCCAGGTCGTGCCCATGGCCCGGCCGTCCAGCGCCTGGATCTCGTCGCTGGGCGGCCGGGGCGGCGGCCCCTCGACCGGCGGGATCAGGACGCGGTTGTCGACCCGTTCCGCAAGCGGAACCGGGTCTCCCAGGGTGAGGACGGGCGGGGCGGCGCGCGAACCGCGCGAAAAGGGCGTGTCGGACATGCCCAGCGGCTTAGGGCAGGACTTCCATCACCGCCACATAGTTGGCGTTCGATCCCAGGGTTTCTCCCTGGGCCGGGGTGCGGACCGAGGCGTTCAGCCAGTACAGGCCGGCCTCAGGCCAGGTGACGGTGAAGACGCCGTCGGCGCCGGTCTTGACCGTCATCTCCTCGGGATTGTCGCGATAGCGCAGGCCGCCGCGCGCGACGACGACGTCAAGATCGGCGGCGGGCTGGCCGTCCTTCAGCAGTTTGAAGCTGGCGGCCTCGCCGGCGACCAGATCGTTCGGATGGGTCACGGGGACCAGCTCCAGCCCTTCGCCCGTGGTCTTGAACACGGTGTCGGTCGGATTGTTCAGGGTGACGAAGGTCTCGATCCGGCTGGCGGTGCGGGTCGCCTGGACGTCGGTCGCGCCCTGGGGCAGGGCCGCCGGAAATTCGGCTGCGGTTCCACGCCAACGCTTCTGTTCGCCGTTCAGGGTGTAGCTGGCCATGACGCCGCCCATGACGTTGGCGACCTTATAGGTGCCGTTCTGCGTCAGATGGACGTCGAAGGTGGTGCGGTACTGGGCCTGCATCAGATGTTCGGGCTGGACGGTCGAGCCGTCGGGCGCCGTCACCACCAAGCCCGTCATCCGCATGGCGGCGTGGTCGGGGATGAAGACCCCGTTGGACATGCCCGCATCGAAACCGACCCAGGCGTCGGCGCCCGACAGGCTGGTCGAGGTCGGCGCCATCCAGGCGCGGTGCGCCTGGGCGGCCAGGGGCGCAGCCAGGGCGGCGGCGAAGGCCAGAAGCGCGACGGTCTTTTTCATGGGTCTGTTCCTCAGCGAGAGACGGTGACGCGCACGGCGCCCAGTTCGGTGGAGCCGGAGGCGTCGGCGGTATTGGCCCCGCCCCAGCGGAAGGGCACGCGCACCACCTCGCGCCCGCCCAGTTCGCGCGCCGCCTCGACCACCAGATTGTACTGGCCGGGCTGAAGCCCGCGCAGGCGGGCGGCGGGGACGTTGACGGTCTGGCGGCCCGGCGCGCGGGTGGCGCCCGAAATCCCGTCGGCCGGCAGGCTCATGGCCCGGCCGCCCTTGCGCCACCAGGTCCGCAGGTCCTTCAGCCAGTCCTTGCCGTCGCCCTCATTGTTGCGGGTCTGCTGGTACCAGACCGCCAGGGTCTGGACCGCCGTCTGATCCGGCCGCTCGATCCAGACCGCCACATAGGGCCGGTGATAGGAGGCGGTGTTCAGCCGCGGCACTTCGACCGTGACCGACAGATCCGCCGCCAGGGCCGGAGCGGCCGCGGCCAGGCCTGCGGTGGTGACGACGATGGGGAGAAGACGCATCCGTTACACTCTCAATGGATGAAGATCAGGGCGATGACGACGGGGATCAACAGGCCCAGCGCCGCCAGGGGCCAGGTGGAGGGACGGCCGCGCGCATGCAGCCACATCAGCCCCAGCCCCGTCACCGCAAAGATGACGCAGGCGACGGCGAAGACGTCGATGAACCAGAACCAGACCGCGCCTGCATTCCGCCCCTTATGCAGGTCGTTCAGATAGGCGATCCAGCCGCGCGTGGTCTTTTCATGGACCGCCTCGCCCGTCGCCCGGTCGATGGTCAACCAGCCGTCGCCGCCGGGGATCGGCAGGGCGACATAGATCTCCTCGGGCGTCGTCTCGGTCGGCCGCCCGGCGATCTGAACCTTCAGGGCCTCGGCCGACCAGCGGGCGACGGCGTCGGGAACCGGTTCGGTCGTCTCCTGCGGATAGGCCGCAAGCCGTTGCAGCAGGGGCGCCGGCAGGGTGGCGGTCTGTTCGACCGTCACCGGCTCGGCCGGAATGGAGGCCGCATGGTTCAGGGTGATGCCCGTGACCGCGAACAGGATCATGCCGACCAGGCTGACGGCCGCCGAAATCCAGTGCCAGGAATGCAGCTGCTTCAGCCAGAAGGACCGCGCGCCGTTCAGCGCAGCCTTCGGCTTTTTCGCGCCCCTTGAGGTCGGCTCGATCTGATTTTGAGCGGCGAGTTCAGTCACGGAACGGCTGTGCCACTGTTGCGAACCGTTTTCAATAGCAAGCGATGCGGCGAATTTGTCGCGCAGAGATCGTCAGTAGCTGAACCTGACCCCGGCCCGCACCGTGCGCGGGGGGCCGTAGCCCGCAACGTCGGACCCGGTCATAGACACCTCCACATCCGCGTCGAAAGCATTGTCGACGGCGGCCCAGATCATCACCCCGTCCCCGGCCGACCATTCCGCGCGAGCGTCCAGGGTGACGGCGGGGTCCAGGGTGCGGCTGTTCAGATCATCGTCGAACCGGGCCGATTCATAGCGCGCGGCCAGACCCAGGGTCAGCCGATCCGTCGCCCGCCAGTCGATGCCCGCCGTCGCGCTCCATTCCGGCGCCTGGGCCGGACGCAGGCCCGTCAGCTGCGGCGCCGCCGTCCCGCCGTCCACCTCGGCGTCTGTCCAGGACAGGGCGGCGTTCAGCGCCAGGGCCTCGGTCGCCCGGACCGAACCGTTCAGCTCCAGGCCCCAGGCTTTGATCGTGCCGGCGTTCTGGCGTTGGCGCAGCACGCCGCCCGCCGGCACGAAACCCGCGCGCGGGAAGGTCGCCGGTCCTTCGCCGATCGTCACATTGACGATGGCGTCCTCGATCTCGTTCCAGAAGACGGTCGCCCCCCAGGCGACGCCGCTCCGGTCGAAGGCCAGGCCCGTCTCGATCCCGCGAAGGGTCTCGGGCTCCAGCCCCGAATTGGCCTCAGTGATGTCGTTGCCGACCCGGAACGGCCGGTGCAGTTCGTTCAGGGTCGCGGGCCGAAAGCCGGAATAGGCCGCCGCCCGCCAGGCGTAACCCTCGCCCAGCCAGGCGGCCAGATCGCGCCGCGCCGCCAGTCGCGCGCTGACCACCTCGCCCGACCGGTCCTCGTCGGTCTCGTCCAGGATCGGCGCCCCGGTCGCCAGCGTGTATTCGTAGCGGAAGCCCGCCTCGTTCTTCCACCGGTCGTAGCGGAGACCGCCCGCGACCAGCCAGTCCCCGCCGGTCCACGACCCGTCCACATAGGCCCCGGCCACCGAGGTCTCGCCGCCCGCGCGCCGTCCCCGCGCGAAGCCCGCGCCGGTGGGATTGCTGAAGAACTCATTGGTCTCACCCTCGTTGAAGCGGGCGTCGGCGCCGACCTCCCACTCCAGCCGGCCGCCCGCGATCTCGGCCACGCGACGGCGCAGGGCCGCGTTCAGCCCCCAGCCGGTCGCCGGGGTCTTGTACTGATCATTGGCCGGGGTCGTCGTCGACCGGTCCGCCGCCACCGAGGCCGAGCTGTTGGCGAAGTCGCTCTCGATCCGCCAGGCCTGCAGCCGCCAGCCGTAGCCGTCGACGGTAGGCGCCTTGGCGGCCGTGGCGCTGAGGCTGTGGCCGCTGGCGTTTGACCGGGCGTTCAGCAGACCGGAGCCCCGATCCTCCTCCCAGGTCGCCGCGCGCAGAGACAGGTTCGCCCCTTCCAGATTCACTCCGTCCAGCGGCGCATCGACCCGCAGGGCGGCGCTGCGGCTGTCCAGGTCCAGCGGCTGATCCGCCGCACCGGCCGCCGCACCGCGCACGGGCGTATAGCCGTCGCTGGTCTCATACAGGCCCGACAGGGTCACGCCGACCGGACCCAGCATGGTCGATCCCGAGCCCGCCGCCCGCGCCCCGCCGCGCTCGGCCACCGACAGGTCCAGCACCCCGCCGCGCGCCCGCTCCGTCAGGGCGATGGTCCCGGTCAGGGCGCCCGCGCCATAGGGCCCCGCGCCCGCGCCGCGCACGACGTCCACCCGCTCCAGCGATTCCGGCGCGACCTGGGACCAGATCACCCAGCCGCCGAACGGATCGTTCAGCGGGACTCCGTCCAGGGTCACCAGGGTCCGCCCTGCGCCGGACGGGGCGATGGCCCGCAGGGAAATCCCCTGGGTCGTCGGATTGGCGGCCAGGCTGGAGGTGCGGCGGAACAGGGACACGGCGGGCACGGTCCGCAGGGCCTCGTCCAGCCGGACGGACCGCTCCAGCACGGTTTGATCCAGCCGCACCACCGAAAAGGCGGCGTCGGCGGCGGCGGGCGGCAGACGGGCCGCCGTCACCGTGATTTCAGACAGTTGGGCGGGCGGAGCGGGGGGCGCGTCTTGGAACATCCCGGTCACAATAGACCAGCCCCGCCTTGGTTCAGCCCTGCGACCTTATAAAGCGGACTGCGACCCTGGGGTCACAGACGGGGCGGTCGGGACGTCACACCTCGGACCAGCGCCGCAGCAGATTGTGATAGACGCCGGTCAGTTCGATCACCGCCTGATCCTTCGGCCCCTTCTCCAGGGCCACGCGCTGGGTCGCCACGTCCAGGCGGAACAGCATCTCGCGGTCGCCGTCGTCCCGGATCAGGCTCTGCATCCACATGAAGGACGAGACCCGCGCCCCGCGCGTCACCGGCATGACCTTGTGCAGGCTCTTGGACGGATAAAGCACCAGATCCCCGGCCGGCAGCTTGACCGACTGCGGCCCGTACATCTCCTCGATGATCAGTTCGCCGCCGTCATAGTCTTCAGGTTCGGACAGGAACAGGGTCGCCGACAGGTCGCTCCGTATACGGATTGACCCGCCGCCGCGCTGCTGGCGGATGGCGTTGTCCACGTGCAGGCCGAACTCGCCCCCGCCCTCATAGCGGTTGAACAAGGGCGGAAAGATCGTGTGCGGCAGGGCGGCGGCGACGAACATGGGATTGGCGTTCAAGGCCTGGACGATCAGGGCCGAGACCTCCTTGGCGACGTCGGAGTCTTCCGGCAGCTGCTGGTTCCGCTTGGCCGTCGCCGACTGGTGGCCGGAGGTCATGTTTCCGTCGGCCCACGGTCCGGCGTCCAGCCGCTCGCGCAGGGCCTTCACTTCGGCCTTGGAGAAGACTTCGGGGATTTGCAGCAGCACGTCGCTCTCGCTGGAAAAGAGAAAGGCGGCCCCGCCGGAAGGACGGAGCCGCCAGTTATAGGCCGGGGATAGAGGCCTTTAGAAGCGCAGGTTCAGGGCCAGGATGGCCTGACGCGCCGGAGCGGGGTCGGCATGGTGAACCCCGTTGGTCCGCATGATGTATTCCTCGTCCGTGGCGTTCTTGACGTTCAGCTGCAGGCTGGCGCGGTCGCTCAGATCATAGGCGGCGAACAGATCCAGGCGGGTGTAGCTGGGCGCATAGACGCGCGCTGTCCCGCCCCCGGCGCCGCCCTGGTTACCGCCGAACCGGTCATCCACATAATAGACCCCGCCGCCCAGGCTCAGCTTCGACAGCAGCTGATAGGTGGTGAACAGGCTGAAGCTGTTCTTGGGCGTGTTGGCCAGGGGGTCGCCGACGTTGACGCTGTTGTAGGCGCCGCGCACCAGTTCGGAATCCATATAGGTGTAGCCGCCGAACACGGTCCAGGCGGGGGTGACGTTGCCCGAGAAGCCCAGCTCCAGCCCCTTGACCTCGACCTCGCCCGCCTGGGCGTAGACCCCGTCGGAAATCAGGATCTGGGCGTTCTTGCGGGTGGTCTGGAACAGGGCGCCGCTGAGGCTCAGGCGCTGGCCGAACAGTTCGGCCTTGGCGCCGATCTCATAGTTTTCGGTGTCCTCGGGATCCAGCACCTCATTGGCCAAGTTGCCCGACCCGGCTCCGCCGGAGTTGTTCTGATCGCCCGCTGAAATCGTCGGCGGCGTCGAAGAAGTGGCGTAGGAGGCGTAGACGCTGGTGTTCGCCGTCGGCTTATAGACCAGGCCGACCTGATAGTTGACGAAGTCCCAAGACGTCTCCGCCACGGGCAAGCCGGTCGAGGCGACGCCGCGAACCCTGTAATCGTCCCAGCGAAGGCCCAGGTTCAGCACCCAGCGGTCCCCCAGGGCGATGGAGTCATTGGCGTAGACGCCCGTAGACTTGGTCGTATTGCGGGTCACGGCGCCGCGCACGATCGAACCGGTCCAGGGATCGTTCGGGTTCGGATCATAGACGGGCGTGCAGTCGAAACCCGTGAGACCTGTCGGACAGGCCGAGCCGCTGATCGTGGTGACGGTGTAGCCGGCGTTTCGGTTGCGTTCGCGGCTGTATTCGACGCCCAGGTCGAAACTGTGCTTCAGGGCGCCCGTGGTGAAGTCGCCGTACAGGTCGGTGACGTTGGCGAAGGTTTCCGCCGGGTTCCAGCGCGACTTCAGGCCCCGCTTCATCCACCAGGTGTCGCCGACCAGGACCGCCGCGCCGCCGTCGCCGGGGTTGGTCACGACATAGTCGTTCAGCGTCTCCGAATAGCGGGTCAGGTTGCGCAGGGTCAGGTTGTCGCTGAACCGGTGCTCCAGCTTCACCGTGACGCTGTCGACCTCATTGCGCATATAGTCGCGCGCCTTCAGCCCGTAGAAGCTGTCGTAGGGGACGTTCAGGATGCGGCTGTCCGTGGTCTTGATCGCCCAGCCGTTGTCCAGCTTGCGGTCGAGCGGAATGCCGTAGTCCGGCATCGAGTCGGCGGTCAGGTGATAGTAGTTGATCGTCGCCGAGGTGTCGGTCCCCAGGCCGAAGCCCAAGGCCATGGCCAGGCCGTATTTCTCGAAATCGACGGCGTCACGGCCGGGCACGTCCCCCTCGGTCGCCAGCAGGTTCAGGCGGAAGGCGCTGGTTTCGTTCAGCCGCCAGTTTCCGTCCACCGTGGCGCGGTAATAGTTGTCCGTGCCCACGCCCGCGCTGGCGCTGACGGAATCGGCCAGGCGCGGCTGTTTGGAGCTGAGGTTGATGCTGCCGCCACCCGAGCCGCGGCCCGAATAGACGGAGTCCGCCCCCTTGATCACCTCGACCTGTTCCAGGTCGAAGACCTCGCGCTGCTGTCCGCCGGCGTCGCGCACCCCGTCCACGAAGATGTTGTTGCCCGAGGACTGGCCGCGGATGAAGGGGCGGTCGGCGAGCGGCTGACCGCCCTCGCCCGCGCCGAACGTAATGCCGGGCGAGTTGCGCAGCAGGTCTTCCAGCGAGGTCGCCGCCGTCTGGGTGATGACCTGTTCGGGAATGATGGTGATCGAACGCGGCGTGTCCACCAGGGGCGCCACGAACTCCGGACTCTGCGGCTCGCGCTTCTTCAGCTGGCCGTTGACGTCGATCGTACCCAGGTTGGCGGGCTGTTGTTGCTGATCCGCGGTGACGACCACGCCGTCTTCGGCGGTCGCGTCAGCGGCGAGGGCGATGGCGGGGGCGGCGACCAGCATGCCGGCGGCGCTGGAGGCGAAGAGAAGCGCGCGAAGCGAGGCGGCGCGAGAGTCGGACATGTTTTGGCGACCTTTTGGTCTGATTTTGCGATGCGGTCGCAATAACCAGCTTCATTGGGCCGCACAAGAGCGATTGCGAGTAGGTCGCAACTTAATTCGAGACGACGCTGATCGTGCGAGACGGCGCCGTCTGCGCGCCCAGATCAAGCCAGGTGGGCGCCGGCATGGCCTGATGCGCCGCAGCCAATGCTTCCGACCATCGCCGGCCCAGGTCGCGGAAATAGGGATCATCGGCCTCCAGCCGCCGCTCCATCCCCGACAGATTGTCGCGGCGGATCACGATCAGATCCAGCGGCGGCCCCACGGCGATGTTGGAGCGAATGGTCGAGTCGAACGAGATCAGCCCCAGCTTCACCGCCTCGGACAGCGGGGTGTCGGAATGCAGGGCTCGGTCCAGGATCGGCTTGCCGTATTTCAGCTCGCCGATCTGCAGATACGGCGTGTCGGCCCCGCATTCGATGAAATTGCCCTGGCCGTAGATCAGATACAGCCCCATCTTGCCGCCCGCGATCTGGCCGCCCAGCAGCATGGAGGCGTTGACGTTCAGGGCGTCGGCGGTCGGCGAGGCGGGGGTGTTGATCGTCGCCCGGACCGTGGCCATCGCATGGCCCAGGATCTGGGCGGCGCGGAACAGGGTCGGCGCGGTCTCAAGCGTCTCCGGCCCGGTCGAATCCGGCAGCTTGACCCCTTCGGCGACCATGGCCAGGGCCGTCTGGGTGACCGACAGATTGCCCGCCGTCGCCACGGCCAGCACCCGCTCGCCGGGCCGCTTGAACACATGCAGCTTGCGATAGGACGAGATGTTGTCCACGCCCGCATTGGTGCGGGTGTCGGCGATCATCGCCAACCCCTCCTTCACCAACATGCCTACGCAATAGGTCACTGTCCCCTATCCGCTCCCCGTTCCGCGAATCCGCAGACGCTAACAGATTCCCGCGACATGACGATCAGGACCATCCCCGGCTCTGATGTTGTTGCCGGCCCTGTTGCACAGGCCGCACATGAAGGGCCACCGTCAGACTGCCGACCCCGCCGCCATAGCTGGTTCCCCGGATCGGCGTCGCCCCCAGCGAATCCAGGCCCACGGCGATGCGGACATAGTTCTCGGTCGGGCAGACGCCGTTGGCCGCGTCGAACCCGACCCAGCCCAGGTCCTCGATCCAGGCCTCGGCCCAGGCGTGGGCGGCGTCCTGGTCGTGCTGACCGTCCGACCGGTTCAGATGGCCCGAGACATAACGGGCCGGCACGCCCAGGGTCCGGGCGCAGGCGATGAAGATCTGGGCGTGATCCTGGCAGACCCCGCGACCGATGGCGAAGGCCTCGGCCGCCGTATGGGTGGCGGAGGTCGCCCCGACCTCGAAAGCGACGCCGGCGTGGATGGCCCCCATCAGACGGTGCATCCGCTCCAGGGCCGCGCCCTCTGGCACGGACCGGGCGAAGTCGATCAGGGCCGCATCGGCCTGGGTCAGCCGGGTGTCGCGCAGATAGACGCCCGGCTGCAGCCGCTCGTTCTGCCCCCGGATCACCCCGCCGGTGTCCACGGTCGAGACCTCGCCCGTCACCCGGATGGTCAGGGCGTCGGTCGGCCGCTCGGTATAGAGGCTGTGCACGATATTGCCGAAGGCGTCGTCGCTGCGCCGCAACCGGGCGTCGACGTCGGTTTCGATCCGCCATTCCCGCACCTGCTGGGCCTCGCAGGACCGGGGCGTCAGCCGCAGCATCTGGACGATGAACCGCGCGGGCCGGGCGTAGGCGTAGCGGGTGGAGTGGTCGATCCGGATCCGCATGGTCAGACCAGATACTGTTCGTGGATGGCGGCGCCCAGGGCGTTGTTCTCGTTCAGAAAGCCCTGGATGTATTCGTGCAGGCCCGACTGGAAGATGTCCTCGATCCGAGCCTCGTTGAACTGGGTCAGGCGGTTCGACGCCAGCCGCTGGGCCGGGCCGCGCCGGCCATAGTCGGCCGCCAGCTTCTCCAGATAGCTGACGATCATCCCCTGACAGCTGGCCAGGGACCGCGGCATCTGCCGGTTCAGCACCAGGAGGTCCGCCACCAGCCAGGGCCGCACGCTCTCGCGATAAACCCAGCGATAGGCGGTCAGGGCCGAAACCTCGCGCAACAGGGTGGTCCACTGGAAATAGTCCAGCTGTCCGCCCACCCGTTCGCCCGGCGGCAGCAGCAGATGGTACTTCACGTCCAGCAGGCGGGCGGTGTTGTCGGCCCGCTCGATCGCCATGCCCAGCCGCAGGAACCAGTAGGCGTCGTTCCTGAGCATCGTCCGCGACGAGGCCCCCTCCACCGCCAGGGACGTCGATTTCACGAAGTCCAGGAAGTTGGTGAAGTCGTCGCGGCGGGTCGGCTCGCCCAGTTCGTTCAGCCCGTTCCAGGCGCCGTTGATCGCCTCCCACAGCTCGATGGTCAGGGCGGTCCGCACCGAACGGGCGTTGGTCCGCGCCCGGGTGATACAGGCCTTGATCGAGGTCGTATTGTCGGCTCCGAAGGCCAGATATTCGCGGACGGACTTCTCCGACACGGTGCGGCCGGTGGCGTCGAAGGCCGACTTCACCCCCGACGAGGCGATGGCCCCCGCCCAGGCGGTGACGGTCGCCTGATCCTTGGCCGGCAGGGCCGCCAGCCGGATCGCCGCCTCCAGAATGCGCGCAAGAAAATCGGCCCGCTCCATATAGCGGCCGGTCCAATAGAGACTGTCTGCGGTGCGAGAGAGCATCTATTCCTCCCCCATTGGGGGAGGGGGACCGCCCGAAGGGGGGTGGAGGGGGCCAAACGCAAACAGGGTGTCTGGGGCGAGCGCCCTCCACCGCTTCGCGGTCCCCCTCCCCCGACGGGGGAGGATTTTCGTCCGATCAAACATCCAGCACCCAGGTGTCCTTGGTTCCGCCGCCCTGGCTGGAGTTGACCACCAGCGACCCCTCCTTCAACGCCACCCGCGTCAGCCCGCCCGGCGCGACCCGCACCCCGGCCGGACTGGACAGGACGAAGGGCCGAAGATCGACGTGGCGCGGCGACAGGGCTCCGCCGTTCAGGGTCGGGGCCGTCGACAGGCTCAGCGTCGGCTGGGCGATGAAGTCGTCGGGATCGGCGATCAGCTTGGCGCGGAAGGCCTCGATCTCGGCCTGGGTCGAGGTGGGCCCCACCAGCATGCCGTAGCCGCCCGATCCACCGACCTCCTTGACCACCAGTTCCGGCAGCTTCTCCAGCACCTCCTTCAGCGCCTCCGGCTCGCGGCAGCGCCAGGTCGGCACATTCTTCAATATGGCGTCCTCGCCGGTGAAGAAGCGGATGATCTCGGGCATATAGGTATAGACGGCCTTGTCGTCGGCCACCCCGGTCCCGACCGCATTGGCCAGGGTCACACGCCCGGCGAAATAGGCCGACATCAGCCCCGGCGCCCCGACCGCCGAATCCGGCATGAAGGTCAGGGGGTCGATGAAGTCGTCGTCGATGCGGCGATAGATGACGTCGACCCGCTTGGGGCCTTCGGTCGTGCGCATATAGACGGTGTCGTCATTGACGAAGAGATCCCCGCCCTCGACCAGTTCGACCCCCAGCTTGTCGGCCAGGAAGCTGTGCTCGTAATAGGCCGAGTTGAACGGCCCCGGCGTCAGGACCACGATGGTCGGATCCTCGCCCGCCCCCGACGGCGCCGAGGCCTGGAGCGAACGCAGCAGCATGTCGGTATAGATTTCGACCGGCCGCACCGCATGTTCGGCGAACAGGTCGGGGAACAGCCGCATCATCATCTCGCGGTTCTCCAGCATATAGGAGACCCCGGACGGGGTGCGGACATTGTCCTCCAGCACATAGAAGCCGTCCTCGCCCGTGCGGACCAGATCGACCCCGGCGATATGGCACCAGACGTCGCCGGGCGGACGCCGCCCCTGCATCTCGGGCCGATAGTGCGGATTGGTCAGGATCAGGTCGGCGGGCACGATCCCGGCGCGGATACAGTCCTGCGGTCCGTAGATGTCCTTCAGAAAGGCGTTGATGGCGGTGACCCGCTGCTTCAGCCCCTTCTCCAGCCCGCCCCATTCGTCGGCGCCGATGATGCGCGGAACGACGTCGAACGGGATCAGCCGCTCGTTGGATTCCTCGTCGCCATAGACGGCGAAGGTCACCCCCATGCGGCGGAAGAACAGCTCCGCCTGGCGCGAGCGCGCCTGCAACAGGTCCGGCGGGGCGTTTTCCAGCCAGGCCGCCAGGGTCTTGTAGCTGTCGCGGATCGCGCCGGATCCGCCGCCGTTCATTTCGTCGAAAGCTCTCGTCATTCGCCCCCGCCGCGTTGAGATCACAGCTTGATCGCGACCCAACGAAAAGCGCAACAGTTTTGTTGCACTGCGGCGAAGCTTCAACAACCAGACCCTCCCCCGCCTGCGGGAGAGGTGGCCCGTCGATCGCGCAGCGATCCAGGGTCGGAGAGTGAAGTTCTGCTCAAAGCAAGAAGACTTCCCCCATCGCCAGGCGTGTCGCTTCGCGCCACGGCCTGACACTTCCCCCGCAAGCGGTGGAAGGTCGGGTGAAAATCACACCCCCACCGCCTTCATCGAAACCGAGACGTCCGCCAGCTTGGCCGCATCCACCGGCGTCGCCTTTCCGATCAGCTGTTTGCCCGCCATGAACTCCGGCGGAGCATTGACCGCCTCGACGCAGACCACCCGGTCGCCGTTCAGGTGAAACACCGCAAATCCCCCCGCCGACGGATCGCCCCGCACCACCTGACGGTCCGCATCGAACGGCAGGCCGGCGATCTGAAGCTTGAAGTCGTACTGATCGGACCAGAACCACGGAACCTCCGGCGCCGGCCCCGGTCGCCCGGCGATGGCCGCCGCCGCCTGTTTGGCCTGTTCCAGCGCGTTGGGCACGCTCTCCAGCCGGTGCGAGACCCCGCCGTGCACGGGAATCGGCCGCCGCGTCATGTCGCCGACGGCGAAGATCGCCGGGTCGCTGGTCCGCGCCTGATCGTCCACCACCACCCCGTCGTCGCAACGCAGGCCCGCCGACCGCGCCAGGCTGTCGCAGGCCAGGGCGCCCACCCCGACCAGAACCGCATCCGCCTGCACCGCCGATCCGTCCGCCAGGGTCACGCCGTCATGGGCGACCGCGACCACCTCGGCGCCCGTGATGATCTCCACCCCCCGCGCCCGGTGCTGGGCGGTGAAGAAGGCCGACAGGGTCTCCGACGCCACCCGCGCCAGCACGCGCGGCGCCCGTTCGATCACCACCGCCTCGGCGCCCAAGGCGCGGGCCGAGGCCGCCGCCTCCAGACCCACATAGCCGCCGCCGACCACCGCCAGCCGTTTGCCCGGCCCCAGCACGGCCTTCAGCCGCTCGGCGTCCTTCAGCGTCCTCAGCTCCAGCAGGTCGGGATGGTCCCCGCCCGGAACCGGCAGTTTGCGCGCCGTCGATCCCGTCGCCAGCACCAGGACGTCATAGGGTTCGCTCGAGCCGTCGTGGAAGGCGACCGTCTTCGCCTCCGGGTCCACCGACACGGCGACAGTCGAGGGTCGAAACGCGATCCCCTGCTCCTGATAGAAGCTCAGCGGCCGCAGCAGCAGCGCCTCCAGATCCGCCTCCCCCTTCAGCCAGGCCTTGGACAGGGGCGGCCGCTGATAGGGCGGCGCATCCTCCTCGCCCACCAGCACGATGGGGCCTTCATGCCCGTACTGCCGCAGAAAGGCCGCGACGGAGCCGCCGGCGTGGCCGGCGCCGATGATCAGGATCTTGGTCATGGGGGTGGTTTAGAGTGGCGAGTGGCGAGTGGCGAGTGGCGAGATAAACGCCCCCGCTTTCAACCATCATCCTTGGGACTGACGAAACCTGGCTGGACCGCACAAGGCGCCGTCTTCAAACTCGCCACTCGCCACTCGCCACTAATCGCCCTTGACCGTTCCACTGTTACAGCATAGTGGAACGCGCATGACGACCCCGCCCGCCCGCGACGCCCTCTACGACGCCCTGCTGTCGATGCAGACGCGCGCCGAGATGGACGCCTTTCTGGCCGACCTGTGCACCCCGGCGGAACTGCGCGCCTTCGCCGAGCGCTGGCAGGTGGCGCGCCTCTTGGACGCCGGCGGCAAATCCTATCGCGAGATCGCGGCCGAGGCCCACGCCAGCCCCACCACCGTCGTCCGCGTCGCCCGTTACCTCAAAGACATGCCGCACCAGGGCTACCGCATCGCCCTGGACCGCCTGAAGAACACGAACTGAGTATCCGAACATGAGCACCGTACAGGGCCGGCTTCGCATCGCCGTCCAGAAATCCGGCCGTCTGGCCGACCGCAGCCTCGACCTGATCCGCGACGCGGGTCTGAAATGGGTCAAGGGCCACAACGACCTGCTGTATCGGGTCGAGAACTATCCGATCGACCTGTTGCGCGTCCGCGACGACGACATCCCCACCTTCGTGGCCGACGGCGTCTGCGACCTGGGGATCGTCGGCGAGAACGTGCTGGAGGAAGGCCGCAACGGCGGTCCCAATGCGTCGGTCGTCATGCCCCTGGGCTTCGGCCGCTGCACCCTGAAGATCGCTGCGCCCCCGACCCTGGCCTATGAAGGCCCGGCCTCGCTGGAGGGCCTGCGGATCGCCACCTCCTATCCCAAGATCCTGCGCCGCTTCCTGGACGAGCGGGGGGTCAAGGCCGACATCGTCGTCATGCGCGGCGCCGTCGAGGTCGCGCCCCGGCTGAAACTGGCCGCCGCCATCTGCGACCTGGTCTCGACCGGCGCGACGCTGGAGGCCAACGGCCTGGGCGCCAAGGACACGGTGCTGGAAAGCCAGGCCGTGCTGATCCAGTCCCCCGTCGCCCCCGAACCCGACCTGCAGCACCTTCTGGACAGCATCATCGAGCGGATGGCCGGCGTCGTGTCGTCCCAGGGCGCCAAATACGTCATGCTGAACGCCCCGCGCGCGGCGCTGGACGAAATCACCGCCATCCTGCCGGGCGCCGGTTCGCCCACCGTCATGCCCCTGTCGGGCCGCGACGACGCGGTCGCCGTCCACGCCGTCTGCCAGGAGGCCGTCTTCTGGGAGACGCTGGAGAAGCTGAAGGCCGCCGGCGCCTCGGCCATACTGGTCCTGCCCATCGAGAAGATGATGTGATGACCACGGCCTTCAAACGTATCGACTGGTCTTCCCTCGACGCCGCCGGCAAGACGGCGGCCCTGGCCCGCCCGGCCCAGCGCACCGCCGGCGACGTCACCGAGGTGGTCCGCGCCATTCTGGACGACGTGCGCGCGCGCGGCGGCGCGGCCGTCACCGACTGGTGCCAGAAGCTGGACAAGGCCCCGCCCCGCCGCATCGCCATCACGCCCGAGATCGTGGCCGAGGCCCGCAACGCCCTGCCCCCCGCCGACGTCCGCGCCCTGCGGATGGCGGCCGACAATATCCGCGTCTTCCACCAGGCGACCCGGCCGGAGGACACCGACTTCGTCGAGACCACGCCGGGCGTCCGCTCCAAACTGGCCTGGCGTCCGATCGCCTCGGCCGGTCTCTACATCCCCGGCGGCACCGCCCCCCTCTTCTCCTCGCTTCTGATGCTGGCCATTCCGGCCGGCGTCGCGGGCGTGGGCCGGCGCGTCGCTGTGACCCCGCCGGACAAGTCCGGCGGGGTCCACCCCGCCATGATCCTGGCCGCCGCAGAGGCGGAGCTGGACGCCCTCTGGCTGATGGGCGGCGCCCAGGCCATCGCCGCCCTGACCTTCGGCGTCGAACTGGAGGACGGGGTCATCCCCGCCTGCGACAAGCTGTTCGGCCCCGGCAACGCCTATGTGGCCGAGGCCAAGAAACAGGCGTCCGCTCTTCCGGGCGGCCCCGCCGTCGACATGCCCGCCGGTCCGTCCGAGCTGATGGTCGTCGTCGACCGCGACGCCGCGCCCGAGATCGCCGCCGCCGATCTGCTCAGCCAGGCCGAGCACGATGCCGACGCGCAAGTTCTCCTGGTCTCCACCAGCCGCGCCACCATCGACTATATTCTGACCGAGGTTGAGGCCCAGGTGGCGACGCTGCCGCGCGAAGCCGTCGCCCGCGCCTCGCTGAACGAGGCCCGCGCCGTCCTGGTGCGCGACCTGGACGCCGCCTGCGAGGTGATCAACCTCTACGGCCCCGAACACCTGGCGCTTCAGGTCGAGGATCCGGAGGCCCTGCTCCCCTCCATCAAGGCCGCCGGCGCCGTCTTCGTCGGCCGGTTCGCGGCCGAGACCCTGGGCGACTACGCCGCCGGCCCCAGCCACGTCCTGCCGACCGACGGCGGCGCCCGCACCCTGGGCGGCGTCACCACTTCCAGCTTCATGACCACCATGTCGGTCCAGCTGGTCACCGAGGCCGGCGCCCGCGCCCTGGCCCCCATCGCCGCCCGCCTGGCCCGGATGGAGGGCTTGGAAGCCCACGCCCGCGCGGCGGATCTGAGGAGCGAGGGATGAGGGCCGCCTTTAAAGACCCTCTCCCGCTTGCGGGAGAGGTGGCCCGTCGTTCGCGCAGCGAACCAGGGTCGGAGAGGGGCGTTTCGCCAAGTCGCAGAACTCCCCCCATCGTCAGGCGTGTCGCTTCGCGCCACGACCTGACACTTCCCCCGCAAGCGGGGGAAGATCATAGCGGAGCCGCCCGATGACCCTGCCCGCCCCCTATCCCCCGCTGGTCTCCGGCGGCGAGGGCCTGGACCGCTATCCCGGCGAGCCTGCCGCCCTGGCCGCCCGCATGGCCGCGATCTACGCCGTGCCCGCCGACCAGGTCCTGCCGGTGCGCGGCCTGACCCATGGGCTGGAGCTGGTCTGGCGTCTCGCCGCTCGCGACGGCGGTTCGGTCGAGGCGCCGAAGGCCGAGCCCTATGACCGTCTCGCCGCCATCTATCCGGCCAGGGGCGAGGTCGCGGCCGTGGTCGTCCGCGCCCTGGGCTCGCCCGAGGCGGTCGCCGAAATGGCCGCCCGCGTCGCCCCCGCCCTGCTGGTGGTGGACGAGGGCCTGATCGAGTTTTCCGACAGCGTCTCGGCCGTCGCGGTCGTGGCCGACCAGCCCAATCTGGTCGTGCTGCGCAGCCTGTCCCTGGCCTATGGCTTAGCCGGCGCCCGCGTCGGCGCGGCGGTCGCGCAAGGCCCGACCCTGGCCCGCCTCGCCTCGGTGCTGGAGCCCTACGCCCTGCCGGAGCCCCTGGTGCGGCTGGCGCTTCAGGCCCTGGACCCGTCGCGGATGATCGAGACGACCGAGCGCATCGCCTCGGTCCGGCGCGAGCGCGAGCGATTGGCCCGCGAACTGGGCCGCGACCTGACGGTCGAGCCCGGCGTCGGCCCCATCATCATGGCCCGCCCCGAAGACCCGGCCGCCGCCTTGGCGCGCTTGAAGACCTATGGGATCGAGGCCGACCGGTCCGGCGACCGGTTGCGGCTGCCCGTCTCGATCAAGCCCGAGGTCAACGACCGGCTGCTGGCCGCCTTCGGCCTGACGCCCGCCAAGCGCCGTCCGGCCCGCGTCGGCCAGGCCGTGCGCGATACGAAAGAGACCCGCATCGTCTGCGCCGTCGACCTGGACGCCCCCGGCCCGATCAGGATCGAGACCGGCGTCGGCTTCTTCGACCACATGCTGGAGCAGATCGCGGCCCACGGCGGCTTCTCCCTGCGCCTCCAGTGCGAGGGCGACCTGCACACCGACCCCCACCACACGATCGAGGACAGCGCCATCGCCCTGGGGCAGGCGCTGAAACAGGCGCTGGGCGAGCGCAAGGGCATCGCCCGCTACGGCTTCGTCCTGCCGATGGACGAGGCCAACGCTGCGGTCTCCATCGACCTGTCCGGCCGACCCTATCCGCTGTTCGAAGGCACGTTCGACACCCCCTTCATCGGCGACTACCGCACCGACCTGACGGCCCACGTCTTCCGCTCCCTGGCCGAGGCCATGGGCGCCGCCGTCCACATCAAGGTCACGGGCCAGGACGACCACCACAAGACCGAGGCCGTCTATAAAGCCTTCGGCCGCGCCCTGCGCCAAGCCATCCGGATCGAGGGCGATGCGGTGCCGTCGACGAAGGGGGTGTTGTGATGAAATCCTCCCCCCATGGGGGAGGGGGACCGCGAAGCGGTGGAGGGGGCCGGCCCGCGCGCCGGCGCCTGACGCTCCACACCTCGTGCGTCCTCTCCCCCTCCACCACGCTACGCGCGGTCCCCCTCCCCCGACGGGGGAGGATCGCATGACCGAGGTCGCCGTCATCGCCTACGGCGCCGGCAACGTCGCCTCGGTCCAGTTCGCCCTGGAACGTCTCGGCGCCACCGTGCGCCTGACCGACGATCCCGCCGTGATCACAGACGCCGAACGGGTCATCCTGCCCGGCGTCGGGGCGGCCGGTTACGCCATGAGCCGCCTGTCGGAGCTGGGCCTGGTCGAACCGATCCGCGCCTTCCCCCGTCCCCTGCTGGGCGTCTGCCTGGGCCAGCAGCTTCTGTTCGAAACCAGCCAGGAGGGCGAGGGCGTCGATCTGCTGGGTTTCATCCCCGGCGCCGTGTCCCGGCTGGAGCCGGCCGGCGGCCTGCCCGTGCCGCATATGGGCTGGAGCCGGCTGACGCGCGACCGTGAGGATCCGCTGCTGGAGGGGGTCGCCGACGGCGCCTACGCCTATTTCGTCCACGGCTATGTCTGTCCCGACGGCCCCGCCACCCTGGCCCGCGCCGACTACGGCGGCCCCGTGCCCGCCATAGTCCGCACCGCCAACCGCTGGGGCTGCCAGTTCCACCCCGAACGCTCGGCCGAGGCCGGGGCGACGATTCTCAGGAACTTCCTGAGCCTGCCCGAGAATCCATCATGCTGATCTACCCCGCCATCGACCTGAAGGACGGCGTCTGCGTGCGCCTGATGCACGGCAAGTTCGACCAGGTGACGCAGTACGACGAACAGCCCGCCGCCCGCCTCAGCGCCTTCGCGGCCGAGGGCGCCGAGTGGATTCACATCGTCGATCTGGACGGGGCCGAGGCGGGCGAGGCGCGCCAGCACGCCCTGATCGGCGAACTGGCCCAGGCCCTCGAGATCAAGATCCAGTCCGGCGGCGGCGTCCGCAGCGCCAATGATGTGGCCAAGCTGCTGGAGGCCGGGGTCTCCCGCGTCGTCGTCGGCTCCCTGGCGGTGACCCAGCCCAATGACGTCGCCGCCTGGCTGAAGGGTTTCGGCCCCGAACGCATCACCCTGGCCCTGGACGTCAAGATCGAGGACGGCGTGCCCGTTCCTGCCCTGAAGGGCTGGACCCAGTCGTCCGGCGTCACCCTGTGGGAGGCGCTGGATCGCTATCCCAAGGGCACGGCCAAACACCTGCTGGTCACAGACGTCGGCCGCGACGGGGCCCTGACCGGCCCCAATCTGGAGCTGCTGGCCGAAATCCGCCGCCGTCGCCCCGATGTCGTCCTTCAGGCGTCCGGCGGCATCTCGTCTCTGGACGATCTCGTCGCGGTCAAGGCCCTGGGCTGCAACGGCGCCATCGTCGGCCGCGCCCTGTACGAGAACCGCTTCACCCTGCCGCAAGCCATAGCGGCGGCCACGGCATGACCGCGCGCCGTATCGTCCCCTGTCTGGACGTCAAGGACGGCCGGGTGGTCAAGGGCGTCAAGTTCGTCGGCCACACCGACATGGGCGACGCCGCTGAACTGGCCGCCCGCTACCGCGACGCCGGCGCCGACGAACTGGTCTTCTACGACATCACCGCCAGCCCCGAGGGCCGGACCCTGGACTACGGCTGGATCAAGGACATCGCCCGGCTGCTGGACATCCCCTTCTGCGTCGCCGGCGGCATCCGCAGCGTCGATCAGGCCGCCCGCTGCCTGGACCACGGGGCGGACAAGGTGTCGATCAACTCCCCCGCCCTGGAGCGTCCCGAACTGATCGCCGAAATGGCCGAGCGGCTGGGCGGGCAATGCGTCGTCGTCGGCGTCGACAGCCGGTTCGAGGACGGCGACTGGGTGGTCCACAAATACACCGGCGATCCGGACGCCCGCCGCCGCGCCGGCAAACGCACCCTGGACTGGCTGGACGAGGCCCAGAGCCTGGGCGCCGGCGAGATCGTGCTGAACTGCATCGACCAGGACGGGGTTCGCAAAGGCTACGACATCGAACAACTGTCGGCCGCCAGGGCGCGCCTGACCATCCCCCTGATCGCCTCGGGCGGCGCCGGCGCGCCCGAACATTTCCGCGACGTCTTCAATCAGGCCGACGTCTCCGGCGCCCTGGCCGCCAGCGTCTTCCACACCGGCGCCATCGCCATCCCGGACCTGAAGGCCTATCTGGCGGGCGAAGGGCTGGAGATGAGATTGTGACCCGATCCCCGCAATCCTCCCCCTTTGGGGGAGGGGGACCGCGAAGCGG